>JBFJXR010000006.1:0-77764 GCA_041622995.1 Nevskiales bacterium
GGGCGTGATTTCAAGGTAGAAGACGGGCCTCGGCGTGCAGGAGATCCGGCGCGACTGGTAGCTGACAGTCAAAAAGCAAAGTCAGAGTTGACCTGGACACCTGCCTACGCTGATTTGGCTACTATGGTTGAACACGCCTGGCAATGGGAACTAAAACATCATTGTAAACAGGCTTAGAGCTACTAAATCATGTCCATAGTTCAACGCTTAAGAGACTTTCTTGAGAATGAGAAGCTGCTTATTCGCCTGCTCAGGTCGAGCTTTGCGGTCAGGGGCCTTGGCGTCGCAAGCGGTTTCGTCATGCACGTGGTTCTTTCAAGATCATTGGGCGCAGAAGGTGCTGGTGTTTTCTATTTATCACTGACTTTAATGATGGCTGCCGGTGTTATCGGAAAATTCGGGCTTGATACGGCTTTAATGAAGTATGCAGGTACAGCGGCCGACCAGAATGACATGGCTGCCGTTCGAGGTATATATTTTCAGTCTTGCCTGATCTCAGCCAGTTTATCGGTGATCGCCACTGCTCTTCTGGTTGTTAGCGCGCCCTGGCTAGCCGTAAGCGTATTCGACAATACGGCTCTAGAGGTACCTATAATCACACTCGCGTTTGCCGTATTACCTTTTAGTCTTATCTGGGTGCAATCCGGCGTTCTAAAGGCCATAGGTAGGCCTGTGGCCGCTACATTGATTGAATCTGCGCTTATGCCAATACTCATGGCCACAGCGTTATTGATCCTGATAGTGGTCAAGGAAGTTAATGTCGTTCTTGCGGGCCTTTGTTATCTGGGCTCTACAGTCATCGTGAGTCTGACGGGCATACTGTTCTTTCGCACGAGTCCCGGTGGACTGGGGCCACGCAAGCCGATGTCTACCAGGAAACTTTCCCGGGATTGCGCGCCGCTTGCCCTGATAGACATGATGAATTTCCTTATGGCCTGGGCAATATTCCCGATCTTAGGGAGCGTGGCATCCGAATCCGAGGTTGGAATTTTCAATGCGGGGCATAAACTCGCCATACAGTTTAGCGTCATTCTTGTTGTTTTCGGTGGGATTATGGCGCCGAAATTTGCCGCATTGTATGCAAGCAATGAGTTGCAGAAGCTCGAGGCACTGGTCAAGAAAACCACCCTGTTTATGACACTCTATGCAATTCCTCTGGCCACACTTTTACTGGTATGGCCAGAAGTTGTCAGCGTCATATTTGGCAAGGAATTTGCTGATGCCGATCTGGTACTGCGTGTATTGGTCATCGGACAGCTGATTAACCTGGTTACCGGCCCTTGTGGTTATGTGCTGGTCATGACCGGGCATCAACAAACAATGCGAAATATTCTTGTTTTCACTCTCATGATAGTTTTACCAATAACCTGGTATCTGGCAAATCTCTACGGTGCTGCGGGTGCCGCCATAGCGACCACATTCGGATTGTCATTACAAAATGTATTGTCTCTCTGGTATGTAAACAAGTATTTGGGATTTGTTGCCTTACCAATGATTAAGCGCCGCAAACCGGTTAGCTGAATGGATGGGTTCCGACTGTCCAGCAGGCAAATTATACGCGCCTGGCCCCTGACACTACTTATATTACTGGATGTTGTCTTCATATTGCTGCATGCAGCATATACTGTGATGGATTGGCCGAACCAGAACTTCAATATTGAATTTGACGGCGGGTATGCGGAGAGATATCAACTCATAAAAATGGTTCTGTGCATGTTTATCCTGATGGTGATTATGTTCAGTATAAATGTGATCAATAGTCTTGTACTCGCATGCTGGATACTTGTTTTTTTGTTGATGTTGCTGGATGACGTATTAAGTATCCACGAGCAGATTGGTAATTATATGTATTTACATCAAGGTGTTAGTCAGTCATTTGGTGAAGCTTTCGCAATGATATCGGCCAGTTTGATACTGCTTGCTCTTATTGCGTTTGCAACCACTATCTCGGATATGGAGAATCTTGTGTTCTCTCTTTCGTTAGGTTTTCTTTTGATGCTGATGGCGCTATTTGCTGTTGGAATAGACTATGTTCACGCAAACACTCATGACCCGGTTATGCACCCTGTATTGGGTTTGATTGAAGAATCAGGTGAAATGTTCAGTTGGTCATTAATTAGCTGGTATCACCTCTTGAGCTGGCGAAAACGTGCCCCACTTAATGTTAAAGAGTTGATCAGAGAATCACCGCTTAAATGGCAAAGACTCGAATGATTGTGCCAACTACAGTTTAAGTTGATGAATTTTTAAATGGTGGGGTGTGATGGATTCGAACCATCGACCAGCGGATTAAAAGTCCGATGCTCTACCAACTGAGCTAACACCCCATTGATACAATCATGATGCCTGATACAAGGCTGATGATTTTGCAGTTACTACTGCCAACCCGTTGCGGGAGCGCGTATTCTACTGGTATCGCGTGGGATCGGAAACCCCTGCATCTAAAAAACCTTTCTGACGGAGTCTGCATGAGTCGCAGCGCCCACATGCCTTACCCTCAGAATCCGCCTGATAACAGGATACTGTCAGGGAATAATCAAGATTAAGTTCCATTCCGGCCTTGATGATTTCAGCCTTGGTCAGCTTGATTAACGGTGTGTGTATTTCAAATTGACCGGTATTTTCCGCGCCTGCCTTGGTGGCCAGAACAGTCAATTGCTGGAATGCTGATATAAAATCGGGCCTGCAGTCCGGGTATCCTGAAAAATCAACGGCATTTACACCAATAAATATATCGAATGCACCAATGGATTCTGCATATCCCAGAGCAAGTGAAAGAAAAAGAGTGTTTCTCGCGGGTACATACGTAGTCGGTATTCCGGTATCTACGACCTCACCCTGTCCTTCTGGCACGGGCATTGTCGAATCTGTCAATGATGAGCCACCTATCACGTCGAGATTAATACTGATTTCTCGATGCTCCTTGACCTGATATTGATTCGCAATGGTATTCGCAGCAGTTAACTCGGCTATATGACGTTGTCCATAGGAAACACTAAGTGCATGGCACTCATACCTTGCTGCTGCTGCCATGGCCAGGCAGGTTGCAGAATCAAGCCCTCCAGAGAGCAAAACCACAGCTTTTTTGTTTTGATGCATAGTCTTGTTACCGGAAGATTTACTTACCTGGCGCATCGCCCCAAAGCACCTTATGCAGTTGTAACTGGAATTTTACAGGGAGCGAGTCTTTGAGTATCCATTCTGCCAACTCAGCTGCTTCAAGCTGGTCTTTACTCGGCGAAAACAATACATCACATAGCTCATGCAACTTATTGGTTTTAAGACAATTAACAGACCAGTCATAGTCCGACCTGCTGCCTATTACAAACTTGATTTGATCGTGACGAGTGATGTGCCTGAGGTTATCCCAAAGGTTTTTGCTTTCCTCACCGGATTCCGGCGTTTTGATATCGACTATTCGGCTTACACGTGTATCTACCTGGCTAATATCAATTGCGCCACTGGTTTCAAGAGATACCTGATAGCCCTGGTTACATAATTTTGTCAGTAATGAAATGCATGACTTTTGCGCCAACGGCTCACCCCCCGTGACACAGACATGCATTACATTATGTTGCTTTACTTTTGAGAGGACATCATCAATTGAATGCCACTGACCGCCGTAGAAGGCATAGGCAGTATCACAGTAGTGGCAGCGTAAGGGGCATCCTGTCAGACGGATAAATACCGTAGGCCAGCCTGAGTCACGTGCTTCACCCTGTAAGGAGTAAAATACTTCAGTGACTTTAAGCTGTTTATCAGAAACCTTAGCTCCTGGACTGGTTGAATCACTGTCAATGACATTTTGAGACAATCGCTAACGTCCCTCGGTGTCCATACGTTGCAACCTTTGTCTTGCAAGGTTTGCGGCACTGGATTCCGTAAAGTCACGCGTAATACGTGTCAGTGCAGACCTGGCCTGATCGTAGTCACCACGCTCATAGTAGATATAACCGATTTTTAATAGTGCCCCGGGAATCTTCGAGCTTTGCGGGTGTACTTCAACCAATCGGTTAAAGCTCTGCAAAGATTCTGGGAAGTCCCTGCTGACATAATAGGCTTCACCCAACCAGTACTGCGCATTATCTGCATACACACTTTGAGGGTACTGCGCCAGAAAGCCACTAAAACCCTTGATGGCGTCCGGATATCTGCCCTGCTTTAAAAGTTCAAACGCAGACAGATAAGCTTTTTCTTCCACCTGAAGATTTACAACCGCTGGCTGAGTCCCGGAATCGGGTCCAGCATCGGTCTGGTCAGCTGAATCCTGTCCGGGGTTGATACCGACTTGAGAGTCTGCTGCTGATGAAACTGTTGGGGCTTTATTTTGCTCCACGGCCTGGATACGCCGCTCCAGATCCAGATACATTTCACGTTGACGAATTTTTGCCTGATTGTTTTCATACTGCAGACGCTCAATATCACCACGCAGTGAGCGCACCTCTGCCTGCAAACGGTTTACATCCTCTGCTATAGACAACATGCCAGAATTGCCGATCCGCTGTTCCAGCTGTTCAACACGATTTTCCAGCTGGTACAGCAGGCGGTCATCGGACAATACCGATGTACTAAAGGCCGCCAGTGAAACACTGGCGACCATGATTGATTTTTTCATTTGATATTAACTAGTTATATGAACTGCTGCCATAAACAGTCAGTCTTCGTAAATAATTTCGACTCGACGGTTCTGACCCCAGGCACTTTCATTATGTCCGATAACTGCAGGTCTTTCCTCGCCAAAACTAAGTGTCCGAAGGTTGTCTGTACTCACACCATCGAGCAACAGAATACGACGAACGGACATCGCTCTGCGTTCTGCCAGGCCTACGTTGTATTCACGGGTACCACGCTCATCTGTATGACCTTCCAGACGAACAGTCGCACCCTTGCGCTTTGCGTATTCTGCATGTGCGCGTAAGGAAGCCATGTATTCGGAACGCACAGAATCACTATCAAAATCAAAATAGATAATACGTGTACTTAAAGGATTTTTCGGGTCAAGAAATGCCATGCGGTCGTCATAATCAACGCCCTTCAGGCCACGCTCGTCAAGGCGGGATGTATCGATTCCGCTTGTGCTCGCATCATTTCCATCAAATTCACTGCCATATTGGCTGGAATCATCCCTAACGTTCTTATCGCCGCCGCAACCGGTAACAGATATTGCCAGAATGGCAGCGACAAGCATAAAACCAAACTTTTGCATAAGATTACCCATCAAGTTATCTCCAAAAACCATATTAGAAGGGCGACCACGAAGGTTCGCGCACTTCGCCTAATTGGCGCAGTCGTGTCTTTACACGGCCATCAATTGAAACCGTAGCCAGTTCTGCGCCACCCCCCGTTGATCGTGTATAGATAAGTGCCTGCCCGTTAGGTGCAAAACTGGGGCTCTCATCCAACCGACCATCCGTTAAAACTCGTAAGTCCCGTGTTCTAAGATCAAGGACCGCTATCTTGTATCCACCACTACTCGTTACCATTGCTATTGACTTGCCATCCGGCGCATAAACAGCTCTGGAATTACTTTTGCCCTCAAACGTCAATCTTTCAGCATTCCCACCACCGACCGGGATTTTATAAATCTGTGCGCTTCCTCCACGGTCCGAAGTAAAAATAAGGCTTCTGCCGTCAGGAGACCAGCTTGATTCTGTATCAATGGCTGGACTCCGTGTCACTTGCTGAAGCTTTTTGGACGCAATGTTATAAACAAATATATCCGGATTACCGTGATATGACAGCGTCATTGCCAGGTTTTTGCCGTCTGGTGACCAGGAGGGCGCTCCATTGATGCCCTCTCTTGAAGAGATTTCTTCAACTGCACCGGTGCGCAGATCCTGTACCTGCAGAATTGCCAGTCCTTCTTCAATATCGAAGGCAACATAGGCGAGATGTTGTCCGCTCGGTGACCAGGCGGGCGACATAATAGGCTCTGATGAGCTGGCCACTGTCTGGGCATTGAAACCATCCTGATCAGCCACAATGAGGTCGTACCTGGGCCCTCGCTTGGTATTCTTGGCAGTTACATAGGCAATACGTGTTGTAAAAATGCCCTGATGCCCGGTCAGTCTTTCATAAATGCGGTTAGCCACCATATGAGCCGCATGTCGTAATGCATTTGCCGGCGCGTCGATCTCGAATCCCTGGGCGCCACCTGCATCCTTGAATACATCCAGGAGGTGAAAACGAACACTGTAGTTACCCTGCCCCTTGGGAATCAGCTGCCCGAAGACAAGATGATCTGAGCCAACTGTGCGCCAGTTTTTCAGATTTACATCACTCAGCTGTGCTGGATTCCCCAGGTGCTTGTTTCGCGGAATAATCTTGAACAAGCCGGTACTGGCAAGATCCTTTTCAACGATGGCAGCCAGATCTTCCGCAGGCGCAAAGCCTTCTTCCACTTTAAATGGAGCAATCGCAATGGGAATAGCGCCAGTAACGCCCTCTGTGACTTCGATTTTAAGGGCTGAATAGGCCGGCGTGGCCAGAGTGATGAGCAATAGCCCGGAAAGTAAATTGCGAAATTTCATGTTCATTTAATGTGTATCTAATCCGGTTTGAATACAAATATTAATTCTTTTTTGAAGACACGCATGTCCTCGGGCAATGGCAGCGGGCTGGCTTTAAGTACAGCCTTACGTACTGATTCATTTAATACATCACTACCGCAACTTTCCTCAATTTTAACCTGCAATACCTCACCGCTGTTTAATTGTTTCACAAATACGCTACATTCAAAGTACTCAGACCCTCCTGGAGGGCGTAACCAGTTTCTGGCGACCTTGTTTCGCATTGCTGCAACCCATCTGGCAAGCACAGGCCTGAGTTGATCCCGTAACCTGGCCTCTTCCGCGGCACGGGCCCTTGCCGCTTCTTCAGCAGCGAGTTCCTCAGCCATTTGGGCTTCCAGTGCTTCCTGCGCCTTGCGTCGCTCGGCCTCCTCGGCTTTGCGTTTGGCATCTTCTGCCTTTTTCCTGGCGTCTTCAATAGCCTTCTTTTTCGCCTCTTCATCAGCCAGACGTTTTTTCTCGGCTTCTTCCCTGTTTTTCTTTTCTTCTTCAGCCTTGCGTTTTTTCTCTGCTTCAGCCTTTTCTTTCCTGGCCTGGTCTTCTTTCTTCTTTTGCTCTAAAGCCTTGCGCTCGTTCTCTTCAACACGCTTGCGTTCGGCTTCCTCTTTACGTTGCTGCTCAGCAACCAGTTTTCTTTGCGCCTCATCTTTCTTGCGCTTTTCTTCAGCCTTCTTTTCCAGCTCTAGTTTTTTCTGCCTCTGGATTTCCTGTAATTTTCTTTGTTTGTCATCCTTTAATCTGAGTTTTTCTGTTGTTGTCATGATGGGGGCATCAATGATCAGCGTCTCGATGGATTCAATCTTCTTTTTTCCACCCAGCTCCAGCTTTGGCATGTCTATGGCCAGCAGTAACATCAAAACCATAAGCACATGGATGATTAGAGCAAACGCAAGGGCACGAAAGTCGAAGTTCAAATAACGCTCCGACTACCGCTTAACGTCTTCAGGCATGCTCGCAAATGATGCCTTGCTGGCACCTGCCTGCTTAAGTAAATCCATGGCACGCAACACCGGGCCGAATGCAACGTTCTTATCTGCCCTTACATAAAACGATTTATCCGGACTGTTTCCAACAACCTTTGAGGAAATATCTACGATTTCCTCTTCACTTAGAGGTTCGTCGTATTGCTTGGCACCCACATCAAGATACATGAGGCCATTTTTATCAACAGTCAGAACTACGGGTTCTTCATCAGTTTGTGCCGAAGATTCTGAATTATCTGTCTCAGGCAGCTCAACTTCCACGCCAGACGTCATAAGTGGTGCAGTCACCATGAAAATTATGAGTAGTACCAGCATGACATCAATGTAAGGCACAACATTGATTTCCGAAGCCAGGCGTCGCTTGCTCCGCATTTCCATTATTCTGCCTCGCTGGATTCTTTCTGTACGCCACGTTGAACAATGCCGGCAAATTCCTCCATGAAGGCGCTATAACGGGTTTCAAGCCCATCTACCTTATTCGTGAATACGTTATAGGCAATTACGGCCGGGATGGCTGCAAACAGACCCATAGCTGTGGCAATAAGTGCTTCAGCGATACCGGGCGCCACCATGGCCAAAGTAGCCGATTTGACGTTACCCAGTGCAATAAAGGCATTCATAATGCCCCAAACTGTACCGAACAAACCCACATACGGACTGGTAGATCCGATCGTCGCAAGCATGGCGAGGCCCTGCTCCAGTCTGCCTACTTCACGCACCAATGATATACGCATCGCACGTTGTACCGCAGCGATGACTTCATCACCCCTGACTTTCTGGTGCTGTCGCTGGCGTCTTAACTCTTCAAATCCGGCCTTAAACAGGCCTTCAAGCCCTGAAGGGCTGTCATCACGACGCATCACGGCCTTGTAAATGTCCGAAAGGTTTCCGCCAGACCAGAACTGGTCTTCAAACCAGTCCGCCGAATGCCCCGTCTGCTTGAGTAGACTTCTTTTTTGAAAAATCACAGTCCAGGAAGCAAGAGAAGCCACGAGCAGGGCAAACATGACCAATTGGACCAGGAAGCTGGCTTGTGTAATCAGATGTAGCAGATTGATATCAGCTGACACGTTTAATCTCCTCTAAAACTGTTTCAGGCATCGGTGTGGGTTTAAACGTGCAGGAATTCACACAGGCTGCCCTGAACTCACCGTCAGCCACAATTATTGATTGGTCATTTTCCATCACGAGTTTCTCAGCAAATACCAGGCTGGCACGCCCGGCACGTACGACCTCAAGTTGAACAAGGAGTTCATCATCAAGACGGGCCGGCAGTCGATAATTCACATTGAGTGAAACAATTGTGAATGCGACTTGAAGTTCCTGCATCAGGTTTTCCTGGGAAAAACCTTTGTGCCTCAGCCATTCGGTACGTGCACGCTCGAAATAACGCAGATAATTGGCGTGATAAACAACACCACTGACATCCGTATCCTCGTAATAGATACGTATAGGCCAGAAGAATGGATCGCGATTATCCACGTATTACCTGTAAATGTAAGGGTTTAAGACAGTATTTCCTGCTGGGAAATACTCGCTCGCATTATAAACTTGCTGGACTGGAATAGTTAGGAATTCTCACCAAAAAGATCAGTATTTCCTGATTCAAAATTATTGCTGGCCGGTACTTTCAGGCCAAAGTGTCTATAGGTCAGTTGTGTCGCAACACGTCCTCTGGGTGTTCTCATCATAAAGCCCTGCTGGATGAGGTAGGGTTCAAGCACATCTTCAATAGTATCCCGACTCTCGCCAATGGCTGCCGCCAGACTCTCGATACCTGTCGGACCTCCTTCGAACTTTTCAACCAACGCCAGCAAAAGCTTCCTGTCCATGATGTCAAAACCGTGAACATCAACATCGAGAACGTCCATTGCCTGGTCCGCAATGTCGCTGGTGACACGACCATCACCCTTCACTTGCGCAAAATCCCGTACTCTTCTGAGCAGTCGATTCGCTATTCTTGGTGTGCCCCTGGAGCGTTTGGCAATTTCATGAGCTCCGGAATCTTCAATGGGAAGCTCCAGAATTTTTGCTGACCGCTTAACAATGGCCCGGATTTCATCCTGGTGATAGAACTCCAGCCTTTGAACAATGCCGAAGCGATCACGCAATGGAGAAGTTAACGACCCTGCCCTGGTTGTAGCGCCCACCAGAGTAAAGGGTGGCAAGTCCAGTTTGATAGAACGGGCAGACGGGCCTTCACCAATCATAATATCGAGTTGGTAATCTTCCAGTGCCGGATACAGGATTTCTTCTACCACCGGGCTTAAACGATGAATCTCATCAACGAAAAGTACATCGTGCGGCTCAAGATTGGTAAGTAATGCGGCAAGGTCTCCCGGGCGCTCAAGTACAGGGCCGGATGTTTGCCTTAGGTTACTGCCCAGTTCATTGGCAATGATGTGCGCGAGTGTAGTCTTGCCCAGGCCCGGGGGTCCGTAGATCAGCACATGGTCCAGTGCCTCATTACGCGCTGTGGCAGCCTGTATAAAGATACCCATCTGCTCACGAACAGGGTTCTGGCCGACATAATCTTCCAGTCGTTTGGGGCGAATGGCACGGTCTTGCACTGCCTCTTCCGAGGTTTCTTCTGCTGCAATGACTCTGTGCGTCTGGAGGCTTGATTCTTCAATCATGGGAACATTCTACTGGTTTCTTTGCACCGCATTCTGTAAAGATTTTCGTATCAGTTCCTCACTGCTTAATCCGTCATCATTGACCGACTTGATGAGTCTTGTAGCCTCTGCCGGTTTATAGCCAAGCGCGGTCAAGGCGCTAAAGGCTTCCTGGGCTGGGTCTTGCGATGCATTGATATTGATGCCCCCGTTCCCCGGTAACAGCTCTGAATCACCAAACCGGTCACGCATCTCTATCACCAGCCGTTCAGCTGTCTTCTTGCCGATACCCGGAAGTCGCGTGAGGGTCGCAATATCCCCGGTTTGAACTGTAGCGACAAAGTCCTCTGCACTGATCCCGGAGAGAACGGACAATGCCAGCTTTGCGCCGACGCCACTAATTCGAATCAGATCCCGGAAAAGCGTCCGTTCTGTCTTGCTCGCGAACCCATATAGCTGTTGCGCATCTTCACGTACATGTAAATGTGTATGAATTGTTATCTGACTACCTGTAGCCGGTAATACATAAAAGGTGGACATGGGGGCATCCACCTCATAGCCCACCCCATTGACATCCACAATCAGTCTGGGGGGGTGTTTCTCAACCAGGGTTCCCTTGAGGTAGCCGATCATTTCTTTAGATACTCCTTGTATTCAGCAGCAGAGGCAGCGCGACGACCTCGGCGCTTTTTCGATTTGCCCCATTTAACCAGTATATCGGGCCGTGCTGCGAATCGAGCATGGGTTAATGCGATACCGAGTGCATCCGCGGCATCTTCTGCAAGCTCACCGTCCAGTTTCAAGAGCGTCTGAACCATATGTTGAACCTGGGCCTTTGCCGCACGTCCGTTACCCACTATGACCTGTTTTACTTCTGCAGGGGTGTATTCACTTACAGGAAGATCGGCAGCGGCGCATATTGCCGCGCCTCTGGCCTGCCCCAGTTTTAAGGCACTCGATGGGTTCCTGTGAACAAAGACCTGTTCAATTGCGAGTACCTGTGGATTGTAACGATCAATAATTATTTTCAAATCAGCATGTATGAGTTGTAAACGCTCGGGTAGTGAAATGATGGGTAACTTTATGCAGCCACTGGCCACATAAGTCACAGCTTCACCTTTGAAATCAATCAGGCCATAACCTGTGATCCGAGAGCCGGGATCAACTCCCAGTATTCGAATGGCAGTTTTGGGTTTTAAAAGTTCGTTATCAGGCGACAACGTCTTCGTCTGAGAATTCAGCGTTTGTATATACATTCTGGACATCGTCCAGGTCCTCTAACGCCTCCAGTAATTTCAGCAGTGTAGGCGCAGATTCACTGTCCACCGGCGAACTGGTCGCTGCATGCATCGTCAGGTCAGACTCATCAGGCACCAGATTTGCCTCTTTTAATATGGATTTGACTGCCTCATATTGGTCAGGAGATGTCAGAACATCGACAGAGCCATCGTCGTAATCAATGACATCCTCAGCACCTGCATCAAGGGCAATTTCGAGAATCTGGTCAGCATCTTTGTCTGCAGCAAATGAAATTACGCCGCGATGTTCAAACAGGTAACTGACTGAGCCATCAGCACCCAGATTACCCCCATATTTACTGAATGCGTGTCGGACATCTGCAACGGTTCTATTACGGTTGTCCGTCATGCAATCGACCATAATGGCCACGCCACCCGGCCCATAACCCTCGTAGCGTATTTCCTCGTAATTATCTGCATCAGTATCGCCACTGCCACGTTTAATTGCCCGGGCAATATTATCTTTGGGCATGTTGGCGGCATTGGCTTTATCAATAGCCAGTCGCAGTCGCGGGTTTGATTCTATTTCACCCCCGCCCATACGCGCTGATACAGTGATTTCACGGATCAAACGGGTGAATATTTTTGCCCGTTTTTTATCCTGTGCACCTTTTCTGTGCTGGATATTGGCCCATTTACTATGTCCTGCCATGCTCTGAACGTCCCGAATTATTTACGCTTGTTGGCAAAATGTATCGCTCTATTATCTACTGACAGAGCAGCCTCATGCACCGCTTCAGATAACGCTGGATGCGCATGTATCGTTCTTGCGATGTCCTCTGAACTCGCCTTGAATTCCATGGCCAGAACCATTTCGGCAATCAATTCTGAAACATAGGGGCCAATCATGTGTGCCCCGATAATTTCATCATTATCGGCATTTGTAACAATTTTAACCATGCCGCCGGCTGACTCCATGGCTTTGGCTCGACCGCTTGCTGCAAAAGGGAAACTACCGCTTTTTACGTTAATACCCTGCCGTTTGGCCTGTTCTTCGGTCTTGCCCACCCAGGCAATTTCCGGCGAAGTGTAAATTACAGATGGCACCACGTCATAATTTACATGACCTGACTGTTTCGCAATGTTTTCAGCGACTGCAACGCCCTCTTCTGATCCCTTATGCGCCAACATTGCGCCGCCGATGACATCTCCAATTGCGTATACGTCTGGCAAATTCGTGCGGTATTTATCATTAACTGCTACAAAACCCTTTTCATCCAGTTCCAGGCCGGAATCCTTACTGAACAGGCCTTCTGTTGCCGGACGACGGCCAACGGCAACAATCAATTTGTCAAACTGAACCGACTTGTTCGTATCACCTTCAACATATTCAACCTTTACGCTCTTGGCCTGGGCCGTGGCTTTCAATACACGTGCGCCGAGTAGTATGTTCAAACCTTGCTGCTTGAATTGCTTTGCCGCCTCGCGGGCAATCTGCTTATCTGTCATGGGCAGCAGGCTGTCCTGGGTTTCAAGCAAAGTCACTTCAGCACCCAGGCGTGACCAGACACTGCCTAGCTCAAGACCGATAATACCCGCACCAATAATGCCGAGTTTCCGGGGTACAGATGCAAAAGCCAAGGCGCCGGTTGAGTCTACAATTTTATCCCCATCAAAAGCGGCGATAGGGATTTCTGTAGGGATTGACCCGGCAGCAATAATTACTTTTTGGGCCTCCACGATATAAGCCTTGCCCTTAAGTGGTGTTACTTTGACTTTTCCGGGTGCTTCAAGGCAGCCTTTGCCCGTAATGGACTCAATCCCATTGGCTTTGAACAATCCCCCGATACCAGAAGTTAGAGAGGTAACAATGCCGTCTTTTCGGGCCTGCATTCTCGCAATGTCCATCTTGGCACTTTTTATATCAAGACCATGAACAGCAAATTCATGTTGCGACTTATGGAATATTTCAGAGGATTCCAGCAGGGCTTTGGAGGGTATGCAACCTGCATTAAGACAGGTTCCGCCTAGCGAGGGGTTGCCTGCAGCATCAAGCCAGTCGTCTACACAGGCAGTTTTCATACCGAGTTGAGCACAACGAATAGCAGCGACATAGCCGGCGGGTCCGGCACCAATAACAACGACGTCGAATTTTTTACTCATAGTTTACTCAATATTCAAAATAGCAAAGACGACAAAGCCCGACTGTAGTAGCCGGGCTTTATTAATTGTCAGATCAGATTTGCAATATCAGACGGGCAGGATCTTCCAGGGCATCTTTGATCCCGCGTAGGAACAACACCGCTTCACGACCATCAATAATTCGATGGTCATATGACAGTGCAAGATACATCATTGGGCGTATTTTGATTTCACCATCAACAACCATAGGTCGCTGTGTAATACCGTGCATACCCAAGATCGCACTTTGCGGCGGATTTAGGATAGGTGTGGACATCATGGATCCGAAGACGCCGCCATTGGTAATGCTGAATGTGCCACCCAGCATGTCATCAATACCCAGCTTTCCGGATTGCGCCTTGGCACCATATTCCTTAATGCCTTTTTCAATATCTGCCAACCCGAGCGAGTCAGCATCCCGCAAGACAGGAACCACCAGTCCACGTGGGCTGGAAACGGCGATACCTATGTCATAGTAGCCATGATAGATAACATCGTTACCATCTACCGAGGCGTTGATGATCGGGTATTTTTTCAGACCTTCAACGGCTGCGCGAACGAAAAAGGACATAAAGCCGAGTTTGACTTCATGCTCTTTTTCAAATGCTTCACGATACTGTTTACGGAGACGATCAACCTCGAAGAGGTCTACTTCGTTAAAAGTAGTGAGAATAGCAGCGTTCTGCTGTGCCTCAATCAGCCTTTCGGCTATGCGGGCACGTATACGGGTCATGGGTACACGTTGCTCTACACGATCACCAGCAGGTAATGTTGAGACTGCTGCTGCGGGCACTGGGGCTTCAGCTTCGGCCACTGGCACGGTTGGTTCATTTGGCGTTGAGTCTGCTTCCATGTAGGCAACTACATCTGCCTTGGTGAGTCGCCCACCCTTTCCTGTGCCTTTGATATCTGAAGCGTTGAGCCCATGTTCGGTGACAAGCTTGCGCACAGCGGGGCTAAGGTTCTCAGCCGCTTCTGTTGCTGTTGCTGTTGCTGTTTCTGCCACAGCTTCATCAGCCTTATTCTCGGTTTTTGCTGCGCCCTCACCCTCTTCAAGAATAGCGAGAACTTCACCGCTGCCGACAATATCGCCTTCCTGTTTTAGAATCTTGCTTAAAACACCGTTAATGTTGGACGGCACTTCCAGCATGACCTTGTCGGTCTCAATATCAACAAGGTTCTCATCGCGTTGAACTGCATCGCCTGCTTTTTTCTGCCAGGCGCCTACTGTCGCTTCACTTACAGATTCAGGCAGTTGTGGCACTTTTACTTCTATGGTCATCCCAATTCCCCAGTGATGGCTCGGTTGTCAGTTAATACAATGGCTCAGATAGCTCAGCAACACTAAACTATATTTTCAATTCGTTACCGCCTTTGAGCCCTTCGGTAACTAATTGTTCCTGTTGTTCGACATGGAGCTTGTGGTATCCCACAGCGGTAGATGCGGCACCAGGACGTGACGAAGATAATAAACGCTGGTTGTCTTTCAACGGAAGCTGCAATCTATGTTTGATTTGATACCAGGCACCCTGATTTTCCGGCTCTTCCTGACACCAGACGATATCAACAGCTTTCGGATAGCTCGCCAGAATCGCCTCATATTCATCCTGAGGGAATGGATACAGCTGCTCAATACGAACAATGGCCACATCCTTGATATTTTCATCTTCACGTTTCTGGTAAAGATCAAAATAGACCTTGCCCGAACATAACACGATGCGCTTGACCTTCTTGGAATCCAGTTCTTCAACTTCAGGAATAATAGTCTGGAAAGCACCTGAACTCAGGTCATCAAGCGTTGATACAGATAATTTATGCCGTAATAGACTTTTAGGTGTCATCACCACAAGAGGTAACTTATAGCTACGGATCATCTGACGCCGAATCATATGAAACATCTGTGCTGGTGTAGAAGGCACGCAAACCTGAATATTGTTTTCCGCACACATCTGCAGATAGCGCTCTAGACGTGCAGAGGAATGCTCAGGACCCTGCCCCTCATAACCATGCGGCAAAAACATGGTTAATCCACAGTAACGTCCCCACTTGGCCTGCCCAGAGGTAATAAACTGGTCGACAACGACCTGTGCACCATTGGCGAAGTCACCAAATTGTGCTTCCCAAATGACCAGAGTCTGT
Organism: Nevskiales bacterium; assembly: GCA_041622995.1. Classification (GTDB taxonomy): domain Bacteria; phylum Pseudomonadota; class Gammaproteobacteria; order Nevskiales; family CAJXLF01; genus CAJXLF01. The sequence continues at coordinate 15,726 of JBFJXR010000006.1, forward strand.
GGATCAGCCGTGCTGTAACCATATTCAAAACCGAGTACCGCTTCTTCTGACAGCAGTGTTTCATAAACTACGAAACTGTCCGGGTCTTCAGGAATACTCTTTAGTGGAGTACAAGTCATTTCCTCTTTCTGGTTATGCAATACAGCATGCCGATGAAAGAAGGTGCCGCGACCACTGTCCTGACCGGTAAGGCGTACTTTTTGCCCTTCATCAACCAATGTTGCGTAGGCCATGGTTTCTGCGAACCCCCAGTCAAGTGGCAAGGCTCCCGCAGCCATTTTCCGGCGATCCTCAACAATTCTGGATACTCGGCCGTGCACTTCAAAACCCTGTGGTAGCGTAGTGAGCTTGTCAGATAGGCTTCTTATGGTTTCTATGGATACACTCGTAGGCGGATGGTCTTGCCAGCTGCCGTCCTGATGCTTACTCCAGTCGATTGTATGCTGGTTACCGATTAAACCAAGCGTTCTGTTTACAATATTCTGACCTTCATCCAATCCGCTTCTATAGCCATCAACTAAAAGCTGTGCCGCACCTTCAGGTATGGTTTTTTCCTCTTCGAGTTTGCGACTATAGAGTTCTCTGGTAGTTGGTTGCTGCTTGATTTTTGCATACATCTGCGGCTGTGTAACTGAAGGTTCATCCGCTTCATTATGACCATGGCGACGGTAGCAAATGAGGTCGACAATCACATCTTTCTGGAATTCAGCCCTGAAGTCCATTGCGAGTTTAGTAATGAAAACAACAGCTTCCGGATCATCTGCATTGACATGAAATACCGGCGCATCCAGCATTTTCGCAATGTCTGTGCAATACAGGGAGGTACGACTGTTATCCTTGGGCTTGATTTCAATCGGATTTGGCGTGGTAAATCCTATTTGATTATTAATGATGACATGAACGGTGCCACCAGTAGAATAACCATGTGATTGTGACAATTGCAGGGTTTCCATCACCACACCCTGACCTGCAAATGCCGCATCCCCATGGATAAGTACCGGCAATACACGCTTGCCGTCATAGTCCTTGCGTCTAACCTGCCGAGCTTTTACAGATCCCTCCACCACAGGGTTCACAATTTCCAGGTGGGAAGGGTTAAAAGCCAACACAAGATGCATCTGGTGCTCATCGACTTCTATATCGGTAGAAAAGCCCATATGGTATTTAACGTCACCTGAGGAAAGATACCCCGAGCTAAGGTAGCGTCCTTCAAATTCATCGAAAAGTTCCTGAGGAGACTTACCAAGAATGTTCACCAACACATTCAAGCGTCCGCGATGCGCCATACCGATGACTATTTCTTCGATTTCATGTGCGGCTGACTGATGAACAACGGCATCCAGCAACGGGATTAGGCTCTCCCCACCCTCAAGCGAAAATCTTTTTTGCCCGACATAGCGGGTATGGAGATAACGTTCAATACCTTCAGCAGCGGTCAGTTTGGTAAGCAAATCATGTTTTTGTTCTTCGTTTAACCTTTCCTGATACGCGGTACCCTCGAGACGCCTTTGAATCCAGCGTTTTTGGGCGGTATCAGTAATGTACATGTACTCGGCACCAATGGTGTCTGTATAGACAGTTTTTACCAGCCTGATGATTTCACGAAGGCTAAGGTTGTCTTCGGCTGCAAGTGACCCTGTATTGAATACAGTATCCATGTCGCCTTCGCCCAGGCCATGAAATGATGGATCCAGATCCGGTACATTGGGTTTAACGACCAGATTCAGGGGGTCAAGATTGGCGGCCTGATGACCACGAACACGGTAATAGTTGATCAGACGAAGTACGGCAGCCTGTTTGGAGGCTGCCTCCGGGTCAAGCCCCCTGGATTCCAGTCTCGCTTTCGGACGAATGCTCTTGTCAATGAATGAGTTTCTGATCGGGCCATGCGCGATATCATGTGATCCATTCAGATCAAGGCTCTGGAAATACTCCCGCCAACTTTCTTCAACTGTGTCCGGGTTCCTCAGAAATTCTTCATAAGCTTCTTCGATAAAATTCCCGTTGGCACCAAATAGAGCCGAGGATTCCTGAAACCTTTCGATAAGTTTTTGAGTCATGGCCTAAACTTTATTTTGAGTCAGAAGCAGCTGTTAATTTTGGGGTTAAATCACGCAAATAGTCCGCAAAATCCGAGCCAAGTTCCGGGTGATCAAGTGCCAATTCCACATTGGCCTGTAAATATCCAAGCTTGCTCCCGCAGTCATATCTGGTGCCATCAAATCGTAAAGCTAAAACTGTTTGCTCCTCAATAACTTTAGCGATGGCGTCAGTCAGCTGGATTTCTCCCCCTGCACCGGTCTTGGTGTCCTTAAGAATCTCGAGAACTCTGGGCGTCAGGATGTAGCGACCAACAACAGCAAGATTGGAGGGTTCTTCCCCTGTAGGTGGTTTTTCAACGATGCGTTTAATTTCACCAAGACCATCAGCTATAGGATTGATTTCCACGATCCCATAATTGTAAGCCTCTTCTGGTGGTACCTCCTGTACGGCAATAACACTCGTACCATATTCTTCATATACCTGACGCATTTGCGCCATACATGGCATGCTGCCACCCGCAATTAAATCATCAGCCAGAATGACGGCAAAGTCATCAGTGCCTATAGCCGCATCTCCACACAAAACGGCATGCCCTAACCCTAGCGCATCGGCCTGTCGTATAAATATGCATGTGGCATGTGGCGGTAATATCTCCTGCACGACCCGAAGCATTGCCGTTTTACCGCGTTCTATAAGCTCCGCTTCCAATTCATAGGATTTGTCAAAATGATCCATGATGACATTTTTGCTGCGGCCGGTGATGAAGATAAGTTCTTCAGCCCCGGCACTGAGCGCTTCCTGAACGGCATAGTGAATTAAAGGCTTATCAACTACAGTAAGCATTTCCTTAGGGCTTGCCTTCGTTGCTGGTAAAAAGCGTGTCCCCATTCCCGCTACCGGAAATAAAGCTTTTCGGATCTGCATTAACTCTCTCCCTGTCTTACTGTGTTTTACGTCTTTCTAGTAACTGACTTCACCAGTTAAATGTTGTTTGCTGCCGTCTTCATTGATAAGAGCATAAATGATTTTATTTCCCTGAATATCATAATTCAGAGTAACAGTAGCCGGCAGGAAAACTGGTAATTTGAAGGCTATGGAAAATTTAACATTATCCAGAGACATCTCTGATTCCATCTCTGCAGCGCAGCGGGCCAGTGACCACATACCATGTGCTATTGCACGCGGGAAGCCAAATAATTTGGCGCTAAGTGCACTCAAATGTATGGGGTTGATATCACCGGCATTAATACCGTAGCGCCTACCAATGTTGGCCGGCACTTTCCAGGAAGTTGAATTGTTATAGGTTGGCTCCGGCGTTGTAGCAGACTTGGCTTTTTTACCACCCTTGCTTTTTCCACGCGAAAGAATTGTGCTGACCTCTTCCCATGCCAGCTTTCCGTCGCTACCCATGACGCTGGTCATCAAATCGAATTCAATGCCATTGTGAACTTCCCTGTGACCATCCACATAGACCGAAATATCCAGGGTTTCATCAGCCCGGATCTTGCGGTGCTGACTAATAACGTTGCGAACGTGCACCAGCCCAAGCAGTTTGAGGGGAAATTTTTTCTGCGTCATAACACCAAGATGTATGCTACTAGCCAGTACATGAGGATAGGTGATCGGTAAGTATTCCGAATCACTGAACCCACAAATACTTCTGTATTTACCAAGTACTGACGGGTCAATTTTTACATTACAGAGACTGGCTTCAATCCGCGGAATGCTGCCACCCTTGAGGCCTCCGGCCTTAGGCAATGCTGCTTTGGCAAAAGCCAGTGGCACGATGGGCGCCCGTTTATAATTGATATGCATGGATTCTGTACTCATTAACACACCCAAAATAATAATATCGCCTGAAAATCAGACTGGTTGATTGTTGCATAGCATAACTGCACACCTACCGTGTGGCTATGCTGCGAATGTATTAGCTTTAATTCCAATGGGAATCAATAGTTAGCGTGAGCCCGTCCAGAGCCTCTGATTTTTTTAACTCCAGCTTCCCTATTGGATCTCCCGATACTGCAGTTGCATTCCCGTTTTTGGAAACACGAGCAAAAACGAACCATTTTTCGAAATTCCTTAAAGCCGGACTGTCTCCCATCCTCATGGCATCCGTCAGTGCCACTTCAGCTGGCAAATCTTTCACTGACAGACGCTGAGCAGCCAGAGGACGCCCCGGTCCATCAGTCGCCTTGGCATAAACGAAAACAGCAGTCTCTGGGTCAAGCCCTTTGGCAAGCTTTGGGCTGATAGCCACTTTCACTTTTATAATATCCGGCGTAGCCGAAGCCTTTTCTGATAAGGGTTCAGCACCGAGTTGTTTTAGTTGGCGGCTTAAAACCTTTCTGAATGACTCCGGGAGCTTCTGTCTTGAAAGCTGCTGCCAGTATTGAATAGCTGCTGTGTTTTCTTCGCGCTGGTAGGCCGCCAGTCCTGAATACCAAAGCGCCCTTCCATGATCACTGTTGACTGCCAATGCTGCGCTAAATAATTCAGTCGGACGGCCACGCAGGTTGCCTTCACTTAGTAATGCCAGCATTTCACCCTCCTCAACAAGATAGTCGGGATTGGGCGGCTTGTTCAGGTCATTCAGCTTTCGATAGGTATCAGCTGACTTCTGATGATCTTCAATTGCACGATAGCTCCGGGCCAAAAACACCCAGGTTTCAATATCCGATGGGTTTTCACGTAAACGCTCATGCGCACGGTGCAATATGAAATCCCAGGGCGTATTTTTATCGTCGGCATTCAGCAGGCGCCATCCATCACCCTGCAAATAGATAAATATGGCAAATAGTGGCAAGAAAATACTTGTCAGGACATACACCCAGGCCCCACCTGGTTTATCGGAAGATGCCTGTGATTCATCTTCTGTGTCTGCAAGCAGATGCCTCCCCGCTTCCTGTTTTTGTAATTCGGCGTCCTCCGGCGTCATTTCTCCAAGCGAAACCGCAAGCGCCAATGCGTCAATGCGCTCTTCATACAGAGAAATATTTGCGTCATTTCTGGAAATATCGAGACCCTTATCAGAATTTTTATTCGATCTGAATAAAGGCCACAGCACAAAAAGAGTACCCATAAATATAAATATGATAACGGCAATTCCGAACAACCATACCGAAGCAGAAAGGCCACTCATGATTGATCAATCCTGTTTTTCATGTTTTTTGATTTGAGCATTATTTGATTAACTGCATCAGAATCTACTTTCTCTTCGGTTTCGACGTTTGAATCCGAGAATAACTTCCATGCCAGAAACAGACCGAAGGCCAATAAAACAAACGGGCCCAGCCATAAAATCCATGTGAGCGGTTTGAACGGCGGCCGGTATAAAACAAAATCACCATAACGGGCAAGCAGGTAATCCTTGATCTCAGTGTCACTCCGTCCGTCCTGCAGCATCTCGGCAACCTGCTCCTTAAGATCTACCGCCAGAGGCGCATTGGATTCAGCAATGTTCTGGTTCTGACACACCAGGCAACGTAATTCCTGAATCAGTGCGTGGTATCGAACTTCGTATTCCTCTGCTACTGACTGTGCATTAGCCGTTGTAATCAAAGTGAGCAGCAAAAAGACTGACAGGGACTTCATTTTGTATCGGTCCTCTGTATCTCAGCAATCAATGGCAAAATAACTGTTTCAATATCACTGGCTGTAACTGGGCCAATATGCTTGTAACGAATAACGCCGTTTGCATCAATAACAAATGTCTCCGGAACGCCATATACGCCCCAGTCGATCCCTACCCGCCCGGGCTCATCGACAGCAATATCAGAATACGGATTTCCAAATTGGGCCAACCATCGACGAGCATCTTCAGGCTTGTCCTTGTAGTTCAGGCCGATAACCCTCAGCTTGAACTCCGTGGAAAGACGTTCGATTTGAGCATGCTCCTCACGACAGGCAACACACCAGCTTGCCCAGACATTTACCAGGGCTAACTGTCCTTTCAGATCATTATTAGTCAGCAATTGATCAGGTTGATACAGTTTCGGCAACGCAAAGACTGGGGCTGGCTTGCCTATAAGAGGTGAAGGCACCTTACGCGGGTCAAGGGTTAAACCGATTGCCAGAATGCCAAGCAATCCAATGACAACAATAACCGGTATTAGAAAACGAGCCTGCATCAGACCGACCCTGTTTGTGCGTGTATCAGTTTCGGATGTCTGTAACGCTTGTCAAAAATGGCAATTAGGCCGCCCAATGCCATGAAAATTGCACCCAGCCAGACAAAGCGCATAAATGGTCGGTAATAGAGTCGCAGGCTCCATGCGCCATTACTCAGAGGTTCTCCAAGTGAGACGTATAAGTCACGGTGCAACCTGGGTAATACGCCCGCTTCGGTCATTGAGTTACCCATAGCACGGTAAATCCTTTTCTCCGGCCTGAGTACGGCAAGAACCTTATTTTCATGACTGAGTGTGACCTTACCCACTGTGCTGTCGTAATTTGGCCCCGCCTCATGACTTATGCCATCGAACCTGAAACTGAAGCCGGATAATTCAGTGCTATCACCGGGAGCAAGACGCACATCCGACTCGGCACTATAAGTACTGACCAGTGTAACGCCAATAACGAATACGCCCAGACCTATATGGGCCATCGACATCCCCCAGGATGCCAGCGGTATCTTTCTGTATCCACGCCGGCTTCCCCGCCGATAGATTTCTTCCATGGCTGAATAAATAGCACCAAATGCCAACATCAGCGCAGCGGCCACTATGAGACTACTTTGGCCAATCAATATGAACGGAAATACGATGGCCGTCAGTACGGCCAGAACAGCTACCCAACGTAAGCGCTGCCACATGGTGGTAGCGTTTCCCCGCTTCCAGTTCAAAGACGCTGCACCAATGACGAGAAGCACCAAGGGTAATGTAAGCGGTACAAATACTGTGTTGAAATAGGGCGCGCCAACAGAAAGCTTGCCCAACGCCAGTGCATCCGCCAGCAAGGGATACAAGGTGCCTACAAAAACGGCCGTTGCAGCAACGACGAGGAAAATATTATTTAACAGCAAAAAACCTTCGCGCGAAAAGAAACCGGCCTTGCCTTCTGCCTTGAACCTTGGCGCTCGCCATGCATAAAGCACCAGTGAACCACCCACGACAACGGCAAAAAAGGCCAGGATAAACACACCTCGTGCCGGGTCGGTTGCAAAGGCATGTACTGAAACCAGCACACCGGATCGCACCAGGAAAGTTCCTAACAGACTCAGGGAAAAGGCGGTGATGGCCAGCAGCACAGTCCAGCTTTTGAATATGCCCCGCTTCTCGGTGACTGCAAGTGAATGGATCAACGCCGTACCTACCAGCCATGGCATAAATGAAGCATTTTCAACTGGGTCCCAGAACCACCATCCACCCCAACCCAGTTCATGATACGCCCACCAGCTACCCAGCATGATACCGAGGGTTAAAAACATCCAGGCCGAGGTCGTCCATGGGCGTGTCCATCGTGCCCAAGCCGTATCCAGTCGACCACTGATCAGGGCGGCGATTGCAAATGCAAAAGCCACGGAAAAGCCGACATAGCCCATGTAGAGCATGGGCGGATGTATCACCAGTCCGAAATCCTGCAGCAAGGGATTCAGATCCCTGCCCTCTGCTGGTGCCGGAAATTGACGATCAAACGGATTGGATGTCAGCAGCATGAACAGGAGAAAGCCGATGCTGACCATGCCCATGACAGATAAAACCGTCGCCGTCATATCCCTAGGCAACGCTTTACTGAATACTGCGACGGCCAGGGTCCAGCCGGCCAGCATTAAAACCCAGAGTAATAGCGATCCTTCATGGGCGCCCCACACAGCAGAAATTCGATACTGGAGTGGCAAACTGGTATTGGAATTATGGGCAACGTATGAAACGCTAAAATCGCTGACAATAAAACTGTAAGTCAGAATCAGGAATGCCAGCAACAAAAACCCGAATTGGCCGATTGCAGCCGGTCGGGCTGCACGCATCCATAATGGCCTATTGGTGAGAACACCTGCTACTGGAATTGAGGCCTGAATAATTGCCAGGGATAAAGCAATGCAAAGGGCAAAGTGACCCAACTCGGGAAGCATATTCATGAAGCTGACTGGAGCATGCCTGGCGGCATGCACTTTGTACCATCAGCATTTTTCATCGCATCAGCTACTTCAGGAGACATATAGGTTTCATCGTGCTTGGCCAGAACCTCATCTGCAATAAAGGCTTTTTCAGTAGCCACCGTCCCTAACCGGCCATAAGCGACAATGCCCTGCCCCTCGCGAAACAGATCAGGCAGGATGCCACTAAATATAACCGGCATACTTCCTTCACAATCGGCCAGCGTAAACTGGACATCCAGATTGCCGTCGGTACGTTTTACACTACCGAATTCAACCAGCCCCCCAAGTCGAAAACGCTGATCCGTCGGCGCTTCACCTGCTGCGACCTGACTGGGTGAATAGAAATACAGAAGATTCTGTTCAAATGCCTTCAGGACGAGTGCAGTCGCTGCACTTAATCCGAGCAATAAAAATGCTATAAGCAGCATACGTCGACGGCGAGGCGTCATTTAGTTGATCCTTCTTTCCTTGATGCCTGGCGCCGTAATTCACTCAATAACTTTTTGTGTGAAACGACAGGAACAATCAGATTAATAATCATGACGGCAGCAACTGCGCCAAAACTTGTCCAAACGTAAAAAGCATGACCACCCATTGCGAAAAATTCTGCGAGACTCATGATGCTGAGCCGCCTGAGTTGAGCATGTCGCTTACCCAGCGACTGTAGCGTTCACGCTGCAGCAGCCCGACACGCATACGTACCAGAACCAGGGCGCCAAAATAAAAGGTAAAGCCAAGTGCCATGGACAACAGCGGCCAGAGCATGGCTGTATCCATTGATGGCTTGTCAAATTTCGTAATCGTCGCACCCTGATGCAAGGTATGCCACCACTCAACCGAGTAATGAATAATCGGAATATTCACAACACCGACCAGTGCCAAAACTGAAGCAGCACGAGCAGCGCTGCGCTTGTCCTCAATAGCACTGTAAAGACCGATGACACCTAGATATAAAAACAGCAGGATCAGTTCCGAGGTAAGGCGTGCATCCCAAACCCAATAGGTGCCCCACATGGGTTTCCCCCAAAGACTGCCCGTCAGCAATGCAAGGAATGTAAAGCTCGCTCCAATGGGGGCCGCAGCCGATATGTATACCTCTGCAATTTTCATTCGCCAGATCAGGGCAATCGCAGCCGCGAATGCCATGCTTGTATAAATAAACATCGACATCCAGGCGCTGGGGACATGTACAAAAATTATCCGGTACCCCTGCCCCTGTTGATAATCCACGGGTGCCAAAACCAGACCGCCAACCAGCCCATAAGCAATGGTGCCCAGCGCCAGAAGCGATAACCACGGTATCCAACGGCTAGCGCGACCATAAAAATACGGTGCTGACCCCCATTGATGAAACCAAGTCTTCATGTTTATTCCACAGAAATTCTAAGAGATGCGGCAATGGCCAACGGTGCCAGTGTCACAGCCAGTAATAATATCGCACCCAGCAGATACAGGGGCCCTACGGCAGACATACCGGTAGCTGCTGCCTGCACAGCATGTGAACCGAATATCAGCACTGGTGTGTAAAGCGGCAGCAATAAAAGAGGTAGTAACAGCCCTGCGCCGCGTAATCCTACAGTCAAAGCCACAGCAATGGCACCTACCAGGCTCAACACGGGCGTACCCAGTAACAAACTCAGCATGAGTACCGGAATGGCTTCAGTCGGCAATCCCAGGAATATCGCCATTAATGGTGAAATCAGAATCAGCAACAGACCACTGGAAACCCAGTGCACTAGCACCTTGGCAAAAACCAGGATCGCAACAGGTTGAGGACTGAGTAGCAACTGCTCAAGGCTGCCATCCAGAAAATCGGATTTGAAAATACGATCCAGTGACAACAATGTGCTTAGCAAGGCCGCTATCCAGATTATAGCCGGTGCAAATGCAGTTAACAGGCCATCGTCGGGGTTCGTGCCCAGTGGAAACAGGCATACAATCAATATGAAAAACATCCATGCGTCTACAATTTCACCGGGACGCCGGATAGCCAGGGTAAAATCCCTCCCCAGAAGTGCGAAAAATGCCTTACGCATCTACAGCATCTCCAGGCGACTTGCTTAACCAGAGTTGGCGAACATCGGCACGCTTGAATTCAATCGGTTGATGGGTCGTAAATACGACCGTTCCACCTGCCAGTGCATGATTCTCCAGAATAGTCTGTACATTAAGCTGCGCATCACGATCCAGACTTGCGCAGGGTTCGTCCAGAATCCATAAGTCAGCGCCACGTACCAGCAACCGGGCAAGTGATGCACGCTGCAACTGCCCTGCAGACAGACGATGACAGGGGATGTCTATCTCACGTCCCAGTCCTAACGATTGCAGAGCTGGCTCAACCGCGTCCTGACTCACGCCAAACAACTGTGATTCAGCGCATAAATTATCATAGGGACTCAGGTCTGCTTTTAATCCTGATAAATGCCCGACGTAGCACAGTGTTTGCCGGTAATTTTCAGGGTCATCAAGAATGTTCTGACCCCGCCAGAATATTTGTCCTTCATCCGGTTGACGAAGACCGCAAAGCAAACGAAGTAATGTTGTTTTGCCACTGCCGTTTTTTCCACAGATTTCCAGCATTTGTCCTTTTTCTGCATGGAAACCCAGTGCATCGAATAAGAGGCGGTCATCCCGACGACAGGCAAGTTCATCTGCGCGCAGCCCGAACTGACTGGTCAAAGCGGTAGACCTGTTGATTGATGCTGAGGGGGAAATGGTGCCCAGGGCCGGACTCGAACCGGCACGGTGTTGCCACCGAGGGATTTTAAGTCCCTTGCGTCTACCAATTTCGCCACCCGGGCAAGGGCGCCTGTTATAGAGGCTTTTCGACAATGACCAAACTGAACCATATCTCTACTATCTCATGCCAACTACAGACAACCTATAGCTGTAGTACCTTACTTCTAGTAGATCGCCTGCCGATAGCACTGATAATTCTAGTCGATTCGCTAATTCGAATATTCAGAGAACAAGCCAATACTCATTCTCCCCTTGACTCATCTTTTTAACCGGATGTCGTCAAAAATGGAGGCTAGGCCCGGAATCGAACCGAGGTCCGCGGCTTTGCAGGCCGCTGCATAACCACTCTGCCACCTAGCCATAATCTTGAACCAGAGGTTCTTACAAAAAAACCTCGACGTTTCGGTTATGCCCTGACGTATCGAGGTCTAATAGACCGTACACCGGTCTTGAAAATATTCTGGAGCGGGAAACGAGATTCGAACTCGCGACCTCAACCTTGGCAAGGTTGCGCTCTACCAACTGAGCTATTCCCGCTTAGGAGCGCGCTATTCTAGGCAACCAAAACTTTCTGTCAAGGGAAGAGCTATTTATTTCGTCTCAACTTCATCTGTGGCGGTTAAATGTTCCCATCCTCCAGCGAGATATTGACCCATAGACCAGATACTCAGCGCTGTTGCGAGCCACAAACACCATAGTCCTGCATCAAATAACTCAATACCTACAATGGGATAGTTCAATAACATAAAGAATATTGCGAAGCCTTGAGCTGTGGTTTTTAATTTCCCGGCCACACCGACGGCGACAGCATCCCTCACACCGAGATCTGCCATCCACTCCCGCAGACCGGATACAAAAATTTCACGCGCTACAATTACCGCTGTAGGAAGCGCAATTTCCGCACTGGGATTCATCCATACAAGAACAATAAGCACACTGCTAATACATAGTTTGTCAGCGATCGGATCAAGGAATGCGCCAAACCGGGTGCCCTGATTCCAGGCTCGAGCCAGAAAGCCGTCAAGCCAGTCACTGACACCAATAATATAAAAAATAAAGGCTGCCCAGTAATTATTGGCCGTAAATGGCACAACCATGCAATAGAGCAAGACGGGGATCAGCAGGACACGCATAACCGTGAGTAATGTGGGCAAATTCATGACCATTAGGCGTTATCCCTTAACTTTTGCTGTGAAAATGATCGAAAATTCTTTGTGCAAGGCTTTCACTTATACCTTCCACTTTCCGTAGCTCCGTTACCGTAGCACGCTCGATACGCCGAACGCCTCCAAAAGTTGTTAAAAGGCTGCGTCGCCTTGCAGGCCCCAGTCCTGCAATATCCTGCAATTCGGACCGCGTTCGTGACTTAGCCCTTTTGCCGCGGTGTCCGGTAATCGCAAATCGATGCGCTTCATCCCTGATTTGCTGAATCAAATGTAATGCAGGGGAATCGGCTGGGAGTATAAGTGGCGCATCCTGCTCCGGCAATATCAATTGCTCGTTACCCGCTATCCGCTCCGGGCCTTTGGCTATCGAAACAATGTGAGGAATATCGACTTCAAGTTCCGTGATAGCCTTTAAAGCTTCACTTAACTGCCCTTTTCCGCCGTCAATAAAGAGAATGTCAGGTATTTGTGCATTGTCCTTATTCTGATTGGTGAATCTGCGTTTCACTGCCTGATGTATAGCCGCATAATCATCACCCGGAGTGATATCGGTGATGTTGTAACGCCGGTACGAGGATTTATCAGGCGCTCCGTTTTTGAACACCACACATGATGCAACAGTGGATTCACCACTGGTATGACTAATATCAAAGCATTCCATTCTTACCGCGGCCTGCTCCATACCAAAAACTTCTGCCAGTGCCTTTTCGCGCTGCTGTACGCTGCCCTTCTCGGACAGTCGCGTGGCAATCGCCTGGTGCAGCGTTGCCTGAGCAGTTTCCAGCAATCTCTTTCGTTCTGCGCGTACAGATGCTTTGATATTTATTTGTTTTCCCGCCTTCGACCCAAGCACATGTTCATATAAGCTCGACTCGTCGATCCTTGGTGAAATTACAATTTCAGTGGGTATTGGGCGGTCAAGATAATACTGGCCTAGAAATGCCTTGATCAGCTCAGCCGGTTCAGTACCCCCTGGCGCAGAAGGATAAAAACTTCGATGCCCCTGATTCTGTCCGTCACGCATGGAAAGCACGACTACGGCAGCTGTCCCTGATTTAATATCTCCACAAATGATGTCAGCATTCGACAGACCCCGTTGTCCAGTACCGCGACCATGCAACCTTCTTACTGCCGCTATTTGCTCCCTTAAATCAGCGGCACGTTCAAATTCCAGTTTTGCTGACGCTTGATTCATACGACGCTTCAGTGCATCCAGCAGTTTTTCGCTTCGCCCCTCCAATAATGAAATGGCATCTTGCACATCACGTGCATATTCATCCTTATCAATATGTCCAACACAAGGTGCTGAGCAGCGCTTGATTTGATACTGAAGGCAGGGTCGTGCTCTGTGACTGAAAAAAGGATCATCACATTGTCGCAGTCTGAAAATCCGATGTACGGAACCCAGCGTGTCACGTACGGCTGAAGCGGAGGGATAAGGCCCGAAATATCGACCTTTTAATTTCTGCCCTCTCTGGAAACTGATTTGCGGGAAATCATGGCTGGACAGATGAACATAGGGATAGCTTTTATCATCTCGCAAGCTAACGTTGTAACGTGGCCTGTGGCGCTTTATTAAGGTGCTCTCCAGTATCAGCGCCTCATCCTCTGTTTCAGTTACCGTCACCTCAATGTCGCTTATATGGCTAATAAGCGCCCGCGTCTTCAGCGAATCTGTAGTCTTGGAAAAATAACTCCCTACGCGCTTTTTCAGATTATGCGCTTTGCCCACATAGATCACATCGCCCTGGGCATTTAGCATGCGATAGACACCCGGTCTTGGCGTAAGTCCGGCAGCATAAGCCCGACCATCAAATTCTATTGCTTTACTAGTCATCCAGTCTTTGTCGCGCCCTGGCAAATACATCTTCAAACATGGCTGTCGTCAGACGTTTTGTCTGTGTGTTGTAACGACTGCAATGATATGAAGAAAGTAATACCAACCCGTTCTCCAGCTCATATTCACTGGCATGAGCGAATTTATTGTCAGCGATACGCAGTCCCAACGCCCTAAGCACGGCATCATGGGCAATCTTGCCCAGTGCCAATACCACATTGCCACTTCGTAGTGCTTCGAGTTCTGTTTGCAAAAATTGATTGCACTCACGAATTTCGGATCCAACAGGTTTGTTCTGGGGTGGCAGACACTTCACCGCGTTGGTAATCCTGCAATTTATGAGTTTGAGACCATCCGCAGCGCTTTCAGAAACGGGTGAATTCGAGAATCCGTACTTATAAAGAGTTTCATATAACAAGATGCCTGCATGATCACCGGTAAAGGGGCGTCCGGTCGCGTTTGCGCCATGTAAACCCGGGGCCAGTCCTACGATCAACAGCCCGGGTGATTCATCACCAAAGGGGGCAACAGGCCTTGCATGGTACTGAGGGTATTCCACCTTAATATCATCAAGAAATTCAGCCAGTCGTGGACAGCGCCGGCAGGCAGGGTCAAATGTGGGCACTGATCGGTTTAGCTTGGGCTGGGCTCGTCTTCAAGCACTCCAAATCGCATGGCCAGTCGTGTGAGCTCAACATCATTATGCACTTCAAGTTTCTCGAATAACCGGTATCTATAAGTACTGACCGTTTTCGGACTCAGGCACAAAGTATCGGAGATTTCCTGGATGCTACTGCCGTTTGTCACCATGAGCATCACCTGCATCTCGCGTTGAGACAGCTTGCCAAATGGCGATGCCGTATTACCGGTAGCCAGCTTGATGGCCAGTGTGCCCGCAATGCTCGGTGTAATGTAATTACCCCCTGTTTTGACCTTGCGTATGGCAACCACTATTTCATCGGCCGCACAGTCTTTTGTAAGGTAGCCCATGGCCCCGGCAGAAAGCATGCGGCCGGGAAAGGGATCATCGGCATACATGGAAACGGCAATGATTTTTATACTGTCGTCGTACTGCATCAGCCGCCGCGTGGCCTCAAGGCCACCAATCCCAGGCATGTTGATATCCATCAAAACAACTTCAGGTTTATGTTCGCGGGCCAACTGAATGGCCTCTTCGCCCGTATCAGCTTCTGCGACCACCTCCATATCAGCAGTTTCTTCAAGTATTCGTCTTATGCCCGCCCTTACCAAAGCGTGGTCATCGACCAACATGACATTAATCATGCAACCTCCTCCTATCCTTGAAATGATTCTAACCTATTCAACGCGATACGCGAGGTTTTTTAATGATGAATAAAAAAAGGCCCGTACCGGGAAACCGGTACGGGCCTTTTTAAGGATTTAAAGAAGCTTAGTCGGAGAACTGCTCTTCTTCAGTTGAACCTTCTAGTGCTTTTACTGAAGATTCACCACCCTGGATGACGGTTGTGACGTCATCAAAGTAACCTGCGCCTACTTCCTGCTGATGCGATACGAAAGTATAGCCACGCTCGCGGGCAGCAAATTCAGGCTCCTGCACCATGTCGGTGTAGTGCTTCATGCCTTCGCCACGTGCATAGTTGTAGGCGAAGTCGAAGGTGCGGTACCAGTTCAGGTGAATACCGGCCAGAGTAATGAACTGGAACTTGTAGCCCAGTGCAGAAAGGTCTTCCTGGAAGCTGGCGATCTGTGAATCGTTCAGGTTCTTCTTCCAGTTGAAGCTTGGTGAGCAGTTATAAGCCAGTAACTGACCCGGGCATGCAGCCTGCACAGCCTGGGCAAATTCACGGGCAAAGCCAATATCAGGCGTACCGGTTTCACACCACACCAGATCGGCATAAGGTGCGTAGGCAATACCACGGCTGATGGCCTGTTCCAGACCGTTCTTGACGGTGTAGAAGCCTTCAGGTGTACGTTCACCCGTAATGAAAGGCTTGTCGTTCTCATCAAAGTCGCTGGTCAGAAGGTTTGCAGCTTCAGCGTCAGTACGGGCCAGCACGATGGAAGGCACACCCATAACGTCGGCCGCCAGACGTGCAGCAACCAGTTTCTGCACAGCTTCCTGGGTCGGAACCAGAACCTTGCCGCCCATGTGACCACATTTCTTCACAGCAGCAAGCTGATCTTCAAAATGAGCCGCAGCCGCACCGTTCTTGATCATGTTTTTCATGAGCTCGTAAGCATTCAGAACACCACCAAAACCGGCTTCTGCATCCGCAACGATTGGCAGGAAGTAATCAATCGCGTCGGCTTCGTTCATTTTGCCGTCGTGAATGTTCTTCCACTGAATTTCGTCAGCGCGCTGGAAAGTGTTGTTAATACGACGCACCATGGTAGGTACAGAGTCGTAGGCATACAGTGACTGATCCGGATACATGGTTTCAGATGTGTTGCCATCAGCCGCAACCTGCCAACCGGACAGATATATGGCTTCAACACCGGCCTTGGCCTGCTGCATGGCCTGACCAGCGGTGATTGCACCAAAGCTGTTCACATAGCCTTTCTTGGAGTTGCCATTGACGGCATCCCAGAGGCGCTCGGCGCCGCGTTTGGCCAATGTGTATTCTGGCTGGACACTGCCGCGCAGACGTACAACGTCTTCAGCTGAGTACCCACGCTTAACATTTGCCCAACGTGGGTTTTCGGCCCAGTCTTTCTTCAGTGCTGCGACCTGCTGTTCGCGGGTCAGATTACTATCACTCATCAACGTTTCCTCATTGAGGTCAAAATTAAAAACTTAAAATTATTAAACAAACTAAAACTATTTTTGCCAGTCAATCGTAGCTGACAGACTCAGGAAGGTTACTCACTCACCCGCTGTAGTAATCTCATCCAAAATCTCCCTGGCATTGTCAAAGCGGGCATATCTTAAACTTCCCACTGTTACACACGTTAACCATGTCCTTGTCCAGGAACTCACGGAAGAGTTCTTTGCTAACGAACTTGCCTGTTTCAAGATCGCAGGGTTGACGCTTCCACTGCCAGTTTGTGGTCCAGGCAACCCCTAACCGTATATACGCTGGCGCGAAGGGCGCACATTATACTGTTTTTGTCTGGCATTTACAGTCACCTAACCCATTTGGATGACAACCAGCACTTCCTACAGCATTTTCAAGCCACAAGGCTGTAATCTTCGAATTTAATGAAGTATTTACCGTAGGTTTCTGGAATAACTTGTGATGAGCATGCGCTTACCTGCGTATAGGGTATTTACTGACTACCGATAGGTTAATTTTCATACTACAATGAAATTGTGACGACACTCACATTTAATAATTTGAATAGCACTGGCTGATTAGTTGCCACTAGAGCGCTGACAGCCTTGCCTGAATCAGGCAGGAGAGAAATAAAATGCCATCTCATTTGCGTCGACCCCGGCAGCAAGCCTCATCGGCTATTGCCTTTAATAAACCCTATGACGTTGTATGCCAGTTTTCACCGGCAGAAGCGGAAGACAAGGAAAGTCTTTCTGACTATATAGACTTTCCTGATATTTACCCTGCAGGCCGTCTGGACTCTGACAGTGAAGGATTACTGTTGCTCACAGACGATGGCCGGCTCCAACATCGCATTACTGACCCCGAGAGCAAGCAATGGAAAACCTATCTCGCCCAGGTCGAAGGTGAAATCACCGAGGATGCTGTTGGCCTGCTTAAATTTGGTGTTGAAATTCAAGGTGAAATGACGAGACCCGCACGCGCACGCATCGTTTCCGAGCCTGAATGGCTTTGGGATCGTGAGCCCCCGATTCGAGAACGGGAATCCATTCCCACCAGTTGGGTCGAGATTCAGATACATGAAGGCAGAAACCGCCAGGTTAGACATATGACTGCGGCGGTGGGCTTCCCTACCCTGCGACTTATTAGAAGCGCCATTGGCCCGGTCAAACTGGATGATCTCGCACCAGGGGAATGGCGTGAACTCACGGAATACGAATTGAAGTCTCTCTGGAAACAGGCGCCTGTGCGAAGCAACCGCCTATTCAGGGGGTCCAGAGGTCGTCGCTGATCTTGAAATTAAAAAGGCTGCCTTATATGGGCAGCCTTTTTAGTTGTAGCCTTTTTAGTTGTAGCCTTTTTAGTTGTAGCCTTTTTAGTTGTAGCCTTTTTAGTTGTAGCCTTTTAGTTCAGTCGATCGTTGTCAGAGCGCTTTGGCACTCACCACTATGCCGTCCTTATCTGCATACAGCCAGGCACCGGGTTCGTAAGTCACGCCTGCAAATCGCACCGTGACATCTTTTTCGCCAATGCCTTTCTTGTTGCTTTTTAAAGGATGGGCAGCAAGCGCCTTAACGCCTACTGTAGTGGCTTCGATTTCTTCACGATCACGAATGCAACCGTAAACGACAACACCTACCCAGTTATTCTTCTCAGCCAGCACGGCCAGGTTTCCACCCAGTAATGCACATCGCTTACTGCCACCTCCGTCAACCACCAGCACACCACCATTACCTTCAGTTTCGAGGACATCACGTACGAGTGTGTTGTCTTCAAATATTTTGAGGGTAGTTATTGGCCCGGCAAAACGAGTCGTTGAACCGAAGTCTCTAAATATTGGTTCGGCAATTTGCAAATTATCCGAATGGTCATCGCATAGATCTGTTGTTGCGTAATTATTCATATCATCCTCGATTTGTTTGCAGGTCATTACCAGCAATGGCACAGAGCAGTGCCCATATTGTCAGGCCGGCGAACATCAGCATTGTCCAGCCAGGTAGAGTCATGCCCAAAAAACTTGCGTCAATAACTGCGCAACTCCCTTCTCCCTTTAATAGAAAAGCAATGGCGTCGCTGAGCGGCATGATGTTTAAAAGGTAATCAAGTGGCGGGCCACAGGCGGGAACCTGATCAGGCGGCAAGCCTTGCAGCCATACATGTCTGGCTGCAATGCCAAGCCCCGACCCAGTTCCTGCCAGAGCAGGTAAAGTCGCCAACCATCTCAACCAGCCCTGCGGGTTCCAAAGACCTGCAACCAGAAAACCGACACCGGCAACGAGCATAGCGACCCGTTGAAGAATACATAGTGGGCAAGGCTCCAGGTTCTGGAAATATTGTAGATAATGAGCAAATGCCAATCCGATTAAACAGGCGGCAAAGCCCCAGAGAAAGCCATGACGGCCCTCAGGACTGATGGTCATATCGTTCCTTTATTCAACAAAGTGAAAATTAAGACCGCGAAGATAATACAAAGTTACTTCGGTATTCCACCTTTTATCAGCTGTGCAGGATCAAGCAGACGCTCTAGATCGTCTTTTGAAAGATTGGTATTTTCCATTGCGACATCAATAATGGCTCGACCTTCCCGGTACGCCTGCTTGGCAATCTTTGCTCCCGCCTCATAACCAATAACAGCATTTAACGCCGTGACCAGTATCGGGTTGCGTGCCAGTCCCTGTTCTACATTCGCTTTATTAACCGTAAAACCCTTGATTGCGTTGTCAGCGAACAAGCGTGCGGCGTTCGACAGGATAGTAATGCTTTCAATCAGGTTTGCCGCTATCAGCGGCAGCATGACATTAAGCTGGAAATTACCTGATTGGCCCGCGACAGTAATAGCGGCGTCATTGCCGATGACCTTTGCACAAACCATAGCAACCGCTTCAGGCGTTACCGGATTAATCTTGCCCGGCATAATGCTGGAACCGGGCTGCTGGGCCTGCAGACTGATTTCTGCCAACCCTGTAATCGGACCGGAGTTCATCCAGCGCAAATCATTGCTGATTTTCATGAGTGACACAGCAAGCGTCTTCAGATGAGAGGACAGCTCCACTGACGTGTCTTGTGAACTGAGTGCCTGAAAATAATTCTCGCTGCTTTTAAATGGTAGTCCTGTTTGCGCTTTAAGCGCTACAGCAATTTTTTTTCCGAACTGCGGATGCGAATTGATACCCGTCCCTACCGCCGTACCACCCTGAGCTAGTCGGTATAACCTTGGCAGACAATCTTCTATTCTTTGTCTTCCGTCTTTGATCTGGGCGGACCAGCCACTCAACTCCTGTTCAAAACTGAGCGGCATCGCATCCATCAGATGTGTGCGCCCGGTTTTTACAGTTTTCAATTTACGGGCTTTGCGATCGATGATTTGGTTAAGGTGTCTAAGGGATGGAAGTAACGACTCCTTCACCAGTAGAGCAGCACTGATATGAATCGCCGTGGGCACAACATCATTACTGCTTTGTCCCATATTCACATCATCATTTGGATGTACCGCAGCCTGTTTGCCTGATTTTGATGACGCCAGTCTGGCGATCACTTCATTCGCATTCATGTTTGAACTTGTGCCGGAGCCAGTCTGATAGATATCTATAGGGAAATGATCATCGTATTTGCCTTCGGCAACGGCCAGTGCGGCCTGTTTAATTGCCCCGGCCTTGGTCTTGCCCAGCAAACCCAGATCAGCATTAACCTGTGCCGCCGTAGCTTTGATCAGCCCAAGAGACCGAATAAACTCACGCGGCATCTTTTGACCACTGATTGGGAAATTCTCAATAGCACGCTGAGTCTGCGCACCCCAAAGTGCACTACTCGGTACTTTTAATTGCCCCATGCTGTCGGATTCAATGCGATATGAACCAGGTTTCGGCATGCTGTATTCCTTCAAATCACCGTGTCTGATCTGACTATAGCCGATTAATGCAATTACCTGACAGACTCAGATGATAAGGGTGCTGTATCATGCGCATCCTGATTTTTTTATTCATTCCTGCAAAACATTGCGGTAATGCACTCTTTGATATTGTTTGGATTGCACTATGAAACTGAGTTCACTAAGCGCCCTTTCTCCTATTGATGGACGTTATGCGGATAAAACCTGGGATTTGCGTGAGGTTTTCAGTGAATATGGCCTGATGCGCTACCGGGTGACGGTTGAAGTTCGCTGGTTACAGGCGTTAGCAGCTGACGAAGGCATTCCGGAAGTCCCCAATTTAAGTTATGAAGCTACCCAGGTCTTGAACCGTATCATTGAGGATTTTGATGAGGCGGAAGCCCAACGTGTTAAAGCCATTGAGGACACAACAAATCATGACGTCAAGGCCATTGAATATTACTTAAAGCAGAAGATAGAAAACAACGCGGAACTCCTTAATATTGGTGAATTTTTTCACTTTGCTTGTACCTCGGAAGACATTAACAATCTTTCGCACGCACTCATGCTGAAAGACGCAAGAGCACGGTTCCTGTTACCCATGATGGATAACATGATCGGATGTATCCAGGCACTGGCAGAACGGTATGCAGACTTGCCCATGTTGTCTCGCACACATGGACAACCTGCATCACCGACGACCCTTGGCAAGGAAATGGCAGTATTTGCATTCCGCCTGCGTCGACAGCGGCAGCAACTGACCGAAGTCAGTATTCTTGGAAAAATGAATGGTGCTGTGGGTAACTACAACGCCCATATTGCCGCCTATCCTGAAGTGAACTGGCCTGAACTCAGCAGCAATTTCATCATTAAATTGAAACTTGAGCCCAATCCCTACACAACACAAATAGAGTCACATGATTACATCGCTGAGTACTTTGGCGTACTGAGTCGATTCAATACGATACTGATAGATTTCTGCAGGGATATCTGGAGTTACATTTCAGTTGGGTTCTTTATACAGAAGACCGTTGAGGGCGAAGTGGGCTCTTCGACCATGCCGCATAAAGTAAATCCAATTGATTTTGAAAATGCTGAAGGCAATCTTGGTCTCGGCAACGCCATCATGCAGCATCTTGCCGAAAAGCTGCCTATTTCCCGCTGGCAACGTGACCTCACGGACTCAACTGTATTACGTAACTTAGGTGTTGGTATTGCCCATGGCGTCATTGCCTATCAGTCAATTCAGAAAGGCATCGGTAAACTTGAAGCCAATGAGAAACGACTGGCTGAAGATCTGGACAATAACTGGGAAGTGCTGGGCGAAGCCATACAAACAATCATGCGGCGTCATGGTATAGAGCAGCCTTACGAGAAACTCAAGGAATTAACCCGTGGCCGCAAAGTCAATGCCGAAATTCTTGCCGAGTTCGTCAAGGGTCTGGATTTGCCCGCCGCAGAAAAGAAACGTATTAACGAAATGACCCCCGGAAGCTATACTGGCAATGCAGCGGAACAGGCCAAGACTTTATAGATAAAATATGGCAGAGACCAATCCAGTCATTCATGAAGGCGTCGATGCTTTTGCGGTTGCACTTGCAGAAGCACTAGGCTCAATCAGTTCTTCACTGGATATATATAGCCATAATTTACCCCGAGAAATATTTGGAACTTCATTGGTAGTAAACAGCTTGCGTAGCTGGATAATCAACCAGCCACGGGCAAAAGTCAGGGTATTTGTTCACAATGCCCACAGTGCCATGTTTCGAGGTAACGGCCTGATTGAACTGGGATTGCAATTAACCAGCTTTTTTCAATTTCATGAGCCGGCCAAGGCAATGCCAATGCTTTTCGAACATGCCATTATCGATAATAAAATTCTTGTCAGGCGCTCAACATCAAATCCGCAACAAGTTGAGACCTGGTCTGGAGTTGACCAGAATATTCCCGTGGCGCAACGTGAATTTGAAAATTACTGGACACACAGCAAGCCCAGTCTGAATATTCGCAACCTCAATCTCTGAAGGTTCTTTAGCTTCAAATAGGCATAAAGTAACTAAATTCTAATTTCACCTGCAGAAACGGTTAACAGGGCCTTTTTAAGTGGTTCTGACATGAGAACCAGAACGCTTTGATCGGTCTTTAATTTTTTAGCGTGCTCACATGCGGCAGAAAGTACGCATGCTGTTTCCATGGGCGAAATATTGCCTTCTGATCTAGCAAGCCTGGTAACCGTTCTAATACCCTGATCCAAGGGGACAACTTCATAATCTATTCGATTGGTGGCCTTAAGTAATTGATGCTCTCGTTCCACACGCGGGAATTCAATATCATCAAGTAAACTCAATACGAATTCCTTCTGTTTATGTGTGTAAAGAATGGAATAGGCCTCTCGGTCAATCTCACTTTTATCGGTAATATTGTCAATGTATGTGACCAAGGTAATGCCTATATCAGTGACAGGTAAAAAGGGTTCCACAAAACCTATACTGTCACTGGAATGACCGCCTCTTGAGAATATACGATCCGGCTTTGTACCGGTTGCCTTGAAAATCTGTCTTCTTGCCTCCCTGCCAATGATAGATTGAATATCTGTCGATATAAGCGGAAAAGGACGCGGGCCTGCAGAGAGGTTAAGCATTAAAAAATTATGCTCAGGATCTTTTAGCCAGGGGTCTATGGCCTCATACCTAATATCGTTATGAAATATGTCACTGTCTGTCTCGGTTAATCTGGCACCGAGCAATCGAACCTGTGAAACGTGTTCCCGTCGATATCTGCCACGTTTAGCTGAAATATAAATTTCACATTCCAACCCGAAACGGGCAGCTGCCTGTGCTGCGATGACCGCCTCGCGTCCATTAAAGGCTCCAAATATTATTTTCTTTTTTTGCATTCGCTGTGCAATATAACCTTGCCCGATTAAATGAATAAGGATACGTCCGTACTTATAGGAAATATCCTCACATTTGATGTATATCTGGGCGCCTTTGTTCTGCTTTGACAGTCGACTTGCATGCAGTAAAGGCGTTGGACGACCCGTCGCCTGCTCTATTTCACCGTCAAGATCATGCAAAAACATCGGATCTGATTTGAGCTTCTCATATGCAAGTGTGAGTTCCTGAAATGCTTTTTTTGCTTCAGGGTTATCCCCAAAACGTCGATACTTTAATGATTTTTCATGATCGGGGGCGTCAAGATCACGACTGTCTACATTCGAACTGAATAATTCATGATCTGGGATTAATGAACGGCCCATTTCAAGAATGGCGATCCAGTCCGCATCATTTAAATCATCTACTTTTTCCCTGAAAACCTGAGAGTGCTTGAGAAAAGAATCGAGGTTCCCTTTTTCATAATAAGCCTCTATCAGTTTTAGTCGTATGCTTTGCTGATCAGGTGATACCTCAAGTGCATGCTCTAGCAACTCAGCAATTTGCTCATAGAAATTAGTATTCGGTACCAAATTACCAAGATCTAGAAAAGTCGCATCTTCTATTCCACTCGGCGAATTATCAAAATGGCTAATTGCATCAGGTGAGTCCCGAAATTCATCATCATCGTTATTGGCAGGCGCATCTTCGATTTCCTTTGGTTTAAATAGAAAATCTATTCCTTTAAGTTGGCGGCCTGTGACAGTTGCGTATAACAGCAACGAAAGAAATAGAACAGCTATAAGACCGATTAATACCAAAAAGACGTACCACATATGGTCCCTCTCCCACCAAAACAGAAATAATAAAAATTAAATTATCGCCTGAAGTTCAATTGACATGATCACCAGATTATTGATTTGCAGAGGAGATTTGACCAATTCACCTTAGTTGACATCTGCACCCTGAGTATATCCTCATTAAAACTGATAGCTGACACCTACTCGTCAGGTGCGATTGGTTCAAAAGCACGAATAGTTGATCTTAACCAATCGGGCACTGGAGTGGTTTTCTGCTGGTCATAATCAAACCAGACCACAACCCCCTTAGATACGGCAGCGGGATCACTTGAACCCTCTGCGAATACCCCCGCGTGAATGACCATACTACTGCGACCAATTTTGCTAACTCGTGTGCCGACTTCAACAGTTACAGGGTGTTTAAGCTGTTTAATGTAACTACATTGGATATCCGCAAGAATCAGCCCCTCTCTCTCCCACAATCCATCACGTCCTTCAAACAGGCGCGCAATCCACGTGGTACGCCCCTCTTCAATATATCGAAAGTACATTGCATGATTAATATGACCCAATGCATCCATTTCGCCCCAACGTGTCGGTATAGTGCTCCAGTGAGCAAATTGATCACGCGTAACATCCTTCATTCAAATACTCCGAAAAATCTGTTGGCTAAATGCATCTGAGGTGTAAAATACAGTACCAATCAGGCAAATACACCCCTGTTCCACCATACGCTACCGTATGGTAATATCTGGAACATGAGCACTTTAAAGCGCACCTCAAAAAAATCATTATCAGCCAACGACTGGGCATGCGCTGCTCTGGATGCAATAGCAGATGGCGGCGTTGAGAAAGTCGCCGTGGAACCACTTGCAAGACGCCTAGGCGTTACCAAGGGCAGCTTTTACTGGCACTTTACCAGCCGCGAAGCCCTACTCTATGCCGCTGCAGAAATGTGGGAGGCTCAGGAAACCGAAGGCATGCTCGCCAGAATCGGTGAAGAACTCGATCCTCGCAGAAGAATTCAAAGAGTGTTTACAAAAGTCGATGCCAGCCAACGTGCCAGTCGGCTCTACTTTGCTCTGGCGGCCAGTTCCACAAAAGATAAACACATAGCTGGCATTGTTGAGCGTGTTGCGCAGCAGCGCTTTAGCTTTATTTATGAATGCTACGTTTTGCTTGGTATGGATAAGGAAGAAGCACACCGTTGGGCCACAACTGCCTATTCCGTATATCTGGGCATTCTTCAGGTTAGACGCGACCTTCCCGATGCATTGCCGGAGGAACCGCAATCTGATGAATACCAGCAATACATGGCACATATGTTTGCAACTTTAATTCCGGAAATGCACCCGGCAATCAAGGCTCACGTCGCCTGACCTATTTGTATCAATCCCATTACACAGGCCGTAAAAGGCAAGAAAGCAGGAATTTCTGATGACCCCATTCGCCGCACTTGCAATAGCTTTTGCTACCTTCTGGCTACTTTCCTACCTCGGTGCATCACTCATTATCTGGACACTTGCAACAGCATTATTTGTAGCAGGTATCTCTGTCAGTGGGTTGATCAGTGTTGATACACTGAATGTAGTATTACTTTTCTTGCTGCCGCTTGCGCTGCTATTTAATTTTGCATTCATTCGACGAAACCTGATCACCCGAATAATTTTCTCAGTATTCAAAAAAGTCTTGCCGGACATGACCTCCACGGAACGAGAGGCATTAGAAGCCGGAGATGTCTGGTGGGAAGCAGAAATGTTTCGAGGCAAACCGGATTGGCCCAAACTTTTAAATTTCAAACGCACCGAGCTGACAGAAAAAGAGCAGAGTTTCCTTGATAACGAAGTAGAAACCCTGTGCAGCATGATCGACGACTGGAAAATTCATCACGAGGATCATGATCTTTCTCCGGAACTGTGGGCCTACATCCGGGAAAATGGCTTCATGTCCATGCTGATAAGCAAGGAATGGGGCGGTCTTGGCTTCTCGGCCTATGCGCAGTCTTGCGTTGTCACGAAAATAGCGACCAGATCAATAGCCGTTTCGGTTACGGTGATGGTGCCTAACTCACTCGGACCGGGTGAGCTGTTGATGCATTACGGTACCGATGAGCAAAAGCAGGAGTGGTTACCTGGTCTTGCTGCCGGCAAGGAAATCCCCTGCTTTGGCCTAACTGGGCCAGAGGCAGGATCCGATGCTGGTGCTATTCCGGATACAGGTATCGTCTGCATGGGCGAGTGGAATGGTCAGCAGACGCTTGGCATGAGGGTCAGTTTTTCCAAACGCTACATTACCCTTTCACCAGTCGCGACAGTTGTCGGGCTTGCGCTAAAGGTTTTTGATCCGGATGGCCTGCTGGGCGATACAAATAAATCAGATTACGGTATTACCTGTGCGTTAATTCCGGCAGATTTGCCCGGCGTGGATATTGGCCGCCGCCACAGTCCTTGCGGCACACCCTTTATGAATGGGCCTATATTTGCAACTGATGTTTTTGTACCCATCGATTTTGTCATAGGTGGCCGGGAAAAAGTTGGCAAGGGCTGGCGCATGCTGGTTGAATGCCTCTCGGCTGGTCGCGGAATTTCCCTGCCAGCACTGGCATCTGCAGCTGGCAAATCAACCTACCTCACGACAGGGGCTTACACACGCATCCGCCGACAATTCAAGATGTCTGTCGGAAAGTTTGAGGGTGTACAGGAGGCTATGGGGCGTATGGCGGGCTTAACTTACAAGCTGGAAGCCTGCCGTAGCCTTACAGCCAGCGCTGTTGATAACTGTTCACCTTCGGTCGTTACCGCCATGATGAAATATCACATGACAGAAATGATGCGTACTATTCTTACCGATGCCATGGATATCCACGGTGGACGCGGCGTCATGCAGGGTCCACGAAACTACCTGGCAAGTGCCTATCAGGCAGTGCCCATTGCCATCACAGTAGAGGGCGCGAATATACTCACCCGGAATCTGATGATTTATGGGCAGGGCTCTATACGTTGCCACCCTTATGTGTTCCCTGAAATGGAAGCTGCACGCAAGAATGATCTTGAAGAATTTGACCAGTTGCTTTGGGGGCATATCGGGTTCTCGATAAACCGCGGTGTACGAGCAGTGACACTTGGTTTGACAGGCGCCCGACTGGCAGCGTCACCTGTAAAGGGCCCAGTGGCCAAATACTATCGACAACTCACAAGACTTTCATCGGCGTTGGCATTTGTATCTGATGTCACTATGGGTGTGCTGGGCGGCGAACTTAAACGCAAGGAGCGCTTATCTGCCCGGCTGGGTGACGTATTAAGCCATTTATTTATTGCTTCGGCTGTCCTCAAGTATTACCACGATGAAGGCGAACAATCAGGAGACCTTGCACATGCCGAGTGGGCGGTGCAGCATTCCCTGAATGAAATTGGCAAGGCATTCGACGAATTCTTCGTTAATTTCCCGAATCCCATTATTGGACGTTTCCTCCGGTTCATGACCTTCCCCCTTGGCAGCTCATTTCGTGTACCTACAGATAAACTGACACAGGAACTGGCGGAATTAATGATGGAACCCACAGAACTCAAAAATCGCCTTTGTCGGGAGGTTTACACAAACGAAGACCCCAACGATCAGGTTGGCCGTATCGTTGTGGCGTACAAGAAACTACTTGAAATTGAACCCCTGTTTAACAAATTCTCCCGTGCTGTAGCCAAGGGCCTTGCAGCAGGACATAGTCTTGATCAGCAACTCGACGCCTGTATCCACACCGGCATTTTGACGAAATCTGAGGCCGATCAAGTTGCTGAATATGACAAACTTAGAATCGAAGCCATACTGACGGATGATTTCACCAAGGAATACCTAGTGCATCCGCAGTCCGTAAACACTGATCAAATTCAGTCCCCCGCACAGGTAGCCTGACGAAAGCCACATTAGTCATGCATACCAAATTAAAGCTGCTAATTCAGGGCAAAAAAAACCCGGTTGAAAAATTCAACCGGGTAAAACCCTACCAAAGGTAGGGGGCAGGAGCAGGCGGGTCAGATCAATCAGGATCAGACCAGAAATTCATAGAGAATATGCAGACAACACACACCTGTTGGCATGAATGGCATGTTCTGCATCTGAGAAATGAGCAAACTCATTTATATAGTTTGAAGTTATCACTTCAATCATGTTTTTCCCCGTTCTGCCAAGGCACTATTGTTTGTTCTTGATAAGCAGATAAAAATTATGCGGTGAAGAATCTGACAAATTGCATTGTCTGTCAAGGGATAGGCAGTCGTATACCCATATTATCTGCTATTACCAGCCCTACTCTGGCTAAAACTAATAATTACCAGCGCTACTAATCGCCTAATTGGATTTCCGGATTTGCGATTGTCGGTTGGTAACCCTTAATAAATGATTCCGGCATACGCTTGGGACGACCTGACTTGAAATCTGCACAGACAAATCTTGTTAGCCCTCGAAGGCAAGTAATACCAGAGTCTGTCTTGATCACCTGGTAACGCCTCCAGAGCCGCATCCTGTTGTCACAGGCCACCAGCCACGTTCCAATGGAAACGGCCTCACCCTGGTAACAGGCGCAGCTATAGTCCAGTTCATGGCGATGGACAACCATGGCACGCTGTTCGGCTTCGTAGACTGCCATATCAAGCCCCAGATGAATGGAATGCTGCCATGCCGCCTGCTCCAGCCAGCGCAAGTAAACCGTATTGTTGGCATGCCCAAGTATATCGATGTCTCCGGCTGAAACAGTCTCGTTAACTATAAAGGGTGATGGATAGTCCCAATTTAATTCCACAATGCGTCCTTGGCGGTAAATAGCTGCTTGGTATTTTGCCCTATTCCACATGAAATTGAGCCCTAAAGCCAGCCAGTGGGTGACTACAGAAATTAAATTGGACTATAATGGTACTGTTTAGAACTGATCCAGTGTACGCATGCTTCGACTCAGCAAAATGACAGATTATGGAACGGTGGTGATGACCAGTCTCGCCCGCCGCCCTGATCTATTGCGTAATGCCAATGATCTGGCCGATGAAACCCGTATTGCCATTCCCACGGTCAGCAAAATACTGAAGACTCTGGCTCACAGTGGCCTCGTCGATTCAGTCAGGGGCGCTCATGGCGGTTACCGTCTGGCCCGAGCCCCTGAAGATATACCTATGTCTGAAGTGATTTCAGTACTGGAAGGTCCAATAGCCATGACTGAATGTGCAGTACACGATGGTAAATGTGGCATTGAAGCGGCCTGCGATGTACGTGGCAACTGGCAATTGCTCAATCAGGCAATTCTAAGCGCCTTAAATACTGTCAGTCTGGCCGATATGGTGCAGCCGCTGACAATTCACAAATTACACGACGCACGTGATGGCAGTATCGCCGTCATGCGCTCAGCGTAGGAGACCCACATGGCGACCCGCGAACAGAATATAGATCATCTCGTTAAGCGTGAATACAGTGCCGGATTCATCACCGACCTGGAATCTGAAACCATCGAGCCAGGATTGAACGAAGACGTTATCCGTTTTATTTCAGCCAAAAAGGAAGAGCCTCAATGGTTGCTGGACTGGCGCCTTAAAGCCTTTGAACACTGGAAAACCATGGATGAGCCTGAATGGGCACATGTAAGCTTTCCAAAAATCGACTATCAGGCGATTTCCTATTTCTCGGCACCGAAATCAGCCGAGGATGGCCCTAAAAGCCTGGATGAAGTCGACCCTAAACTGTTGGAAACCTATGCCAAACTGGGTATTCCGTTGCATGAACAGGAAATTCTGGCAGGGGTAAAACAGGGTATCCCCAATATGCCAAATGTCGCTGTTGATGCCGTATTCGACAGTGTTTCTGTGGCTACTACTTTTAAAGACCGACTGGCCGATGCCGGCGTTATATTCTGCTCGATATCCGAAGCGGTAAAAGACCATCCGGAACTTGTGCAAAAGTATCTGGGCACAGTGGTTCCTACAGGGGATAACTATTACGCAGCATTGAATTCTGCCGTGTTTACCGATGGTTCATTTGTATTCATCCCCAAGGACGTACGTTGCCCGATGGAACTGTCGACCTATTTCCGCATTAACGCCCAGAATACAGGCCAGTTCGAGCGTACCCTGATCATTGCAGAAGAAAAGAGTCATGTCAGTTATCTGGAAGGCTGTACCGCGCCCATGCGCGATGAAAACCAGTTACACGCCGCAGTCGTCGAACTGGTGGCTCTGGAAGATGCTGAAATCAAGTACTCAACCGTGCAGAACTGGTATCCCGGTGACGAAAACGGTGTGGGTGGTATTTATAACTTTGTGACCAAGCGTGGGCACTGTCTGGGTGACCGTGCCAAGATTTCATGGACACAGGTGGAAACAGGCTCTGCCATTACCTGGAAGTACCCCAGCTGTGTATTACAGGGCGATGACTCGGTAGGCGCGTTCTATTCAGTGGCACTAACCAACAATATGCAGCAGGCCGACACCGGCACCAAGATGATCCATATTGGCAAGAACACGCGTTCTACCATCATATCCAAGGGTATTTCCGCAGGTCGCGGGCAGCAGGCCTATCGCGGACTCGTGAAGATATTGCCCAGTGCAGATGGCGCCAGAAATTATACGCAATGCGATTCCCTGCTGATTGGCGACCAGTGTGGCGCCCATACCTTCCCCTATACCGAAGTTAAAAACCCCACGGCACATCTCGAACATGAGGCAACTACTTCCAAAATCGGTGATGACCAACTGTTTTATTGCCGTTCAAGGGGAATCTCGGAAGAAGATGCTGTCAATATGATTGTCAATGGCTTCTGCAAGGATGTTTTCAAGGAACTCCCCATGGAATTCGCAGTTGAAGCCCAGAAACTGCTGGGTGTTAGCCTCGAAGGTGCAGTGGGATAAGGAATTAGTCATGCCAGTCATACGCGTGGAAATGATTGAAGGTCGCAGTAAAGACCAGAAACGTGAAATTGCACAGGTCTTTGCCCGTGAAATGGCACGCATCTGTGAGTGTAATGAACAAGGTATTCACGTCGTTTTTGACGAAGTGAACAAAGACAACTGGAGTGTGGGCGGTAAGCTCATCTCGGACAAATAGTCGGAATAGTTATGTTATCTATCAAGAACCTAAACGCCAAAGTTGAAGAGAAGAACATCCTCAAGGGCATCGACCTTGAGGTCAGGCCCGGTGAGGTGCATGCCATTATGGGGCCTAACGGCTCAGGCAAGAGCACACTCGCCAATGTTCTGGCCGGACGGGATGCATTCGAAGTCACTGCAGGAAGTGTCACTTTCCAAGGCAAGGACCTGCTGGACATGGCACCTGACGAACGGGCCTGTGAAGGCGTTTTCCTTGGCTTTCAATATCCTGTTGAAATTCCCGGTGTATCTAATCTCTATCTGCTGAAGGCGGCCATCAATGCCCGCCGCAAGCACCTTGAACTGCCCGAAATTGACGCCATGGACTTCCTTGCCCTGATCAAGGACAAGGTCAAGCTGGTACAGATGAACGAGGCGATGCTTTACCGCGGAGTCAACGAAGGTTTCTCGGGTGGTGAGAAAAAGCGCAATGAAATACTGCAGATGCTTGCCTTGGAACCCTCATTGGCCATTCTTGATGAAACTGATTCCGGATTGGATATTGATGCACTGAAGGTTGTTTCCGACGGCATTAACGCTCTGCGCAGTCCGGAGCGTTCCATTGTGCTCATTACCCATTACCAGCGATTGTTGGATTACGTCGTTCCTGACTACGTGCATGTTCTGGCTGGCGGCAAAATCATCAAGAGCGGAGACAAAAGTCTAGCGCTGGAACTTGAAGAGAAAGGCTATGGCTGGCTCGGCATCGAGGATGCGGCTTAATGACTGTCCCGCTTTCTCCCTTGCTTGACCATTACCTGGCGGAATTCGCCCGGGTCGAGAAAGATTTGCCCGGTGCCGATCTGCCGTGGCTGTCTGCTTTACGCCAGTCATCCATAAAGCGCTTTGTAGCCGAAGGCTTTCCCAGTCGCCGCATGGAAACCTGGAAATACAGCGATACCCGCCCGTTACAAAAGCAACAGTATGAAATGGCTCAGCCCGCGGTTGTCACAGCGGAGCAAATTGACGCACTTTGCCCAGCAGACATGGATGCGTACCGTCTGGTTTTCATCAATGGACATATGGCTGCCGAACACAGCCATACCGGCACATTACCTGCGGGTTTAAAACTCGACGCTCTGAATATTGGCGTAAATGCTGACAACAGAAAACTCGAAAAAACTTTAAACAGCACGGTTAACGGGCATGGCCATGCCTTAAATGATTTAAACATGGCATTTGCAGCGGATGGCGCATTAATCGAAATCGAGGCCAACCTTGAGCTTGAGAAGCCGGTTTATCTGCTGTTTTTGACCACAGATCAGGATGAGGCCCGGATGTCGCAACTGCGAAACCTGATTCGGGTTGGCCGCAACGCCAGTGCAACTATCATCGAACATTACAGCAGCGTTGGCGATGAACCCGCCAGTTACTTTACGGGTAGCGTTGTAGAAATAGAGCTTGCGGATAATGCACGCTTGAAACGTTGTCGCGTTCAGCAAGAAAGTGGCGAAGCCTTTCAGGTAGGCGCCACACACGCGGTGCTAAACCGTGACAGCCATTTGCATAACCACAGTGTTGATCTGGGTGGACGTTGGGTGCGCCACGACACAGTTATTAACCTGAAGGCACCAGGCGCCGAAGTGCATTTGGATGGACTGTATGTTCCAACGGGTCGTCAGCACATCGACAATCAGACCCGCATCGACCACAGCAGCCCGGATTGCATCAGTCGTGAGGATTACAAGGGCATTCTGGATGGCAATGCCCGCGGCGTATTCAACGGAAAAATCGTCGTGCATAAGGACGCTCAGCGAACGGATTCCGAGCTATCCAGCGCTGCCCTGCTCCTGTCCGGTAAAGCTGAAGTCGATGCCAAGCCGGAACTGGAAATATATGCAGACGATGTTAAGTGCAAGCATGGAGCTACAGTAGGACAGCTAGACGAACAGGCGGTGTTCTATCTGCAAAGTCGTGGCCTGGATGCAGACGAAGCCCGTAACCTGTTGACTTACAGTTTTGCAGATGAGCTGATTCAACAGGTGGGTATTGAGCCACTGCGAAAGCTGATTGAAAAAGGCCTGCTGGCTCGCCTGCCGAATGCCGAACAGCTCAAGGAGCTGTTATGAGCGCAAGCAAATCCGAGATGTCAATTTCCGAATTTGATGTTGCTGCAATCCGTGCCGACTTTCCAATTCTGCATCAGGAAATTTACGGCAAACCGCTGGTCTATCTGGATAACGGCGCAACGACACAAAAGCCCCAGTCTGTCATAGATGCCGTCAGTCACTATTACAGTGCCGACAACAGCAATGTACATCGCGGAGTGCATGCCCTGTCAGAACGTGCCACGGCTGATTATGAAGGCGCACGTCACAAAGTTCGTGACTTTCTGAATGCCGCATCTGAACGTGAAATCATCTTCACCAGGGGCACGACTGAAGCGATCAATCTGGTTGCCAGCAGCTATCTGCGTGAGCGCCTCACCGAAGGCGATGAAATTCTTATTACGCATATGGAACATCATTCCAACATTGTGCCATGGCAGTTGTTATGCGCATCAACGGGGGCTGCTCTCAAGGTCGTTCCGATCAATGATGCTGGCGAGATGATCTTTGCGGAATTTGAAGCCCTGCTTTCTGCGGATCGAACAAAACTCGTCGCTCTGGGTCATGTTTCCAATGCATTGGGAAGTATTAACCCCATTGAACAGGTAATTGCTGCAGCACATGCTCATGACATTCCTGTATTGATCGACGGCGCACAGGCCGTCGCCCATATGCCCGTCGATGTACGGTCTCTGGATGCGGATTTTTATGCCTTTTCCGGTCACAAGCTGTTGGGCCCGACCGGTATCGGCGTGTTGTACGCCAAAGAAAAGCTGCTTGAAAACATGGCGCCTTACCAGGGCGGTGGTGACATGATTCGCACTGTCAGTTTTTCCGGCAGCACCTGGAATGAACTGCCCTATAAATTTGAAGCCGGTACACCCAATATTGCCGGTGCTGTAGGGCTCGGCGCAGCTATTGATTATCTAAACTCGCTCGATCTGAAAAAGGTCGCTGCCTATGAAACCGAATTACTGGCCTATGCCACCAAACAGGTCAGTGCCATACCGGGTATACGACTGGTCGGAACAGCAGCAAACAAGGCCGGCATTCTATCTTTCGTCATGAAACATGCCCATCCCCACGATATCGGGACGATTGTCGACCGTGAAGGTGTCGCAATACGGGCCGGGCATCATTGTGCCATGCCCGTCATGGAACG
Source organism: Nevskiales bacterium (assembly GCA_041622995.1). Classification (GTDB taxonomy): domain Bacteria; phylum Pseudomonadota; class Gammaproteobacteria; order Nevskiales; family CAJXLF01; genus CAJXLF01. Next base: position 50,236 of record JBFJXR010000006.1, read on the forward strand.
CTTTGGTCTGCCTGCCACTGCCCGCGCTTCTCTGGCCTGCTATAACAATCATGCCGATATTGATGCACTGGTGCATGCCCTCAGACGGGTTCAGGAAATGTTTGCATGAGTGATCTCAGAGACCTTTATCAGGAAGTTGTCATCGACCACGGTCGCCGGCCGCGAAACTTTCGTGAGCTCGAACCCCATAACCATGAGGCCAAGGGCTTTAATCCGCTTTGTGGTGACCAGATGTCTCTCTATATGCAGATCAATGACGAGCAGGTCATTGAAGATATCAGTTTCACAGGCAGTGGCTGCGCCATATCAACAGCGGCAGCATCCCTGATGACTGAAACGCTTAAGGGCAAGACTACAGCCGAAGCCGAAAACCTGTTTGAAGCCTTTCATGCCATGCTGACCCAGCAGGACAGTCTGCCTGATACCGATACACTAGGAAAACTGGCGGTTCTGGCGGGTGTTCGTGAATATCCAACACGGGTCAAGTGCGCCACCCTGGCCGGCCATACGCTCATCGCTGCGTTAGGCAATAGCAGTGACCCGGTGAGCACTGAATAATTCTGCCATGAGTGACTGGGTAACCATAGCCAGAGAAGGCGACATACAGCCTGGAAAATGCAAGGTCGTTGACATCGATGATGCACTCATCGCGATTTACAACCTCGAAGGGCTGTATTTTGCTATAGAGGACGTCTGCACGCATGATGGCGGTGAGCTTGCTTCAGGCATGGTTGAGACCAGTGAGGTAATCTGTCCACGGCATGGGGCAAGATTTTGCATACGCACTGGTAAAGCACTTACAGCGCCTGCTTATGAGGATGTCTACTGTTTCCCGGTAAGAACGGAAGATGGTCAAATCCAGATTCGGGACGATCGTTGGGACTGATCAACAGATAGCGCTCCAAATAAAAAGCTGTTCAGTAAACTGAACAGCTCAAGGACGACACTCATCTTATTATTTGAATAGCGCTTTTGACGCTAGACTCATATCAGCTTGCTTCACTTATTCAGACGCTTATGTAATTAATTACATAACTGCACTCATCCAGCGTCATCATTCTCCTGAAGCAATTCTGTTGATTGCTTAATAACTGATTCAATCATGACCCAGGGTTGTTAATTCCTCTATTAGCCAAAAGTATTAACCATGGTCTAATACGGCCTTAATCAAATAGGATTATTCTTATATCCATACGACTAATATTAAGCATAAGGTTTATGAAGTAAGCTTCATCAAAATTAGTCCGTACACGGGGGAGAAATTCGTTGAGCAAGGTTCAAGGCAACATTGTCAATACCCCGAACCAATCGCCAGGCGGGGATATCGCCACGTCTGCTCGCACGAACAGTCTTGAAGACGAGCTGCTGCAATTAATTGCCAGGCAAAGCAAGCGCGTTCCCATAGCTGCGTTTCTGGCAGCACTCGTCATCGCCTATTTTATAGCTGATCATGTTTCAAATTTGTTAGCGGGCATTTGGTTAGCGATTGTCGGACTGGTACTTACACTAAGATTCGTGGTACTCCCACGATTACCGACACTAACTCAGTTAAGCCATACAAAAAGAATCCAGATTGCCACAGGGCTCAGTTTCCTGAATGGATTAGTATTTGCGGCTTCATTACTGGCTTTCAACCACTTGCCTGAACTCGAGCGGGCAATTCATTCCGTGATACTGGTTGCATTGAGTACAGGCGCCGTTGCTACCACGGCTGGCTATAAGCCGCTTTTCCTGTCATACATGCTCCCCGCCTTTATAGGGATGGTGCCACTTTGGATTTTCAGCCCCGGCCTTCCAACGGCAGGTTTTAAGGAAGTTGCCCTTGGGCTACTCATTTTAATGTTTGGTGCAATTCTCACAGGACTGGCTCTGGATGCATGGCGCGTATTCAAGGAGTCTTTCAATATTCGGTCTGAAGTACTCAAACTTAATGAGAAGTTGTCAAATGCCTTGCGAGATGCTGAAGCAGCCAACAATGCCAAAACTAGATTTCTTGCTTCGGCCAGTCATGATTTAAGACAGCCTATACATACCCTGTCTCTATTTGGCGCAGCCCTGTCCATGAGACAACTTGATGGACAGACCCGGGAAATTGCAGATCATCTCAATCTGGCGTTACAGAACCTGGCAACGCAGCTTGATTCACTTCTGGACATTTCGAAGCTCGATGCAGGCGTTATGGACAAGAATCTTACCGTTGTAAACCTCAGCAATATGATTCTTAATCTGGAAGAAGAGTATCGGCGTGTATGTGAACAGAAAAATCTCCAGCTTAAATGTGGCTTGAGCGCCGGCCTTCCCTCAATCGAAACCGACGCATCTTTGCTTGAAAGAATCTTGCGAAACCTGATTTCCAATGCAATTAAATATACCGATGAAGGCACGATTTACCTTTCCTGTAATCGTGAACAGGGGCATCTGGTTATTCGAATCAGCGATACAGGACGCGGTATTTCGACACACGAACAGCGAAATATTTTTGAAGAGTTTTATCAGGTTGATAATCCGGAGCGGGATCGTTCCAAAGGCCTTGGCTTGGGCCTGTCCATCGTTAAACGTCTAACCGACATGCTAAATATCAAACTTGAAATGGAGTCCACCTTTGGGAAAGGAAGTGAATTTAAATTGTTAATACCTAAAAATATTGAAATAGAAAACCAGATTCAACTCACTCCACAGGATGACTGTATTGCGAGACCCGCCAATGCTGACAGGATTTTGGTAATAGATGACGAGAAGCTTGTAAGAGCCGGAATGAAGACACTGCTGACGACCATGGGCTATACAGTAGATTTATGTGAATCAACACGTGAGGCAGTAGAACTGGCCCGGAAAAATCCACCCTGTCTCATTCTCGCAGATTTGCGACTGCGTGGAATGGATAATGGTATTGACAGCATTCATGCCATAAGAGAGTTTCTTCCGGGTGTACCAGCCGTGCTGATCAGTGGTGATACTGCACCTAATCGATTAAAAGGTGCCCAGTTGGCCGGTATAAAGATGTTGCACAAACCTGTAGATATTAACGAGTTGAGAAACTGTATTTTGACCATGGGTTCCGAGGGAACGATGACAACTCATCCTGAGGATGTCAGAGCAAGCGCCTGAGAGCAAACAGCAGGCTCGCTGGTTAACTAAAGACTTCAGCGAGCTTGTAAGGGAGATCGCCCGGCAGGCACCAGATAACAGCAGGCCTGACTTTGATGTGGTTATTATAGGCAGTGGATACGGCGGCGCCATTGCAGCATCTGAATTGGCCGGTTGTCTGGATAAACCCACAAATGAAGAACTCAGTATCTGCATTCTGGAACGCGGCAAGGAATATTTACCCGGAATGTTCCCCAGTCGATTCTCAGACCTGCCCGGCCATGCCAGATTTAGCCTTCCGGGCAGTTCCGGCCCGACTCGTGGGCGTGAGGGGCTCTTTGATGTAAAACTGGGCACCGATGTCACGACCATTGTTGCAAATGGCGTGGGTGGCGGCTCCCTGATCAATGCCGGCGTAATGGAAATTCCGCGTCCTTCTGTATTCAGCGATCCCTGGCCATCAGAACTGCAAAATTACGAATCCCTGCTTCCTTACTTTGAAGAAGCGAAAGAATTGCTGGGTGCAGCATTAAATAACAAAGACAACAATATCTCGTTACATAAAACTGGGAGTTCAAAACTTCGAAAAACGGTTGCGTTCAAAAAGCTGGCCGGTAAACAGCAGTATCGACAGGCTGCACTTACTATTGCCATGCAGGACAAAACCAATAATGCGAATGTGGCATTAAATGCATGCAAACTATGCGGTGACTGTGCCACGGGCTGCAACTATTCAGCCAAGGAGTCACTTGACACGAATCTGCTTGTAGAAGCGGCTTTCAATGGTGTTGATATTTTTACAGGCGTAACGGTTTTAAGAATTGACCAGCGGAACAAAGATGATCTTTGGGAAATATTCTCGACTTATACCAACAAAAATCTGAGCGAAAGACAGGGTCAGGCTATACGGATCAGAGCAAAACGAGTCATTCTCGCAGCAGGTACACTGGGCTCAAGTGAAATACTTTTACGTTCCCAACAAGCCAGTAAGACACTCCTGTTTTCAGAAAAGCTGGGGGAGCAGTTTTCAACTAATGGTGACATGATCGCTGCTGGTTTTGGGCAAAATCAGAAGGTTAATGCTGTTGCTAATGAAAACCATCCACCTGCAGAAAGAGAAATCGGCCCCTCCATCACCTCTATTATTGATAGCAACAATAAAGCCAACGGTTACACGCCAGAGCTTGTGCTTGAGGAACTGGCCATTCCCGGCCCATTGAAAATAATTTTTGAAGAAACCTATACCACTGCAAACACATTTGATTGGCTAAGCTGGGCGGATAATTCCAGGCATGAGTATGAACATCCATTACTGGACCCATATGCGGTTAACCCAGGCGCAATATTCAATACACAGATATATGCAGCTATGGGGAATGATGGGGCCGGGGGGCAACTCAGGCTGAAGCGACAGGATGACAAAGAACTCGGAGATGGTGCAGTAGAGATTATCTGGCCAGAAATCAACAAGCACCCGTTATTTGAAACCCAGATTCATACCTTCAAAGACATGGAAACAAAAGCTGGCGTTGGCGGTACCACGATAGGCAACCCAATCTGGCAGATCTTGCCTGATTCCATGCGTTTTCTCATTGATAATAAGCGTGGCCCTGTGCTGACTGTCCACCCATTAGGTGGTTGCCCTATGGGCAACAGTAGCAGCCAGGGTGTAGTCAACCAGTGGGGTGAAGTTTTCTACGGTGGTAATGATAAAAGTCATTCCCCCAAATACCATGGCCTGTATATTCTGGATGGGTCAATCATCCCCACTGCTCTGGGAACCAATCCGGCATTAACCATCTCGGCCCTGGCATTACGGGCTATCAGACATCATAAGCTTAACTGGACTCAGGTTACGCCTGTAAGGCAGAAGCTGCCTGACCCTCCTGCCTTACGCCCTCTATTCAGAGACATAGAACTGGAGATAATCAACAGGCCAAAGCCTGCCGATACGGTGGGTGAATTTACAGAACGACTGACAGGAACCGTCCACCTGACAAATAATGCTACGGAAACTAAGCGATTCGTTGCTGAAATTACATTGCACTATGAACACAAGGTCATGGCTGATTTACTCAAAGCCGATGATCAGGGTAAGTTAATCGACCCGGTTCTCAGACTGAATAATAAAACCGGCAAGACAAGGCAAAGTTACCTCAGAATCTTTGATTATGATCAATGGCATGAGCTGCGTAATAAAAACTGCACCCAGGAAACAAGAGAAACCCTGTTAAACGAATCCGCGTTACTGATTGCCCCGCTCAGTGGTTCATTGACTATCATGCGGCGTAAAGCCTCATCAGCATGTTCCCGTATATCTCGTGGTCTGTGTGCATGGTTACGAAATCGCGGTATACGTGACACTTGGCAATTTGCTGCCGGTGCAATACATGACTATGTTCATGGAACCAAAACCGACGGCAAGAGTGGATTTTTTAAAAGTATCTGTAACCGTACAAATGGCGCATGGAAGCTGGCAAGCCATGCCGGCGAAACCCGCCTTTTTGAATATGATTTAAAAATCCACGATTACACACATAAAGACAAGAACTTCTTCTGGCCTGATTGCAAGGGTGAACTGCCCTTTAAAGGCACAAAGCACATAACTTACAAACGCCCGAGCAATCCTTGGAGACAGTTGATGGAAATGACTGTTGAAGAAATGCCCTGCCTTAGCCTATCGGGAAGGTCGTCAATACTTTCACTGGATAACAGATATATGGCCAGTGTCGGCGCGCCCCTGTTTCGAATCGTAAAACAGGAGAATCAGGTTGCTGCATTAAGTGACATTATTTCACTTTCGGCCTATCTGGCGAGAATGCTATTTTCCATACACATCTGGAATGCCCGTTCACCTGAAATTTCCAAACTAGAAGCGAACAGACTACCGGCCAAGGTGCCCTTGCTCCCGGAGCCTGAAGTTAAACTCATTGAAGTAGATCGTATAAATAATGAGCCGATCTACATAAGACTGACTCATTATCGAGGCAAGTCGGCGTCCGCTAAACCCGTCATTATGTTTCATGGTTACAGCGCCAGTGGAACTACATTCGCACATCATGCACCCCCTATGGACATATCACGCTACCTGCATCAGGCCGGCCGCGATATATGGGTAGTTGACCTACGTACCAGCTGCGGCATGCCGACTGCCAAACAGCCCTGGACATTTGAAACCGTAGGTCTAAAAGACATCCCGGCAGCCATTGATTATGTCTTCAAAGCAACTGATGGCAAAAAAATGGACGTCATTGCTCACTGCATGGGCTCTGTAATGTTCAGTATGGCTGTACTTTCGGCGAAGCAGCCGGCCGAAAAAATCATTACAGAATGGGATAAGGAATTTAAGGACGAGTATCGCGCACAACGTGAGGCAATCCCTGAGCGTGTAAGCCGGGTCATCCTTTCGCAAGTCGGTCCACTGGTGGTATTTAGCCCCCGCAATATATTTAGCGCCTATGTCACCAACTACCTCAGATTTTTTCTCCCACTGGACAATTACCAGTTCAGGCCTTCTGGAAATCCTGAACTGAGTGAACAGTTAATGGATCGCCTTTTGGCAACGCTTCCATATCCTGATGATGAAATTAAAAAAGAGAACCCCGCATGGCCACCCTGGGCGCGTACCGAATACGTTGGTACCAGACATCGAATGGATGCCCTATATGGCAGGGATTTCAAACTGGGTAACCTGGATGACCGCACTCTTAAGTATATTGACGACTTTTTCGGGCCGCTGAACATCGATACGGTCAGTCAGGTTATACATTTCACGCGTCTGCAAATGATTACCAACCGGTTTGGCAGGAACCGTTTCCTGAACAGAAAGAATCTTGCAGAGTGCTGGACGTTTCCTACCCTGAGTATCCACGGTGAGGAAAATGGCCTGAGCGATATCGCAACACTGGAGCGTATGCGCGTTGAAATGCGTGAGGCCGGCTGTCAGTTTGAAACCATGCCAATCAAGGGTTACGGACATCAGGACTGCTGGATAGGGAAAAATGCAGCCAATGATGTATTCCCAGGTCTTCTTGAATTCATGGAAATCGGTAATCCACCCAAACCCGGGTTAAATGAATCACTACTTGCTCATGAGCCCTGGGCAGGACCCGTACTTGGGCTTGAGGCCGAAGACCTGACCCTTGGAAAAGTCATTCCCATTGGCCTGAGTGCGCGCCCCAGCCTTGGGCGTCCCAGCCACATCGCTCTGATTCCTGTCACAAAAGTCGGAGAACACTGGTGCGCTGTGCACAATCAGCAAACTTTACCGGTGAATGAAGATATTCCTGAAGCCGCCATGCAAATAGTTGCTGTCGCAAGCAATGCCGAGTCATGGCTTCATGTAAAACTCTCCAGCGATTTGTTTTCGGGTGTTGCGACCGGCGTCGCAGTTTTATTAATACACGATCAATCCGCGACCCTTAAGACGAGTGCTTTCGATGAAAACTACTGAGACCCTGTCGCCAAGCGAACGGAGTCGCATCGCCAAGGCGGTCTCTCAACGTTTCAGATCACAAAATGAACAGGCGCTGGATTCGTCCATCGTTAAGAGTCAGCCTGATGTGCAATCAAAACCTGCTTTTACCTTCGTTCTGGGCGGCTGCCAATATCCGGCGGGACTGCTGGATGTCGAACCTGCTTACGATGCCTATGCGAGACTGGCTAATAGGCTGGAAACAGGAGAAATCACTGCCGCGGGCCTGATACTAACAGGCGATCAGATTTATGCTGACGCAACGGCTGGGCTTTTTGATCCTACCCAACTCGTAGATCATTACCGTCGCTCATATGAACGCCTGCTACAGAAAAAGCCGGTCAGAGAAGTTATGCGACAGATTCCAGTGATTAGTATGTTTGATGATCATGAAATATCCGATAACTATGAACCAATCAATTCGAGTTTTCATCCGGACAAAAGCTGTCAGCAGCAGGAAAGGCTAGGCTTGGCGCTCAAGCAATACATATACTACCAAAGAGGCTCGGGACCCTACCCGGATGGAAAAACCGCAGAAATTAAACCAGAGAAGCTCTGGTATGAGGTCAACCTTTCAGGACTACCCGTCTTTGTGACCAACACACGGTCAGATAGGCAATGGAGAACTGCAACAAGCGAAAACAAAGCAAGAATTATGGGCGCCGGCCAAACGGATGCCTTAAAGCACTGGTTACTCACACAGGACGAATCACTACCAAAAATTGTAGTTTCTCCATCAATATTTTTGCCACGTCATACACGAATTCTACAAAGTAACAAGAATTCGAACTCCGAGCATAATGATTATCCTCTGTTATCAGATAGTTGGGATGGATACCCGGCAAGCTTGTATGACCTGCTGGCGTTTATCTCGGACAACTCTATACTGAATGTAATTTTTGTTTCAGGTGATGAACACCTTGGATGCGCCAGTAAAGCAGTTATTGATCAAACAGGATCTGCTTCTGTAGGTTTAAAACCGGTCTCCATTCATTCCATTCACACCTCTGCACTATACGCGCCCTATCCTTTCGCAAATGCCTGCAAAGAAGATTTGATTAAACGCGAAACCTTCAGCTTTAAAAATATAGGAATGGAAAATTCAGAAAACCCGTATAGATGCACTTATTCCACTGAATTTTATTCAGGATTTGGCTTTACTGTCATCAAGTTAACTAAGAATTCCAGAGGTGAATGGGAGATTAATTGCGAATTTGATCGTGAGAAAAACAGCGGAAATTACAAAGCGTTCCTGACTTAAGACTTAGGCACCCAGACCTGCATTTGCTGCAGCAAAAACTGCCTCTGTTCTGTTTTTTACCCCTAATGCCCGAAAACACGCGGACAAATGAGCCTTAACTGTCGCTTCTGAGATATCCATCTCACGGGCTATAATTTTATTGGCCTTGCCCTGTACAGCTTTCGACAGTACTTCTCTCTGTCGCTCCGTGAGTTGCTCCAGAGGCTTTGAAGTAGCTGACTCTCCGACATGCAATATTTCATTTCGAAGGTCCAAAAGTGCATGAGGTGGCAAGTAAGCACCACCGGCCAGCACCAGCCGAAGCGCGGCTATCATGACCTCCTGTGTTGAAGACTTGGGGATAAAACCTGCAGCCCCCTGATCAACGGCAGAACGAATAATCTGGGGGTTATCCTCACTGGAAAGAACCACTATCGTTGCAGATGGTAACAACGCTCTTACCTTGCTCAACCCATCGAGCCCATTGCTGTCGGACATATATAGATCAAGCAAAGCTATATCAATGTCGCGCCCGTCAATTACCCCGGGTACATCGTGACAGCTATTCGCTTCTATAAACAGCAGGTCTTTTGATAAGTCAGAAAGCAGGAACTTTAATCCCTGACGAAAAAGAATATGATCATCAACCAGTAATATATTCACAAAATCTCCCCTAAATTATTATGCCATTAAGACATTGGCTTTTATGATTGATTCTAACCGATCGTTGCAGTTATATCTGCAAGTATTACGCCTCAAGATAATCAATAATAAGCTGCAAATTACGTCGTCCAATGTACTGGTTTATATCTAATCTATAAGCAGCAAGTACTTCACCATTTTGATGGACCGGCATCTCAGCAGCATTAAATGCAATTGCATCAATAATCATGGAGTTACCAAGAGGACTTAACTTCAATTTGAGATGTTTTTCCCCTACGACTCTTCTCTCTTTTACCAGAAACCGGCCATGAAACAATGGCTGTTGAAACTGCTGTCCCCATGGCCCTCCCTGCTCAATCATCTCTGCCATATTCATGGAATAATCATCAGGGGCAATTTCACCATCACTTTCAATCACTGCTTCCAATGTGTCTTCTTCAAGTAAATGAGAAACCGTTTCATTAAATGATCTGATAAAGGCGTCAAGATTATCTGCCTCTATGCTTAATCCCGCCGCCATGGCGTGACCACCGAATTTACTTAGTAAATCCGGGTGCCTTGCAGCCAGTAAATCCAAGGCATCGCGTATGTGCAAACCCGGAATGGAACGTGCTGAACCCTTTAATACGCCTGACTCTCCTGAAGGGGCAAAAGCAATCGTTGGCCGATGAAAACGCTCTTTAAGCCTGGAAGCAACCAGTCCTACGACCCCCTCATGCCAGTTCTCATCATATACACATAATGCAATCGGCAGTGCCTCAAATTTGAGGAAGTTACTCACGAGTGCTGTTGCATCCTCCTGCATCTGGTCCTGAATATCGCGACGTTGTGCATTCAGGTCATGTAGTAACCGAGCTTTGACATTAGCTACATCTGAGGTTTGAGCAAGCAGGCACTCTATGCCTATCGACATATCTTCCAGACGTCCCGCAGCATTCAATCTAGGACCAATGAAATACCCAAGATCAGTGGCCGATAAACGGCTCAGCTCGCGTCCCGCCACATTGGCGAGTGCAACAATACCCGGCCGACAATGACCATGTTGTATACGCCTGAGGCCTTGATGCACGAGTATTCGATTATTCTGATCCAGTGGCACCAGATCAGCCACAGTACCCAGAGCCACCAGATCCAGCAGGTCACTTAAGACTATGTCATCACTGATTACGGCACGTTTTCGCAATTCCGCTCTCAAAGCAGCCATTACGTAGAAAATAACACCCACACCTGCAAGGTTCTTGCTGGGAAAATCACAACCGGGCTGGTTCGGGTTCACCAGTACGTCTGCGTTGGGTATTACTTTGCCGGGAAGATGATGATCGGTCACCAGTACCTTGATTCCCGCAGCATGTGCAGATTCAATCCCGGCTATACTTGAAATACCGTTATCGACGGTAACTATTAAATCCGGGTTTTCAACTTTTGCCAGATCGACAATTTCAGGCGTAAGCCCATAGCCGAATTTAAAACGATCAGGAACTATATAACTTAGTTTAGTGGCACCCAGACGACTGAGTGCTGACATTGCCAATGCCGTACTGGTGGCCCCGTCGGCATCGAAATCTCCCACGATCATGATGTGCAAATCATCACGGATGGCATCAGCCAACATGCTTGCCGCGAGATCAACACCTTTTAATGTATGAAAACTCAACAACCGGTTCATGCCCAGTTCAAGTTGAGTTGGGTTACCAATACCGCGATTCAGGTAAATTCTTTTTAAGAGTGGATGTATACCATCAGCCAGTTCATCCTGAACCCGTGGCTGAAGAACCTTGATACGCTTTCGAGGCAGAGTCACTCTGGCATTCAGGCCATATTATCCAGCAAGGCGCGTTTAACTGCTTCAAGTTCAGCAGGAATAGTGATGACTGTTGCGCCGTCGTCACGTTTGCTTTGCTCAATGGCAATATCCGGATCCTTAAGACCATGCCCTGTGAGTGTGCAAACAACCTTCTTGCCTGCCGGTATTTTTCCTGCCTTCAGGTCACGCAGGGCACCAGCAACCGAAGTTGCAGAGGCAGGCTCACAAAACACACCCTCACGAACAGACAGTAATCTCTGAGCAGCCAGTATTTCTTCATCGTCCAGGGCATCGAACCAGCCGCCGGATTCTTCATGAACTTTCCAGGCTTTATCCCAACTCTGCGGATTGCCAATACGTATGGCCGTTGCGACTGTATCCGGGTGTTCTACCGGCCCGCCATGCATGAACGGTGCACTACCAGAAGCCTGATAGCCCACCATAACGGGTGTGTTACCGGCCCGGCTTTTCCATTCGCTATAGCCTATCCAGTGAGCACTGATATTGCCCGCGTTACCAACCGGCAGGCAGTGGTAGTCTGGTGCCTGATCCAGTTCTTCAATAATTTCAAAGGCCGCTGTTTTTTGCCCCTGCAAACGAAACGGATTAATTGAGTTAACAATTGTCACCGGGGCATGTTCTGCCACATCCTTAACCAGTTGCATGCCGGCGTCAAAATTTCCCTTGATCTGCAAGACAACCGCACCATGCATCAAAGCCTGGGCCAGCTTACCCATTGCAATTTTACCTTCAGGAATCAATACAAATGCCCTGATCCCAGCGCGTGCCGCGTAAGCTGCTGCCGAAGCAGAGGTGTTGCCTGTAGAAGCACAGATGATTGCCTTGCTGCCCTCTTCCACTGCCTTGGTAACAGCCATCACCATGCCGCGGTCCTTAAATGACCCTGTAGGATTCAGGCCTTCAAATTTGACGTACATCTCAACGTCCAGCCCAAAATCCCGAGGGATATTATTGAGCTTGATGAGTGGCGTATTACCCTCACCGAGACATATAGCAGGCGTGTCATCATCTATAGGCAGGAACTCGCGATAGCGATCAATTAAACCTGTATAGCGATTTTTATCTGTAGTCATGGTTCTATAAGTCTTAAATTACTGGTTAAACTGTTCAACGCGTAGATGTGTAATACCGTTACGCACGAATTGAAAGCCTTCAATACTGGCAAGGGCCTTCACAACATGGCCTTCACTCACTTCTTCAGTCAGTATGATGATATCCACATCATCTCCCGGCTTGCGGGGTTCTTTTTGCTGAATCGCTTCTATACTGATATCCAGATCGGCAAGTAAACCGGTAATTTTAGCCAACACGCCAGGTTCATCTGCCACACGAATACGCAGATAATGCCCACAGACAATGTCAGACAGGGGCACTATCTTGAGATCATTAATCGCATAGGGCTGGAAACCAAGGTGGGGAACCTTGTGCTCCGGGTCTGCGGTTAGAAGGCGAGCTACATCTACAATATCAGCCACGACTGCAGAAGCCGTTGCCTCAGCACCCGCGCCTGCACCTGTAAATGTAGTCGAGCCTACGGCATCACCATGGATCATGACTGCATTCAATACGCCGTTAACATTGGCAAGTAATGCAGATTTTGGCAACAGGGTCGGCTGAACTCTCAGCTCTACACCGGCAGCGCTTCGTTTTGCAATTCCAAGATGTTTTATTTTGTAGCCAAAGCTATCTGCATAGGTGACATCTGCGGCACTTATTTCGCCAATACCCTGCGTAGAAACATCATCAAACACAAGAGGCATGCCAAAAGCTATCGACGCAAGAATAGTGAGTTTATGAGCGGCATCAATACCCTCAACATCAAAAGTAGGGTCTGATTCCGCATATCCCAGAGCCTGTGCTTCCTTAAGCACATCATCAAAATTGCGTCCGGCGGATTGCATCTCAGTAAGAATATAGTTACCAGTGCCGTTAATGATGCCCGCAAGCCAGCTTATGCGGTTACCCGACAGCCCTTCCCTAATGGCCTTAATAATCGGAATTCCACCGGCAACTGCTGCTTCAAATGCCACATCTACGCCACGCTCCTGGGCTGCAGAAAAAATTTCATTTCCATGCAAGGCGATCAGTGCTTTATTGGCAGTTACGACATGCTTACCATTCGCAATCGCCTGAAGCACCAGTTCCAGTGCCAGCGACTCACCGCCAATCAACTCTACTACCACATCCACATCGTCTGCATTGACGACATCAAATGGATCTGCAACAAGGCGAATATTACTTAAATCGCAATCTCTGGGTTTTTCAATATCGCGTGCTGAAGCACAGGTAATCTCTACCCCGCAACCGGCACGCCGGGTAATCTCTTCTGCATTACGGGTCAGCACATTGACAGTGCCACAGCCGACTGTTCCCAGTCCCAATATACCAATGCGAACGGATGGATTGACCTGTGTCATCTCAGCTTCCCGCCTTAAGCAGGCGTTTTATACCCCTGATCGCCTGACGTGTTCGGTGTTCATTCTCAATCAAACCAAAACGTACGTGATCATCGCCATACTCTCCAAATCCGATGCCCGGCGAAACAGCTACTTTTGCTTCCGATAGAAGGAGCTTGGAAAATTCCAGAGATCCCATTTCACGAAACTGCTCAGGTATAGGCGCCCATACAAACATGGTCGCTTTGGGTTTCTCTACATCCCATCCAATAGAGGTCATGCCATCACATAAAACATCACGACGGCTGCGGTAGACTTCACAGATTTCGCTCACACAGTCTTGGGGACCATTTAGCGCGGCTATTCCGGCGACCTGAACTGGTGTAAACATACCGTAATCAAGATAAGACTTTATCTTAGCCAGCGCGGCTACCAGTTCGGGATTTCCACACATAAAACCAATGCGCCAACCCGGCATGTTGTAACTCTTTGACAGGGTAAACGACTCTACAGCAACTTCCTTGGCACCTTTAACCTGAAGAATGGATGGTGCCTGATAGCCATCAAAGACAAGATCTGCATAAGCCAGATCATGCACGACCCATAGGTTGTACTCTCGTGCCAGTTCGACAACCCTTTCGAAGAAATCCAGTTCAACACACTGTGTTGTAGGATTTGCCGGGAAATTCAGCAGCATCATTTTTGGACGAGGCCATGAATCCTTAATAGCACGTTCAAGTTCTTCAAAGAAATTCACGTCTGGCGTCAATTTAACGTGGCGTACATCAGCACCGGCAATCACGGCCCCATAAGGATGAATCGGATAAGCAGGATTTGGTACGAGTACAACATCTCCCTGACCCAGGGTAGCCAGCATCAGGTGTGCCAGACCCTCTTTCGAACCTATGGTCACAATGGCTTCCGAATCAGCATCCAGATCCACGTCATAACGACGCTTGTACCAGTCAGCTATTGCAAGTCTAAGACGTGGAATACCACGCGAAACCGAGTAGCGATGTGTATCTTCACGCTGTGAGGCTTCAACCAGCTTGTTGACGATGTGGTCAGGTGTCGGCTGATCAGGATTGCCCATGCCGAAGTCAACGATGTCTTCGCCGCGCGCTCGTGCATCTCTCTTCAAATCATTAACGATATTGAATACGTATGGCGGTAAACGCTCAATGCGGGGAAATTCTGATTTCACAGTTCAGGGCTACGGTTATAGACAAAAAATGAGCGCGCATTGTATCAGCACTGGTAGATTCAGGGGTATCTACCACCCAGATTTTTCAAGAATTTGTAAACGTTTTTAGCAAGATAAACCTGATGGGTCAGATATCCAGAAGTTGATCCTTATCCAGCCCGGCTCTTTTTATAAATTTCCTGAGCCGCTTAAGCGCCTCTGTCTGTATCTGTCTTACGCGCTCTCTCGTGACCCCCAGTTCTTGACCAAGCTGTTCAAGCGTCGCAATCTCACCGTGTTCGAGTCCAAAGCGCCTCATGATAACCACGCGTTGCTTATCGGGTAACTGCTTGAGCCATCTATGCAGAACATCCCTCATATCGTCAGCTTCAAGAAAGGATTCAGGTAGCGCAGCATGATCATCTACAAGTGCATCAAGAAGGCTGCGGTCATCGTTATCATCAAAATTTACATCTGTTGATGCGATGGGTTCCCTAAGCGCCCTGATTCTCTGCACTTCCGGTAACGTGGTATGAAATGCCTCAGCCAGCTCATCGAGTCGGGGTTCTCTTTCCAGCGTTTGTGACAGCTTTCTGTCGGTTCGCAAAAGCGCATACAATTCCTTAACGACATGTATAGGCAGACGAACGGTACGTGACTGATTGATCAGACCCCGCTCAATACTTTGCCGGATCCACCATGTGGCATAGGTCGAAAACCTGAAACCCAACTCGGGGTCAAATTTTTCAACAGCACGAATCAGGCCCAGATTGCCCTCCTCAACAAGGTCCAGTAATGGCAAACCACGGCCGAGATAGTTTCTGGCAATGCGCACAACCAGGCGAAGGTTGCTCTCAATCATATGTCGACGCGCATCCGCATCGCCTTGCTGGACCTGTTTACCGAGGGTTATTTCTTCCTCAGCGGTCAATAATTCGGAAAAGCCTATTTCGCTGAGATAAAGCTGTGTTGCATCAGCTGAGAAATCAGCATTGTGATGTCTGGATGTTGGTCCACCCTTATTTGCCATGCCAGAAGCCTAATAAATTACTAAAGTAACGAGAACACCAGTAGTAAATCATTGAACAGTTTTACACCATATCTATTTAGGCAGCATCTTGACAGGATTCACAGGCTTGCCATTGCGGCGCAATTCAAAATGAAGCATTGATCTGTTTTCAGGTCCTCTGCCTAATGTAGCGATTGGCTGCCCCTGTTTGACCTGTTCACCCTGAACCACAAGCAGTCGATCATTGTGACCATAGGCACTAAGGTAATTCTGGTCATGTTTCACAATTAACAGCAAACCGTAACCCTTGAGACCCTCCCCTGCATAAACCACCTTTCCTGCGGCTGTTGCCCTAACAGGATCACCAATATTTCCAGCAATATCAATGCCTTTGTTTGTACTTGAGAACTGATCAATCACTTTCCCACGTACCGGCCAAATCCAGGGATCATTGTATTCTGGAATCGACCACTTCTGTGTTGCAGGCTGGGCTGCGGGTGATGAAACGGGCTTTACTTCTTCCGCTTTTGCAACAACTGGCGTGGGCGGTGTGGCAGATTTCTTGGTCTGTGGAGGTACTATCGGATTAATGGCTACATTACCTGCACTCGCTGTCTCAAGCGGCTCCGTTTTTACCTCTCTTACAGGTCCCGAACTATTCTGTTTGATTGGCTGGGTTTTTGTCTTGCTTTCACGCGGCTGTTTTGACTTGGTGCTGCTTTCAGAATTTTCACCGTTCTTTGCCAGTGGGTGATAACCGTGCAACACCAGCATCTGACCTTTGTATATTCTGTATGGAGGCTGAATATCATTCCATCGAGCCAGACTCCGGTAATCGAGATCATTCTCGAATGCTATCGAATACACAGTATCTCCAGAACCCACAATGTGTTCTTCGGTCTTTGGAAAAGGTGAAAAAGTGGAAGTGCACGCACTCATGATTGCTGTACTTAGAATGAAAATCAAAATAAGTAAACGCATACTCATTCCATCTAGCTGTAAATTACGATTGCAATTGCAATCAGACCAACCATCAGCCAACCAATCAGATCTATATATTTAATCAGACGGTCTTCCAGTGCCGGGCCTGCCCATCGTACTAGATACGCTACCAGCAAATACCTGGCCCCACGACTCAATAGGGAAGCCAGTATAAACATTGGCAAATTCATGTGCGCAGCACCCGCTGCTATCGTGAATATTTTATAAGGGACAGGCGTAAATCCTGCAACGAAAGTAGCCCAGAAGCCCCACTCTGCATACCAGTCTTGCACTTGGAGATAACGGTCCCAGTAATGCAGTTCATGCAACCAGGGTGTAACAATATCGATAAAGAAATATCCGATAGCAAAACCCAGTACACCGCCAATGACCGAGAATACTGTTGTGATTGTCGCCAGTCTCAGTACATGATCTCGCTGCGCCATCACCATTGGCGCGAGTAATACTTCAGGTGGTATTGGAAAGAAGGATGCTTCTGCGAGAGCAATCAATGCCAACCAGTAAACGGCATGCGGATGTGATGATTTATTCAGTGTCCAGTCATAAAGGCGTCGCCACATGGTTGAGATTCTCCCTATTTTTCTTCACGTACCAAAGGTACAAAACTCACCCAATCAAGCAACTCTTCCTCAAACTCGTCACCAAAGCGGGTTAAAACCAGTAATCTTTGTTTTCCGGTCGGGCCAACGGGCATCACCAGACGCCCCCCGTCACAAAGCTGCGCTTTCAGTACCTGGGGCACTTCATCTCCCCCAGCCGTAACAATGATGCCTTCAAAGGGCGCGTAATCCTGCAATCCCCAGCTACCATCACTCAACCGGCATCGCACTCGCTGATACCCCATTGCCTGCAGGCGCTGTCGTGTCTGCAAATATAGAGGTTCGAGGCGTTCAACTGTATAAACAGTAATTCCCAACTCGGCCAAAACTGCCGTCTGATAACCACTGCCAGTCCCCACCTCCAGCACGTTTTTGAGTATATCGTTACCGATTAACAATTCCGTCATTCGGGCGACAATATAGGGTTGGGAAATCGTCTGCCCGTGGCCGATCGGCAATGCAGTATTATCATAGGCCCGACTGGCTAAAGCCTCATCAACAAAGGCATGCCTGGGTACCTTGGCTATAACATCGAGCACATCAGGGTCTTTAATACCCTCCGTTTTCAGTAATTGCACCAGACGGTCACGGCTACGCTCTGAAGCCATACCTCTACCCAGCACATGATGATGTCGCTGTGTCATAACTTTGCGACCCAGTCCCCAATTGAATCCAGTGCATCATACCGGGTCAGGTCCACCTGGAGGGGCGTCACGGACACATAGCCTTCCCGAATTGCATGAAAATCAGTACCCATGCCCGCATCCTGTTCCGCACCCGCAGGCCCGATCCAGTAAATGGGGCGCCCCCTTGGATCACTTTCACAAATAACCGGCTCAGCCTTATGCCGGTGTCCAAGGCGCGTAGACTGAAATCCACGAATCTCATCCCAGGGAATGTCAGGAACATTGACATTTAGAATAGTGTTGACGGGCAGTGGATGAGTCATCAGGGATTTAACTATAATTGCGGCTGCCCTGCCGGAAGTTTCAAAGAATTCCGGATCCTGAGAGACGTTGGACACGGCAACCGCTGGCAGACCAAGAAAACGCCCTTCAGTCGCGGCAGCAACTGTTCCCGAGTACAAGACATCATCCCCAAGATTTGCGCCCGCATTTATTCCTGAGACTACGATATCCGGTTCGGATTTCAATATGCCGGTAATCGCGAGGTGCACACAATCCGTAGGCGTGCCATCGACACTAATCACGCCATCATCATGTTTACGCATGCGAATAGGCATATCAAGGGTAAGAGAATTACTGGCACCACTTTTATTTCTTTCAGGGGCAACTATTGATAGCGTGCCGAGTTTACGCATTGCCTCAATGAGGCAGCGTAGGCCATCAGCTTGGTAGCCGTCATCATTACTGAGTAGGATGTGCATGTTTATACTTAAGAAATCACGCAGTAAAATTGCGCGTGCTCATATTACCCTATATCTGCGTTATCCGTAGATCAGCTTTAAAAAACTGCCTGAAATACAGCCTTAGACCAGCAATACTCAGAGACTCGGTGAATGACTACTAAAAAGACAACAGAGACAGAAGCTGAAAACAATCTTTTTCGCAATGCAGTGGCTGATGCCTCCCCTATTACCGCTTCTGATCGTCATCATGGCCGGCCAAAAGCCAAACCTCCGAAACCTCAGCAATCGAGACCTGAAGAGCAGGAAGGCATGATGGAACTCCCTGACCCCTCCCCTGACTGGCTACATGATTTTAATACTTCAACAATTGATGAATTAAGTTATCGATCTAATGGGGTTCAGCCATCTGTACTCAGAAAATTGCGTCGAGGACAATTTCCATCCGAAGCGGAACTGGATCTACATGGGTATACCGTGGCGACTGCAAGAACTGAATTGTCCCAATTTCTGCTTGCCTGTTTAAAAAATGACATGCGCTGCATTAGAGTGATTCACGGAAAAGGCCACGGGTCTGGCAACAGGGGGCCGGTAATAAAATCACATGTCGATTACTGGCTTCGTCAACACCACGAAGTGATGGCATTTTGTAGTGCGAAATCACATGACGGTGGCACCGGCGCCGTATACGTTCTGCTGCGTAATGCAAAAAAAATGGCTAGTTGATGTTTTCCAGCAGCACCACGGCATGAGCGGCTATACCCTCACAGCGACCAATCGGGCCCAAACCTTCGGTAGTTGTTGCCTTTACATTGATCTGACTGGCATTGACAGATAAATCATCTGCCAACAGTGTTTTCATTTGCCGTATATAGGCAGATACGCGAGGAACCTGGGCAACTAACGTCAAATCCACATTCACCACACCCAGGCCCTTTTGCAAAAGCAATCTTAAAACCTCGGCCAGTAATTGCCTGCTATCGGCATGCCTAAAGGATTCATCTGAATCCGGAAAATGATGCCCAATATCCCCAAGACCTGCTGCACCCAGCAGCGCATCACAAAGGGCATGCAAAAGTACATCTCCATCTGAATGCGCTATGACGCCAAAATCACAGGGGACTTTTATACCCGCAAGCATGACGTGATCGCCATCAGTAAAGCGATGTACATCATACCCGTGCCCGATACGCATGCCTTAAGCGCCCCCCTTACTATCGGCTTTTAAATCCAGAAGATATTCTGCGTATGTGATATCTGCAGGAACAGTAATCTTAATATTGTCAGCCGGACCTTCAATTAACCTTGGATGATGCCCTGCAAGCTCCATGGCCATCGCTTCATCTGTCACGTTTACACCATTTGCGCGGGCTGTTATCAAAGCGTTTTTAAGCAGTTCATAGCGAAATACCTGCGGAGTTTGTGCCTGCCAGACACTTTCCCGATCCAGCGTTTCAATGGCATCGCCGTTAGCATTAGCTCGTTTTAACGTGTCACGTACCGGAATCGCCAGCAATCCGCCGCAAGCGTGCCCCATCAAGGCAGATTCAATATGGTCAATAACATCGGAATTCAAACATGGGCGTGCCGCATCATGCACCAGCACCCAGTCATCTTTACCACACTCAGTGGCAATCGATTCCAGGCCGGCCAGTACCGAATCCGCTCGTTGCTTGCCACCGGGTGTCGTGCGAATTGGCTTAGAACACTGAATATTCAGTGCCTGCCAATGCTGATCAGTCGAAGCCAGGACGACAGTAATACCGGAGATGGAGCCTGATTGCTCCAGTAAGCGAAGACTGCGTTCAACGATAGTTTTGCCTGAAAGAGGGAGATATTGCTTGGGTAACTGGCTACCCATACGCTCGCCCATTCCCGCAGCCACAAGAATTGCCCACATTGCCCTATTTACCAGTATTGCTTTCAGAATCAGGCATTGGAATTCGCTTCTCTTGCGGCTCGACAATCAGATAAAAAGACTCACCTTCCTTGATCATGCCAAGATCAGTGCGTGCACGTTCTTCCATGGCAGCCTCGCCCTTTTTCAGGTCGTTAATTTCTGCTTCAAGGGCATCATTGCGGGATTGCAGCTTATTGTTTTCAGATTCCAGGACCAAGATTTCAGCTTTCAGCCGGTGAACATCAGACCGCCCGCCATCCCCGATCCACAATCTGTATTGCAAACCCAGAAAAAGGAGTGTCAACGCAAGAACGAAATACCGGAACACTCGATTAAGGACTCGACCTAGTCAATTTTGACCGGGAATGCTTTAAGGCCTGCATAAGTGGCGCGATCACCAAGTTGGGCTTCAATACGCAATAACTGATTATATTTGGCAATACGATCTGACCGACACAGTGAACCCGTCTTGATCTGAGTTGCCGTCGTCGCAACTGCAATATCTGCAATTGTATGATCTTCGGTTTCACCTGAGCGATGTGACACGACAGCGGAATACCCGGCTGCCTCTGCCATGCTGATGGCCTTAAGCGTTTCCGTTAATGTGCCTATCTGGTTAACCTTGATCAGAATGGAATTCGCAATACCCTTATCAATACCTTCCTGGAATATTTCTGGGTTCGTTACAAACAGATCGTCACCGACTAACTGAACCTTGTTACCCAGCCGTTGTGTGAGACCTGCCCAGCCGTCCCAGTCGTCTTCCGCCATGCCGTCTTCAATAGTAATGATGGGATAACGCGAGACAAGACCGTCCAGATACTCGGCAAACTCCGAGGCATTAAATCGTTTGCCTTCAGAGGCAAGATTATAAATACCGTCTTCATAAAATTCAGAACTGGCGACATCCAGTCCAAGCATGATGTCCTTGCCCAGTGAATAACCTGCGGACTCTATGGCTTCGGCAATAACTTCCAGAGCCGCTTCATTACTCGGTAGATCAGGTGCGAAACCACCTTCATCGCCTACAGCTGTATTCAGATTGCGTGAATTGAGCACTTTCTTTAACTGATGAAAGATTTCTGTTCCCTGACGCAGTGCCTCGCTGAAACTTGGGGCACTCACTGGCAAAATCATGAATTCCTGCAAATCGACACTGTTATCGGCATGCTCACCACCATTGATGATATTCATCATCGGGACCGGCATACCCGTGGCACTTGCGCCACCCAGGTATTGATAAAGTGGCAGGCCTGCATCCACAGCTGCCGCCTTCGCATTGGCCAGGGAAACGGCGAGTAGTGCATTCGCACCCAGACGGCCCTTGTTATGAGTGCCATCCAGTTCGATCATGGCCTGATCAATACCAGCCTGATCGTCTGCGTCTTTGCCATGCAGTGCCTGGGCAATCTCGCCATTAACGTTAGCGACTGCCTTCTGGACGCCTTTACCCATATAGCGACTGCTATCACCATCACGTAGCTCTACAGCCTCTCGCTTACCTGTAGAGGCTCCGGAAGGCACCATGGCCGAGCCTGAAACGCCGCTACTTAATTCAACAACGGCTTCTACTGTGGGGTTGCCACGTGAATCTACAACTTCAAGGGCTGTGATTTTTTTGATTTGAGACATTTAAAAATCCAGGTTACAAAATTAATAAATTAAAGCTGATCTTTATAGGTTTCTTCAACTGGTCCTCTGGCCTTAACGACCAGATCGATCTCCTTGAGTTGTTCAAAAAGAGCTTCAGTTAAAGAAAGCGGCCATGAATTCGGCCCATCACAAAGTGCTTCGTCGGGTTTAGGATGCGTTTCCATAAACAACCCAGCTACACCAGCACCCACGGCCGCACGCGCAAGAACCGGAATATACTCTCGCTGACCACCGGAACTATCACCTTGACCACCCGGCAACTGCACAGAATGTGTGCAGTCAAATACTACAGGTGCGTAATCACGCATTGCTGCAAGGCCACGCATGTCTGTCACCAGGTTGTTATAGCCAAAGGAAAAGCCACGTTCGCAGAGCATAATTCGGTCATTACCAGCAGCGTGAGCCTTGTCGACAACGTTACCCATCTCCCAGGGAGACATGAACTGCCCTTTTTTAAGGTTCACAGGCAATCCCATCCGGGCAACATTCTGAATAAAATTTGTCTGACGACAGAGAAATGCGGGTGTCTGCACTACATCAATCACCTCAGCGACCTGATCCAGTGGTGTATCTTCATGTACATCCGTGAGCACCGGTACACCAATCTGGCGTTTAACCTCAGATAGCATTCTGAGTCCTTCATCTATGCCTGGGCCACGATAGCTGGCACCTGATGAACGATTGGCTTTATCAAATGAACCTTTAAACACGTAGGGAATTCCCAGCCGTGTTGTGAGTTCTTTCATGTGACCGGCGACCTCCATGACCATGGCTTCGCTTTCCAGCGTATCTGGACCGGCGATGAGGAAGAATGGCTGGTCTATACCAACTTTGAAATCACAAACTTGCATATTTTATGGGCCCTTAGCCGATATATAATTTCAGGCAGCTGCAGACTGTTCACTGCGTGAACGTGCGGCCTGTATGAATCCGGTAAACAATGGATGTCCGTCACGTGGTGTTGAATTAAATTCTGGATGAAACTGGCAGGCTACAAACCACGGATGATCCTTGAGCTCGATTATTTCGACCAACTCATCGATTTCGGATTCACCTGAGAATATCAGGCCATTTTCAGCCAGCTGTTCACGATAGTAATTATCAAATTCATACCGATGTCGATGGCGTTCGGAGATTTCATCCTGACCATAAATAGAATGCGCCATGCTTCCGGGTAACAACGTACACTTCTGCTCTCCCAGACGCATTGTGCCGCCCATATCGTCATCCTGACCGCGTTCCTGCACATCGCCTTCACTATCATGCCACTCGGTCACAAGAGCTATCACCGGGTGAGGACTATCGGGATTGAATTCAGTACTGTGCGCGCCATCAAGCCCCGCAACGTTACGGGCAAATTCAATTGCTGCAACCTGCATACCCAAACAAATACCCAGGTAGGGAACTCCGTTTTCACGTGCAAATTTTACTGCTGAAATCTTGCCTTCTATACCCCGCTCACCAAAACCGCCGGGTACAAGAATGGCATCCATACCCTTCAGAAGATCGACGCCTTCCGTTTCCAGTCGCTCGGAATCGATATATTCAATATTGATCTTAGTACCGGTGTGATTGCCGGCATGAAACAGTGCTTCATTCAGGGATTTGTAGGCATCAACTAGGTCAACATATTTTCCGACCATCGCTACATTGACTTCAACATCCTGTTGAGTTTTCGCTTTAACTACCCGCTCCCATTCGGATAAATCTGCATCTGGCGCAGAAATACCAAAATGCTCCACAACCAGCTCATCCAGTTTCTGGGCATGCAGCCAGGCAGGGATTTTATAAATATCATCAAGATCAACGGCGGCTATAACAGCCTTTTCTTTCACATTGGTGAAGAGTGCGATCTTTTTCCGTTCGGTATCAGGTAAGGCCCTGTCCATACGACAAATCAGAATATCGGGCTGCATACCGATTGAACGCAGTTCCTTGACTGAATGCTGTGTAGGCTTGGTCTTGATCTCGCCTGATGATGCAATGTATGGCACCAGTGTGAGGTGCATGTAAAGTGCGTTTTCGCTTCCCAATTCCACGCCATACTGACGAATCGCTTCAAGAAAAGGAAGAGATTCAATATCACCTACCGTACCGCCAATTTCAACGATACAGATCTCCAGACCTTCAGCCCCTTTTGTAATACAGGCCTTGATCTCATCTGTGATATGAGGAATAACCTGAACGGTACCGCCAAGATAGTCACCCCTGCGTTCTTTATTGATGACATTGTTGTAAATCTGACCCGTCGTGAAATTACTGTGTCGATTGGTTCTGGTACGTGTGAATCGCTCGTAATGGCCGAGATCCAGATCGGTTTCAGCACCGTCTGCAGTGACGTAAACCTCTCCGTGCTGAAACGGACTCATGGTGCCGGCATCAACATTCAGATAGGGATCAAGCTTTATCAGGCCAACTTTCAGGCCTCGCGCTTCAAGAATGGCAGCCAGAGAAGCGGCCGCTATCCCCTTGCCAAGAGAGGACACCACCCCACCTGTTACAAATACAAAACGCGTTTCGGACATATCAACCGCCGGACGGAATCAGATCAATGATAAATTCAGGATTCAGGTAACGATTCTGGAGCAAACCAACCCACAGGCGCATCACGCCAATGGATTTGCCATCCCTGCTCATTCCGCCGGGCTGCATACCCAGATGCAATCCAGCGGTCAGCAACCGCTGCCAAACTTTGCCCATGATATATGAGAGGCAGCCTACCACGCACCCACGGTGGCACTCCGTTCTCTTGAAATAAATGTTTTAAACGCTTGTGATGATTGGAAAAAACAGGCTGAATGCGTTCTCCGGGCTGATTGAAGCGCAGCTCCAGACCCGGTGTTTCAAGACGGATGCCCGCGCCTTGTGCGCATTCAGCCTCCAGCCATCCGCAACCTTCTGGCAATATCAGCTTTTGCCGGAGATCCCAGCTCATTGAAAGTGAATCCGGAGCCGCCGGAAGTTTATGCATGGCAAACATATCATTTCTGTAGCGCCTTATCTCCACGTCGGACCAGCCAACAAGAGGGTTCGCATCATTTCCGACATCAAGAACATCAACTTCGATATGGCGCATCTGCGCCTGACTTGGAACGGGATAATCAAGTGACCTCAACCAGTAGCGAATGACGTTGCGCCGTCTATGCGGGCTGAGGGCCTTCAAAGCACATATGGAAATACTTTCGGCATAGTTACCACGACACACACGCAGGTCCAGTAATGCAAGGTCATCCAGTAAATAGGATGCCTCTGCCTGCAGCCCGGTGACTCTTTCGAAACATCTGCTGTATTCAGGCCATTCATTTCCAAGAAGAGGCAGTACTTTCTGACGCAAATAGTTTCTTCGATGCTTAAGGTCGCTATTACTCGGGTCATCAATCCACGACAAACCGTTCCTTTCAGCATATTCCAGAATGTCTGCTCGTTTGAAATGCAAAAGCGGTCGAATATGTCGTCCAGAACCGAATTCACTGTCCACAGACATAGCAGACAACCCATGCGGACCTGCCCCCCGTAATAACTGTAGAAGCAGGGTTTCAGCCTGGTCATCCTGATGATGTGCTGTTAGCAGAACATCACCGGGAGACAACAATCTGGCAATTGCGTCATACCGTGCCTGTCTAGCTGCAGCTTCCAACCCCATATCACCGATAGAATCGACCCTGATTTGAAGAAGGTGAAATTCAATACCCAGATTTTCACATGTGCTTCTACAACGTTCAGACCAGTCTTTTGATTCTGGCTGAAGCCCGTGATCTACATGTACAACTGCAATGTTTATCTCAGCGAATGTACAGACCCTGTGCAATAAAACGCTGGAATCAAGCCCGCCACTGAGAGCCACCCAGTACTTACGGCCGTCGGGTAACTGCGGGAGAGATAGGGGAAGTAATTGAGTCATATCAGACCCGTATTACGTGCTTATTCTTTGAAACGGCCATGACGCATAAGTCGGTCATAGCGTGACTCCAGCAGTTTACTGGTGGATACCTGCGACAGTCTTTCAAGATTGGCCAATAAGCGCTTGCTGATATTTTTCGCGGTTGTTTCGGGGTCTCGATGCGCACCCCCCAATGGCTCGGGAATAATTTCATCAATCAATCCGAGTTCATAAATTCTCTTTGTAGTCACGCCCATGGCGTCTGCGGCATCCGCTGCCATATCTGCACTTCGGTACAGAATGGATGCACAACCTTCAGGAGAGATCACTGAATAAATACTGTGCTCAAGCATAGCCAGGTGATCCGATACCCCAACAGCCAGCGCCCCGCCAGACCCGCCTTCACCTATCACAACGCTAATAACGGGAGTACGCAGCGCAGATAATTCAAAAAGATTTCGGGCTATGGCTTCACTCTGATTTCTTTCTTCCGCGCCAATTCCGGGATAGGCACCCGGCGTATCAATCAACGTAATGACTGGCACACGGAATCTTTCGGCAAGCTTCATGAGCCTTAACGCCTTACGATAACCTTCCGGTTTCGGCATGCCGAAATTACGATGCAGCTTTTCCTTTGTATCGCGACCCTTTTGCTGGCCGATGACCATCACCGGACGGCCTTCCAGCCGTGCGAGTCCGCCTACGATGGCGGGATCATCCCTGAATGCACGATCGCCATGCAACTCAACAAAGTCAGCAAAGATCAACTCGATATAATCCAGCGTATATGGTCGATGCGGATGACGTGCAACCTGAGCGACCTGCCAGGCTGTTAACTGGCTGAAGATTTCTTCTGTGAGGCTCCGGCTCTTGGTCTCAAGACGCGAAATCTCCTCGCTGAGGTTGACCTCGCTGCCATCAGAAACATGCCTGAGTTCTTCAATCTTCTGCTGTAACTCAGCAATAGGCTGCTCAAATTCCAGATAGTCCAGATTCATGTGACATTCTCTAATCGGTCTTTCATTCTGTGAAATCCGACTTATTAATTCCTAATCCTAAGCAGACGTTGTGCGACATAACACTTCAGCTGAACCCCGGCCCAGTTGTTGCTCAATTTCCTGTAGCAGTGCATCACAGGGCTGTACTCGCCAGTCTTCGTGAAAATTTAACCAGGCTTTCGCCTGGTCGTTGCCATATCGCATGCTCACTATGCAGCCAGACTCACTACGATAACGACTTAACACTGTCTCCA
>JBFJXR010000007.1:0-74851 GCA_041622995.1 Nevskiales bacterium
AAATCAGAGGAGATGCTGCCATCTACCCAGCGGCTGCCCGGCATATAAGGCACAACATCTCCCTTAACATTTTTGCCTTCCAGTTCCACCGCCGGGAAAACCCCGGGTATGGCACAGGAGGCAAGCGACGCTCTGCGAACCAGCACATGTGGTGAGGTCAGGTAATTAAGCATACGACCTTGCTGATGAGGGTCTGCCGGTGACACCGTGATATTCATGATGCGGCCAGTGCGCTCGAAAGCCTCTTCGAATGTCAGGTCGCCGACATTGTCACGGATACATTCCGATAACTGGCGACCATCCATGATGGCACGCTCTTTAATCGCACCCCATACACCCAGACCACGCCAGGCCTGCAGCGTCAGGTACTCGGGGTCGAACATCTGTTCCAGTTCTTTCTCGTTATGCGTGCCAACGACACTGGCAATGATCGAGCCCGCACTTGAGCCGGAAATCACACGAGGCAACAACCCCTGATCAAATACCGCCTTGATTACGCCCAGGTGAAACATACCCAGTGTCGCACCACCGGAAAGCATCAGGCCGGAACGACCAAAGCTACGACCCGTACGCTGGAAGAAACGGATCTTCTGCTCGAAGGTGAAATCTTCCGATTCACAATCACAGAGGTAATTCAGCGCTTCTGAAACCTCACGGATGTAATCAGTAAGCAGCTGCTTGGTACCGAATTTTGAATAGGTATACAGACCGGGGTTGGCAATATTGCCAAGATTACCGTGCAGCCCTTCATTCATCATGAAGGCCAGTCCAACGACGTCATTGTCCCGGCGCAAGTCACGAATTTCTGTCAGACGTGCCTTGACCAGGCGGTAGTTGTAATCAGGTGAGAAATCTTCCGCACGCCATTCGTCCATGCCGGTCAAACGGTCATGGTCAACTGCGGCAGCACGCCATTCATCATAATTACTGGCGTTTTCAAGTGCTGCATTGGCAGCTTTCAGACTTCGTTTCATAAATCCAAACCTGTGAGTTATACAGCAATGCGATTGCCGCCTACCTGAAACCCCTGATTTTTATGTGTTTTTTATTAAGCTGCCTGATTACCTGACTTTAAATCTGGAAATGGAGCTTGTCACTTAAACCGAGCATAGCACTTTTTGTGCACTGCACACAAAGAAAAAGACTTTCCGGGCTATTGCTCTATCTTTATCCGAAAGGTGCCTTTTGTGCTGCCGTCGGCTCTGTTGATTGCCCCTCAGGCACCATACTGGGAAGTGGCAGGCCTCCATCACTGCCGCAGGCATTGGCATCCGGGTCGGCATAGCCGGAAACAACGTTATCAACCCAGTCCATCAGCAACTCCACGGCCTCTGTCTGCGGCACACTACGTGCCAATGGTGGCATCATCGCGCCGGCCAGCGTGGTCGCAACACGCAATGGCAGAATTGACTGACCCGCATTACCCGACTGGATATCATAGGTACCAAAATCAGCTGCCTTTCCGGCTGCAATCGGTACCTTGCAGATACCCTGACGCTGTGTCATTGGATTGGTAAAGTAATCCAGCACCAGCCCTGAATTCTGGGCATTGCCCGCAGGGTTGTGGCAGTGATAGCAATTCACATCAAGAAATGCCCGTGCACGATAATGAATATCAGCTGGCGAACCCGGCGTTTCTCCAGTACTGCCCGGCACGTCCCACTTGGGCAGTTTCTCCAGGTTGGCAGGATCATCGGGCAGAGTGAGCAGGCCTTTCAATTGCATGTAAGCCAACTGGTTCATTACACCCACATCGTCATATTCGTAATCACGATTCAGGTTACGGACTTTAGGCCCGATCGGCGGTGAACCGGCTTCCTGATCATCACCGTTGTGACAAAGTATGCAGGAGCCTGCATCAGGCACTGTGTAACTATCTGTCGAACCGACATAATGGCGCACATCTCCGGCGCTATCGACCACTTTTGGATCTGCATCTTCATAATCCCAGCTTACAGCCTGGGTACTGCCCTCTATCTTTAACAGGGCAACACGCTTGCCAGTTGCATCAGTCGTCCATTCATAAGGCAACCCTACCCAGAACACAGAACCATCAGCATTTTCACGCTTGATTAGTAGACGGGTTTCTATCACCTCTTCCGATGTTCCATTCTTGAAAGCAAAGGTCTTGCTCAAGACTGTACCCACCGGAAACTTTAAAGACTGTGAATAACAGTCATATATATTCAAGGTGTCACATTTTTTGGAGTCCTGATAAGTCGCTTTTGTGCCTGCTGGCAGAAACATGAATCGATACTTCGACGCATAATCCGAGAATAGAATACTGTTCAGATCAAACGGAATACCCGGAGAGGTTGGGCCTGTACGCGGATCAGTTTCATCAATATACAAACCATATTGATCCAGACGCGGGCAGTTATAGTTTAGAACGGCTTCCATATTGATCCTGCCAGCGCTTCCACCATTACAGGCCTTATCAATGGCGGCTTGGCTGGGACGCGGGTCATTGGCCGGATTGGCTGTGAAATGTGGCAATACCGGTTTATAAAGGGGCAGCAACTCTTCAGCCACAACAGGGCATTCTGTGGGAATCTCATGATCTGCAGGTACCAGATTGTCCGGGTCTGTTGGGTCTGCCGTGGAAAAATGCACGTTGGCATAGGAATCAATCAAAGGATTGGTCGGGTTTTCGAAACTATTGCCTTCAATACAGAGTCCATTCTCGGGTTTCTTGAGTTCCCCGGCTTCATCAAATTTCCATGCATTCCATTTGCATTCCGGAATGGGGTCGAACTGGTAAAGATTGGGCCGCCCCCGTTCACTCACACGAGGCTCAGGGCGGTTAGTTTCGTTAGGATTGGGCTCGGTCAACGGAATGCCGTCCGAATCGACAGGAATCTTGTCGCAGTCGTTCGGCACATCCTGACCCCCGTCAAAGATGATATGAGCACTCTTGCCTGAATTTTTCAGAGCCAGAATAATGGGCAACATGGTGACGTTGTCACCCATACAACTCGGATCTTCACCCGGCCCCGGCAACCCGACTATCGGATTATCCGGGTGGCCCAGACAGGTACTACGATCAAGCTGCGGCAAGGCCGGCTGCGTGCCGTTATTGCTAAATTTGTTGTTATAGATATGTACGCCTTCAGGAAAGAAGTCGTAGTTGGTCGCCGGTTCATTGGCATCGGCCAAACCGTAATTTACGACAGCAATACCTACCGTATTATTGTCGTAAATCTCATTGTCATATACCTCAACCTGATCACTGGCAAAGATCAGCATGCCAGTACCCTGAGGCACGGCAGCCACTATCGAGCCGCGTGGGGCAAATTGAGGGACGTTGTTACTGAATGTTTTGTTCCGGTGGACCAGATTCTTCTCACCAAACTGCACGCGACCGGGCAGATCAAAAACAAGAAAGCCGCCAACATTGTCGTGCGCAATGTTATCTACAAACTCGGCGCGATAGGTGTTTTCAAATTCAAAGCCAGCCACGTTATGAAATGCGGTTGTACGCTGAACAAGAATATCGCTGGACTGCCCGACATAAACACCTGCATCCGATGAACCCACGGACACGCAATCTTCTATAAGTATGTATCTTGAGACCACAGGATAGAATGCATAGGCCCCATTGTCGCTCCAGCCTTCCATGCTGGCGTCGTAATTGGAGGACGCCGGGTCGGCATTTGACCAGCCGACTTTAACCCGACGCATCGTAATGTGCTCGGAACGGAAGATTCGCAAACCATTACCAGGTGCATCGTAGATCGTCAGGTCTTCAATCACCACACCATCGGTCTGGTTTATGTTGATACCATCCTGTGCCGGGCTATTGGCAAATGACAGTATGGTCTTATCCATACCAGCACCAACCAGGTTAATACCCCTCTTGCCCGTCATGGTCAGGCCCGTAGTGAAATCGAACTGACCTTCGCAGAATTCAATGGTATCGCCTTCACGAGCCTCGAAGAATGCAATGAGTGCCTGCTTCTGGGCATCAGCGCCACAAACGGTATGGGTCTGGGCCTGGATAATTGCACCACCCTCATCGCTTGAACCACCGCAAGAGGTGATCAGGGCAACCAGCAGAGACCAAAAGAAAACAGTGGCAGCACGATTGAATCTACACATCAGAAAACTCCGGGCGGCTTATGCCGCACTAATATTTCTGGCGATGGACAGTTCGCCTTCTCCTACCTCAAAACATACTAACGAACTGCAGGGGTGTTGCCTAGGGCAAGGTTACCGGGAAAGTCCGCAGACAATTGCCACTTGCAGCCTGATCAGAACCTGCGATGCACCTTCCAGGGCGGCACCCACCCACCCATTAACTCTTCAAGCTTCATGGCAACGGAAATCGTCACATGATCGTGTCCCGGTGGTCCAATCACCTGTACGCCGAGAGGCAACCCCTGATCGTCCAGCCCGAGGGGCACCTGGGTTGCCGGCAATTGCATGACATTAATAATGCCGCAATACACCCAGTCAAAGGTGCGTGCCATGGGTACAAAATGTTTTGGCGCACTACAGGTATAGGGTGGCATGATGATGACGCCATCATCACCCATCAGATCCAGCATCTTTTCCCGTAGTACGACGCCCATTTCCAGATACTTCCGGGGCAGGGGTACTTTTTCTGTCACCGCCAGCATTAATGCAGGTAGCGTATGATCTGACTGACGAATCGACCACTTGGCCAACTCCTTGATAATGGCCGTGTCCTTTCCGTTACCGAGCTGATTACTGAAGCTTGGCCCCCCTGCTTCTGCCAGCATTGCCCCCCAGATTTCGAAAGATTTTCTGAGTTCGGTGATTCTCGTACTCTGCACGGATTTAACATGGGGCGTCAGAGCTTCAATTGCCCTTTTCTGTGCCTGACGCATATCCTGGCTAACGCGCTGGCGACCATTGCCCGAAATATTGATTAACCTTAAGGTCTCCAGTGAAACTGAACGCAGGTCTCCGACTGGCACAGTGCCACTCAGATTATCTCCAGCATCAGGACCGGACAATATCTGCAACAGCGGCATCAGGTCTTCAGCCCGTCTGGCCAGCGGCCCCGTCACACAGTATTTAAGTATGTCGCCCGACGGCATCGGCACCTGATCGGTATTTGGCACTATGCCCGGCGTTGGTTTATGACCAAAGACACCATTAAAAAATGCCGGCATCCGTATGGATCCGCCAACATCAGCACCCAGACCAAACGGGGATGCCCCGGAACCAATGATGGCGCCCTCTCCGCCAGATGAACCGCCAACAATATGAGCAGGGTCATAAGGATTATTACTGCGACCATAGACCCTGTTATTACTTTCCATCCACATGCAAAGTTCGGAGGTATTCGTCACGCCCAACGGTATGGCACCCGCCGCCCGGAAACGAGCCACCGTCGGGGCATCATGATCAGAGATGATGTTTTTTCTTGCGACCAGACCAGAGGCCTGTGGCATGCCGGTAAATGCGAAATTCTCTTTAATGGTACAGGGCACACCATGCAGAGGAGGGAGGTTATTCGTGCGCTTGGCAACCTGATTATCCGCTGCGTCTGCATCTTTTAGCGCTGCTGAAAACCTGTCTTTCACAATCGCATTCAGGTAAGGATTCACCCGTCTGGCATGATCAATATGGACCTCCACAACTTCCCGGGATGTCACTTCCTTGTTCTTGATCCGTCGTGCCAGTTCAATGGCCGAAAGGGTCAGTAATTCACTCTGCATCATTCATTCTCATAAAACCGTAGCGAGAAGGCTTGCACGGCCTGACCACACGCGTCAATGTATCCGGATGTGTGACACCCAAGTACTCATTGATGAACATGGCGTCTGGTTCGCCAAGAACTCGGATCGCGAACCTTCCGAGGCTCAGGCCGTTATTCGCCTACCCGCCGTCTACGGCGATAAAACATCTACGTTGCATACCACCTACCTCGAAATCGGGCAGGTGCCGGATCGCCACTCTGTCATATTGTCCAAGCCTCATTGGATGTGGGGCGCTGAAATCGGCGCCAATGATGCCGGCGTCGTGATTGGCAATGAGGCGATATTCTCCAAGCTGAGAACTCTGGAGCCCGGCTTGCTGGGCATGGACCTCTTGCGTCTCGGGCTCGAACGCGGCGCAACTGCCAGAGAAGCTATGGATGTGATCACCTGGCATCTGGAGAAATATGGGCAAGGTGGCCCTGCAGGTTTCCGTGATAAGAAATTTCACTACGACAACAGTTTTATTATTGCCGACCCCATGGAAGCCTGGGTGCTGGAAACGGCAGGACGCGTCTGGGTGGCCAAGCGAGTATCCGGATCACACGCCATTTCCAATTGCCTGACGATTGGCACCGACTATGATGTGCATGCCGAGAACCTTGAAGTCATGGCCCGAACCTGTGGGCACGTGGGTGGCAAAGTCGACTTTGCCAGGACTTTTGATACGAAAATCATGCCCTACTTTGCAGGCTCCCATCAGCGTGTGGTCTATGCCGACATGTGCCTGTTTGATCGAAAACAAACTGGCGCCAGCCTGGCCGGCATGATGTCTCACCTGAGAATGCACGCAGCCGGCAATGAAGACCCGACCAAAGGCAGTAAGGTGGACATCTGCATGCATGCAGCCGGCCCTATTCGCCGAAGCCAGACCTGTGGCTCGATGATTTCCCATTTAAGCAAGAACGGTAATGAACATTTACTGACGGGTACTTCGGCGCCCTGCCTGTCTTTGTTCAGGCCGATTGCGTTTGATAGCAATGAATACTCCGTGATCTCGAAGCCGAATGCTGATGTGTCCGAAACCCTGTGGCGCCGTTTTGAGCCGATACACCGTCGTGCCCTGTTTGAAACTGAATTGAGAAATACCCTGCGACTATCCCGTGATCAGGCTCAACGAAAAATTCTTGAACTACTTGAGGGGGGCACACGTCTGGAAGCCGATGTGGTCGCTCGTGAATGGGAATCTGGACTGGCAGAACTGGCATCAACCTCAAAAGCCGACAAACCGCTGACTGTGACCGGAGCACTGTGGCGGCATCTTGATCGGATAGATGGTTTTGTGTGAGGTTGTTGCCACCCCCTCCCTAATACCCCCCTCAAGGGAGAGGGAACTTTGAGTAATCGGAAACATTGCCCCCTCTCCCCACCGGGGTGAGTAGGCTTCAGATCCTCTCGCCTCAGGAGAGACAGTTGGGAT
Organism: Nevskiales bacterium; assembly: GCA_041622995.1. Taxonomy (GTDB): domain Bacteria; phylum Pseudomonadota; class Gammaproteobacteria; order Nevskiales; family CAJXLF01; genus CAJXLF01. The sequence continues at coordinate 7,147 of JBFJXR010000007.1, forward strand.
GGTGAAAAATATTGATATGATGTCAGGCTGTTACTGAGAGAAAGCCATGTCACAACAAATCTGGGACTGCATCATCATAGGCGCCGGCGCAGCTGGCCTTTCTGCTGCACGTCATCTCAGCCGTAACGGTAAGAAAGTACTGGTACTGGAAGCACGTGATCGAGTGGGTGGCCGCACCTACACCGTAACCGCTGACTGCGGCATGCCGGTCGATATTGGCGGCCAATGGCTCGGCCCCGGCCAGAATCGTGCGCTGGCATTAGCCGAAGAACTGGATCTCACATTGTGGCCACAGCCCGAGCATGGAATACACATTCTCAAGGTCAATGGCAAACAACGCAGTTTCAAGGGCAACACCCCTTCCCTGCCAATACTCTCTCTTCTGGAAATGCAGATCACCATTTGGCGTATCGACGCATTCGCCAAACGCATTCTGGCCGAAGCCCCACAGGACTCAGAAACGGCTGCTCAATGGGATCAAACGACAGTCGGGCAGTGGATGAAAAAACATGTACACAGCGCCAATACGCGAGCCGTATTTACCGCCGCAATCCATGCCGTTTTCGCTACCGAGCCCGAAGAACTATCGATGCTGCAGTTCCTGTTTTATCTGAAAAGTGCTGGTGGCCTGATGCCATTAATCAGTGCACAGGGCGGCGCACAGGAGCAACGCATTACCGGCGGCGCACAGCAACTCTCCGAAGGACTGGCCAGCTTTGCCCGCACCAAGGGTGCACAAATCAGGCTGGCCACCCCCGTAAGACATATCGACCAGGATGAAGATATCGTCAGCGTCATCACCGATACCGGCACTGAACGGGCACAGCGCATCATTGTTGCTATGGCTCCGGCGCAGGCCAACACGATTGAATTCTCCCCTAACCTGCCAACCCAACGTCAGCAGTTAATGAACCGCATGCCGATGGGCTCGGCCATCAAGGTGGTACTGGTCTATAGCAAACCGTTCTGGCGGGAGAATGGATTATCGGGTGAAATGGTTTGTGACGAAGCGCCTTTACGGATGACCTTCGACTCGACTCCGCCGGATTCTGAAGAAGGCGCTCTGGTCGGATTTATTATCGGCGCAGAAGCAGCACGCTGGAGCGAACAGCCCGAAGTGATACGTCGCGGTGAAGTTTGCCGACAGCTCACACACTACTTTGGTAAAGAAGCCGGCACGCCTATCCAATACATTGAAAAAGACTGGTGCTCCGACGAATGGTCTCAGGGCTGCTACGTCGGGCTGATGCCGCCGGGCGTGATGACCCGACTTGGTCACGTAATTCGCGAACCCGTTGGACGCATTCACTGGGCGGGCACAGAAACCGCCACGGTCTGGAATGGTTATATTGATGGCGCCATTCAGTCAGGCGAACGGGCAGCAGAAGAGATACTCAAGGCCGGTTAAACTTGGCCCATCCAGAATTCTAGTCTCAGGAACTTTCATGGCACAGGCAATTAACGGAAAGAAGATCATCCTAACAGGATCATCAAGCGGCATCGGCCGAGCGGCGGCGATACAGCTTGCAGCCCAGGGGGCCGAGATGTTTCTGATGGCACGACGTGAAGAGGAATTGCGTACTGCACAGAATGAAATTCAAGACGCGGGCGGCATTGCCCATATTTTCCCGACAGATTTAACCGATCTTGAAGGGCTCGACTCCCTAATCGATGGCATTCTGGCTGAACACGGCAAGATCGATGTGCTTGTTAATAATGCCGGCCGCTCAATCCGGCGCTCCGTAGAAAAATCGCTGGATCGCTTTCACGACTACGAGCGCTGCATGCAGATCAATTACTTTGCGGCCATGCGCCTCACTCTCAAAGTGCTGCCGTCCATGCTGGAATCGGGTGACGGTCATGTAGTGAATGTACTCACCTGGGGCACACTCATGCCCTCCGCCTATTTCACCGCATACGCTGCCAGCAAATGTGCATTGGGCTCAGCCACACAGGGTATGGATGCCGAGCTTCGATCCAAAGGTGTTGCGTTCACCGGCATCCACTATCCACTCGTTCATACGCCCATGAGTTCACCGACAGATCACTACAATAAATTACCTGGCATGAGCCCGGAGCAAGCGGGGAAATGGATTGTAAAAGCAGTCAAAAAGCGGCCAGCGAGAATCGCACCTTCCTATGCTGTGATGGCGGGTGTAAATAACACCCTCTTCCCAAGGCTTTCAGCAGCTGTGGCCGGTAAACTTAAATTCTAGATACTGATTATTTCTTCATGCTGTTAATGAACAGCCTGTTTTCTGCTTCAATTAACAAATCAAAGTCTGGGCTCAAACTATTGTGCCTACTAAAATCAGACAGACCTGTAATTGAATAATCAATGTTGCCCGCACTTACAAATGAAGCCGGCATCAGGTCTAAACGATTTTTAATCTGAATCTCGTCTACACCGGGATTCCAGAGAACGAAAACTTTATCCCGAATGCGTCCCCAGCGAGTACCCTCACCCAGCAACATCCTCACGTGCGATGCAGTTTGCTGCAATGCATGACTATAAATTTCCGTATCCGGCAAGTTTGCCTGGTCTGCAACCGGGCGATGCTGGAGCATGGCAATTTTTAAATCCGGGTGTGACGCCAGGTCAGTTTTTAATCTGCGCCGCACTCCAGCCTCATTTAACCCTCCGGTTACTGAGTCTATTATTTCAGCATCTGCAAGACTTTCACTTTGCTCCTGTAAACTCAGATTTTCCAGCACAATCACCCGCACTATTTCACCGTGATTACTGTAATTCATGTTAGCTAAAAGCGCCGTATGAATTGGCAACAGGGTGACACAGACCAACGTCCAGAGTGTTCCCGATGACAACTCCCCGTTACCAGTTTGCAGCCACATGGATGAGAGCGTAATAAGCGTCGCCAGCGCAGCAAAAATCAATGTCAGAAGCCAGGCAGTTTTCGGGATCAAATAAGCATGTATGAATAATATGCCGACCGGGACATAACCGAGCACATAAGGAATTGAACTGTCGGCCGCCGTTAATAAACGTGAGCCGTGCAAAGCATTAAACAGCAGGGCAAGCATCACCGTCAGAGTGCCTACAATCCACCAGAACAACAAGCCATAAAGACTTTGTTCATTTACACGCAGCATAATCATCGTGCTAACCAAATAGCCAAGCGCCAACACGCCTGACAACACGGCATCGATGATATCCAGTTCATGAGTCCAGTAGGAAGTGATCACCAGGGTAATCATGGCGCTTACGCCAAGAATCGTTGCCAGTAACATCCGGTTTTTCTGCGCCAACATACCTTTTGCCAGCACAAGCCGTTGAGCTTGTACAGAATCGTCGGCCAGGTGCAACGGCAATTGATGCGCCTCTAACCCCTGCTCATCCATGCTTTTGTGCAGCCTCCGCAGCTTCATTGACAAGGGTCAAAAGGCCATCACGATCTATTTGCCGAAAGTCTTTACCCAGATGCGTGGAGAAAACAATTGGCCGTATCTCTTCCTGCTCAACCCAGACTGGACGCATCATAAGATTTACAAATTTGATCTGCCCTTCCAATTGCTCATCAGTCCAGCTTGGCGTCCAGGCCAGAAATACATTTTCAAGTGGTCGACCTGCTACAACCCCCTCCCCACGCAAATTACTCAGTATTACGGCAACTTCATGTGAGTAAGCCTTGAAACCTGCATCACCCAGTGACTGACGTAATGCCTGATGCCGGGGAATGACGATACCAAGAATCCGCTGACCCTCTTTCCTGTCTTCATTCAATCTGGCCAGAACCCCTGATAAATTAAAGACGCCTGTATCCTGATCTGTATGCATCGCAATGTTTTGTTCTTCTATTGCCTTACGCATTCTGGCTTGTGCGTCCAGCAACTCACGAATCACCTGCCCTTGAACATCAACCTGCATTCGAGCCAAAACACTCATATGGAATACGGCAGCAGTTACAATGCCAAAAATCCAGATAGTGGCGATCGGATCTATTTCAAATCCGGGATAGGCCTGCCACAGATAGAAAAGAATGCCCAGAATATTCAGAGCGATAAATATACCCGTAAACACCCGGGCATGACGCTCAATCTGGAAGGTATAAATATAGATAGTCACGACTGGAATAAACGGAATTATCCACGGCAGACTTCCGTCATAAATTTCTGTGCCATGCCCGCCCAGGAGCGCGTTAAAAAGCAGCAGAAATACTGAGAGCAATGTGAGGCTAATAATTATCTGGAAATGGCGATAACTATTATTTCGACCACGTATATTGAATATGAATATGGCGCATAGGTACATAGCCAGCATCACGATAAAAATCATGATATCAGTCGTATTGATGGCATTCGTTAATGTGCTGAGAAGCGTCATCAGTGCGAATACAGAAACCAGCAGCAGGTTACTGACAAGTGGCAACAGGCGATTCCTGTCGATGCCAACCGCCAATGCCTTGATCTGCTCTGCTTCAGAATTTAATTCCGCAGACAATTCACGCTCCCGCCACTGTTAGATATAAAAGCGATCATGCTCATACCTGCCAGCCTTAAATACCACGTCATATCAGCCGGAAGGCTAATATGAAATTTTTATTCATATCCCATTCTTGCGGTATTAGTGTAACCGGTAATCCCCCAGCACTGTGAGCGTGGGGAACTTCAGTTCATTGAACCCCACATTCCCGTCGAACCGCCCAGGGACCAGCCACCATCTACCGGCAGTACAACGCCATTCACATAGGCGGCCTTGTCAGAACATAGCCACAAGGCTGCCTCGGCAATTTCTTCCTTTTGCCCATAACGCTGCAGGGGAATGGTTTTAGTCAGTTTTTCAATGGCTTCCGGACCTGGAGATAACCGGTCCATGCCCTCAGTGCCTTCGATTGGCCCCGGTGCAATTGCATTGACACGAACGCCGGCCGGCCCCCACTCCATTGCAAGTGTGCGTGTCACTTGATCAACACCCGCCTTGGCTGCACAGGCATGTATCTGGAATGGTGTGGGCAGCCAGGATTGCGGTGCCGTGATATTGATGACGGTGGCACCCGGTTTTTTAAGATAGGCATATGCCGCACGCAGCACATTGAAGGTGCCCAGCAAATCGATATCAACCACTGTCTTGAAGGCATTGGCTGAAAGTCCCAACGCTGGCGCGAGAAAATTACCCGCGGCCCCGGATATCAGCACGTCGATTTCACCCCATTGAGCGGCGGTGACAGAAAGTGCGTTTTCAATAGACTCATAGTCACGCACATCTGCCGAGAACCCTATGGCCTCAATGCCAAATCCCTGCAATTCGCTAACAGCCGCATCCACTTTCTCCTGCTTGCGACTCAGTACCGCCAGCCTTGCTCCCTGCTGTGCAAAGCCCCGGGCTATGCCGAGATTAATTCCACTGGTACCGCCGGCCACAAAAACAACCTTGTCTTTATAGTCCATGCTTAACTCATCTCAACAAACAGTTCTTCGGCTTCTACGGTAACCGGCCATGTCTTTAATGCCTTTTCTGAACGGACAGCGTTCAGCAGTTGCACACCCGGCGGAAAATTCGCCCAGTCGACGACCTCTCCCGTGCGGATATCAAAGCGAGCCCGATGCAATGGGCACTGCACACACTTGTCTTCGAGAATCTTGCCTTTTTTCATCGGCCCGAAAATATGGGTGCAACGCGCCTGAGTGGCGAAGAACCCATCCGACAGATGAAATATCAGCACATCCTCTTCTCCTGCCTTGAGCAAGCGACTTTCACCCAGCGGTACATCACCGACTTTACCGACAGCTATGCGCATATCTCCCCCCTGATTCTGATTAAACGTTAAACGAGTCTTTCGAGCTTAACAGGCAAGCGGTCTTTGGGAATAGGCAGACTGGTGAAGTCCTGCTCCATGACATAACCCTCGGGCACTGACCAACGGTAACGCAGCAATACCTGATGCAGGATAGCCTTCACTTCCATCTGCCCGAAATGCAGACCAATGCACTTATGCGCTCCACCACCAAACGGCACCCACAGGAAAGGGTGCTGCTTATCCTCGGCACGATCGGGGGAAAATCGCTCCGGATCAAAACACATGGGCTCGCTCCAGTACTCTTCCATGTAGTGCGACACCCAGGGACTGATCGCAACCATATGCCCTTCGGGAATCAGATAACCCTTGTACTCGATGTCTCTGGTGGCCCGACGCGGCATCATCGGCACCGGCGCACAAAGGCGCAGTGCTTCCTTCATGACCAGATCCATGTCACCCAGAGCATCAAGGTCTGCGTATTCAAGCGGACGAGCCCCAATTGACTGTGAGATTTCCCGTAACCGTTGCTGCCACTCTGGATGGCGTGCCAACTGGTAGATCATATTACTCAGCGTGATCGTACTGGTGTCATGGGCAGCCATCAGCACGAAGATAATATGATTGATCACGTCCTCGTCTGAAAAGAGTTCGCCATCTTCCGTACGTGCCACACACAATCTTGACAACAGATCTTCACCGGGATTACTGCGTTTGACCGGCAGCTCAGCGGTAAAGAATGCCTCCAGAACCTTGCGACCTTTAAGACCCTGATGCCAGCGCGTACCCGGGATGGGCAATCTGATCATGTCTGTACCTGCCCGAACGGTCGCAAGAAAGGCTTTATTTAACTCGTCGGTTTTAGCACCCGCCTCATGTCCGATAAAAACTTCGCTTCCTATATTCAGCGTCATGGACTTCAGGTGGTCAAACACACTGAAACGTTCACTTGCCTGCCAGGCAGTCACATCATGCTGTATTCGAGGCTGCATGTTTTTCAGATAGCTAGTCAAAGCATCCCGCTGGAAAGCTTCCTGCATGATACGTCGATGCACCTTGTGCTCATCAAAATCCAGCAGCATGACGCCACGGTGAAAGAAGGGCCCAATAAAATGCTCCCAGGCTGAGCTGGCAAACATGTTGTCCTTGTTCTGGAAGACAAACTGATTGGCCTCAGGCCCAAGCATTGAAATCACCTTCGTACCAAAGCCATGAAAAAGACTGACCTCACCGTAGCGACGGAAACGACCCAGCATAAAGTTATGGGCATCACGTAAATATTCGAGACTCACCCCAATGAGTGGCCAGCCTTTTTCGGTCGGCATGGGCTTGTGGTCTACTGCGATCTCGATTGTGCCGTTCATGTCCTGACCTCACTGCCAATTAATGGCCCAATGATGGTTCGCAGCATCGGCTCCACAAGATCTTCAAGCGAATGGCCGTGCACCAACTGCCCCGCCGAATGCAGCGTTAACAATCCATGCAATGCAACCCATGCCATGTGCATCACAGTGCGTGGATCTTCCCTCACAATGCCGGCATCTACTGCCTGCTGAACAATAGCCACCAGATAATCAAACGTCGATTGACGAATCTCCAGCAACTCGGGATATCTTTCCAATGGTGGCTGATGAATAGAAAACATCAATCGATAATCCGCCGGGTTTTGTTGCACATATTTGATAATGACGCGTGCCAGCGCATAAAGGCGGACCACCGGCCCCTGCTCATTAGAATCACCTTCGACAATGGCCAGCTTGAATCGCTCATAGCAATCAAGGCGAACTGCGGCAAATAACTCTTCCTTGTTATCAAACACCCGGTAGGGCTGGGTGTGGCTGATATTCAGATAAGATGCCAGACGACGGAAGCTCACCGCTTCGTAGCCCTCAGTCTTGTAGATATCCAAAGCGGCATCGCAAAGGCGCTGACGCATATCGACAATCTGTTTTTCGGAAAGGACTGGTCGCGCCATATTAAATTTACAGTGTTTAATTAACAGTGTTATTTATACGCTCGCTAAATTAAGCTGTCAAGCAACCTCAGTAACTTCATCCTGGTATTCATGGTATCGGAGTCAATTAACGTCATCCCGGCCCTGAACCGGGGGCTCTGCCAGCCTATGGAGATGCCGGGTCAAGCCCGGCATGACACCGCAGTTGTCATCGCGAGCCAGAAAGGCGCGGCGATCTCCTGTTTCTTCAAACCCTATTAGCCAGTACCATGCCCTATAAACACAAAACCATGTGTCGGGGAGCGCCATGGAATTCAATCTGAACAACATCCTGGCAGACGTTCAGGAAAACTGGTGGCTGTACTGCCTGCTGCCGGTCGTCGCTGCACTGATTGGCTACACCACCAAAATCGCAGCCATTCAGATGATGTTTTACCCACTGAAGTTCGTGGGTATTCGGCCCTTTGGCTGGCAGGGTGTCGTACCCGCCCGCGCCGAGGCGATGGCGAATATAGCCTGTGACACGTTGACGCGTGACTTGCTAAAACCCGAAGAACTTTTCGAGCGCCTTGATCCGGCCCGTGTCGCTGAGGAAATCGAAGGCCCCTTGCTGGAAATGGTCGAGGACATCACGCGTGAAGTGATGGCTGCCTATCAGCCGGGTCTTTGGGAGTCACTGCCGGAAAGAGTCAAAAAACTGCTGATCAAGCGTGTGCAGGATGATGCGCCGCGAATGATTGAAGACATCATGTCGGATGTGAGGAACAATCTGGACAAGGTGTTTGATCTGCGCGAGCTGGTCGTGACCAATCTCACCCGTGATATCGTACTGCTCAACCGCATGTTTCAGGATGTTGCCGCTGAAGAGTTCAGGTTCATCCGCAACTCAGGCATCTATTTCGGTTTTGCCATCGGTTGTGTGCAGGCGGTGGTATGGGCACTCACCCACAATCCCTGGGTCATGCCGATCTTCGGTGGTCTCACCGGTTGGCTGACGGACTGGCTGGCGCTGAAGCTGATCTTTGAACCCCGCGAAGAAAAGAAAGTTTTCGGCCTGTTTAAATGGCAGGGCATGTTCATGAAACGGCGTGATGAAGTCGCTGTGGATTATGGCGGCATCATTGCCGACGAAATCCTCACCCCCGCAAATATCGTGGATTCCATTCTCACCGGCCCCATGTCAGATCGCTTAATCAGCATGGTGCAGAAACATGTGCAGCGCTCCGTCGATGAACAGGCCGGCATTGCCAAGCCCCTGATGGTCTACAAAATTGGTAGCCGCAACTACCAGGAAATGAAAAAGGTTGTCGCCGACCGGGTTATGGACAGAGCGCCGGAAGCCCTTCATCACATCGAGGAATATGCCACTGACGCGATGGATTTGAAGAACACCATTATCGAGAAAGTAAAAGCTTTGTCCGATGATGATTTCGAAGGTCTGCTGCGCCCGATCTTCAAACAGGAAGAATGGAAGCTGATTGCCGTGGGAGCCGTGCTTGGCTTCCTGGTCGGCGAATTGCAAGTGCAGATCATGCTGAGCAACTAAAGCTGTAATATAGCCAGTCATTATTGATGCTATTCAGGAGAGCATCCATGCGATTTGGTCAGACCACCCCGGCACTATTGCCTTGTCTATTACTTACTTTTCTTACTGCCTGCGGAGGTAACTCAGGCTCTGGTAGTCCCGGAGCGAGCACGGGTAACCCTGTCGCCGCAGAAACAAGCTGTCTCGCCCAGAGTCCCTGGCTTGCTTATGGCGAAGGGCTACATGCCAGCTCATCCAGTAGCGTTCCACCCCCCGCATCAACTGGACAGGTCGGATCAATAGCCCAGTGCAACGGCAATACTGAATTCCAGTTTGGCGCGGCCAAAACCGATATCACCGGCCCCGCCGGTGGCAAGATCCACATGGGCAACGAAAGCCCGGAAAACTATTCCACCGGCATTCATATCCGTCAATACGCCCGCAGCTTTGTTGTCGCTTCGCCCTGTAACGGCAAACGCGTGGTGATGGCGATTACCGATACCGGCATGTTATTCGAGTCTGTTCGCAAAGCAGTACTGGACCTTATCGCAGCTGACCCTGACCTCGGTCCGCTCTACAACGAAAACAACGTCATGATGAGCGCCACGCATACGCACTCCACACCGGGCGGACAGGCCCACTACACTGCCTACAATGCCTTGCGGCTGGGCCATGATCCCCAGACATTCGCGATCACTGTCGAAGGTCTGTTCAGATCCATCAAGCAGGCACATGACAACCTCGAAGCCACACCGCAAAGCGGCAGCATCGCCATGAATCTGGGCGAACTCACGGGCGCCAACAAATCGCGCGCCATTCCGGCCTACATGCAAAATCCAGAAGACGAGCGTAGCCAATATCTGGACAGTGTGGGCAATGATGTCACCACCCCACGCCTGATGACCCTGCTCAGGTTCCGGCGGAACGATGGCACGGAAATCGGCAGCATGAACTGGTTTGCCGTACATCCGACATCGGATGCCTTGTCGGAATACGGCCTCGGCGCCATACCCATCAGCGGTGACAACAAGGGCTATGCAGCCTATCTGTTTGAACGGTATATGCAAACCGCCAATCCCGGCTTTGTCTCCAGCTTCATGCAGTCGGATGAAGGCGATGCATTTACCCAGATGTGGTTCGATAACGACGAAAAACGTGCCGAGCAGGAGGTCTTTTTGCCACCCAACGAACCGAGCCCTGTTACCGTAGCCAATGGTCAGAAACAATTACTCAGAGCTCTGACACTCTTTGCCGATGCAAACTCGTCGCTAAGCGGCCCGGTCGATTACCGCTTCGGATATGTACAGATGGATCAGGTCGAAGTCACTGATCCTGTCGTCCTTGCTTCCCTGCGACATAAAGAAGAACTCGATGCCAATCCAAAGCGCACCTGCAACCCCACCATGGGTGTATCTTTCCCTGCGGCCGGACACGGAGCACAGCCGGGTGAACCCGGCCAGTTCACCGAAGCCGGTGTCACCTGCAAGGATCCGGATTACGCACAGTTGGTTGCTGATGAATTTCGACAGGGTTCAGGCGGTAACGTACCGACTAATCTGTTCGCTGCATCTGTCGGTTGCAATGCCGGCGAATTACCTGGCCAGAACCTTGAGTGCCATGCAGAAAAACCGATCCTGTTTATCTTCGGCCCTCCGGCGAATGCCTCTGCAACCGTGGTGCCTTTCCAGTTATTCCGGGTAGGCAACCTTGCTGTGGTGGGCTTGCCCTGGGAAATCACCACCATGGCCGGTCGCCGAATTCGCGACACACTCATTGACGTACTCAAGAATGACGGCGTAGACCATGTCGTTATTACAGGTCTGGCGAATGACTATGTGAGTTACCTCACCACACGTGAAGAATACGCTTTGCAAATGTATGAAGCCGCCTCGAATCAATTTGGCCCCTGGTCGCTGGCAGCCGTACAGCAGGAAACCCGTCGTCTGGCGCTGGACATGGTGGCAGGCAATGTCACGCAGGGTGGCCCGGTACCTCCGGTCACTTCACCACAACTGATTCAGGCCCTTCCCCCTCAGGGCACCGATCTGGCACCTCCGGGGTCGGATTTTGGCACCGTGACGACACAGCCTGAAACCAGCTATACAGCCGGAGACACCATGCGTACCGTTTTTCAGGCCTCCAGTCCTAACAGCGACCTGAAAACAGACAGCAGCTTCCTTTTTATTGAACGCAAGCTTGGTGATGAAAGCTGGGCGGTAATAGCAGAGGATGCTGATCCGGAAACGAGTTTCGTCTGGCATTCGGATACACCCGAACCGCAGGCAAATGCCACCACGACCTCGACAGCTGAAATTCTCTGGCGTATTCCTCGTAATACTGAAGCAGGCACTTATCGGGTTCGATTCTCAGGCGTGAGCAATCAGTCGATGGTACTGACGGATTACGAAGGTATCTCAGAGGAATTCTCTGTATCAGGCCCAGTATCCAACTGCCCCTGATGTCAGCAAAACCTGACTCTACTCAGGATTTGTTAAAGGCAGGCTTACGTTTTTCCAGAAAAGCCATAATGCCTTCCTGCTGGTCCGGTGTACCCATGGTCGCCAATACTGCCTGTCGCTCATCGGCGATGGATTCTGTCAGTGTTTTACCTTCGGCGCCGACAATACAACGTAGCATCTCGGCTATTGCAACGACCGGCATGGACGCCAGTTCCTGGGCCAGCTCTTGCGCCTTGTCGAATAACTGACCAATTGGCCAGACCTCATTGACCAGACCGATACGCAAGGCCTCGGGGCCACTAATCTTCTTCGCCCGAAGGATCATGTCCAGGGCATGATCTCTTCCCACGCATCGAGTAAGCCGGGCACTGCCGCCCCAGGCCGGCACCGTGCCGAGATCCATTTCCGGCAGTCCGATCATTGCACCCTCTTTTGCGGCCAGTCTGAAATGACACGCCAGTGGCAGCTCCAGCCCACCGCCCAGACAATAACCATTCAAGACCGCAATCACCGGTTTGTTAAGATTTTCAATAGCAGCCAATACTCGCAGGCGCTGATCAAAAACTGCCTCGGCACTGCCCATTTTTGAAATCCCGACTGGCAGTTGCCTGAGATCCATTCCGACAGAGAAGTTGTCCTCTCCGGCACCACGAATAACAACTGCGCGAACCGTCGAATCTCCGGCCAGACGTTTCACTTCCTGCTCCAGCGCGTCCATGAACTCCAGGCTCATGCGATTACGCGGGGCATCGTTAATCGAGATGGTTTCTACTGCACCATGCTGTTCAATCAATATTGCAGCTTCGCTATTCATTCTGATTCCTGTTTCAAACTGCGGTTCATGACCGCCGCTTCTTTCGGATTGGGTTCCCGGGCAAACAACATGCGGAAACTGAAGTTTACAAACGCGACCAGCAATTGCTGTCGACGTTTATCATCAATCTGATTGGAGGCAATTTCCAGTGCAGTATTGAAACACATACGTGTTAACAGCCAGGCGTCTACCTCCGGGCTGGACATCCGAATACGCTTATCATCTTTCATAGCAAACTGTATGACGGTGACCGCTGAGGCCATAGCGGCCTGGGTACTGGGCAGCGTGGAAACAAACGGCACCTCCAGCATCAGGGTACTGAGCAGACCGCGACTTGCCTGAACCTTGCTTACTCCCCAGCAAATCATGTGAGCCACCATTTCTGCCTCGGATTCTGCTTTGGTCAGTTTTATCTCTTCCGCTATTGCAGCGATGTAGCTCGATAGCTCTCTTTCGGCCAATACCGCAATGATGGACTCCTTGTTAGGAAAGTACTCATACAGGCTGGCGATATTCACACCAGCCTTCTCGGCAATTCGATTTGTGGTCGCTGCAGCAAAACCTTCCTCAATCAAAACCCAAGCAGATGCTTGAATAATGGCATCAAAAGTCGCCCTTGAACGGGCCTGCCTGGGTTGTTTTTTCACCGAATAATCAGTGATATATGAACTTTTCACGCCTCAACATCCCCTTTTCACTGAATGCTTATGTATCCAAGTATATTCAAGTTATTACTTGGATTATAGTAGATGACATTATTATTCGAGATTTCAGCCATGTATCGTCTGCTTGAAAAACTGAGCGCCGCCGCCATTCGCCATCCCGTGGCCTGCATCATTGCCTGGCTCATTGCCACCGGCATAGGCGCCTCGGCCATGCCCTACCTGAATGTGGACGCTTCCTACCGCTCCTTCTTCGCCCCCGGTGACCCGCTGGTTGAGCGGCTGGATGAGATGCAGGCGAATTACAGCACGGGCGACTCCGTCATCCTGCTGGTAAAAAAGCAGAACGGCAGCCTGATCAATCATCAGGGCCTCACTGCAATCGAAAAACTCACGGCAGCGGCATGGAAGCTGCCAAAGTCCATGCGGGTGGATTCGCTCAGCAACTTCCCCTATTCACGCAGCTCTGGTGATGACCTGCATGTTGCAGAATTCATTAAGGACGCAGCAAACCTGACTGCTGACCAGATCGAGCAGATCAAAAAAGACATCGAAGCGGAGCCTTTACTTATTGACCGGTTGATTACCAAGGACGGCCATGCCTCACTGGTCGTTGTGACCTTCACCGATGAAACCGGTAAGTCACTCAAGGTCAATCAGGAAATTTATACAGCCGCGTTAGCGCTTCGGGAAGAGATGAACAACCGCTTCCCTGGCATCACTTTTCACGTAACTGGTGTGGTACCCGGTAATGCTGCGTTTACCAATGCAGCTACCGCAGATGGACAGATACTGATCCCGCTTTCACTATTCTGTGCCCTTCTCGCCATGTTTATTTATCTCTGGTACGAGAGTGGCCGTCTGGCTACTGCAGGCAAAAGCCTGCTGGCCGCCTTCGCCGTAATCAATGCTGCCGTACTGATTCCCATGGGCCTGATGAGCTGGCTTGGCATCTCTGCCAACAATGTCACCAGCATTATTCCCATTGTTATACTTACACTGGCGGTGGCAGATTCCCTGCATATCCTGGTGACTTATTACCAGCGTTTGCAGGCCGGAGAATCCAGTCAAGATGCACTTAGAGAAAGCCTGCGCCTCAATGCCGAAGCGGTCTGGCTGACCAGCGCTACCACCATGATGGGCTTTATGACCCTGAACTTCAGTGAGTCACCGCCTTTTCAACAGATGGGTAATCTTGTTGCTTTAGGTGTCTTCACCGCATGGCTTTCAGCCATTACTTTGCTACCCGCAGTAGTTACGCTGCTCCCGGCCGGAGTCTCGAAGAAAGCCCGCGTGCGTATCGATCCAATGCCCGGTCTGGCGGCATGGGTGATCCGCCATTACAAACTGATTCTGGTCAGCGGCTTTGTCAGCCTGATCGTTGGCGCTTCCTGCATACCCCTGAATCGCCTCAATGATTCATGGTCAACCTACCTCTCCAAACGTACCGACTTCCGTACCGACACCATGGAACTGATGGAAAGTTTCGACGACATCAATGAGATCGAATACGACCTGTACACCGGCAAGGAAAATGGCATTTACGACCCTGCTTATCTCGCCAAAGTGTCAGACTTTGTGGCATGGCTTGAAGCCCAACCTGAAGTGCGTTTTGTGCAAGCCATCGACATGACCCTGAAACGCCTGAACAAGAATATGCATGGCGATGATCCGGCCTATTACCGCATGCCGGAGACCCAGGCAGAAGCCGCACAGTATCTGTTGCTCTATGAAATGTCGCTACCCTATGGCGCCTCGTTGACCAATGAAATTCGCATCAACAAATCAGGCACCCGTCTGGTCGTGGGACTCAGGAATGGTGACACCGCCTATCACCTGAACATGCAGGCCCGTATCAGTGACTGGCTAGAAACCAATGCCCCCGAACTCTGGCATCCGGGTACCAGCACGCCAACTATCATGGCCAACCTCGCTACCCGGGATGCCATCGGCATGCTCTGGGGCACTGCACTCGCTCTGCTTGTTATCACCCTGGCGATTACCATCGTATTCCGCTCTGTGGGTTATGGCCTGCTGAGTTTCCTGGTGAATGCCATGCCGGCCACCATGGCACTGGGACTTTGGGGTGCGGTGAATGGTCAGGTAGGACTGAGCGTTTCCATGGTATTTGCAGCGAGTCTGGGTATTGTGGTCGATTACTGCGTTCACTTCATCAGTAAATACCGGCGCGCCAAACTGGAGAAGAGTTTCTCTTACGAACAGGCGATTGAATATGCCTTTAGTACAGTGGGTGTTGCCCTGCTGGTGACCACGGCTGTGCTTTGTATCAACTTCGGCATCCTGGGCTTTTCCGAGTTTCGCCTGAATGTTTATCTGGGCGTCTTGACTGCAATCACCATTATTCTGGCACTGCTCAGCCAGCTGTTCTTCCTGCCATCACTACTGATCGCGAGTGCAAGGTTCAGAGGCAGAAAAGAAAAAGCCCCCGCCATAGCGGAGGCTTCATCGGATACAGTTAGCTAAGCTCATTCCTCCCGGGGAATGTTCTCGGCAGACTTGGGCTTGGGTGCGGCCTTTGGTTTCGCCTTTGGCTTGGCCTTTGCTTTAGGCTCAGCCTTAATCTTGGTTTTTGCCTTGGCTTTCGGCTTCATGTCGTCTGCCTTGGCGACTTTATCAGCCTTCTCAACTTTCGCAACCTTCACAGGCTTACCGGCATCAACAATATTGTCTACTTTATTAGGCTTGTGATCGAAAGACTTACTCTTGCCCTTCGGCTTGCCTTTATGTGCAGGCTTTTTGCTATCCGGGCGACTGAAAGTTGAACGTGCAGGCTTTTCACCTGTTTCAACCTTGCTGATATTCAACTGCTTGCCACTTACCCAGACTTTTTTCAGATCCTTGAAGATATCCTTTGGCATGCCGGTTGGCAGATCTATAAGGCTATGGTCATCACGGATGTCTATGCGACCTATGTACTGACTGTCAAGCCCGGCCTCATTGGCAATTGCACCGACTATGTTCCCCGGCTGCACCTGATTATTATGTCCGACTTCAATACGATAGGTTTCTTTATCGTTATCTTCATCATCACTACGTTCACGACGCGGACGCTCCGGACGTTCTGACCGCTCAGGTCTTCCGGAGCGCTCTGGACGTCCTGACCTATCTGGACGTTTACGATCATTCCTGTCTCTGCGACCACGCTCTTCATTGTCACGTGCAGAATGTTTACGTGGCGGCTCCGGTTTTAGCAGCAACGGTTTTCCTGCCTGCGCCATGCGTAACAGTGCAGCGGCAATTTCAAGAAGCGGCACCCCCTGTTCGGCTTCAACATCGGTGATCAGTTTCTGGAAATAAGCCATTTCCTTATCGTTTTCGGCAACAGGTAAAACGGCTGCCAGCTTTTCCTTGAACTCGGCAATGCGCTTGTTGTTGATCATATCAACGGAAGGCAGATCCATTTGCTCGATCTTCTGCTTGGTGGCTCTTTCAATGGCAGCCAGCATTCGACGCTCACGCGGCGCCACAAACAGGATCGCCTCACCCTTGCGGCCAGCACGACCGGTACGACCGATACGATGCACATAGGATTCGGTGTCGTAGGGAATGTCGTAGTTGATCACATGGCTGACACGGTCCACATCAATACCACGGGCAACCACATCAGTGGCGACCAATATGTCCAGACGACCCGCCTTGAATTGCTCCACGGTCCGTTCACGCAGCTTCTGATCCATGTCGCCATTAATGGCCACAGCATCATGCCCGCGGGCAGCCAGACGGTCAGCCAGGTCGACGGTACCCAGCTTGGTACGGGCGAAAATAATCACGCCATCAAAATCTTCGCCTTCCAGAATACGGGTCAGGGCATCCAGCTTATGCATGCCGCCCACCATCCACATACGCTGACGGGTGTTAGACACCGTTGAAGTCTGTGACTTGATGGTGACTTCCTGAGGTTTCTTCAGGTGGTTCTTGGCAATGCGTCGAATCGCCGGCGGCATCGTGGCCGAGAACAGGGCAACCTGACGCTCGGAAGGCGTCATGGAAAGCACCCATTCCACGTCATCCACAAAACCCATACGCAGCATTTCGTCAGCTTCGTCGAGTACCAGGCATTTGATGTTATCGAGCTTGAGCGTGCCCTTCTTGATGTGGTCAACCACTCGACCCGGAGTACCCACCACCACATGCACACCCCGGCGCAGAGCTTTCAGCTGGCCAGCATAAGCCTGACCGCCATAAATCGGTAGCACGTGGAATCCACGCAGGGTAGCCGCATACTTCTGGAAGGCCTCGGCCACCTGAATCGCCAGCTCGCGTGTTGGCGCCAGCACCAGTACCTGCGGGTCACGCTCTTTCAGATCGAGCATGGATAACAGTGGCAGAGCAAAAGCTGCCGTCTTGCCAGTGCCCGTCTGGGCCTGCCCCAGTACGTCACGACCTTCCAGCACATGTGGAATGATCTCGGCCTGGATAGGCGAAGGGGTTTCATAACCCACGGCTTCGAGGGCTTTTAAGATGGGGTCGCTGAGACCCAGCGAATCAAAGCCGGTTGGGGAGGTATCAGTGCTCATGGGGATTCCGGGGGAAACAATATAAGGAGAGCTGCGAGCGATGCTGCATCCTTAAAATGCGACGCCCAGCGTTTACGAGGCCGGCATTATACGCGTTTCAGACTATTTTCGTTGGAATTCCATCAATTCGTTTGCACAGACCCACTCAGGCCTGCTCAAGTGAAGCCTTATCAACCTCTGTCCCACCACCAAACAGTCGTTTGATATCTTCCAGAATCATGTAGTTCACGGGAATCAGGATCAGAGTAATCGCCGTGGCAAACAGGATACCGAAGCCTAATGAAACCGCCATAGGCTTCAGGAACTGCGCCTGGGTACTTTTCTCGAATATCAGCGGCATCAGGCCGGCAAATGTGGTGAGCGAGGTAAGCATCACGGCACGGAACCTTGCGACCCCGGCTTTACTCACAGCTTCAAACAGGGCTGTGCCCTCAGCTCGGCGCCGGTTGGTGTAATCCACCAGTACAAGACTGTCATTTACCACCACACCCGTCAGGGCGAGCATGCCCATCATGCTGATAAGACTAAGATCAAAGCCCAGAATCATGTGACCCAATAGCGAACCAATGACACCAAAAGGGATCACCGACATCACCATGATCGGCTGGAAATAGGATTTAAAGGGAATCGCCAGTAATACGTAAATCACGAACAGTACGAAGTAGAGCCCGAGCTTGAGGCTGCCGAATGAATCCGCCTGCTCTTCTGCCTCCCCACTGAGCATGGCGTCCATGCCCGGATGTACTGCGACCAGTTCCTGTGAATAAGCGTACAAATCTGCCTTGATCGCTTCGATGTCGGCGGTTTCCTTGTCGACATCCGAGCTGATAT
This sequence comes from Nevskiales bacterium, assembly GCA_041622995.1. Classification (GTDB taxonomy): domain Bacteria; phylum Pseudomonadota; class Gammaproteobacteria; order Nevskiales; family CAJXLF01; genus CAJXLF01. The sequence continues at coordinate 25,683 of JBFJXR010000007.1, forward strand.
TCACGATTCGCCGTCTGTTGATACGCTTGATATTGTCATCACTGCGACCAAAACTGACATAGGCCACTTCACCCAGCGGCACCTCGGAACCCGATAGCGTGCGAATCCGCATCTGCTCAAGGTCGACCAGAGAATCTCGCTCATCTTTGGGAAAGCGCACCATAACGCGCACATCTTCACGACCACGTTGAATGCGCTGAGCTTCTATGCCAAAGAATCCGCCACGTACCTGACGGGCAAGTTGTTGCGCCGTAATGCCAAGTAATTCAGCCTCGGGCTTTAGCCGCAACTCGATCTGCTCCTTGCCGTTGCCTGCCGATGTCGTGACATCGAACACGCCGGCGTAACCCTGCATGCGGGCCTGTAATTTCTCGGCAACTGAATTCAGGGCCTCAAGGTCGTTGCCCTGCAGCCTGACTTCCAGCGGTGACCCACCCCGGCCGATTTCTGCCCGATAGCTGACTTCCTGTGCCCCGGGTATCGTCCCGATGAGGTCACGCCACTCACGTACCAGTTCGGAGCTGGTAATCGTCAGGCTGCGTTTTTCCGGTGACACTATTTCAAACATTACACGGCCGACATGTGCGCCCTTGCCCTGCCCGGTGCCACCATGGCCGGTGGTGGAGAGGATATTAATGATAATGCTCTTTTCCGTGAGCGGATCGATATGCTTGCGCTGCAGTGTCTGGGCTGCTTCCAGCATGATCTGGATATTGCGGCGGGTTTCTTCGATCGGCGTACCCGGATTCATGGCCAGAGTGGCACGTGCAGTTTCGCTCTGTACGCGTGGGAAAAACACGAATCGAAGCTGCCCACTGGCCACAATGGCAAAACTGATAATCAGCGCGGCCAGAAAAAGCGACCAGGTGGTATACCGATGTCGCATGGCGAGTCTCAGCACCGGTTGATATCGCTTGATAATGAGTTGCTCGAAGCCATTGGCAAACTTCTGCTGCCACTTGACGAAGAAACCGTGTTTCTCAGGGTCGTCATGATAAGCCCGCACGTGCTTCATGTGCGAAGGCAGAATCAACTTGGACTCAATCAGGGAAAAAATCAGGGCAGAGATCGCCACAATGGGTATCTGGGCAAACAGCTTGCCGCGTACGCCCTCAATGAAATAAAGCGGCAGGAAAGCGGCAGCTGTGGTCAGCACGCCAAAAGTGACTGGCACGGCGACTTCCTGCACGCCCCGGATTGCCGCCATGGTGCTGTCTTTCTCGTGTTGCAGATGACTGTAAATATTCTCGCCCGTGACGATGGCATCATCCACCACAATACCCAGCACCACGATGAACGCGAACAGGCTGATGATATTAATGGTGGCCCCTAACTGAGGCATCACCATGAGGGCACCCATGAAGCTGATGGGAATACCAATGCAGACCCAGATCGCCACCGACATTCTCAGGAACAACGCCAACAGGATAAAAATCAGAATACCCCCCTGAATGGCACTGCGCGTCAGTGTGCCAAGACGCGCCTTGACGATACGGGAGTCATCACGCCAGTAATCGATTTCATAACCGGCTGGCAGCCATTCCCGGGCATCCGCCACATAGTCCTTGACCGTATCGGCAATCTCAATCGCATTCTGGTCACCCACACGGAACACTTCGATAACGACTGCAGGCATGCCATTAAAGCGAGATTCAATAGGTGTTTCTTCAAACCCGTCGGTAATCTCTGCCACATCCGCCAGCGTGACATGCGTACCATCGGGCCGGGACAGCACCACAACCTTCTCGAAATCGCTCTTGGTATACGCCTGGCCACGGGTGCGAACCAGATAGTCCCCGGATTCGGTACGGACCTCGCCGGCTGAAAGATCCAGTGATGATCGCTTGACGGCTTCGGACAGCTCGGTCAGTGTCAGCCCGTAGGCGTCCAGAGTATTGGCCGACACTTCTATGGAGATTTCGTAGTTACGGACCGCATCCAGCTCAAGCTGGGTCACACCCGGCAAATTGCTCAGCTCATCCCGAACCCGCTCACCCATCTGTCGTAAAGCCAACTCGGTGTCATTGCCGGCGATGACCACGGAAATAACATCCCGCTTGAACTGGGCAATGCTGTAAATCGGACGCTCAACCTCAGCAGGGAAATTGCTGATGGAATCGACCTTGTTCTTGATGTCATCCAACAAATCACGCGGGTCATAGCCCGCTTCAATCTCAACCGTGACACTCGCACCCCCCTCTCGCGCATTGGCGGTGATTTCCTTGATGCCTTCAATATCGTGAATGGCTTCCTCAACACGTAGCACCACCCCTTCTTCAGCTTCTTCAGGCGTGGCCCCACGGAACGAGAACTGGATACTGACGACTTCCAGCTGGAAGTTCGGGAAGACTTCCAGCGGCAGGCGCGAAGTCATTGAATGCAGACCCAGAGCTGCAATCGCAAACATCAGCAGATTGGCTGCAACCCCGTTACGGGCAAACCATTCAATCACGGCGCGGCTTGCTCTTGTTGTGGTGGCTTATCACCTGGAAGCCGTACCTGCATGCCCTGCACTGCACCGGCTGGCAACGTAGTTACGAGTTGTTCACCCGCCTTGATACCCGCCGCAACAACGACTTCATTGCCCGAACGCCAGACCACATCCAGCGCCCGTTCAACCAGACGTTTTTCTTCATCCAGCACATAGGCGAATACTTCACCCTTGATGGCAGAAGCAGGGATTACTAAGACATCTCTTAATGTCCTGCCCTCGATTTCTGCCTCAACATATTGGCCGACTTTGAGCGGTGGACGTCCTGCCTCATTGCTGGCGTAGGGATCGTCGATGCTTGCCACCACAAAGGTCTGGCGACTGCTGTTGTCGATAGCCCCCTCGCTACGCACGATACGGCCCTGCCATTCATGGCGTTGGTCACCCACCTGTGCTGATATTTTCACGACGGGACCGGGTTCTGACCTGTCTTGATCACGGTACTGTTCCGGAATACTCAGCTGCGCCAGATGACGATTGCTCAATGGTAAACGCACTTCAACTGCATCCGTAGCATAGACCTCACCCAGCACTAAGCCGGGATTGACGACCTGACCGATATCGACTTTCTGGGAAAGCACCCTGCCGTCATAGGGCACGCTGATTCGGGTACGACTGAGATTCAGTTTAGCCTGAGCCAGTCGCGCTTCAGCCGCTGCCAGGTTTGCCCGGGCCGAATCCAGTTGTGGTTTACGCAGCGTCAGATCACTGGGAAGCTCGGTCCCGCCCAATCGCTCCCAGTCACGTGCAGCCTGCGCCGAACGTGCCTCTTCCTCGGCCAGCATTTGCTGGGCACGGATTTTTTCAGCCTCGGCAATGGTGACCGCTGAGCGATAATCACGTGGATCAATCTGTAGCAGCACTTCATTGGCAGAGAAATACCCTCCATCCCTGAAGTTCGAATTCACCCGGACCACCTCACCCCCGACTTGTGCAACCAGGGTTGCCTGGGTGCGAGCCTGTACCTCGCCGCGACTGGTAACCCACACGGCATAGTCAGAGGACTCGACAGTCATCACTTTTACCGCCGGGGCAGGGGCACGCGGGGCCTGCCGTTCGGCCGGCGCGCGGTTACTGATCATGACGCGAGAAATGATGATCGCTACGATAATCACCGCAATTGGCAAAAGAATTTTTTTCAGTTTATCCATTCGTTTTCTTTTCCTGGCTGCTCTCGGCCATTTTGAAATTTCCGCCGAGAGCCACAAACAGGTTAATTCGATTCTGTAGCCGCTGATTACGCAAGTCGATCAGACCACGTCTTGAATCCACCGCTCGCCGCTGGGCATCCAGTAATGTGGTGATATCCACCAATCCGGCAGTGTAGCGTTCCTGTGCCAGTGCTTCAGCACGGACAGATTCATCCGCAGCCTGACTCAATGCCTGCTGCTGTGCCTCTAAAAATTTCTCGGTGCGTAACGCAGATTCGACCTCACGAAAGGCATTGAGTGCCAGCGATGCATAATTCAGTACGGATTGTGCCTGCGTGGCGGCAGCCAGTTCTCGCTCAGCCTCCAGCCGCCCGGCCTGAAACAGGGGGGCGGTCAACTGACTGGCTATACGCCAAACCAGATCATCCAGATCAAACAGGTCGCCGATATCATCATTCCTCGCGCCGTAGGAAGCCGAGAGATTCACGCCTGGCAGGTAATTCCTGTTGGCCGCCCTGAGGCGCTCACCTTCGGCCAGCATTTTCAAATGTGCCGCACGTAAATCAGGCCGGCGCTCTACCAACTGGGCAGGCACACCTGCACCGGGCACGGGTGACAAGTCTGGGATTTTATCTGCCACCGCAAGCTCATTTGAGGGATAGCGCCCCAGCAGGGTTTCCAGTTGCAGTACGGTGTTATCGGCCTGAATGCGTCGTGCTTCAGTCTGACTACGGGCCGATTCCAGATTGGCTCTAGCCAGGGTCACATCAAGCGCATCGCCAATACCATGCCGATATCGGGTCTCGATCACTTCGAGGTTATTGGCAAAGCTTGTTTGCGTAGTTTCGGCAAAAACCACCTGGCGCCGAGTGGTAATCGCATCGTACCAGGCACGAGCGATATTGGCTGACAGGGAGAGACGAGCGGCCTCCAGATCGGCATTGGCCGCTTCGACGTCCAGTACCGCGCCACGGGTTTTACTGGTCAGCCGCTGCCAGACATCCAGCTCCCAGCCAAGCAGCAGATTCAGACTGAAGTCATTCGACTTGATTGTGCTGCCCGCCACATCCTGCCCGCTACGCGCCGCTTCAAACTGGGTTGACAACTGTGGCCAGCGACCTGCATTGCTTGCCTTGCGCTGGGCCTGAAAACTCTGCACCCGGCTAGCTGTACGTTGCAAATCAAAATTGCCACTTAAGGCTTCGTCGACCAGTGATTTCAACTGTTCGTCTGAAAAGCTGGAAAGCCAGTCCTGTATAACGGGCCTGTCGCTATCTGGTGCCTGCCATGATTCAGGCGCGGGCACATAGGTAAAAACATCCTGATCTTTGACTGAAATTGCACAGGCAGTGGCCGTGCCTGTCAGCACAAGCAGCAGCCCGCGGCCAATGATTCCGATCATTAAGCTGGAATCAGTTCAGATTCAATCGCAATTTACCCGTGCGTACACGTTGCGGATGATCGCCTACCGGTACACTTGCGACTTCCTTTGCCGTGTCAAAATCAATCACGGAAACGCGATCCTGCTGACTAATCGAAACGTAGCAATAATTACCCACAGCACTTTCTGTTGACCAATAGGGCTTGGAGCCGAGAGGGTCTTCCGATAGCTGTACCAGTTTGTATTCAAAGCTTTCGCGATCAACGATAGCCGCATAACCCGACATCGTTCCGGCCACACAGAGCTTGGTGCCGGCATGATTCATGGCGAGGCCATGATGGGCAGAGTTAAGTTGATACTTCCAGGTGGGTAACTCCTGGATTTCTTGTGGCACTGGCAGATTGGCGACTCGAGTAATCTTCTCGTTGATCAGGTCGTATTCAAAAAAGCCATGGAAGAAAGATACCTGCAGGTAGGCAAACTTTTCATCCGGGGATACAGCCATTGGGCGCACAGCCGAGTCTACCCATGGATGCCCGAATTCCTCGAGCTTCTCACCGATATCCACCTGACTGATGGTTTCGAAGGTTTCACCATCAACCACCTGGAACAGACGATCGCCTTTCAGCCAATCAAAGATTTTAGAGGTGGTCGGCACAAACACGCGGCCAATACTGGCGTGATATATGCGCTTGCCATCTTTTGAGTAATTGCTTTCGTGCGGCTGATCACCGGTTTCGAAACCGGCAACAATCTTGCCGGTAGCAGTATCAATTGCATGCACCTTGCCGGCCGTCGATGCAGACACCAGGAAGATTTTCCCATCAGGTGAAATGGCAGAGTGATCAGCACGATAGCCTTCCACCGGTGTACGCCAGACTATCTCGCCACTGTTCACATCAATGGCCACCACATCAGCATAACTAGGCCGCGACACGAACAAGTGACGACCATCATTCGAAGTGAACATGTCGTCCACCATCTGATCATTGCCTTCACCAATAAAGTTTCGAATCAGATGGAAATAGAGTTTGCGAATAAAACTGGAATTGATTTCCTCGAGACGCTCTTCCCGGTCCGGCACGATATTCAGGCGTTTGATGACCTTGAAGGTATACGGATCAAAGATATCGGCCGTACCATCCCAGTTATTACCGACAACGACTACATCACGCAGTGGCGCTTCTGCCAGGACCACTGTTGACTGCAGGCCAACGAGACTGACGAACAATACCGCCAGTCGCTGCAATACCGCATTGGACGGCTTATATGTCTTCATGTTGTATTCCTTTATCAGGCAGCTACACGTGCTGCCAATGGGGTGTCATATTTTACTGCGCCCATTATCTGCACTTCCTGGGCCATGACTTTCTTAACCGGCTCAAGCTCAAAAAACCGCTCTACAAATGCCTGCAGGTTAGGCGCTGTATCTGGAATAGTCTGGTTACAGTGGTATAACGCGAGCATCAAACCACCAACAGCAATATCGGCAATACTCACTTTACCGCCTGCCAGCCATTCCTTACCTTCCAGTTTATCGTTCAGAAACGCATAAATAACGGGCAATTCTTCAGTAATTGCCTTGTCAATGTCTTCCTGGATGATTGCACGATTAAACAGACGCTCAGCCAACACCATCTCGGCAAACAGATGGCCGCCAATGACTGGTGTCATGATCGTGTCGGCATATTCCTCAAACCACAGCGCCTCAACAAAGGCAGCAGGGTCTTCAGGCAACACCTTATCGCCCGCATAAAACTTGCTCACGTAATGCGTAATCACCGTGGAATCAGCAAAGGATGCATTTTCATCCTTGAAGGCAGGAATCTTTCCCAGAGGGCTCGCCGCCTTGAAATCGGCGTTATCTGCATGCGGCGCGGTGATCTCATAATCATGATCGATGCCCTGAAACAAAAGCACCAGTGCGGCCTTGCGGCTATAAGGTGAAAAAGGGTGACCGAACAGTGTTGGCTTGGACATGACTATCTCCGGGCTGTACCTAATATATTTTTGGACAGTAAAGATAGTGGATTATGGGAATAAAGACACCCCTGTATGTGTTCTGGTTCTATAAATAGTGTGAATGTCACACATCCCGTTATTTCGACGGAGCGAGTGATTGGAGAAATCTCAGCGATTAAGATATCTCCACTCGCAAGCCCGGTCGAGATGACATGACTGAATTGCTTTATTTCCTGACGCCGATGGCAATGACAAGTCTGCTTGGGGAGATTACTACCACCCTCAACGACTATACTGTGCGTCTGACTAATAAAAGGATAAATCATGCAATTGCCTGAAGAACTATTCCAGTGGGGTCCGGTGCGCTGGCGCAAACACCTGGAAAGCTACTGCGACGCACATAACCTTGAGGCCTCATGGCAATTGGGCCTGACGCTCATGACATTGCTGGGATTATGGGTGCTCGGCCACACCGCATTGTCTGTATCACCGCTGCTAAGTCTGCCCATATCCTGTGTCGCAGGCGGGTTCATCATTCGCACCTTTGTTATTCAGCATGACTGCGGCCACCTCGCATTCTTCAGCAACCGCCGGGCCAATTACCTGGTTGGGCGCTTTATTAGCGTAATTACCCTGGTGCCCTTTGATCACTGGCGAGTAATGCATGCCCGCCATCATGCAACCTCCGGCAACCTGGAAGGTCGAGGTACCGGTGACATCGACACCCTGACTGTGGCCGAATATCAGGCACTACCACGCATGCAGCGAATCGGATATCGCATATACCGGCATCCGTTGGTCCTACTGGGAATAGGCCCGTTCTACTTCTTTGTATTAAAACAGCGTCTGCCATTTGGCCACCCGCTGCCCTGGCGACGCGGTATTCGCAGCGTACTGTGGACCAATCTCGCCATCGCCGGACTGTGGGCCGGACTGATTGCCCTATACGGCTGGCAACAGTTTCTATGGCTGTACGTGCCAACAATCATGAGCGCTGGCGCTATAGGTGTGTACCTGTTTTATGTGCAGCACCAATATCCGGAAGCCTATTGGCGACGTCGTGACAGCTGGACCTTCACCGAAGCAGCCTTGCATGGCAGTAGCTACCTGAAACTGCCACGCAGTCTGCACTGGCTGACAGGTAACATTGCCTATCACCATGTACATCATTTGTGCAGCCGCATCCCCTCTTACCGCCTGTCGGAATGCCTTAAGGCAGAGCCGCTGCTACAGGAAGCGAATGCACTGGGTTTTTGGCAGAGCTTCAAGACTCTGCGACTCAGCCTATGGGATGAAGCCCAGGAATGCATGGTGTCGTTTTCTGCCATGCGTGCACGGCTGGCAGCAGAGTCCGCCTGATACTGTGCAGAATAATGACGGGGTCATATACCCCGTCATTTCAATTTAGCGAATGAAATGAGCGATTGGAGAAATCTTACCGTTTAGGTTTCTCCATTACGTCGCTTTGCGACTTCAGTCTACATGACGATGGTCCTACGGCAGCACCTGCTCCTCGCAGGCAATCAGCTCTGAAGGAATGTATTCGGGCACTTCAGCAGGCCTGGAATTCACAGCACAACTCGCCGGTATGCGCTTGGCAGCAGTGAGAATTCCGTTCAACAGGTGCTGCTGGTATTCCGGGTAGGAATACAAATACAGCTCATGACCGATCGCGGTGTACCAGACACGTCCGGCAAACTTGTCATGACACCAGCTGATGGGATGATCACCCATGGTGCCGGTATAGCCTTCCGGAAAGGTTGGTCCACTCGGGTCACAGCTCGTATTCGGCTCCTGCATGTAACTGCTTTCATCCATGCTCATCAGCACACGCACACTGCCGCGCGGGTTGGAACTGAAACTGTAGAACTCTTCCAGTGGAACCTGCCAGGGGTTGCCCAGATGGGCAGTGCTGGGATGCGTGGTGTCTTCCACCCTGGCACTGCCGGGCTGATTCAGCACCGGATGGGCCTGAAAGTAGGCACCCACCACTTCGCCATAGAACGGCCAGTCATGCTCGGTATCTGCTGCAGAATGCACGCCGACAAAATTACCGCCGCCGCGAATATAGTTTTCGAAGTCCTGCTCCTGCTCAGCTTCGAGCACATCCAGCGTGGTGTTCAGGAACAGCAGCACATCATATTGAGCGAGGTTCTCGGCATTGATTAAAGTGTGATCTTCAGTAGCGTCAACCTCGAAGCCGTTATCTGCACCCATCTGCTGTATGGAAAAAATACCCGCCTCGATGGAAGCATGACGGAAACCAGCCGTGCGTGAAAATATCAGCACCTTGAATGACTCACCGCTATTGACCGCACCGCCACCATTGCCCTGCCCGTTTACAGCGCCGATTTCGTTGATTGAATCGCCACCACAAGCAGTCAGGAAAAAAAACACTGCTGGCAGAAAGTTTCGTAATAATTTCATAGTCATCTCTTACGCCGTGCCGGCTGCAATAGCCCGTGCGATTCGCAGGGAGTTGGCCAGTATCGTTAAAGTAGGATTAAAACCCGGAAATGTCGGGAATAATGAACCGTCCATCACATGCACGTTATCCACCTCATGCAGACGGCCGTCCTTATTACAGACACTTGTAGCCGGATCATTGCCAAAACGGGCCGTGCCGGCATGGTGCGCTGTATTCGATGGGTTGTCTGTAATCAGTGGCTGCGGAATCACCACCGCACCCACTGCACCGGGTGTCGCCAGCAGGAAGGCCTCGATCTGTGGCGCAGTGTACTGAGCCGAGGCTTTCTCATGCGCATGCGGCGCATAGGTGACGCGTGCAGTAGGCAGACCCCGGTAATCCTTCACATTGGGATCCAGGTCGACACGGTTATTGGCCTGCGGCAAGTCCTCACCCACGAACTGCACACCGCCCAGTCGCTGACGAGCCAGTGAAGTACGCATGGCATTCTTGTGTTCAGCCCCATGTGGCAATCCGATACCTGCATAAAAATAGGCCTCCTGCAGCAGCGGCAATCCGGAACCCACCTGAATCAGACCTCCCTTGATATACGGCACGCCCAGTGCCTGTACATCGGGTCCGGTGAAAGGTCCAACAAGATCATCCAGCTGCACGGTCGTGCTCTGTGCCCTTAGCGTTTGTACGTCCCGTTCGAAGAAGGCACCGCCAATAGTGAAGTAATGGAACATGGTGTTGCGGCCCACCTGATCCGATCCATTTCCCAGCCCGTTTGGATGCGCACCATTTGCAGATAGCAGTAACAGGCGAGCTGTCTGAATCGGACTGCCGGCAATGAGAATCTTGTCACCGGAAATGGTTCGCTCAAAGCCATCGATATCGTAGTAGTGCACATCGGTGGCTCGACTGCCGTCCGGGGTCGTGCTTATTTTGAACACATGGGCACGCTCAATGACCCGCACATTACCACTAAGAACTGCAGGATTCAGGAAGCTGGTCATGGCATCGCCACGAGCATTGATCGGGCAACCAAAACTGGAGCACATGCCACAGGAATTACAGGCCGGCCGGCCATCAAATTCCTGTGAATTCACCGCTGCCGGATAAGGGAAAGGCTCCCAGCCCACGTTCTTCGCGCCTTGTGCCAGTAGTCTGGCCGAGTAGCCGGTCGGGTTGGGTGGCATAACAAACTGACCACTGCGCGGTGACTGCTCAAGCGTACGTGCGGGCATGGCATTTACGTCGCCCTGCACGCCAATCGTTTGTTCAACCTCATCATAATAAGGCGCAAGGTCGTCATAGCTAATCGGCCAGTCGGCCATCTGCGCGCCATCGACGGGGCCGAGGTCAGTCAGCTGGGTGAAGTCCTGCTTCCAGAAGCGTGGGAACTTTGCGTTGTAGTGTAGCGAGGTGCCACCAACAGCTGCACCGAGGGAAACATGCAGCCCCTGAATGGAACTATCAACACCCTCATCCGCCTCGGACTGGGTACGCCCGGTAATCGGCTCGAGACCGGGATGCGGAAAGCCAAACTGGCGGGAAGTTTTCACCTCGTCACTTGAATACAGGGTGCCGAGCTCACTGCTTGGCACTTCACCAAAGCCCGGTCGCAGATTGCGACCGCGTTCCAGTACGGTGACTGACCAGCCCGCTTTCGCCAGCTCCCAGGCCGCAATACTGCCCGCCGGACCGGAACCGATAATGACTGCACTAGGCATTGGACACCCCCTTGTAAACCCGGTTGCTGAGGGTGGCAATACGTTGTTGTGCCATCGGTTTTAGCTGGGCCTGCAAACGCTTCAACGAACCATTGGAGTCCATAATGGCCGCCGCGATTGTATCGCTACTGACAACAGATGCCAGCATAGGTAATTCGGTCAGTGACGATGAACTGCTGGACGTGACACTGCCTGCTGTTGGGCTGCTGCGATCAGGGCCAAAGGAAGGCGGCAGCAGCGCATCAAACAACCCTGGGTTGTCGGGGGTGACCACCTGCTCATCGGTATAACCACGGGGATGTACATCACCGTCAAAGGCAGTAAAGCCCCAACCCACCAGTGCACAGTTGCCACCATACTCCGGTGGCCCGTACATGGCATCCAAAGTATCAGGGAAAGCGATATCAACCATGTCCTGTATCGCCGCATCGCTACTGTCTCCAAGAATGACATCAGCAAGCGATGCCGGCATCTCGGAGAAACTGCCGAAGCCCTGCTCGGCAGCACGCTCGTCCAGCCGTGCCAGCCCCTCGATGTATATTTGCTGCATACCTTTAACAGGACCGTTAAATTCGCGCTCCGGCATGCCCTGAGAACCTTCAATCGCCATCCGCCAGGCCAGCTCTTCGTAGGGATCAAGCGGTATAAATTCGAGGAAACCGTTCTCGGCTTCGCCCCCCCGATCCGAGAACGGAGCACCTGCAAAGATAAATGGCGGGTCAGTCTTGAAGGCCGCCAGCAGATGATCAATGGCCTCAGCACAACAACCCGCCACCGCACCGGGGTCCATGTCTTCAGGAATCAGGCGGTCGACTAGTGCCCTTAGGTTGTCCAACTGGGATTCACTCAGGTATGTCGAGGGCTGGGTCGGCCCCATTGAACCACCGCCGTTGCCACCGCCAGCAACCCTATCACTGCTCGAACTGCCACAATTAGACAACAGAGGCACCACCGCCGTAATCGCCATGGCCCCACTGGTTTTCAATACCTGACGTCGGGTAAATCCTGTGTTCTTCGACATGTCTTCTCCTGCACCATGACTGCTGACTTGAGCCAGCCCTTAAAATAGTTAATTTATAATAGACGTTCTATTCTGCAGCGCTGGAATAATGATTACTAGCTGTCATTACCACACATGAGGAATATGCTTCACAAAATACGAAGTGACCTCGACCCACTTTGCCTCTGGGCACTGCTGCCGTACAGCAGGAAATTCGCAAGCTGGTTATCAGCTTGCGTGATGGATTACCGCATTCGTCATCAAGGCAAGGCCGTGCACTCTTTTGAAAACCCGGATAATGGCGAACGAATAGAATTCGAGGGAACCAGTTCAGTCTTTACTATCACTGGCAGTGGCAGCGGCTGCCCCGGTTATCCAGCGATGTTTTAATATTCAAATCTAATAAAATGCATGACTTTTGAGCTCGCTGACATGCCTGCGAGTCCTTGTTGCCCGGGTTCTGACAGAGAAATAACACAACCCCCATAGTTATCACTCGTTACCCCCTGTCTGTTAACATTATTCCGTTCTACTCGGTAAAGACTGGAACATTTGTAAAGCTGTAGTTAATTGCAACTGCCTATTCACAATAGCCAGCACGATCCGCCTTACGGGGTATGTGTCAAATCACAATGAGCAAGTTAATGCCTAAGCAGTCAGACAATCTGATATTCGTTGAACTCAACGAAATCAATATGCAAATAGCGAAACGCTATGCTGACGCTGGCCTACTGCCCAATTTTTCAAGGCTTCAGAAACTAAAAAGCCTGGAAACAACTTCCGAGAAGAAATACGAGGAACTGGAGCCATGGGTACAATGGGTGTCCGTACATACCGGCCTGCCGGCTAAGGAACACGGAGTTTTCCGGTTAGGTGACATGGTCAACTCACAAGCACCGCAATACCTGGAGCAACTGGAATCACAAGGCTGGAAAGTCGGTGCCGTGTCACCGATGAATACCGTAAACCGCCTTAAAAACCCCGGCTACTTTCTGCCTGACCCATGGACTCAAACTTCTACAGATGGCAGCTTCTGGAGCGAACAACTCACAGCCGTTCTGCAACAAACTGTTAACGACAATGCACAAAGCAAGGTCACAGTTAAAAGCCTGGTTCTGCTTTTGCTGGGGCTGGTGCGATTTGCCCGAATCCGGAATTACTGGAGATATGCAAAGCTCGCCCTGACCAGCCCAGGACGACCATGGAGGAAGGCTCTTTTTCTCGACCTGTTCCTGCACGATTTGCATATGAAACTGTTTCAGGCTAAGCGACCAGACTTTTCCAGCCTGTTCCTGAATGCCGGCGCACATATTCAGCATCACTATTTTCTCAATTCAACAGAAGTAGAAAATAAAAGCCTGCGAAACCCCCAATGGTATGTGGATGAAAGCTACGATCCTCTAAAGGAAATGCTGCAATTTTATGATGTTGTAATCGGTGAATATCTGGACAAACCCGGTATCAACCTGATCGTGGCCACCGGGCTTAGCCAAGTGCCTTATGACCGCATAAAATATTACTGGCGACTGAAAAATCATGCCGAATTCCTGAATCAACTCGGCATTCGATTCAAATCCGTGGCCCCGCGTATGACACGCGACTTCCAGATTGACTTCGATTCAGAAGACGATTGCTTACTGGCCAGTAAGCAGTTGCATGCCATCACCGAGCTCGAATCTGGCGAGCCATTATTTAAAGAAATTGATGTACGTGGCAACAACCTGTTTGTGAGCCTGACCTGGCCGGAAGACATCACCGAATCAACGAAACTAAATTTCGAAGGTCAGGAACATCTACTGAAGCCGCACGTGGCATTTGTCGCCATAAAGAACGGTATGCACTCCGCCAAGGGGTACGCGTATTTCAGTGAAGGCGTCGCAAATTACGCCCCCGAAAACGGGCAGCATGTAAAAGGACTCTACAACTCTGTGCTCGCTTTTTTTAAGGATCGACAGCCAGCACTCGATCAGACGGGTTAACTAGCTCAAGATTTCCCTGACCCGTTTAATGACCTGGGACGGGGACTCAATATGAGGGAAGTTGCCCACTTCATGAAGTCGAGCCACATGTTCACGCCCCACTTTGACCATAAGGGCGGGCGTCATCTTCCTGCCCCAAACCGGATCAGACTGACCAATAATACAGCTGATTGGAATATCCCTGTTTTCAAATACAGATTCCCAACGTCCCGCATTCTTTTCCCGGTCGGCCAGGTAGCTCATCAGACCCAGAGCATTCGGAATTTCAGACTTTCTATTTAACAGAAACCAGGATTCATGAATAAACTGAGCTGACAAATGACTGTTTTCATCACAAAGATAATTCAGCAGTCGACCAAACAGCACCTCATCGGCACCCTCCATTTTCGGCTTGTTCCCCAGCATTCGTTGCAAATCATTCATGAACGACGATTTAAAGCCGGGCAAAATGCCACCATTCAGAAATATTACGCTTTGAATCTGGACCGGATTGAACGTACCAGCCTCACTTTGTCTGGCCAGCAATTCCTGAGCGACGGTTACGCCACTGCCATGGGCCAGAATGTGAACCTTTTTAAGGTGTAGTGTGGTCAGCAGATACCTCACCTGATCTGCTATATCGCCCACACTATGCGGGTAATTCTCAGGCTTGTCTGAATATCCGGAGCCCAGATAATCAAACGACAACATCCGATACTGATGTGACAGACGGGGCCAGACCCTCCCCCAACTCCACGATGCGAGTGGAAAACCCTGCAGGCAAAGCACGACTTCACCTTCCCCGGAGTCTACATAAAAGAGTTTTTGATCGTTGTATTCAGCGTACTGCGCCAGTGCTTTCCATTGTCTGACAGTATCCAATGCGCCTAAGCGGCCGGGAACCAGCTCCGAGGTTGCATTATTCAGTTTTAAATGCGGCATTCCATTGTTCCAGAAAATTTTCAATCGACATTATTATTAATGTTTATTCTGACTAATAATCAGTCTAGTCAATAGGCTAGCAGTCGTATATAAGCATATGCTTACAATGCTAATTTCGTATAACCTGAAGCGGGAACTGCTGTACGAGTGCCTGCGAAGCAAAATAGAGTATCCAGTTCACATGGCTAATGGCGGGATAGAAGCCTTCGCGATAAATCCAGAAATTGCCGATCAACGCATCTGCAACTGTCGCCATCACAGCGCCTATGGCCACTGGGTATGCCAGCCCCCAGCCCAGGGCACGTACCAACCAAACAGATGACACACCGACTATTGAGATAAACATGGCGTAGCCGCCCGTCATGCTGCTGACATAAGCCCCTGCGTCGGGTGTATAAAGGTCAGCAAAACTCAGGGCACCCAAAGCACCCGCAACCAGCATGCATCCGCCTATGAAAGCACTACTCACACCCTGCTGTTTTGATACCTTGATCGTGGCCCAAACGAAAACGGCATAGCCCGGGGCGAAGAACCAAACCGAGTCCGCAAGATAGGAATGCTGAACACTGCTGCCGTGACCATGCTGTATACCGAAGTAATTCCGGTTGACGAAATCACCGCCTGCACAGACCAGCAGGGATAAAAAACACAGCAGGGCAACCGACTTTGCCGTGTCACTTTGACCAGATTTTATCGTCCAGTCACGAATCAACCAGCCATTTATAAGCAATGCAGCAATCAATGCCATTTCGATCGTGCCGAAAATGGTCTTTGTGACAGTGCCGTCTTCTATAGGGACTACGCCGAGCAAAGCCACGCCTTGAATCAAAGTCGATATCACGACCAATAGCAGTGCAACACTTCGAAATTGATCTGGACGACTCGCTGCTGACATTTTCCTTCTACCTATTTAATTTTGAGCTTCTACTTTCGCCCAGGAATCACGTAAGCCCACTGTGCGATTGAATACAGGCTTGTCCGCAGAGTGCTCATAACGATCCGCGACGAAATACCCCTGCCTCTCAAACTGGAAATTCTGTTCCGGGGCGGCATCGGCCAACCCGGCTTCTATCCAGCAACCTTCCATCACTTGCAGACTTTCCGGATTGAGGTGGTCCATAAATTCACGGTCTCCACGGTCCGGTGCCTCGTGGTTAAACAGGCGGTCATACAATCGCACCGTCGCCTGTTTGCCTTCCGTGGCAGATACCCAGTGAATCACGCCCTTGGGCTTGATACCGTCAGCAGGGTTCTCACCCAATGTGTCAGCATCGTAGCTGCAATGGACTTCGGTAATGTTGCCATCAGCATCTTTCACAACATTCTCGGCAGTCAGCACATAGGCATTACGCAGGCGCACTTTTTTGCCCAGCACAAGTCGCTTGTATTTCTTGTTGGCCTCCTCACGGAAGTCTTCACGCTCTATGTAGACCTCACGTGTGAGCGGCAAATCCCGCTCGCCAAACTCGGGTTTGTCCGGATGTGCTGCTGCCTTGAGGACTTCAACCCTGTCTTCAGGGAAATTGGTAATCACAACTTTCAACGGATCGAGCACGCACATGGCTCTGGGCGCATTGTTATTCAAGTCGTCACGAATCACGTGCTCCAGCGCGCTGACTTCAACGATGCCATCGCTACGACTCACGCCGATCATGCTACAAAACTGGCGCAATGCCGCAGGTGTAAATCCACGACGACGCAACCCCTGCAGGGTTGGCATACGTGGATCATTCCAGCCGTCTACATGCCCCTCGTCCACCAGCTGCTTGAGCTTGCGTTTGCTGGTGACGGTGTAGTTAAGGTTCAGACGACCGAACTCATACTGACGGGGTGTCGCAGGCACAGGCAGGTGTTCGATAAACCAGTCATAGAGCGGACGGTGATCTTCAAACTCCAGGGTACATATGGAATGGGTAATGCCTTCAATGGCATCTGACTGCCCATGGGTGAAATCGTAGGTTGGATAAATATTCCACTTGTCACCCGTCTGGTGATGCTCTGCCTTGCGGATACGATAGATAATCGGATCACGCATATTCATATTCGGCGCGGCCATGTCGATCTTTGCACGCAGGGCACAATGGCCTTCCTCAAATTCACCAGCCCGCATTTTCTCGAACAGTTCATGGTTTTCCTCAATACTGCGGTCTCGGAAAGGGCTGTTCTTGCCGGGTTCTTTCAGCGTACCGCGATATTCGCGGGCCTGTTCCGGAGTCAGGTCATCCACATAGGCAAGGCCTTCAGAAATCAGATGTCGGGCATATTCGAATAGCTGGTCGAAATAATCGGACGCATGCCGGACTTCGCCGTCCCACTGAAAACCCAACCACCGTACGTCTTCAAGAATAGCGTCGATGTATTCCTGGTTTTCCTTCTCGGGATTGGTGTCATCGAAACGCAGATTGCATTTGCCACCGAAATGTTCGGCCAGTCCGAAGTTCAGGCAGATCGCCTTGGCGTGACCGATGTGAAGATAGCCATTAGGCTCAGGCGGGAAACGGGTCACCACCTCACTGGCCTGTAATTTTCCTGCCTCGATCTGTTCCTGAATGAGGTTACGGACAAAGTTACTGCCTGAAGAAGATTCGCTCATGTAATGCTGTCGGCCATGTTAATTGCAAGCGCGACATTATAAAGGTCTTCAATGCTCAGGACTTGGCTGTTTTCTTGCCCAGTTTTTCACGTGCCTCTAATAACGGGCCGGATAGCTTGTCCAGCCTGCCTGGCTCAATGTGCACAAACATGTCGATGATTCTGGGTAAGTCCGTCTTGAAATCACCGGTGGGATGAAACAATTCCATCAGTACAATTTTCTTTTTTGCGTAATCTAGAGCAGCTGCAAAAATAGGCACCTTGGCACCCACCGCAATGTTGTAGAAGCCGCTTTTCCACGTCGTCGCTCCGCCACGGGTACCTTCTGGCGCCATCATCAACCAGAGTTTTTCCGCTGCATTGAAACGCTCTATGCTCTGGCCTACCACGCCGTTGGGCGCTGTCCGATCAATGGGAAATAACCCTACCCAAAGCATGATTTTTGCAATCACCGGATATTTAAACAGGCTGGCCTTGCCCATGGTGTTAATACGCAGTTGCAGCGCCTGCACCAAAGACAGGGAATAAATACCATCCCAGTTTGAGGTATGGGGCGCAGCGATAATAACCGCTTTGGGAATATTGGGAATACTGCCGGTGCAGGTCCATCCGGCTTTTTGCAATGTTGTTGTGCCCAGCCATTTCAAAAATGGGGAATTACGGCGTGGCACTTGATCACCCACTTCAGGCAATACCAACATAACAATCCTCGGAATTCTGTCAGAGGCCGGTCAGGCCGCTGGGATAAAGAAATAAAATCAGTAATAACATTATCAGAGCAAAACCCACCCAGAGCCACGTATTCGGAGTAGTTGGAGTTACTAGCTGATGGTCAATATAGTTTGACAGCATATCGCGATTTCGGCTATTTGCCTTCCAGAAAAAGTCGAACAGGTCCCCTACAAGAGGAACAATTCCCACTATCGATTCAATCAGGACATTACCCAACATGCGCGTCAGGAGATGTGAGGGTGCACCAAGTCGCGCGGCTTCAACCACCAGCCAGAGTGACAACAGGGCGCCAATGATATCGCCTGCACCAGGAATCAACCCTAATAAGGGATCAAGCCCGAATCGTCTGTTGGTACCCGGTAATGCAATGCTGTCATCCAGAATCCAGGCCATGCGATCCAGACGCTGACGAGCATTTTTCAATTTCTCCTGATCAGCTGCCTCAGCCACTAATTAAGGGCTCCGGGCTGGGCCAGCGTAAAGGGATTGATCATGGCCTCAAAAGTATCACCGGTATCGGTGATCATCTGAAAGCTGCCTTGCATGGTACCTACCGGCGTAGGTAACGGACAGGCACTGGTATATTCGAACTTCTCCCCCGGTTGCAAATGTGGCTGCTCACCGACAACACCCTGCCCCCGGACCTCGGACTCATCACCATCACCATCGGTAATAATCCAGTGACGCGATATCAGGCGAACCGGCACATCACCTATATTTTCTATATTCACATGATAGGCAAAGAGAAAACGCTCATCATCCGGTTCAGACTCTTCAGGCACGTAGCTCGGTGCCACGCGGATGCGTATTTTTCGGGTGGTGGTCACTGACATGCAGACATCCTATCACCAGTTTCAAGATCGATTATTACGGGACACAGCCATTATGACAGCGTGAATCTGTTTGCCGCCAGTAATTGTATTACCGCTTCAGAATTGAGACGCCACACGTCGAGGCCGTTAAACTCTGCCCTTGAAATTCACAAAATGCGTTTAACATAGAAAATGTTGCGAACTGTACTCGTACTCTGCGGCTTCCAGCTACTCGGCGAAAGTCTGGCTGCATTGCTTTCACTGCCTGTGCCCGGCCCAGTGATCGGCATGTGCCTGTTGCTGGTTGTGCTTATTATCCGTCGGCGTGTCACTCCCCAGTTTCAGCAACATAGTCACGCCCTGTTTGCCTATCTACCGCTGATACTCGTCCCGCCCAGCGTCGGCGTACTGGCCCACCTCGAGCTCATAAGCCGGGACTGGCAGCCAGTGGTCGGCGTACTCTCAATCACCCTGATTATCTCATTGCTGATTTGCGCCGCGGTGTATCGCATCAGTCGGGAACGCTGGTCATGATCCTTGACTGGCAGGCTGCACAACAGGCCATACTCGGCAGCCCGGTTTTTGATGTGGCGTTAACCGTGGCCTGTTACCAGCTGGGCCTGTGGTGTTATCGGCGCTCTGGGAACAAACCCTACTTGTTGCCTGTGTTCATTGGTTTTGTGCTGACGGCTTTACTTGTATATTTGCTCGACCGTCCCCTGAGCCTGTACGAAACTGGCACCATCCCTCTGATAGTGCTGCTCGGCCCGGTAACGGTTGCACTGGCAGTTCCGCTGTATGAAAACCTGCACCTGATGGCCCGCATATGGTGGCCTTTATTGCTGATGCTGGGCATCACGGCCGTAGCAGTTGCTGCCTCTGCCGTGTGGATAGGACGAAGTCTGGGTGGCGATGAAGCACTGGTGATGTCACTGGCTCCCAAAGCCGCAACCACACCCATCGCGATCCTGATTGCCGATGCAATTGGTGGATACATGGGTGTGGCTGCTGTGATCGTGATGCTCACCGGCATACTCGGCGCAATGATCGGCCCCGCCCTGCTGAACAGCCTGGGAGTACACAATCATGCCGCGCTTGGCTTCGCTCTGGGATTGAGCGCCCATGCAGTTGGCACAGCAAGAGCATTCGAGATCAGCCGCCAGTGCGGGGCATTTGCCGCTCTGGGCATGAGCCTGATGGGCTTCACATTGGCCGTTGGGCTGCCATTGGTCATGGGATAGAAATGTAGGCAACTAAAAATGAAGCAGTCAGGCTTAAATATCCGCGAACATATCAAACCACTGGTAATCGCCGATACTGTTTTCACCATCGGTATCGCACTGCTGGTATTGGTCTGGATATTTGGCGACGAGCCGGGCTTTATGGGCGGCTTTATTCATAATGAAGAATCCATCTTGCTTGGACTGGGCATCGGACTCAGTATCGGTGGTGGCATGCTGATGCTCGGTGCGATTCGCAGGATCATCAGGGCGCGTAAGCAGTTTAATTAATCTGGCGCCATACCCGTGGCGTGCTACCCGACCAGCGCTTAAAGGCACGATTAAAAGCACTCTGCTCTGAATATCCCAGCAGCTGCGCCACTTCGGCCAACTGCAAGCGCCGGTCTGCCAGATAATCCTGCGCCATCCGGTAACGGGTATCGTCAAGCAGTTCCTGGAAATTCAGATTTCGATCTGAAAGCCGTCTCTGTAACGTTCTGACTGATGTATGCAAAGCAGATGCGACGCGCTCAATACTGGGCGCCTCTATTCGAGCAAGGCGAATAATGGCATGACGAACCTGTTGTTCGAAATCATCAGCTTCCGGAAGCTTGTCGAGCAGCGTCGCTGCCTGCTGCTCCAGGATTTGCAGCAACCCGGTGTCCGGCTGCCTGAGTGGTGAACCGAGAAAGTTCAGGGGAAACTTCACAATCGTGGTCTGCTGGTCAAAATCCACCTTGCAACCGAAGTAATCCCGGTATGGCGCAGGGTTTTCGGGTTCAGGATTAATAAAGCTTATATAACTGGGGGATGCGGCCTTGCCCGTAATGTCACGGGCAAACTGCACGAGTGCCGTAATTGCCGTGGCATCCACCAGTTCGCCAGGGCGACCATAATCAAGCCCCCATTGCAGCACAATGGCATCAGCTTCCTGCCTTACCTGCATGGGCTCTGCATCATAGACCAGACGGTAAAAACGCTGCAGTCGCAGCAAGGCTTCTGCCAGATTCGCGCAGGCGAGTATGATGTAACCCAGCACGCCGATATGTGCCGGACTGATGGTCTGCCCGAGGTGCAGCCCCAGCAGGGGATCGCCCAGTTTTTCAGCAGCGGTTTCCAGCAGTTCACGCCACTCAGAAATGGGGTATCGACCCAGACCACCATCGCCCGTATCCGGAGGAGGCTTGCCCAGAATCGAACCTGCATCCAGCCCCTTGTCCGCCAAATAGGCGTATAACAGCTGCACATAGGTCGACGATACATAGCCTGAATCCTGAGTCATGCACACAAGTGTGGCACGAAATGTCAAAAAAATGGAGCGCAGGCGTCAATAATTACGGGTCGAAGTGCTGGAAAATGACTTCCATCAATTAAACCACCCTCTTCGAGGACAGGGGAGACAGCCATGAATGAATTTATAAATTTCATACACGCCATCTTCGGCGCCAACCCGGACTGGAAGCAGGTCATGCTCATCAGTCTGAGCCCAGTCTTTGTGATTGCCTTTGGCATAGAACTCTGGGTAATGAAACGTCGTGGCCGCCTTGAGCAGTTCAGGCTCGGAGATATTATTGCCAACCTGGGACTGGGGGGGAGTTACCAGGTTTTTGAACTGGGTGCCCATGCACTGATTACCGGGACTGCAGCCATGTGGCTATACCAGTTCCGTCTGTTTGATATTCCGGTAAATGCCTGGACCGTCGTACCGATCTTTATTGCGGTTGAATTCTGCTACTACTGGTTCCACCGCAGCAGCCATCGTATTCGCTGGTTCTGGACGGCCCATGTCGTGCATCACTCCAGTGAGCATATGAACATGACCACAGCCATGCGTCAGAGTCTGTTGTATTCGATCACTGGCTGGTGGTTGTTCTTCATGCCCCTGGTGCTGCTGGGTGTGCACCCTGCCGCCGTGTTCCTGCTTTATGCGGTTGACCTCGCCTACCAGTACTGGATTCATACCGAGTCCATCGGCAAACTGCCCCGATGGATTGAATATATATTCGACACCCCTTCGAACCATCGCGTACACCATGGCCGCAATCCTGAATACATCGACAAAAACTATGGCGGTGTACTGATCATATTTGACCGCTGGTTTGGTACCTATGCCGAAGAACAGGAAAAAGTGGATTATGGCATCGTGAACCAGATTCACAGCAATAATATTCTGACTCTGAACTTTCATGAATTTATTGCAATGTGGCGAAATGTACTCAAGCCCGGGCCGTTGACGCAGCGAATTAAACATCTGTGGGCACCGCCGGAGTGGGAGCGGGCTGATGATGTTTCTGCTGTTCCAGATACTGTCATTTCGGGTGAACGCCAGTAAGTCGAAAAATCCCGGCGCTAGAGGTTTCTCCGTTACATCGCTTCGCGACTTCAGTCGAAATAACGGACAAACAGGATAAATAGTGTCGGCGTCAATTAACTCGCAATGGCACTAGTAGCTCCGCCAGAAATCCAGTAACGACTGGCTAAATTCCACCGGAGAATCCAGTTGCAGAAAATGGCCGGCATCTTCGAGTTTGGCAATGCGGGCGTTCGGCCAGATCTTGTTATATCGCTTACCTACCGCAGACCAGGTCTGGTAAACATCCCGCATGCCCCAGACCAGTTGCACAGGCTTGTCGAATCTGGATAGTTTCGATTCCACTTCAATCGTTTGATCCGGATTCAGTGCCAACAGGTGGCGACAGAACTGACGACGACCATCAGCATCGCGGAACTTGCTGTCCCAGAATATGCGACGTTGCACATCCTGATTCAGATGCGTTTGCTGCACTACCGAATGACGCAGTTCCCAGGTTGCATAAGGATTTGGCATCAGCCGAAGCGCTGCCAGTGGAATAAGCAATCCCAGCTTCGCCATGAGCCGCATCAAAATGATGGGGCGCACCGGCCAGCTATCACCAATAATTGCATTGCTGAAAGTGGCGCTTAAGAAAAGATCGGGCTGTGACACCAGCATTCTCTGCGCTACACCGCCGCCAATATCATGCGCAACCAGATGCACCGGTTGCTGAATATCCTCAGCCAGCCAATCCGTCAAAATGGTCGCAGAACCGGCCAGCGAATAATCACCATCTTGCGGGAGATGGGTGCCACCATAACCAGGCAAATCAGGCATCAATACGCGGTAGCCATTATCTGCCAATCGCTGGCCAATATCGCGCCATAGCTCTGCCGAAGCCGGAATACCATGCAGCAATAAAACCGATCCTTTTTCAGCCGTACCGGCTTCCAGATACGACAACTTGATGTCGCCGAGATAATGAGTTTTACGTTGTACCAGGTCTTGCATAGCGCGCGAGCTTACCATACGGTCAGTACCGTTTGTGAGCACACCCCGGGGCTAAAGGAAATCAATATGGACGCATTACTCTCATCTGAATTACGTCTGCCTTGTGGCGTAACGATCCCAAACCGTCTGGGCAAAGGCGCGATGACTGAAGGTCTGGCAGATGAACGACTGCGCGCCACAGATAAGCATGTAAATCTTTACCGACGCTGGTCTGAAGGCGGCTGCGGATTGCTGCTCACCGGTAATGTACAAATTGACCGGCGCGTACTCGAACGCCCTGGAAATGTCGCAATTGATAACAATGGTGGTGAAGATGCCCTGCGTGCATGGGCCGAAGCCGGCACCGTCAATGGCAACCAGCTATGGATGCAGATCAGCCATGCCGGACGACAATCTGCCTTTTATGTCACACGCAAACCACTTTCGCCCTCACCTGTAAAAGTAAAACTGGCTGGCAGTTTCATGACGCCCAGAGCAGTCACCGAAATTGAAATACTCGACTTTATAGACCGCTTCGCATCAGCAGCCGGTATCGCCATGAGCACCGGCTTTACGGGTGTGCAGGTGCATGGTGCACACGGTTATATGCTGAGTTCATTTCTATCCCCCTATATCAACCGTCGCAACGATCAATGGGGTGGTTCACTGGAAAACCGTGCGCGCTTCCTGCTGCAGACGGTACGGGCAGTTCGTGAAAAAGTCGGTGCAGATTATCCAGTCAGTGTGAAACTGAATTCCTCGGACTTCCAGAAAGGCGGCTTCAGCAATGAAGATTGCCTGCAGGTGGTCGAATGGCTCAACGAAGAAGGCGTGGATCTGCTTGAAATCTCGGGTGGCAACTACGAATCGCTTGCTTTATGGGGTTTGGAAGATGACGAAGTGGCGCAGACCGCAAAGCGTGAAAGCACTTTGCAGCGTGAAGCCTATTTCATGGACTACGCCAGCCAGATTCGTCGTGTCGCCAAAATGCCCCTCATGGTGACCGGTGGTTTTCGTACCCGGACGGCAATGCACCAGGCCATCGAATCCGGAGACTGTGACCTGATTGGCCTGGGGCGGCCGCTTTGCACGCATACCGACTTTGCCAACCAGCTGTTAAAGGGTGAGGTTGACGAAGCCCCGCGTTATGAAGACAGTGTGCAGATCGGCAAGGGTCGGTGGGGCATTCACAGCCCGTACAATCTGATTCGCACGCTGAATACCCTCGGCCAGCAGGGATATTATTACGTACAGCTTTTACGCATGGGACTGGGTCAGGAACCGGATCTGGATTTGAGCCCGCTGAAGGCGATTTATTTAAACATGAGCAATGAGATGCGCTCAGGCATGCGCATCAAACCGTTCCAGAAAGAAGTTGCACCGACATCGGTAATACCGGCCTAGGAATCAATATCTAGAGTTCTAGAATATTGGTTTGCTCGGATTTGGTAACAAACTTGAGTAACCACTCGGCGCTCTCGTCCCAGAGTCGTCCGGCAATATCACCATGAAAGAAACCATCGTGACCAATGCTTTCGATACCCAGGCTTTCCGGCGTACAGGTGATTAATTCCTGGGGTGCATTTACATAGCGGGCCGCAAGCGTATGCACGGCTCGTGCAGGTGCCAGTCCATCATCTGTAAAGCTGTAACAACGAATCGGTTTTTTCCAGGCCTCGAAATATCGATGCTGCGGAACACCAAATGTATCCACCGGGGCGTTCGGGTGAGTACACCACTCCGCCCAGTCCCTGAGAATACTGGCCGGTAATTCCTCAGGGCCAAATTCCCTGAGAATGCCACGCTCTCTGAATCGGGATTTGAAAGGCACAATCAGGCGCAACACGATCCAGCTCAATGGCCGCAGCCACATGGGCCATTTTCTCAAATACCCGGTAGATGCCGCCACACTCAGCAATGCCGACAACCGGTGATTGTTGGTTGCCAGACCAGCCAGCACCCCACCAACGCCATGCCCTACCATCACAACAGGATTTGAAGGTTTGGTTTGTCTTGCCCACTCGATCATGGCTGCAAGATCGAGGCGCCCGCAGTCGATCAGTCGCGGCGCTGCGTTCTTGAGTTCGGCGGTACTTTCTCCTGTGGAGCGATAATCAAACGTCAGCACGTCCATGCCCATTTCGCACAAATGCATTGCATACGGGGCGTAGTGTGTCTGGTTATAACCCAGTTCCCCGGCAATAATGACGGTCAAGCCGACAGTCGGTTCCTGAGCATCATGCCATATGGCAGCAAGCGTCTGGCCATCGTCGGTGGATACCTCAACCGGGTTCATACTCATAAGGATACAACTGCCTGTCAGGCAGTAATGTTGGCCTCGTGGGGCAGCATATAAGTGCCTGTTGCATGCGCGGCAGGTTTGTCCTGTTCGCCATCGGCATATATATCAACTTCAATTACAACCAGCCGACTGCCCTTTTTCATGATACGTGCTTCTGCAATGGTATCTTTGGAAGGGGCTCGTCGTAAAAACCGGATCTGGATATCTGACGTCAGTGCCATTTCTTCAGCACCGTAATCGTGCAACAGCACCGCGTACATGGCCGAATCCACCAGAGACATCATGGCCGGCCCGGAAAGCGTTCCACCCGGTCTCAGATATTTGGTGGCATATGGCAGACGTAACCTTGCAAATGCAGGCGACACTTCTTCCACGACCATGCCGTACTCCTGAAACAAAGGTACGCCACGATAGATGATATCCTGAACCCCCGCAGCACTTTTTACTTTCATTTTTTCTTCCTCTGTCAGCGGAATCGTGCCATCAACAAAAGGCCACACAAATGCCCAATGGCAGGCCAGCCCCACCAGAACAGCCAAATGGAAAAACTCATGAGGACCAAAGATTCCCTCCATCACTACCGGGTAGCCAACAAATTCCGCGACTGCGCCTACGCTGTAGGCAACGCCACCCCACAACAAAAAGCGGATAAAACGGAATCCGAATCGTCGCCATAATTTAATACCCGAAATCAGTCCCAGCCAACCTAAAGACAGATACAGGAATGTGCCGAACCAGGCTGGCACTTCGTCAAAAAACACCATTTTCAGGGGAATGGCCGTGGCGACCGATCCCCAGATCAGTGCGAGCATGCCCCAGCGCCAGATACCGCGAAATAAAATGCCATGAGCGGTGGTAAATGTACCGGCAATCATGGCAAAAATGGCCGCATGATCCAGTCGCTGCAATACATCGCGTGCCGCCCCACCGGGTTCCAGCAAATGATAGACACCGCTCATCGACAGCATGAACATGCTGCAGAATATCAATACCGACAGCCAGAATACGCGCCCACCCCACATGGGTTTTTGCACGGCCCGGATAATGAAGAATGCTGCCGCGACGGTAAACGGCACAGTTCCAAACAGATGGGTCATGGAACTGACCGGCTCGCTAAAGCCGGGAATCGGGATAATGGCGGTTTCCATTTGGCTGGCTATCTCTTTTGCGGCAGCCTATTATCCGGCACCGAATGTCTGTAAGCGAATATCA
Source organism: Nevskiales bacterium (assembly GCA_041622995.1). GTDB lineage: Bacteria > Pseudomonadota > Gammaproteobacteria > Nevskiales > CAJXLF01 > CAJXLF01. The sequence continues at coordinate 52,864 of JBFJXR010000007.1, forward strand.
TGGTATTAATTTTCCAGGTCACTGATAATTACCACTCATCATTAATGGCGTTTTTATGAAAGAATTAGAAAACCTCATGAATAATAATCGGGTCTGGGCCGAGAGCATCGAGGCCACCGATCCGGATTTCTTCCGTGATCTTGCTGCGCAGCAAAAACCCCGTTACCTGTGGATAGGCTGTTCCGACAGCCGTGTTCCGGCCAATCAGATTATTGGCCTGCGCCCGGGTGAAGTATTCGTGCATCGTAATGTCGCCAACCTGGTTCATCACAGCGACCTCAATGTACTGTCGGTGATTCAATACGCTGTCGACGTTCTCAAGGTCGAACATATTATTGTTTGTGGCCATTATGGTTGTGGTGGCGTACATGCTGCGCTCAAAGATCAACATATCGGTCTCGTTGATAACTGGATCCGCAGTATTCGTGAGCTATATCAGATACTGAGCAGAGACCTGGAAGCCCTGCCTGAAGCAGAACGTGGCGACCGGCTTTGCGAAGCCAATGTAAAAGCACAGGTCTATCATGTCAGCCAGACGACCGTGGTCAAGGATGCATGGAGCCGCGGCCAGAAACTTAGTGTGCATGGCATCGTCTATGGACTTAAAGACGGGCGCATTCACGATTTAGAGGTGTCTCTGGACAATGCCAAAAATGCCGATGCTGTTTGGCCCATTACACCGACCGACTAATACAGACCCTGCAATCCATCCCAGGCCAGTTTTAATGCCAGCATTCCCAAAATGCATTTGAACGCCAGCTGAAACTGGCGCTCGTCTATCCGGCCATGCAATTGCTTGCCCAGCCAGGTGCCGGCCATCACAGCCAGACACATGGGCAACAGCCACATCCAATGCTCGAATACATTAAAGCCATAGGCGGCGAATGCGGTAATTTTTAATAAGTGCACGCAGGTCTGACAAACCGCCAGCGTGGCAATCACCCGCTCTTTGGGCCAGCCGGGTTGCAAAAAGAATGGTGCGATCAACATGCCGGTGGCTCCGACTATCATACCAACACCGCCTGCCAGTGCCCCGGCACTCAGCATGCCTATTCGGCCATAGATATGAATGAATGACAGCGCCCGGGGCCAGAGCGTCAGTAGAATAAAAGCCGCCATCGTCAAACGTATCCAGTCCGGGTTTGCCTGAACTACCATCGGAGCCACCAGAAAGGGTGCCGGAATAGCACCCAGTAAAAACCATTTAAATGACGTCCAGTCCACATGACGGAAAAACGCGACCGTGCGAGAAGCATTCGAAACCAGTTGCACCCCGGCATGCAACGGCACTGCCACCGCAGGCAAAAGACCGATGGCATACAAAACGGCAATCAGAATCGTGCCCCCACCGATGCCGGTCATACCGGATAAGGTCGCAGCAATAAAAGCAGCAAGAGTAAGTGCAATGGTGAGCATGATCGGCATTGTACAACGCTGCCGGAACCCACTGACTTGACAATAAATCTGGAGAATACATACTAGCCGGTATGTAACCTCCGAGACACCGCTATGTCCGTCAAACGTCAGCCCGACCTTACACGCCAGCGACTCATCGAGTCGGCATTCGAAGAAATCCATCGCAACGGTTTCCGGTCTGCGAGTCTTGAGTCAATTCTGAAAGATACGAATGTCACCAAGGGTGCGCTTTATCACCACTTCCGTAACAAGACGGAGCTGGGATATGCGGTGGTTGAAGAGGTGCTCAAACCCTGGGTTGAACAACGCTGGAAATCGGTGGTGACTGCTGAAGACCCGATTGATGCGGCGCTGCAGGTTTTGCGTGACCGCATGGAAGAAACTACCGATGAAATGATTACACTTGGATGCCCATTGAATAATCTTTGCCAGGAAATGGCAGGCATCGATGAAGGCTTTCAGAAGCGACTTAACCAGATAGTGAGTGAATGGCGGAATGCCATCGCAGATGCCATGCGACGCGGCCAGGCAAACGGGTCAGTGCGTGCTGACGCCGATGCCGATGGCTGCGCTGCCTTTGTCGTCGGCAGCATTGAAGGCTGCATGGGTATGGCGAAAGCCTCTCAGGATCACGAAATTCTCTACAAGGGCATGAGCGGTCTCGCCCTGTTTCTTGAGAGTTTAAGACCGCCGCACAGCACTCACTAGAAACCAAATAACTCGGAGTACAACATGCCCGGCCAAACAGGTTTTGAACGTCTTATAGTTTCCTATGCCAGGTGGGTAGTGAAATGGCGCTGGCTGGTGCTGTTTTCCACACTGGCACTTGCCGTGGGCCTTGCAAGCGGCGTCAAGGACATCACCTTCTCTACCAGCTACCGGATTTTCTTCGGCCCGGACAACCCTCAGCTCAAGGCCTTTGATGAAATCGAGAAGGTCTATAGCAAAATCGATAACATTCTCTATGCCGTCGAGGTCAAAGACGGAGATGCCTTTAACCCCCGGGCCATTGCAGCTGTCGAAAAGCTGACCGAAGCAAGCTGGCAACTGCCATTTGTAACGCGTGTAGATTCCATCAGTAATTTCCAGCACACCAGGGCGGATGGCGATGACCTGCTTGTGCAGCCATTATTTGAGAATGCCCTGGAGTTGCCACCGGAGTACTTTGCCGAGGGTAAGGAAATTGCACTCAATGAGCCGCTGATTAACCGGCTGCTGGTTTCAAAGGATGCAAGCATAGTTGGCGTATCTGCCACGTATAGTCTTCCTGGCCTGAGCATTACGGAAACACCTGAGGTGGTTGCAGCAGCCCGGGCATTACGCGACGAGGTATTGGCCGAATATCCCGAGCTCAATATTTACATGACTGGCGCGGTCATGCTGAACAACGCGTTTTCTGAAGCGTCACAGAACGATATCCAGTCGCTGATTCCACTGGTCTATCTTCTGATGACCATCACCATGTGGTTCATGTTGCGATCTATTGGGGCGACGCTGGCCACTTTGCTGATCATAGGCGTGTCCTCTGCAACCGGGCTGGGTGTGGCTGTTTCTCTTGGCATTCAGCTATCGCCGCCTTCTTCAACGGCACCCACCATTATCATGACGCTGGCGATTGCCGACAGTGTACATATTCTGGTAACAATGTTTTTCGCCATGCGCGAAGGCATGTCCCGACATGAGGCGCTGGTTGAATCCATACGTCTGAATTTTGTGCCGGTTTTTCTGACCAGCCTGACAACGGTGATAGGATTTTTGACCCTGAACTTCAGTGATGCCCCACCCTTGCAGGATCTGGGTAACATTACGGCCATTGGTATTACAGCGGCTTTTGTTTATTCGGTCACCATGCTGCCCGCGCTGGTTGCGATCATTCCGGTGCATGCGCCTGTCGCCAAGAGCAATCTGGCCGGCAATATGGAGTCCATTGCCGACTTCGTTATTCGTCGCAAGAAAATGGTGTTGTGGGGCACGATTCTAATTTCCGCTGTGTTCATAGCCGCCATTCCAAAGAACGAGCCGAATGACCGCTTCACGGAATTTTTTGATACGGATATCGAGTTCCGTACAGATAACGATTACATCGTGAATAATCTGACCGGGCTTTACGGTATCAGCTTCAATATGGATACCAAGGAATCTGGCGGTGTCTCCGATCCTGCCTATCTGAAGAAGCTGGATGAGTTCGAGGAATTCTGGCTAAGCTTCCCCGACGTTGTGCATGTTGGCAATTTCACCACCATCATGAAACGCCTCAACAAGAACATGCACGGCGATGATCCCACCTGGTATCGCATTCCCGAGAATCGTGAACTGGCCGCCCAGTACCTGCTGCTATACGAATTGTCGCTGCCCTACGGTCTTGATCTCACCAATCAGGTAAACATTGATAAATCAGGCACCCGGTTCCGGGTGACGTTCGATAACATCAGTTCCAAGGAAACCCGGCGCTATGCCGAGCTTGGGGAGCAATGGATAAGGGACAACGCCCCGGAAATGGAAACCTATGCGGTCGGTGTACCGGTGATGTTTTCCTATATTTCGGAACGAAACATCAATTCCATGTTCAAAGGAATGCCCATTGCCATCATAGGTATTTCCCTGATTCTTATTATCACGCTCAGAAGTTTCAAAATTGGCATGATCAGCCTGATCCCCAATCTGCTGCCGATCGGCGTAGCGTTTGGCATCTGGGGAATGATTGATGGCGAGATTAATTTCACCATGGCCATGGTCATGGGTATGGTGCTTGGCATTGTGGTCGACGATACGATTCACTTCCTGAGCAAATATCTACGCGGACGTCGCGAAAACGGCTATAGCGTTGAGGAAGCAGTTCGTTATTCATTACGTACGGTAGGCTCGGCCATTACGGTCACCAGCCTTATACTGATAGCCGGCTTCCTGCTGCTTGCCACTTCCAGCTTCCTGCCCAACAGTGGAAACTCTCAACTTACGGCCATGGCCATAGCCGCCGCTCTGGTCGCTGACTTTCTTTTACTTCCGGCGTTATTGCTGCACCTTGATCGCAAGCAGTACGCTACAGCTAATCAAACAGAAGAGGACGATAACAATGCGGAAGTTTCAACCGCCCAAATTTAAGTTAATGACTGGATTTACAGCCGCCATGCTGACCATAAGCATGGGGCTGACAAGCGCAGCTGCCTTTGCAGAAACCGCCGAAGAAAAAGGCCTGCGTCTGGCACAGGAGGCTGATGCGTACGATATTGGATGGGGCGATTCATCCGTCGAGATGGAGATGATTCTGCGTAACCGTCAGGGGCAGGAAAGCAAGCGCCAACTCCGTAGCCGCGCTCTGGAAAAGCTTGGCGATGGCGACTGGAGCATGACCATCTTTGATGAGCCCAAGGATGTGAAAGGTACAGCCCTGCTGACACACAGTCACAAGGTAGAACCTGACGACCAGTGGTTGTATCTGCCTGCTCTGAAACGCGTGAAACGTATCGCCTCGAATAACAAGTCCGGCCCGTTCATGGGGTCTGAATTTGCCTATGAAGATTTATCTTCACAGGAAATCGAAAAATACAAAAACTATAAGTGGATCAAGGAAGAGCCCTGCGGTGACGGCTGGACCTGCAACGTAGGTGAACGCGTGCCGGTAGATCCCAAATCAGGCTATACCAAGCAGGTCTACTGGATCGATCAGGCGCATCATCGTTTACACAAAGTCGATTTCTATGATCGCAAAGGCGAGCTACTCAAGACGCTGACTGCTTCAGGGCATGCTGTATACAAGGAAAAGCACTGGCGTCCGGCCAAGCTGGACATGGTGAATCATCAGACCGGCAAGAGCACGACATTGAATTTCAGTGAATATAAATTCGATAATGGCTATACCGACCGCGATTTTGACCAGAACAGCCTGAAGTCAGCTCGATAGGGTTGCATCCGCAGGCATTTACCTTGTCACGCGAGGGCTTCCGACTCTGGTGTACGTCTTGTACATTCAGTTTCGGAACCCTCGCGTTTTGTGTATCAGTCTGGCGAAACCAATCGCCGCTCTGAAGCGACGGCAAACATTTTAAAAAGGGTACTGATGTATGAAGGGGAATTTGATACAGGGATTAGGCAAGCTCATCACAACCGGGATGCTGTCTGCACTCACGGTGACCGCTTTTGCATCAGAAGGTGAATTTGATCTCACCGTATCAACCGAGGCCCGGTACTTTTTTAGTGAACCCCTGACCACCCGACAGGATAGCGACCAGACCAATCTCTCAATCTCGGTAGAACCTGAATATTTCGTCGAAACCGAAGACCGAAATAACAGTTTTACCTTTTCAGGTTTCTACCGCTTCGACGAAATGGATGACGAGCGTACTCATGGTGATATAGGTGAACTGTATTATCACTACATTAGCCGCAGTTATGAGTTACGCACTGGAATACGACAAGTGTTCTGGGGGAAAACCGAGTCTGTGCATTTGGTTGACATCATTAATCAGACGGATGGTGTCGAAAATTTTGATGGTGAAGACAAGCTTGGTCAGCCCATGATCAACCTGGCCTGGATTACCGATATCGGTACCGTGGACTTTTTTGTATTGCCCTATTTCCGCGAGCGGACCTTTCCGGGTGATAAAGGCAGACCGGCAGCATTTTTACCTGTTCGAGACGAAAACCCCATCTACGAAGATGAAGATGAAGAACGTCATATCGATGGTGCCATACGTTATGCCAACAGCTTTGGAGCATGGGATCTGGGACTGTCTTATTTCACTGGCACGTCTCGTGAGCCGCGACTGCTATTCGGCTTTGACGACATTGCCATCGAAGGTAGCCCTCCGCCAAACTGTGTATTGTCGACGACTCCCCTTGCAGGCCCTCTGCTCAACGGCTTACTCCCTGTCGTGGCACCAAACTGTGAAGACTTCGTAAACATCCGGCTGGTCAACCCACACCTGGTGCCTGCCTATGATCAGATCGATCAGATCGGTCTGGAACTGCAGTACCTTGCTGAAGGCTGGTTCATGAAGCTGGAGGCCATTCACGTCAGCAGTGATGTACAGACTTTCACATCAGCAGCAGCAGGGTTTGAATACACTTGGGGCAGCATCTTCCAGAGCCCTCTGGATCTGAGTCTGGTTGCCGAATACCTGTATGACGACCGTGGCGCACTCGACCCCAACTCTCCACAAGGACTCGCCATTAGAAAATTTGCGGCGGGTGAGCCCTTCACGGTATCTGAGGCGCAAAGCCTTGGTAATCTGGAACCACAATCATTTTCACCCTTCCAGGATGACGTTTTTATTGCCACACGCTGGGCCTTGAATGATGTACAAAGCACTGAACTTCTGGCAGGTATCATTGTTGATATAGATTCAGAAGCCATGATTGGTTCGATTGAGGCCAGCCGCAGACTGGGCGAAAACTGGAAACTGAGTGTTGAAGCCAGGACCTTCACAGACATTCCTGTTACCGACCCTCTGTATAGCGTGAGCAAAGACGACCTGATTCAACTGGAACTGGTTCGTTATTTCTAAGCCCCGGCAATGAATTCTGAAACACCCGAAAGCCAGATTCGGAGTCTGACCAGAAAATCACTGCTCATTGCCCTGCTCTGCTTGCCGGTCATTATCTGGCAGGCTCTGCGTCTCAATCACAGGGTGCTGAGAGTGCCGGAGGCGGATGGGTTATCCGGGCACATCGAAGGCAGAAAACCAGCCTTGCGTCTTCTCCTTCTCGGCGAATCTACTTCTGCGGGTGTCGGCGTTTCACACAACGCGAACGGCCTTGCAGGTCACTTGGCCACCGCCCTTGCCCGACAACTTGAATGCGCCGTGCATTGGCGCGTCATCGGCCTGAATGGTTATACAGTGAAACAAACCCGTACCAGACTCTGCCCCCAGGTCGCCAGTGGCTCAGCTGATCTGGTCATTCTGGTTCACGGTTTTAATGACACCGTAAACTGGACTACACCCCGTCGTTGGAAAAATGAAATTCAGCAGATCATCAGCATCCTGGACACACGTTTGCACCGCGCCCGATTTATTCTCACGGGCATTCCACCCTTTCGTCACTTCCCCTTATTACCCGAACCGATGCGTTCAGTGCTAGGCCTGCGGGCAGATGCACTTGAAATGGCCAGCCTGGGGTTGGTAGATGAAATTCAAAACCTTCAGTTTGTAAAACTGGAAGCACTGCCCGCTTCTGACTTCTACTGCATTGACAGCTTTCATCCTTCAGATAAAGGCTATGAACTATGGGCAAGCAAGCTTGTACCTTTAATTGTCCAATGATTGTTAAGCGGATACCTGCCCGGAGTTAATACAGGCTTAAATAAAGGCCATTTAATCTTGACAGTGCATAATGTCAACAAACCAAGTATATTCCGCCTCTGGGGATAACGTTGTTGTAACCAGCAGAGACTCAGGTCGCAGTATTTCGGGAGATTCGCGGCCAACAGAAACAGCAGAGTCCTGTTACCACACCGTTCCTGGATGTGATTTCCTGTCGAGTGTGAGGATAAGACATGGGTTTAAAAAAGGCGCTGATCTGTACAGCTCTATTATTTTTCTGGGGGACGATACCGGCCAAGGCACTGCAGTTTAACTGGGGTGATTTTGATATTGTCAGTAAAACATTCATCACCGTAGGCGCCGGCTGGCGCCTGGAAGAACGTGATGATGACCTTGTATACAAGACCAATATCGAAGGCCAGGAACTGCTATGCGCCGCTGATGACTGTTTGTCACTGTTTGGTGACCCTGCGCCAAATCAACGCCTGGTCGATGCCAAGGGCAGCTTCAGTGGTCATCTGTTTGATAATGGCAACCTGAACTACGACAAGGGTGAGCTTTACACCGCCCTGGTCAAAATGAACTCGGACTGGGGCGTCACCTGGAATGACTGGCTGTTCAAGGCCAATGTCGTGGGCTTCTTTGACGAAGTGAACACCAACTTCGAAGAAACGCATCCGAATACCCAGTTTCAGGCCCTGCATAGCAAACGCAGCAAAGCCATTGAAGACCGTGCCGGCAAGCAGCTCAAACTACGTTCCTGGCAGCTATCTTCAACTTTCGATGCCTTTGACAAGGAATTCTTCTTCTCGGTAGGTAAATCACGATTACGCTGGGGCGAGTCCAACCTGACTTTGTTTAACACTCTGGACTTCATCAACCCTTTGAATGCTGCACTGGCACGTCAACCCGGCTTCCCGCTTAAGGAAACCTGGGCGCCTGTGGAGTTATTCACTATTGGTACAGATTTAACCGAAGACATGAGCGTGGAGTTCTTTTATCAGCTCAACTGGCGCCCAACCATTGCTGAGCCCTCCGGTACTTTCTTCTCGAGCCTGGATTCACTGGGGGGTGGCGACAATGCCCAGCTCACCCTGGGCCAGTTCCCCGAAGACCCTGATTCACGTTACGTATCGCAAGGCACACTGGGACTGTTCAGTAATTCACATCGCACATTATTTATCGCCAATGAAAAGGCCTTTGGCGCCAAAGACGGCGGCCAGTATGGTTTAAGCCTGAGAATGTTCCTCCCTGATTTCATCGGCGGTACCGAACTCGGCTTCTATTACGCCAATGTACATAGTCGCCTGCCAGCACTCAGTTTCAGAGCGGGTCTGGATTCCTGTGCACGTGACTCAATGAATCTGTTAGCCGCTATTAATGACTGCAATGGCTTTAATGCCGGCGCACATCCGGAATCAGCGGAACGCTGTGATCCGCGAGGCTGCGATCTGGACGCCTACCTGGCCCGTGAAGCCATGCCGGTCGACACGGCTCAGGCCTTTATGGAATACCCCGAAGACCTTCAGGTTTTTGGTTTCTCATTCAACACCACCTTGTTTGGCTGGTCCTGGGCAGGCGAATATGCGTATCGACCCAATATGCCGCTGCAAGTGCACATCACTGATTTGTTGTTTGCTGCAGTTCAACCCTCTCTACCGGAGCATGGCTTCCTGTTTGCCGACCCGACTGCATTAACCGATATCAATGCACTGCTGGGGAGCATTACCAATCCGGCAGCAATACCCAGAATCCTGACCTTATTGGCAGATCTTGCTGCATCCGGCGCTCTGGGCCCGGACTCAGCAAACTTTGCTATTCCAAGTGCACGTGAAGTCGCGCCGACAATGATCACCGGCTACCGTGGCATTGACCGGGTTGAACCGGGACAACATATACCGGGTTACGAGGAACTCAAGGTACATCAGCTCACCTTGACGGCACTGAAAGTGTTGGTTGAAAACCCGATTGGATCGGAAAACATTATCTTCGGCGTTGAAGCCGGTGCAACCTACATTCAGGACATGCCTGGCATCAATGAAGGGCTAGTATTACAGGGCAGTGCCAACTTTACCCACCCCGCTCCGGGTGCGGATGGCACAGGCCTGGCGCCAGGCCAACCCATAGGGTTTACCTTCAACCCAACACAGCAGACAGATGGCTTCGGTACGGATTTCTCATGGGGAATGAGAACATTAATCCAGCTGGACTATCCCAACATCTGGGACTCGGGCGTTAACCTGAAACCCACATTGATCGGTTTCTATGACGTTGAGGGCATTACCCCCTTCCCGATCCAGAACTTTGTCGAAGACAATCTCTGGCTGATCCCGGGTGTCTATGTTGAATACGGTGACAGCATCACCGGCAGTGTGATTTATCAGCATTTCGCTGGCGAGAACAATCAGCTGCGTGACCGTGACAGCATTGCCATGGAAGTGACTTACAGCTTCTAGCCGGCCTACGCATATCAAAAACGCCGCAATTGCGGCGTTTTTGATATCTGCACTCTACTCAGCCTCGCTGCCAGCGATGATATTTCTCCAGGATGCGTAGCGCCCATTGCGGGGCATGGGCCTTCTTCCATTCCCCGGCAGCAAACTTGTTTGCTTCTGCAAGCGTCGGGTAAATATGGATCGTACCGAGTATCTTGTTGAGACCCAGCTTGTACTTCATGGCCAGCACATATTCGGCGATTAAATCGCCCGCATGCTCACCCACAATGGTCACACCCAGAATTTTGTCCTTGCCGGGCACAGTCAACACCTTCACAAAACCATGTGCTTCCGAATCGGCTATGGCCCGATCAAGGTCATCAATCCCATATTTTGTAATCTCGTATTCAATACCCTGTTCGTTGGCAGCCGTTTCATTCAAACCGACCGTTGCAACTTCAGGTTCGGTAAAAGTCGCCCAGGGAATAACTGAATAGTCGGTCTTGAATTTCCTGAACTTGCCAAACAGTGCATTCACGGCGGCATACCAGGCCTGATGCGAAGCGGTATGCGTAAACTGATAGGGCCCTGCCACGTCACCGGCGGCAAAGATATTCGGGTAGTTGGTTCGCAGGAATTCGTCGACCACAACGGTACGCTCGACCTCCACGCCCAGTTCTTCAAGACCGAAACCTTTCAGGCGGGCCATGCGTCCAACGGCTACCAGTATCTGATCGTAAGGGATTTCAATTTCATCCCCCATATAGTCACAGACCAGTACATTTTCACCTTTTACCTGCCGTACTTCCTTGGCACGATGCCCGGTCAGGACATTGATACCCTCGGCCTCAAAACGCTCACGCACCAGTTCGGAAACATCCGGATCTTCCTTGATCATGATGCGGTCCAGCATCTCAACTTGTGTTACTTCTGACCCAAGGCGAGCAAAGGTTTGCGTCAGCTCAGAACCAATGGGGCCGCCGCCCAATACGATCAGCCGCCGGGGTAATTCACGTAAACCCCAGATCGTATCTGAAGTCAGGAAGCCCGCCTCTTTCAGACCCGGAATGGGTGGCACGAATGGCTCGGCACCGGAGGCGACAACGATATGCCGCGCAGAAATGCTTTGACCATTCACCTCTACCGTCCATGGCGAGGTAATCCGGGCATCACCCTTGATACAGTCCACACCGAGATCCGTGAAACGCTCTACCGAATCATGCGGCTCGATCTTCTTGATTACACGATGCACACGATCCATGACGTCGGCAAAATCAAACTCAGCCGATGCCTGTTTGAAACCGAACTCCTTGGCTCGCTGTACATGACTGCGAAACTTTGCCGAACGAATAATGGCCTTGGAAGGCACGCAGCCTGTATTCAGGCAATCCCCGCCCATCTCATGCTTTTCAATGAGGGTGACCTTGGCTTTGACCGCAGCTGCAATGTAAGCAGACACCAGACCGGCACTGCCGGCACCGATTACCACCATATTGGTATCGAACGACTTTGGCTTTTTATAGCCTTTATAAACCCGGCGCGCCTTGAGCCAGTCCAAAGCCTTGCGGGCCAGAAATGGAAATATGGCCAACAGTACAAAGGCGCCGATAATATCGGCAGAGAAAATGCCGCCAACAGAATTTATTTCGGCGATTTGCGTGCCGGCAAATACGTAAACGATCGTACCAGGCAACATACCAACCTGGCTCACCCAGTAGAAAGTCAGGGCTTTGATAGGCGTAAGTCCCATCACCATATTAATCACGAAAAAGGGTACGGCCGGCACCAGGCGAAGGGCAAAAAGGTAGAAAGGACCGTCCTTCTCCACACCCTTGTTAATAGCCTTGAGACGATCACCAAATTTCTGCTGCACGCTGTCACGCAGAATGAAACGTGAAACCAGGAACGCGAGCGTTGCCCCGAGTGTGGACGCGAATGAAACGATGATGACACCCCAAAGCAGGCCAAATATGGCACCTGCTACCAGTGTCATGACTGCAGCACCGGGCAATGAGAGTCCGGTCACGGCCACATAGCCGGCAAAAAACACAGCCACGGTTAACAGTCTGTGTGCCAGGTAGTAATCCGAAATTGCTGCCTGTTGCGCCTTGAAATTTTCCAGCGTCAGCAGTGCATCCAGATCAAAATAGAAAAATGCTGCTATGGCCATAACAACCACTGCCAATACCATTACTTTACTTTTATTCATTTCTGTCTCGCTTCAACATAACCATGCCTTGTCTGCACACATGGGCTTCACGGTAAGGGAGCATATTACAGGTTTCATTAAGGTCTTAATAACAAGTTCTGGTAGTCTGTGCAGTCGGAGGAATGACCTATGGGCAGTAACACTCAATCCAGCACAGGGACTGTGGAAACTCACTACGGTGCCTGCAATTTATGTGAGGCCATCTGTGGTCTCGAGTTCCAGATTCAGGATGGTGAAATACTGTCTATAAAGGGCGATAAAAACGACCCCTTGAGCCGAGGGCATATCTGCCCTAAAGCCGTTGCACTCAAGGACATCTACAAGGATCCCGACCGGCTGCGTAAACCGGTGCGTCGCATTAGGGAAGAAAATGGCGATCGCTGGGAAGAAATCGACTGGGAAACAGCATTCGACGAAGTCACTGACAGACTGGCAACTATTCATGAGCAACAGGGAAACAATGCCATCGGTGTCTATCAGGGCAACCCAAACGTACATAATTACGGTTCGATGACGCATAGCAGCCAGTTTCTCGGCCCTCTGCGTACCAAGAGCCGCTTCTCCGCGACCTCGGTTGATCAGTTGCCCCATCAACTGGTAGGTATGTGGATGTTTGGTCATCAACTGCTTGTCCCCATTACCGATATTGATCGCTGCAATTTTTTCCTGGTGCTAGGTGCGAACCCGATGGCATCCAATGGGAGCCTGATGACGGTGCCTGACTTCCGGCACCGGCTTAAAGCCCTGCAGGATCGTGGTGGCAAAATGATCGTTATTGACCCGCGCCGCTCGGAAACGGCCGACATCGCTGACGAACATCATTTCATTCGCCCGGGGAGTGATGCTGCCTTTCTGGCTGCACTGCTCAACACCCTGTACCAAGAAGACCTGATTGACCCGAAACATCTTGCAGGCTTCACCGACGGTCTGGACGAAGTGGGTGAGGCGATTCGTGAATTCACCCCGGAACGTGCCGCGGACATCACCGGCATTCCTGCAGAGGAGATTCGCCGTATTGCCCGTGAGTTCGCCGCAGCCGATGGCGCCGCCTGCTATGGACGCATGGGCGTCTCCACCCAGGCCTATGGTGGCCTGTGTCAGTGGCTGATACAGCTCATCAATGTCGGCACGGGCAATCTGGACCGACCTGGGGGAGTCCTGTTCACCAAGCCCGCAGTTGATCTGGTGGGCGGCGTGAGCTCCAAACCGGGTCATTACAATGTCTGGCAAAGCCGTGTCAGCAAGCTGCCTGAATTCAGCGGTGAGCTGCCGGCCTCGACCATGACCGAGGAGATCATGACGCCCGGCGACGGTCGGATTCGGGCCATGATCACCATTGCGGGTAATCCGGTACTCTCCACACCCAACGGCAAGCAACTTGAGGTAGCACTGGGGCAACTGGATTTCATGGTCTCGGTCGACATGTATATCAACGAGACCACCCGTCATGCTGATCTCATCCTGCCGCCGACCTCAGCACTGGAACACGATCACTACGACCTGATTTTCCATATCTTTGCAGTTCACAATACCGCCAAGTACAGCCCAGCATTGTTCGACAAACCCAAAGGCACGATGCACGATTGGGAGATTTTCAACGGGCTCGGCGAACGTCTCTCGAAGCGCCTCGGCAGCAAATGGAAAATGTCAGGTGCACCCCACAAGATAGTAGACCTTGGCCTGCGAATCGGCCCATATGGCATGCGCAGCAAACACTGGTTGAGCATAAATAAGCTCAAGAAAAACCCGCATGGCATTGATCTCGGCCCACTCAAACCCAGCCTGCCCGGTCGCCTGCAACACAAGAACAAACGTATACGCTGTGCAATTCCTGAACTTATGGCTGACTTGCAACGACTGGAACAGGAGCTGTTCAGTGCACCTGCGAGTCAAGGTCTGCGCCTTATCGGACGTCGTCATGTACGCAGCAATAATTCCTGGATGCATAACTATCAACGGCTGGTCAAAGGCAAGGATCGCTGCCTGCTGTTAATGCACCCTGATGACATGCAGGCCCAGGGCTTCACAGATCTGCAAACGGTTGAACTCAACTCACGGGTTGGTAGTGTACGGGCAACCGTCCAGGGCACGGATGAGATGATGCCGGGCGTGGTCAGCCTGCCGCACGGCTGGGGACACAGCCGCAAAGGCACGCGGATGAAAATTGCCGAGGAACATGCCGGCGTCAGTGTGAACGATATTACCGACGACCGATTCTTTGACCCCTTGTCGGGCAATGCCGCTGTCAATGGCGTGCCGGTCACGGTTTCTGCAGTAAATAATACATAACAGGAGAATCCATGAAGACCCCAGTCTTGTTTCGCCGGGGGATGGCTCTGTTAGGCCTGGCCATCATATTAAGCAGCTGCGGTGGTGACAGTGCCAGCACTGCTCTCACCAATCTTAATAGCAACCAGAATACAGGCGGGGCAAACTCTGCCGGCCTTTGCGTCAGTTCCGACTGCGGTGAAGCCATTCCGCTGGTTATGATTCCGGATGCCGAGAACATTCTGTTTACACCCGAGGGCAGACTATTTGTCAGTGGCGGGCTGAATGTCTATGAAATCACCAAATTGCCTGATGGCAATTTTATAGCCACCCCCATTGCCGATAGCGAATGCGGATTCACGGGGCTGGTACAAAAAGGTGACGTGCTCTATGCCGTCTGTGGTGATAGCCGCTTCTTTGCCGGTGTGATCGATGACAGCCCGCTGCTCACCCAGATATACACATTTGCAGAAAGCATGTGCATCCCGAACGGGGCTACGCTTGGCCCGGATGGAAAAATATATGTCGTCGATGAGCCTCTCAATCCGGCCTGTCTGCCACCGGACCCACGTATTGTTCGCCTCACCATTGATCCGGCTGATCCCTTCAATATTATCGAACAGGAAACCTGGTTGCAGGGCGGCCCAGCCGGGCTGCTTTTTGCCAATGCCGATCAATCCATGCGTTTTCCCAACGGTCTGGACAATATTGGCAATACCTTCTACTCAACGGATGGTGGCGTAGTATTCTCGGTCGAATTACTTCCCGATGGCAGTGCCGGTGCTCCAACATCCCTGTATTTCGAGCCTACCGCTCATGATGACCTGAGTGTAACCGACGACCAGCAGTCATTACTGGTCACGGACTTCTTTGGCGGCAAGATTCTGCAGATGGACCTGCAAGGCAATGTACTTCAACAGACAGACTTGTCGGTTTTTGCATCGCCTTCCGCGGTACAGCAGGCGCGCCCACCCATGTTTGAAGCGGGCGACATCCTGGTGACAGAAAAAGGCATTTTGCAGGACACGCAGTCACCTGTCGGCAACCTGCTGACGTTATTCCGCAGGACCCAATAATCAGTTTTAATTCATCAACAGTTTTGGAGATAACATGACAGATCTAGTGACAGTCGAGCGTCGGGGTCACATCCTGCTCGTCGGGCTGAACAACCCGGACAAATACAACGCCTACGAACCTGAAATGCATCACGCAATTGCACGTGCCTACTATGAGCTGGATCAGGATCCTGAACTGCGTTGTGGCGTGCTCCATTCGCATGGCAAGCATTCAACTGCCGGCCTCAACCTGGTGAACTGGACGGATACTTTCGCTAGTGGTGCATGGCCCGAACTGGCCGACAATGAGATGGACCCACTCGGCCTGCTTCCGGAAAAACGCCCACGCAAACCGATTGTGTCAGCGGTACAGGGCATCTGCTACACCATCGGCATCGAACTCATGCTGGCCACCGATATTCGTGTTGCGGCGGACGATACCCGCTTTGGCCAGATTGAACCTCGACGCGCGATCTTTGCCTGTGGCGGCGCCACGGTGCGCTTTGTACAGAACATGGGCTGGGGCAACGCCATGCGCTGGCTGTTAACCGGTGATGACTTTGATGCACAGGAAGCCTATCGCACAGGTCTGGTGCAGGAAGTCGCGCCTGTCGGTGAACAACTCGAGCGTGCAATTGCCATAGCCGAGAACATCGCCAAGCAGGGACCACTCGGCGTGCAAGGAACCCTGAAGTCATCCCGTCAGGCACTGGCTGAGGGTGAGCAGGCTGCATTCAGGGATCTGATGCCCAATATCGCACCCCTTATGCAGTCTGAAGACGTCAAGGAAGGCGTGCAGTCGTTTGTGGAACGGCGCGAAGCGGTTTACACAGGGAAGTAGAACCCGTTGACCCTGCTTAAATTATTAATTGCGAGACTCTTGGTACTCAAAGTTTTTAATAAAAGGCGCGAGATCAAGCAAAGCCGGTGGCAGGACGGGTTGTTTATCCTGTTCTGCCAGCCCGGACTCGGGAACAAATAATGGCGTGACAGTTTCTGTACCAGTCTCCTGCTGCTTACCTTTCTTCACGACCACGACGACTTCTGTCTTCGCACGCTTAATTGAAGTTGAGGGTTCAAACGAGGTCGGCGCATCCGCTTCAGGTAATTTCTGACCATCTGCATCCAGCTGTAAATCAACAACACTGTCACGTCGTGTTGAAACCGGGTTAAGCCACAACACTTTGGCTTTTACTTTTTTATCGCCTACCGATGTTTTTACTGAAGATACCGAAACCGGTGAGCTAACAGTCTCTTTCAGAGGTTTCTGTGAACCGTTTTCAGTCAATGTTTTATTAACAGGCGTACTTTGCCATGCCTGCTCTTCTGTCTTGCTTTCCGCCTGACGCGCTCCCACCCTGAATGACGCAGCCAATTGATTTACCTGATTTATTTCTTTTACACGAAATGCACTTGGCAGTGACGGCTGCGCTAATGGTGCTATCGGATTCTGCGTTTCTCGCGGGTTCTGGTGGTTTCCTGTCTGGATTGAGGCCGGAGTTTTTTTTTCAGACTCCTCCTTGATAAGGAAAAAGTTGGGTGCCGGCAGATTGTCCAATTTCTTAATTTCAGGCTCAATAGTCAGATCCGTTTTTTGCAACTCCTGTACTGCAGGCTCAGACGCCTCCTGTTTAGTCCTGACAACCACATTGGACAATGCCGGATTCTTGCCACAGCCTTCCTGCCAACGATCGTCAGGACGTGATGGCAGGTTTCTGTGGCGGACATCACTTTCCCATTGCGCTATTGAATTGGAATAGGCAAGTTTGCGTGAGTCCGTGTTAAGCACCAGCCCAAGAACTTCATCTCTTACATTGTCAGCAGTTTTTTCATCATTACTCTGGATCAAACAAAGTAATGCCCGTTGCATCTCAGCCTGCGCACGATAGATCGCAAAGGGATTTCCATCGCTGGTGACATGACGCTGTCCGGCTCTGGCTATCTCCATCGGCCAACGACGATCTTTTATGAGTCGATAGCGTTTGCGGATTTCAGCTGCGACATCATCCCTAACACCATCATAATCACTATCGATGCCAGCGTTGGGCAACTCCACCCACTGAACAGGTGTCGCAAATCCACTAAATGACGCAAGAAAAATCACAAATGCGCCCAGACCAACCCAAATATTGGCATAGCGTTTGCTGCATTTTCTCTGAAATATTCTGGTCATGGGTCAATTCTAAACTGTTTCAAACTAAAATAATTAAGCGCATTTAGTATTCATTATGACCAGTTACCACTTAGACAGAGAATGCTGGCCGGCAAGAACATCGCTGATGTCTGCAGTCAGCATATAGGGAGAACAGCATGTGGGACCTTCCACCCTGCGTCGAGCAGGTAGCTGAAGTTTATCAGTTACCTGTCGGAATCATACAGGCCATACATAAAGTCGAGGGAGGAAAACCCGGTATAACATCGGGGCCGAATCGCAACGGTACTTACGATCTTGGGCCCATGCAGATCAATACAATCTGGCTGCCAACCCTGAAGTCACATGGCATTGAAAGGGAAGACCTGCTAAACGATGCCTGCACCAATATCGCAGTTGGAGCATGGATTTACCGACAGGCGCTTAATCGTCATCGAGATTATGAAACTGCAGCGGCTGCCTACAATGCCGGTTCGAACTTACGCGCAGGACGTGTCTACGCACGCAAATTTATGCGCGCATTCCGACAAATCACAGGCCGGAATCAGGCTAAGAACCAGCACCAGTAATTCACAGGGTTTTACCCTGCTGCCCGCATCCCATAAGCTAGAGCCCATGACAGCAGAAAACTGCTGATAACAATAGTGTGGGAGGAGCGTAACCATGAATCTCGAAAAAGTAGCCTTTGGATTTTTCATTCTGTTGGCACTGACACTGAATTTCGGTTTTGTCATGGGCGACATCGACAATCCGGCACATCATCACGTTTACGAACTCTTTGCTGCCATCATCGTCAGTCTGGTGGCGACAGTGCTCAAGTTTGGCGACCGCAGTCATATGGGTGCTGTCTTACTGGCAACCAGCCTGGTTGCTGACCTGCAGTTAATCGCAGCAGCACTGGTTTGGGGCATGGCAGAACATGTCATGGCCACAGGGCTCACGCCGGTGACCATGGCCAGCATTGTGTCTCTGGCAGGTGGCGCCTTGTTGGCGAATCTGGCGTCCGTAATCCTGCTCATTGTCGAAACCGTAAATCTGCGGCGTTAGTGACAAAAGGAGCCAGCAATGGATAGCGCGATACAGAAAGTCGCTTTCCTGTTCTTCCGGCGTATGCGTGCGCCGCTTCTGGTATTGATTGCCACCTACTCAATTTCAGTCGCTGGTCTGGTGCTGATGCCAGGGGTTGACGATCAGGGAAACCCCTGGCGTTTTGATTTCTTTCATGCCTTCTATTTCGTCAGCTTCATGGGGTCAACCATCGGCTTCGGCGAAATCCCGTACGCGTTCAGTGGTGCGCAGCGTTTATGGGTTGCGATCTGTATTTTCTTTACGGTTATTGCATGGCTCTATGCTATCGGTCGCATCTTCAGCCTGACACAGGATCCGGCCTTTGGACGTGCGGTCACTGAAGCACGTTTCATCATTGAAGTCCGCGCGATTCAAACACCGTTTTACATTATCTGTGGCTATGGTGAGACGGGTAGCCTGCTGGTACGTGCACTGGCCCGGCGCAACATACAGTGTGTCGTAATAGACCAAAATAAAGACAATATCAGCAACCTGGCATTGGAAAACCTGGGCATGGATATTCCCAACATGGTTGCCAATGCTGCCGAAACCCACCATCTGATCGAAGCCGGTTTGCGAAAATCTCTCTGCCGCGGCGTTGTGGCCATCACGGACAACAATGACGTCAACGTAAAGATTGCTGTTACATCCAAGCTGCTGAAGCCGGAACTGCAGGTGATATGCCGGGCCAGCACCCAGGAAGCCGCAGATAACATGGCTTCTTTTAACACCGATCACATCATCAATCCCTTTGAAGTCTTTGGCGAACATCTCGCCATGACCCAACGTACTCCCAGCGTTCACCTGCTGCATGCCTGGTTAATCAGCCTGCCGGGGCGGCAGCTAGATGCCCCCATAACCCCACCCAAGGGGGAATGGGTGGTATGCGGTTATGGTCGATTCGGGCAGGCATCTGCCAAATATCTGGAAGCCGAAGGCAACAAGATCACTGTCATCGAGAACCGGCCCGAGAAAGCGCCCGAAGGTTCAATTATCGGAAGAGGCACAGAACCGGGGCCACTGATCGATGCGGGTATTCGCGATGCTGTCGGCATTGTCTCGGGCACCAATTCCGACACCAACACACTGTCAGCCATCATGACTGCACGGGAACTGAACCCGGACTTATACCTCGTCGCACGGCAGGATCGCCGTGCCGACACAGAAATCTTCAATGCTGCAAAAATCGACCTGGTGATGGAACCCAGTCGCATTATTGTCTGGCGTATACTGCCGCTGATTACCACACCCATGTTGACGCGCTTCTTACGCTTGCTGCGTGAAGGTGAAGAAAAGCTCGCTTCGAAGGTTCTGGTACAGGTACGCAGCCTTACAGATGGCATCACGCCGGAAACCTGGTCAATAGAGATATCACCCGGCGAAGCCGAGGCTGTGTATGCCGCGATTGAAGATAACAAGACCATTACCCTTCGCCACTTGATCAGTCACCCACAGGATCGTGACAGACAGCTCAGAGTCATCCCTCTGCTACACGTTCAGGCAGAAAACAATACCCTGCTCCCCGATCTGGACACCCCACTTTCAAGAGGCGACAGAATTCTTTTCACCGGCAGGCGGGGCTGCCGCAAGCGTATGGAATGGAATCTGCGCCACCCTGCACAACTGGAATATGTTGTATCGGGCATAGAAAGCCCGGAAGGCAGTGTGTGGCGCTGGTGGACAAAACGCCAACTCAAAAAGGCGACAGCAAATACCCGGACATAAAAAAGGCCCCTTGCGGGGCCTTTTTGTTACACCTGATGTTACTTGGGTGCCAGTTTCTTCATGTTGCCAGTCACGAAATAATTGTCACCGAAGTCAACTTCATATGACTCTTCGTGCTCATTATTCATGGCCTGCAACAGATAGCGGGTCGCTTGCAGATCATAGATAGCCTCCAGAATCGGGCCGGTAGAGTACAGGCCAGATTTCGGATCAACTGCCTGAATGATATGTGCTTCCTGCACACGCCACAGTGAACCACGCTTGTCATATACGTCGACTACCGACATCTGCCAGGTATCTTCATCAATGAAGTACACACGGCGACCGTAAATATGAGAAGTGCCTTCTTTGATTGTGGAATCCACCACCCAGACACGATGCAACTCATAGCGCAATGGATCCTGGTTCATATGACCGGGCCGCACCAGATCGTCGTACTTGTACTTGGCCTGATGCACGTCATAGGAATTGTAAGGCACGTAAATTTCTTTCTTGCCTATCAGCTTCCAGCTGTAACGTTCCAGTGAACCATTGAACATATCGGTCTGGTCGTTGGTACGCAGACCATCAGAACCGGTACCCGGATTGTCATGACCCACGTTTGGCGCGCGACGTACACGACGCTGCCCGGGGTTATACAACCATGCGCGACGCTCTTCTTTCACCTGGTCAAGTGTCTCGTGCACCAGCAGCACTTCCCCACGCAAACGTGAAGGCGCATGACGGATCTGCATGAAGTTCAGCAGCAGGTTATTAACAGTCTCTGGCGTTCTTTCGCGCTTGTTGTACCAGAGTTCTACATCTTCCTGCAGTGTCGCGAGGTTATAGGAGCCCCCTGTCGTCACGGCTGCCTGATTGTTCCAGCGACGAATACTCTCGCCACGGAAACGAGCTTTATGATTCCAGATTGGCTCGAAGCCGTCTTTGGGGATCGGAAAAGGAATACCGACTGCAGCACCTTCGAAGCCGTTACCTTCATTGGTGACGACCGCGTTCAGCGCATTCTTATAGTTCCACTCATAAACGAAATCCGGATTCGCGTGGGTACGCTTTGTTTCGTAGACGTTCATCTTGTACGTCTTCGGGAACTTCTCAAACAGTGCCAGCTGGCCGGGGGTCAGCTTGTCTTTATACTGATCGAGGTTTGACGAATCAATCGTGAACTTCGGCTTATCATCCGGAAAGATATTCGGATAGCGCTGTTCAGGAGAACCCTTGAACCCGGCGGGCGGGGTCGTCAAACCACCGTCATAGGCCGTAATAGTGCCGTCTGCATTAGCGCCCGGCTCAGCACCAGAAGGCGTCAACGTGCCATTCTTCAACTGCTCTGCTTCCGCAGCGGGGACCTTGGCAAATGCCGGGGGCACGCTCATGACCAGCGCAGCAACTGCTGCGAAGGC
>JBFJXR010000008.1:0-71680 GCA_041622995.1 Nevskiales bacterium
AACCAGCTGGGTGAGTACATTGTGAAAAGTGGTGGCAAGCGGTTAAGACCCGCCGTTGTATTACTTGCCGCAAGAGCTACGGGATATAAGGGAGAACATCACTCATTACTGGCTGCCATCATAGAGTTCATACATACCGCCACCCTCCTCCATGATGATGTGGTAGACGGCTCCGATCTCCGGAGGGGTCAGGAAACTGCCAATGCATTGTGGGGAAATGAGGCGAGCGTTCTGACTGGCGACTTTCTGTATTCGCGTGCATTTCAGATGATGGTTGAACTGGAGTCCATGACAGTAATGAAGGGACTCGCAGACGCTACGAATACAATCGCTGAAGGTGAGGTTCTTCAGCTCATGAATATAAATGACCCTGAGGTCGATGAGAAAAGGTATATGGAGGTGATATGGCGCAAGACAGCCATATTATTTCAGGCTGGTACTGAACTTGGTGCACACATTTCACTTTGTAGCTCCGAGGAGCAAGCTGCCCTTTCAGAATACGGGCTGCATCTAGGCACGGCATTTCAGCTCATTGATGATGCACTTGATTACCAGGCAGATATGAAAGACCTGGGGAAAAACCTGGGAGATGATCTGGCAGAAGGTAAACCGACGCTGCCACTCATACACGTAATGAACAAAGGCAATCCCGAACAGATCAAAATCGTGAAAGAGGCGATTCAAACAGGCAATCTGGAGCATATGCCTGCAGTTATGGAGGCAATTGAATCAACCGGGGCTATCGCGTACACTTCTGCGCGCGCTACAGATGAAGCAAAAATGGCAATTGACGCGCTTGCGCAGATTCCCGAATCGCCATACAAGACTTCACTTATTCAACTCGCGGAGTTCGCTGTATTGCGTAATTTTTAATCGGGGTGTGGCTCAGCCTGGTAGAGCACTGCCTTCGGGAGGCAGGGGTCGGAGGTTCGAATCCTCTCACCCCGACCAATTTCCCAGCTAACTCCCAAGTCTAATTAACTCACGATTCATTTTTTATTTTATTATCCAATTGAAGGTGCTGGTTTCATATCTCGTTAACCAGCATACTAAGCCCTATTAAAAGTGGTTCATCTACCTGCAATTAATACTGCTTAAACATAGCAGTAAGCATAATTAGGGCTCATCGTGGCTGATCAAAACAACTTATATGCAACCATACTCTCTGGTGGCGCTGGCACTCGACTATGGCTAGGTTCTACGTTTAATACCATGAACGATATAATTTTTAGACAATAGAAATTCAGCTAGATAAGCTCCATCTTGTCCTGTCACACCTGTTATCAGAGCTGTTTTCATATTGCCTTCAATGCAAAAATACTTTAGTTTTAAAATTTAATCGGATGTATTCTAAACGCAACATAGTCGAAATGCTTTTTTATAGATAAAAACCGGCATAACGCCGGTTTATTAAGACTATTTGTGATGCCCTCGTTATGATGGACTAGGATCCTTATGCTCAACATCTACGTCAATTTCAATATCACCTTCCATACCAAATCCTGAATCATTTCCGCTAATTGAGCTTTCGAAACCAGAAAATATATTAATCAAGAATCCGGGAGCATTCGGAATAAGCGTGGGCGCTGTATTTTCACCAACGAATGCTATCTCACCTGCGGCCACAATTTGAGTGCCTTGCTCATTAGTAATGACGACTGACCCGGACGTTACAGAAACATACAATCCTGGCTCCACACCCAATGCCGAAGCCTCTGACTCGGAAAGTATTACTGCCGTGTATTCTGTACCTCTGATCCCCATGGTGGCGTAAGTGGTCTCAACTTTGTAATCGCCTTTATTATTACCACCAATCAGTCCGGAAATTGTATTAAAGCCACCCTTTACAAACTTATAAATAGCTTTATTTTCCTGTGCCTTACTGGCATCAAACTTGTGCATCTGAACAGTAAACACAGAATCAGGCTTTAGTGAAAAAGATGATTCATCAGGCATCTGCCAGCGTACATACCCATCTGATGCAGTCTTTACAATGGTTCCATCTTGAATTGCGGAACCTTCTTTAGCAATAATGTTTTTATTATTGAATTCTAAATTGACACCACCTTTGATGAACACTACTCGCCCTTCGGCCGCTGATACAGGTCCACTTAATAGGCTAATAGAAATTAATATAAATCCAACTAAAAATTTGTGACCGCGGAACATAATTTTGTCCTCCATGGAGCGTCAATAACATAATAAGCTTTTATAACTCATTTATCCACGAATTTTACGTCTTTTCAATCCCCTGGATTGAAGTGGGCACGCCCAGACTGCAGCCATCAACACAATCAAAGTTGCAGCATTTGCTGGAATCTGAAGATTAAAATCAGAGAATGAATGTATAGCTAAACAAGTTATTGCCATCATGCTAGCAACTGCTGTCCCACAAAAGATTGAATCACGCCGTTTCATCAGAACTAGTATTCCCTTTATATAAGTAAGAAAAACCAGTAATCCGAGAATAATTACTCCAGGTGGACCCACTTCTATCAGAAATTGATAATAGTCATTATGAGCATGCTTAGGGGATAAGACTACATCAGCAGATTGAAATTCAGGGTATGCGACCTCAAAAGTGCCAAGACCGGATCCAGTAATAGAATAACTTCTCTGCATATTATTCAAATCATCAAGCAAATCAAAGCGTAACTCAGTCTTCACGTCTGTACTTTCATAGCGTTCGATCAATTTATCGAGACCGAACCAGCCTCCAATAAACCAAACATCAATCAATAAAATACTAATAAAAAGAATAATTGCAGATCTAATTTTAAATCTTCTTTTAATAAGTAAATATAAAAGACCAACCAAAGCCAAACCACCTAAAGCTGCTGCATTGCCCATTCTTGATCGTGATAAGAGCAAACCAACAAATATCAATGTTATTCCAATTCTTATAAATAGAATTTTTACATTATTACGTTCAAGCCAATTCCTGACTCTAAGCAATAATGTTTCGCCCCTATCCGTATTTACATTCAGTGCCAAAAAAAGACCTATACCTGCAGCCAGTGCCAGCTCCAAATAACCGGCAAAATGATTCCTATTAACGAAAGTGCCGGTTGCTGACCCTAGATAGTGCTCTTTCTTGCCAAACGGTCCGAGTTCCAAGCCACTCAAAACCATTAAGCTACCAAAAGTCGCCTGAGCAAGACCGCTTATAAAAACTGCCCAAAGTAGTAGTACCAGGCGCTTCCTGGATCCATAAGTAAAAAAACAAACGGTCCAGAATAAAATCATATAGGTAACGGATTCAATTAAATGTAAATAAGTAGAATCCCGCTCTATACTGATCGAAATTAATTCTGACTGAGTTATTAATCCAGCATCAACCAATGATGACTGATGACCACTACGTTGTGGTGACATAAAAGAAACCAAGTCTGATGGCCAAAGTACAAATTGAAACCCAATCCAACCCAACCATGCAATCCATAGAATGAATAACACAACATATGACTTTGATATCGTTATAAAAGGTTTGTCAGCTCGAAAAAGCCATGAAAGTAAAAAAAGGATGGTTGAAGAAACAATCGCAAGCTCCATTACAGACAAAGCCCAGATTCTGTTTCCGCCTAAAGGAATGGGTATTAAAACCAATATTGCCAAGAATATATATGTTGCAAATACGCCTATAAATCGTTGCACTGGAATGAAATTCAATTGCATATATTAGTACTTATGATTAACTCGAATACTTCAATATTCTTA
The DNA here is from genome assembly GCA_041622995.1 of Nevskiales bacterium. GTDB lineage: Bacteria > Pseudomonadota > Gammaproteobacteria > Nevskiales > CAJXLF01 > CAJXLF01. The sequence goes on from JBFJXR010000008.1 coordinate 3,718, forward strand.
ACTGCCATGTTTAAATAAATTATATTTATCACGACATTGTTTCATTGTTAGATTGAATTTAATGTGATCTTTACATCTACTGACTATTTTAAGCATGCGTTGGCACAAGTACTTAGAATATTCATCTAAAGGATATGGGCCACATACCAAATGTTCTTTTTCTAACTTAAAAGCTAATCTTAAAATAGAAAGTGGATTTAACTCCATTTGTCTCGATAATGCTTTTTCAAGTTTGAAAATAGAATTTCCAGATAAAATTATATTTTCCTTTCTCAGTCTCAATTTGGCTAATTGATTATTAAGGCCCCAATGAAATTGCCCATATTGATGAGACTTCAATAATAAGTAATCAAGATTATGAAGGTTTGTATTTTCCCGGTATTCCCATAGAAATAAGTGATACCAAGCCAATGGCCAAGTTGGGCGCAATCTTACTGAGTTTTTGTACTCACGATTGGCATGCAATGGACGTGAGTTTTTATAATTAACACGTGCCAGTTGAACTCTGTATTTATAATTCAAGGGAGCTAAGTTAACTGCTTGCTCTGCCAAATTAAGCTTTGAAACACCCGTCTCATGCTCTGCCAAATAATGTAAAATTTCAGCATTCAGTCTACTGGCAATTAATAATGTGAGTGGCACCAGTGCTAAAATAATTACTGACGCAAAAAGTAATCTTATGTGTATTTTACTTGTAATATCTAGTGACATACTGAGAAATTACAACTTTCAATATTATTTTAGGGTTTAGTCTAAGATTTCGATGACGCGCCATAGTATTCCGGATAATAATAATAAAAATCATCCGATCCATAGCCTACATTCTTTCTTAAATTTGCCTGATTAAGTACCGCACCAAGGATTGGCGTCTTAGTAGTGCGGAGTTGTCGTATTGCAGCAGTCACTATGCGACTATGTGTTGAATCGGCTTTTGCAAGAAAAACAATCCCGTCTGAAATTCTAGCTAACAACAAAGCATCACTTACGACCTGACAAGGCGGCGAATCAATTATTATCCGGTCATATATTCCACCGAGTTTATCTAATAACTTTGCAAACTGTGGGGACCCGAGTAACTCGGAGGGGTTGGCCGGAGTCTGACCACAAGGCAATACATCCAGCTTTCCTGCTTCAAAGCGGTAGACGCAATCTTTTACTATAACAGAGTCGCCGGTTAACAACTTGGCCAGGCCACTCTCATTCGAATTTGGTACTTCCAGGTATGATGAAATAGAAGGCCGGCGTAAATCACCCTCAATGAGCAGGACCTTTTCTGTCTGAGCCAATGCTATAGCCAAGTTAACAGAAGTACTGGTTTTCCCTTCTGATGGTATTGAGGAAGTAATTAATATTCTCTTTCTCTTTGTAGGCAAATCTGACAACATCAAACTTGTACGAAGAGTTCGTATACCTTCAGAAAATACTGAATTAGGTTCATCCAGTTCCAAGCGAGCCACCTTTGGCGTTTTCCAAAGTCCGCCTTTAACAAATGGCAAAATACTAATTACCGGTATGCCCGTAATACGCTCTAAATCTGAAGGAGATTTTATTGTGTTATCTAGAAAACTGCGTAATAAAGCCAATGCCAAACCTAATAAAAGCCCCAGCAACGCTGCTGAGACAACCCAAAGTTTTTTTCTGGGCTTATAAGGTCGAGTCGGAATAACGGCAGCATCAATAATGCGGGCATTCCCAATATCCAGATTACTTGCAGCATCCGTCTCCTTATACCTTGTAAGAAAAGAATCATATAAATCCCTATTACTTTTTACTTCATGCTGCAATAATTCAAGTTGATACTGGTTCCGGTCCATCTTCTGAATCTGTTCTCTTGATGCGGCCACAGTTCCTGCAAGTACATTAACCGTACTGCTTGCATTTTGAAATTGAGATCTAATCCCATCAGCTGAAACCTTTAGTTGTCTTCGATATGAATCAGAAGCCTCCTTAAGCCTTGCCTGGGCCGCCACCATCTTGGGATGTTTAGGCCCGTATCTGGATTCTAGCTCACTAACGTTCTCACTTGCTGTCAGATAGCTTCTTTTTGTTGATTGAACTAAGGAGTCTTGCTGTATGGCCGTAATTTCCTGCAATAGTTCAGGCTGATTATTTGCTTGAACAATCTTCTCGTATACATTTTTAAGCTCAGTTTTAACTTTATTAGCGTCTCGTAGCCTACGACTATTATCAGAGATTTCCTCCTCACTTAAACCACGGGTGCCCCCCACATTCACCAGTTGTTCAGATTCGTAAAATGCTTGCAGTTTTTTTTCAGAGTCCTGTAATTGTTTCTTGAGTTCTTCGAGTCTCGTTGTTAGCAATCCCGTAGCCTTCTCAGAAATACCTTGTCTTGATTCAAACTCTGAATTGATATAAGAAATGACTACATTATTGGCAATTTCAGCACTTAATTCCGCATCTTTTGCTGTAGCGTGTACATTTACTATGTGAGTATTAATTAATGGCTGAACTTTAATCCTAGCCATTACAGATTTAACTACACTGCTGCGCAATGCGTCTTGATCTACATTTACTATGGTGTCCGGTTTATTTTCCGTACCAAATGAATTTCTAACTAGATCAATTACTTTCTGGAACCTTGAAGGCTCAGCCTCCAATTTTTGTGCCACTTTGAACTCAGGATGGTTCACCAAATCCAATTTATCGACAATACGTTCCGCAATTCTTCTTGACCTCAAAACCTCATGTTGTGTTTGTTGATATTCCGCATAAGTCCAAGGATCGTTCTCATATACCTTTTTAATATTCGCTACATTTGAATCTTTTGGCTCAATTAGCAAAGTCACCGTACTACGATAAGTAGGTGTCATCGAATACACTAGAAAAATGCTTATTAAAATGGATAACAGTGTCAGTCCTATTATCTCTACCTTGTAACGCCAAAAGATTTTTAACTGTTGAACAGGATCTATAGTAATCAAAGAGGGACTATTTTGGCTTTGAAGCGACGATAATGAATTCGCGCCCGAATCAATACGAGGGTCTTGATCCATCAAAACAAACCTTCTTCAATTATCATGATATCCCCCGGATAAACATTTGTGTCCATTTCAATCTTAACTCTTTTATTTGTCTTATCATTTTCTCTCAACACAAATATTTTGTTTTCGGATGCACGTTCAGTTAATCCTCCAGCTAATGCAGCTGCTTTTCGTGCAGTTAGCCCGGGAACATATGGATAACCACCTGGTCTTCGCACCTCACCATTTACGTAAAATGGCCTATATTCAATTACGGTTACCTGTACCTCAGGTTCAATAAGGTAATCCCCGCGCAATCCTTCTGTGATTATTTCCCTTAGCCTTAAAACAGAGAGGCCTATTACTCTTATCTCACCGAGAAATGGATAAGTAATAGTTCCCTTCTCTACAAGCCTGGTCTCTAGCCCAAGATCGGGTTCCCCATGTACTTGAATCTTTATGAGATCACCAACACCTAAGAGATATTCCCGTGAAGTATTATTGTTTTGCCTGACAGGCTTTGATGGACTTACACGAGATGAAGGTGCCCGCACTGATTCAGCATAAGCAACTCCAGTACTTACAGGAACTATTGACGCACAGATAGAAAGCCAAAATAGAATCCGGCCAATTCCGGTCAGGGAGAACCTGAAATTAGAAAACTGTTTTGAGCGATAAATAAATCTTGGTTTGGTCAAAATCAAAGAGGTTATTGGATGAGTCCCTTTCGTCAAGAGTTGTACCCAGTGAGAGTAGATATCTCGTAGAAAGTTCATAGTCAATTGACGCATCAAAAACGAGCCTGTCGTCAGTACGGTTAGTTCCTGAAAATTCACTGTCGTAAAATCCAATTTCAACATCTGTGTGTACCCTGACAGTCCAGTCCTGACGCCAGCCGACCTTATAAAATTTGTAATCTATAAAATCTTCACCTAATAGCACATGCTCAAGTGCACGCTGCCCTGTTTCCAATTTAAAGTGCGAATAGGTTTTTGGTGACCAAGTCACTCTAGCGGACCAACTGAGGCCATCATTATCTTTTCGAAGTGAGTTATCAAAGTCTCGGGAATAGCTCCCTACCTGAACCTGACCAGTGGTTTTTGCAGTCGCCAACCACTTAATACCTACAAGCGCCTTGGTTAATGTGCCATCAAAGGATGGAGTTGAATCAACATCATATTCTATGGCCTTATGACTCAAATCTGCGACCAGATAAGTTCTGGGCGCCAATATAAAGGTTAGCCCTGTCCCCAACCCTTTTTCAGTACGATCCAGAAAACGAGTTCCACCCAAGGCGTTGCTACGATTGGTTTCATATTTTTTATCCAAGCCCTCTGCGCGTAGATACCAGTTCAAGCGGGCCTGCTCACTTCCGTATGTATATTTTAAGCCACCATCAAATTGTGTCCATTCATCCAAATTCTGATTAGATATCCTTTGACTACCCTGAGTACGATCTAGTCCGAATGAGTCATGGTCCTTTCGAAAGTTACCGTCATATGAAAACCGGTGTTGTAATAGAGGTTTAAAAAGGCCTGAGGTAAAAAACTTATGATCAAAGTAGTCATCTTGTGCACCAGTATCGAACTCACCTAACTCTCCAACGTAACCAAATGTATATTTCCCATGACTAGGTGAATATGAAATAGACATTTCTGGCAAGAGAAGAAAACCAAACGCATCAACTTCATTGCTATTGGTTCGATAAAAATTATCGTTCTGTTCAACTTTGAACTCGATTTCACTGGAAAACCTGGTTGAAGGCCCTAGAGAATTACCTTGTGGCTCTATTGCATGAGCAATATTAGCTGCGATACCAATTGCTAGCATTATTGCTATATAAAACGGGGTCTTTCGCTCAGTATTCATATGGCTTCTCAGTTTACTTTCTCCACCCACTTTCATTAGACCACTCCTGACTCGGATGTATATTGACAATAATCCAGTAATATTACTTTATAAACTCTTATAACATGACGATAAAATACCATAGCCCAAAGATTCAAGCGAATGATTAACCTAAAGTTTAGTAGGCGTTTGGATGCCAAAACCCACGTAAAATAGTTAATCCGATAATTTTAAGATCAAAAGATAATGACCAATTTTCGATGTAATAGAGGTCATGTTTGATACGAGCCTCCATTTTCTCTTTGGTATCGGTTTCGCCACGATGACCATTAATCTGCGCCCAACCCGTAATCCCTGGCTTTACTTTATGCCGTAGCATATACCTGTCAATTGAATTCATATAAAACTTGTTCATTTCAACTGGATGCGGTCTAGGGCCAACAATAGACATATCACCCTTTAGCACATTAAAAAATTGCGGCAATTCGTCTAGGCTAGTTTTACGTAAAAAATAGCCTAGGCGCGTTATACGACTGTCATTTTTAGTTGCCTGCCGGTAATCATCTGAGCCAGTATCAATAGGAGTCATTTCCATCGTTCTAAATTTATAGACGGTAAACGGCTGCCCATCCCAACCATGCCTAACTTGTTTGAAGATAACTGGTCCTGATGAGGACAGTTTTACAGCAAATGCTATCAAAATGAGGAATGGGAATATTACTAATGCAATCGACGATGCCAAAACATAGTCACTGAACTCCTTTATAAATTTTTGGCTACCACTAAATGGAGAAAATGAAATATTAAGTACAGGTAACCCGACCACCTCCTCCACCGAGTAATTTAATAATTGGTAAGAGAACATATCCGGAACCATCCGAATATCAACGGTAGAATGCTTCATGTCTGCTAATACATGACTCAGCTTTCCCTGTTCGCTCATCGGCATTGCAATCCATAATTGGTCAACTTTTTTTGATGCGTTTTGAATGTATTGGGACACCTCACCAAGCACGCCTATATATTTCAATTTAGAATTTCTACACTCACTGTCCGCAAAATACCCACATATATTTAACCCACTGGATGGATGCCCCTGAATTGCCTGGCTTACTAGCGTAATCATCTCACCCTCACCAACGATGATAATGTTCTTTAAATCGAAGCCATTTTTTCTTAGCGCCCTTAGCAACAGCCGAAGTCCCGCGCGACAAGTAGTTAATAGTGCAAAAGTCGTAAGGAACCAAATGATCAGCCATAATCTTGAGTAGTAAGGCCCGGATTTAAATAGAAAAGCTAATAATGCCAAAATGAAAATAACCGAAATCCATGCAGCAATAATGATACGCACTTCAGTAAATAACGAGTAACCGCGCCAAGCCTTGTAGCCACCGAACCAAGTCATGCTTAACGGCAGTAGCATTGCAGAAACAAATATGACCTGCTGATAATGAGGAATGCCAAAGGTTAGAGCATATTGAGGTCGCACAATCCCTAATACATGAAATGAAAATTGAGAGCTTAAAATGACACAGAGTAAATCGAAAACGCCAATAATAGGAAGCAAGGGGCCAATATTTTCATGCAACCTTTCTTTACCAAATCCCATTCAGTGCTCACCAGAAGTTAATGTTAGAAAATATGACTAACAACAATACGATATAAGAATTGCCCGTATAGTAAACTCATGAAACGTTTAATATTGTGAAAAATTTTTATTAAAACTTCCATGAGCAGGATGCTAATAGCATATAGTGAATATCAAATCATTACGCCAACAAGATTGAAACCCATAATCTACTATTCTGATTTTTCCGAATTCAATCTTGACCACAGATAGTATGCGCAATTAAATAAACACTCACATCTTTATTCTCAAATTTACGTCAAAATCAAACAACATACAGGCAAGGATAGACCTAAAGTTACTATGAAAATATTAATAACCGGTTCCAATGGATTAATTGGTTCAGAAGCTGTACGCTTTTTCTGCGATCAAGGTCATTATGTGTATGGTATTGATAATAATATGCGAGCAGTATTCTTTGGTCCCGAAGGTGATACGCAATGGTGTCGCACATCACTTAGTGAAAATTACAACAACTATACACATTTAGATTTAGACATCCGAGATCGCGAAGCAATTCTTGTGTTATTTGGCAAACACTCTTTTGATGCCATTATTCATTGCGCAGCTCAACCATCACACGACAAGGCTAGAGACATACCTTTCCTGGACTTTGAGGTAAATGCACTTGGCACGCTAAATTTACTTGAAGCCACAAGGAATAATTGCAAAGACTCTCCGTTTATTTTCATGAGCACCAACAAGGTTTATGGAGACAAACCAAATACCCTGAATTTAACAGAAAAAGCAACCCGTTGGGATTATGCGGATAATCAGTTTAAAGATGGAATTCCGGAAAACTTTGATGTGGACCAATCAAAACACTCGCTTTTCGGCGCATCCAAACTTGCAGCTGACATCATGGTGCAAGAGTACGGCCGCTACTTTGGGATGAAAACTTGTTGTCTCAGGGGCGGATGCCTTACTGGCCCTGCACACTCAGGGGTTGAGTTGCACGGCTTTCTTAGTTACCTGGTTAAATGTAATTTGGAAGAGCGTGAATATACTGTTTTCGGATACAAAGGGAAACAGGTCAGAGACAATATTCATGCAGTTGATGTTATAAGTTTCATGCAGTCATTCATCAACAAACCCACTAGTGCCTCTGTATATAATTTGGGGGGTGGTCTAGACAACTCCATATCTATTATCGAAGCCTTCGAAAAAGTATCTTCTCTGACTGGTAAAACAATGAAATGGTCATACTGTGACACTCCTCGAATTGGTGATCACATATGCTATTACTCAGATTTAAAGAAAATTAAAAAGGATTATCCCGAGTGGAGCATATCTATGGATTTGAACACAACAATCCTGCAAATAATCGAAGCCTGGCAGAGTCGCCTGACAAACCCCTCATAAGAGCTTAAATGTGTCAAAAATTCTCGTTATTTCATCTTACTTTCACCCAGACCGAGGTGGCGGCTCTGCAGTAAATACTGATTTATGCGAAGGGTTAGCCAGCCTTGGTAACGATGTAACTGTATGGACAAGCTACTCCCATTACCCAGAATGGCAAGATAAAACAAAAAGTAATAGTTTAAAAATATCCAATGAGACTCTTGGTCAAATCAATATTATAAGGTTTGGACTTTATATCCCGCAAAACCCGAACAGCATATTCCAAAGGGTACTTTATGAAGGAACTTTCTTTCTTTCAACGTTAAGGATGATATTTACTACAAAAAAATACGACGTGATTATGGCGTTTTGTCCTCTTGTAGCATCAGTCGGAATAGCAACGATTGCTTCTGCAATTTACAGAAAGCCACTTTGGTTAAACGTTCAGGATTTAGCCGCAGAAGCTGCGACTGCAGGTGGAATTATAAAAGCTAATTTATTGGTAGGATTATTAAAGAGGTTTCAATCATTTCTCTTCAATCGAGCAAATATATGGAGCTCTATTTCTCCAGTAATGGTAGAAAGGCTAAAAACAATAAATAAAAGAAACCAGAAAATTCTACATTTGCCAAATTGGCTAAATAAATCATTAGAAGACAAAATCTCCGACTTGCCTAATAAAATTGGGAGGGCCCCAAATACGACGATTAAATTATTATACGCAGGTAATTTTGGTAGAAAACAAAACCTGATTAATCTATTGAACAGCCTCAAATTAATAAAAATAAATTTTAGTTTCCATTTGAATGGGGATGGAGCCATGAGACAACAAATTTATGATTGGTTTGAATCAAACACTGACGACAGATTTATCCTCGGGGACTTTTTAGAAGAAGATGATTTTGCTGCTGCTCTTCATGCATGCGATTTCTTCATTCTTCCGGAAATTGGAAACAGCGGCGCCTCCTTTTTACCCAGCAAATTAACCGCAGTTATGGCAACAGCAACCCCAACTATTTGTATAAGCGATAAATCAAGTCCACTTGGCATAGAATTAAAGACTTCAAATGCGGGCGTTCACATAGAATGGAATGAAATTAACGAGATAAGTAATATATTCAAAAACACTCTTTCTAGTAAACACCTATTTACGACTTGGCAAAAAAATGCAATCTCACGTTCACAATACTTTAGTAGAAAAAGAATAATTGAATCATTTAATTCAGAAATACAGTCTCTTCACTAACTTAAAGGAAATTCGTGCCGATGCGGATACCGTCCCCCTACGCATGAATGATTATGAAAGTTCTACAAATTCATAACTACTATCGCTCCAATTTGCCAAGCGGTGAGAACGAAGTGGTTCGTGCTGAAAATAAATTATTGAAAAATGCTGGCCATATAGTTCACGAATATTCCAGATCAAATGACGAATGGAATGACAATAAATTTAATACTGGAATACAAGCCAGCCTTGGCACAATTTGGAATAATAAAGTTTACAAAGATGTAAGCAAGCGGATCGGAGAAATCGATCCGGACATAATACATCTGCACAACACCTTTCCTTTACTCTCCCCATCAGCAGTCGTTGCGGCTTCTCATTCAAAGGCTGCATGTGTAATGACTTTACATAACTATCGATTATTTTGCTCAAATGCTGTAATTACAAGAAACGGTAAACCCTGTATAGAATGCATCGAGAATAATTCTGTACTACCTGCTCTGAAACATGCCTGCTATCGCAACAGTCGCTTACTAACAATTCCTATAGCCTCAGGCTTGAAACTCCATCAAGCTCTTCATACTTGGCCAAAGTCATTAGATAGCTTTATTGTAATGACTAGTTTTCAAAGAGATATGATGATTAAAGCTGGCCTACCAGCCAATGCCATACATATCAAGCCGCATTCTGCTATAGACCGGGGTACACCCGTTCCCTGGGACCAACGTGAAAATCGTGTTGTCTTTATTGGTCGCCTAAGTGAAGAAAAAGGTTTACATGTGCTTTTAGATGCATGGATAACTATGGGCCCCAAAGCCCCGCGTATAGATATTATTGGCGAAGGACCACTTAAGGCTGAAATTAAGATGAGAATCAAGGCAAACCGTTTACAAAACAAAATTCGGTTAATCGGCGCCCTGAAACATGATGAAGCAATTGCCTATTTAGCAGGCAGCAAATTACTAGTAATGCCTTCTGTTTGGGACGAAACCTTTGGACTACCAATAATTGAAGCATTCTCTTCTGGTGTGCCTGTCATTGCATCAGACCGAGCACATTTCCCAGAAATGATGTCAACAACAAATGGCGGATGTACATACCCTTCACAGGACAGTAATAAACTTGCCTCTCTAGTAATGTCGCTTTGGGACAGAGAAATTGAATTGCGCTCTTACTCCATGAATGGAAGGCTTGGATTTGAAAATCATTTCTCAGCACGACCCGTACTGGAATCTCTATTGAGTATCTATAAAAACGCAATAAACTATAAATCCAATAAATTTGCGTTGAAGTGATTCACATCACGGCCTTCAATCTAAACAGGAATAATAGATAAAGTTATGCAAAAGAGCTCGCTTCGCGACTACCTTCAACTTACTTATGCCGCTGGCGGGCATCCACTTACTCAATTATTTTCACAGCGAGTAGGTGCCATTATTGCCTGGCTATGCCAATTAGGCGGGTTATCACCTAATCAGGTCACCACACTTGCAGGCATTTTCATAACCGCTGGAGCTTGGCTTTATACAGTTACACCTAATAATACGTCTGGCTTTTTAATAACACTGTTTATATTACAACTTGCATATGCAACTGATTGCGCAGATGGCCAGCTTGCTAGGGCTACAGGTCGCACAAGTGCGCTTGGTGCCTGGTGGGATGTTTATATGGACTTCTATGCCATTAATGCTTTGGCATTTGCGCTTCTCATTTACCTGCTTGCCTATCCAGCTAGCCAAATACTATCTATAGGTGCAGTTATAGCCTTCACATTTTCTCGTAATGTAAGCCTGTTTAGCTCCACTACGGCTAGAAAATCAAAAAATCAGGAAGCGTCGGAAAATGTTAGTTTCTTACACAAAGTAGCCAGATTATTAATTGATACATCAATGATATTACTAAGCATCGCGGTGCTTCGTAGTCAGCCTGATATTCTAATACTATATCTCTACGGTATATCTATCCTTTTGCTAACTCACAGCATATACGTTGGGTTGCGCGTGACCTAAAGGTATATATCCCTGCTAGCACGGACACACGATTACATACACAATAGTGATCTGTACAACATATATACCCCCTTGATACAGATCAAGAAACGGAACTAAGTAATGAGCAACTCAAATTCGCCCCGTGGTTTTTGGGATACTAAGTATCAAAATGATAACGAAATAATTTCATGCATCAAAGGCCAAAGCAACCTAGTGCTCAATAATGCATTAACTCATTTTGGTGACATCAATGGCAAAAGAATTATTGATCTTGGCTTTGGAAACGGACTAGCGTCTATATATTTTGCAAGTAAAGGAGCAACTGTAATAAGTGTGGATTACAGCGAAGTTGCTTTGGATAAACTTTCTAGATTCTGCCGCGAGAATGCTATCGATAACATCCATCCTGTATGCATATCCGCTTTAGATTTAGATCAACTAGAGCCAGTTGATTTTATATTTGGGTCCCTGATACTGCACCACATCGAACCATTCGATCAATTTTCAAGCATACTCAGAAAAACAATTAAAAATGGTGGTAAGGGTTACTTTTGGGAAAATAATTCGAGAAGCAATATTCTTATATGGTTTAGAAATAACCTAGTCGGAAAATTATGGATTCCAAAGCGCGGAGATGAAGATGAATTCCCATTAATGCCGCAGGAAATTGAGTTATTAAGAAACCATTTCGACGTACAAGTAAATTATCCTTATATGCATTTCTTCAGAATGGCGTCCAACTACATTTTCAGAGGCAAGCTAAGAAACCCTCTTGTAAGGGTTGATAATTTTTTATTTAATTTTAAAAGATTCAGAAAGTATAGTTACAGGCAGGAAATATACTTGAGCTAGAATTTTTAAGAAGCTAGCAGCGTTTTTAAGTCGCATTCCCCCAAAACAGGCAAATTAATTTACCATAGTTGCGATACGGCCAATGAAACCTTATGTTCTACATGTTTGGATTGGCTTGAACATAGAAATGGAAGTAGAGTAGAACTATGAAAAGTAGGCATGCGTATTCTCCTGAATTAAACCAATAGCCCACCCCTCTATTCTAATAGGCATGAAGATTAGAAGCCCGACTAAACATTACTTACATACCTTGAATACTCTCGGGCAAAAGTGCTACCAATGAGTTTCTATCGAACTGCTTTTCTACTTTATCGATTTGTTTTACACCCATCCCAGTACGATGATTCATCCAGATTGCTGTGTAACCTCTTCTCAAGAACAGCTGGACTAAGTCGTCATTTGTTACGCCGAATTTACGCATTTGCTTCGGCGAATCAAGCTCCAGCAAGACAATCGCGTTTCTAGTACACATTAGATCAACCGCTTTCGGTAAAAACTCTGCCTGATAGCCTTCCGTGTCTATTTTGAATATTTCCACGTATTCACCTACATCATCTTCCATTACATCTGAAATTGTTTTTGTTTCTATCTCTTTTGTTACCATCTTATTCAAACGATACGTTCTGCCTGTTAAATTTAGAACGCGTTTTATTATGTTCTTAGCATAAGAAGAGAAAATAACTTTAAAATATCGATTACTCCCAACCTCTGCAAACTCGAACCCACTTACTAGGTAATAGCCAGTCTTGGCCTGCCTTCCAAGTACTGCATTAATCACTTTAAAATCATCGAGCCCTCTTGAATTCCTGCTGATGTACTCAGAAGAAACCGGGTTTCCCTCAATCGCAATGATTTTAACGTGCTTAAATAAACCCTTTGCAATAACTGAATGATAGCCAAATAGTGATCCGATATCATAAAAAATAACTTTGTCTTTACTGAACAGCGTTGCAAGCACTTGTAACCAGGCTATCAGTCCAGGTTCGTGAATTTTTTCATCAGCGTGTTTGATTTTCAGCCAATCATCCGGAGACACGATAAACTCAGTAGGCTCATCTAAGAACGAAACGGTTCTGTCATTCACTTGCAACTCATACCTATCATGTAAATGTGAGAACTTCCATCTTAAGTTTGTGAGTTCTTTCTCTATAAGAGAAATATAATGTTCAGCACTCATTTCTTCCCCTAAACTCCGGCGAAATTAATCAGGTAATCATGACTTTTCAACTATGCACAAATCATAAGACAGAGATGTCAAAATTATCCACAGCTATTCAGTCGTGTAGTCTCTAGATTTTCCGTTACAGTGATCTATAGTATTTTTTAGTTTCTATCGAATTGCACCAACATACACTATCCTTTTATCCGTTCGATAGTTGCAGTTGTCGATATCGCAGGTGTCCTCGGCAAATAAGTTACCTCACAAATATCATTAAACTCATCAAATTTTCCCTGCCAATCATCCCCCATAACCAGTACATCTGCATGATATTGAATGATGTACTCCCGTTTGGCCTCCAGGGACTCCTCTAGAAATACATTATCCACCACTTTAAGAGACTGAATAATTCTCATTCTCTCATCTTCACCATATACAGGCAGTCTTCCTTTTTTTTGTTGATTCAATTTATCGCTAGAGATGCCAACATACAACAAACTACCTAGCTCTTTTGCCCGCTCGAGTAATTGCAAATGCCCCAAATGAAAGACATCAAACGTCCCGAAAGTAATTACACGCTTATCTACGTTCTGAATCATGCAATAAGCAGCCTGAATTAAATCACCTGGATCAAGGAAAAACAGTTTTTTACAGTACTTTTACAAGCCTGTATACGAAAGATTTGTTAAAAAATGAAATTAAAAGTAAAACCCAAGGTTTAACTGCAAAAGGCTTAATCCTTATTGCCTTAAGCAGTGCCTTTCTACCCAGTGAATTATCTCCAGACAACAGTGTTAAACGCCCAACTAAATAAGCTAGTCTAGCCCGAAAAGCTTTTGACTGACCTGACATTAATGAATATTTTCCTTCAATATATTTGATCGCTGCTACTCTGCTTGAATAATCCTGGCTTAAACTATCAGGAGTTTGAAAAGATTTCACCAAAACGTCTCCAATCTGATATACCTTTGTTAACTTTGACAACCGAAGCAGTAAATCCCAATCTTCCCAAATGCTTAAGGACACATCGAATAGACCAGCCAACTCCAGTAATTCTTTTTTCACGAGCCAGGTTTGTGGAAACCCATATGGATGCAACTCTAAGGCAGTCGAAAATATATTGGGCGACACCATTAACTCAGGAGTGGGAAAGCGAAATATTCCAGATTGATTTGTCCTCACTAGAGTACACAATACCATTTCACAATTTGAATTTTTAATTGCCTTAACTTGTCTTTCAAGTTTTTCTGGTAGCCATTCATCATCACTGTCTTGAAAAGCAATTAGTTCCGATCTGGCTACAGTAATACCAGTATTACGTGCGGCTGAAACACCCTGGTTGTATTTATGAGGCGCAAAAACAATTCGATTGTCTTCATAGCTCTCAACTAGTTTAATAGTGTCATCGGTGGAACCATCATCCACAATAATTAACTCAAAATCTTTGAAGGTTTGACGCAGTACGCTTTGTACTGCCCTATCAAGAAGATTTGCACGGTTAAAGGTCGGAAGAATGACACTTACGTAAGGCGTAGACATTCTTTATTTTGCCTTACTAATTAAATTAGTGATGATGAGAACACTTTAAAAGAAAAGCCCATAGACACATCTACTTACTTCATATTTGGAGATAAAGAATTGCTAATACTATGAGACGGTACACTTGCTAATGAATCTACGACGCGGTGATGAAGATTTACAACTGCCATAGCGCCTAGCAAACCTATCACTACCATACCTCCACGCTCTAGAAGCCAATATGCAGTGAGCAAGCTTGTCAGCCATACAATATAGGATACCCGAAGACCAATCGTTGATAGACCGAAATAGCGTAAGTGGTTATCTATTTTTTTTAGATGGCGAAAATCATCAATTGCCGCACCTTCACGAAGTAAGAATCCAATCAAGCCAACCACTCCGGATAAAGCTAACGTTCCCAAAATGGCATCATGTACGCCATATAATCTGTAACCATTCCCAAGAAACGGATGTTCTTGGAACACTTGTAGTACATATTCGAAGAATTGAGTTCTACGTAAATCAGCAGCATATGCTGACGGGTCACCAAAAAATAGCCTATTTACCGCTGATTGATCTCCACCCAATTGTGGAATAACGCCAGAATAGTAAGCTAATAATAAAGGTGCCATTAATCCAAGGCACAAAACAAGCTGTAACAGAACGCCAGCACGTAGTGCAACCATAATTAATATTAAAAGAATAGCCAAGCCAATCAATACCAAAGCAGAACGTGAACCTGAAATATTTACGGAATAAATCAGTATGGCGCAAGCAATAAATGCCAATGTCTTATTGAACAAAGATTTTTCGAGTAATGCTTTTTCAAAAAACAGTGGCAGACCCAAAGCACAATAAAACCCAAATGAGTTAGGGTGAATTGTTAGCCCTGCCTCCCTATAATGAATCGAAAGCCCAAGAGTATTCCTGATTGATATCATTCCACTATTTTGAATAATCCCAATAATTGCTCCTAGCAAAATTCCTAGCATCCAAATAGCCAATATCAATTTCACACTCCTCACATTTTTGCCAGCTTGATTCATGATAGCTAAAGGAACTAGAAACCAACTCACGACCATCATAAATGTAGGAAATTCTCTAATGTCATCATTTTCATAAACAGTCACGACTATTAGAAAGCCAACAACTGTTATTACTGCAGATAAAAGCAATTTCACTGGCACGAAAAAAAATCTTTGAGCAAGAAATGAATAAATTAACGAAAGAAAGAAGCCGCTAAAGAATGCAATATCCGCTAACTTAATCGTACCCCAATATAAAGCCAACGCACTGAAGGGCGTAAAAAAAACACCTAAGGATATAAATGCGAATGCAATAGAAGAAATCATCCTAAAGGCGCCTTCCTCTAGGGCACTATATTGAGAGTCAATCATTAAAAACGTCTCTTGTGAATCTAGACAATTCTTGTTATGTATTACTAATGATTACGCAGACGTTTTATCATTTTACTAAATATATCAAGGACTCTATTTTTAAAATTGAATGGCAATGCAGGCATCAAATCTTCCCTTACAACATACTTCATATTCTGTGCGTCGTAGCATAAATCATCAGCTGACATAATTCTGTCCTTCCAATTTGGCGATTCCGATCGTGGCATCGTTGTTTTTTTGGAGGTTAAAGAAGTATTTAAAACAGTCTTTTTCCATTCGCGCTGAGCCTCATGTACAAATATTTCTCGAACCTCAGTACGTACAAATAATCTGCGTTGAATCTGCTTAGGTGACCTGTATTGATAATGTTTCAACCAAATACGCACGGGATAAACCGCCCCCATATTTCTTGGAGAGCCCTGATCCTCTTTCCACTCCAACCGTGAATGATGCCTGAAAAAACGCCGTTCGGACCAATTATTTATATAGTAACGAAGCTTATCTTCAACTGATACGTTGTCAGCGAATGCATCTGGATTACGTTGATATCTTTCCCAATCCTTATCCGTAAAATAATATTGAAAACTCGCACTCCACACCGTGGAATATGGTGCATTAACTTTTGCAAGGAATAACCGTGGGTCATCAATATAAAATTCGTCAGCGTCGAGAATGCACCACCAGTCGCCATCTGCCACATCATCTCTATAACAGTTAAAGACTTCACTTCTCAAGCCATTATGAAAAGGCTTTGCCTCCTTTTTAAAGGGTATTATTTTACTGTTTTCTTTTGCCAATGAATTCACATATTCCCAAGTATTATCTGTACTCCCATTATCGTAGACGTAAATGTAATCACACCACCGCAAAGCGGCCTTTAAGCTTTGCTGAATAACGTCGGCTTCATTTTTTACAAGACATATGCCATATATTTTGAACGGGTCGACATTCACATTCACATTAACCACCGTCTCACTCGGTGTAATATACGTATTTGCGTACCTAGTGAAAATGGCCGAAGAATCATGTTCAATAAATTCTTTCCTTCGATAACTGGTGCTCCCCAGACAGTTCTTTTACTTACATTAAAATATTCACTTCTGAATACATGCCGACACAGATAGTGCCATGGCTTATGCAGACCAATGAAGTGAATTACCGCGGGATCTGCTAACGCCTCAGCGATTACTCCATTGGCTATTGGAAGCTGACTTTGTGGCAAGTCAAAAAATGTACTCTGAAGATTCCATCGTGGATGAAGCTTATGACAATCCGCCCCCCATAAGGCCGAAATGGCATCCTGCTCGGGCCAAGAATTATCAGGGTGCGCCATTGCATATTGCTTAATAATTTCTGTGAAATCAGAATTACGCATTTTCTCCAAATCCATTAATAGACACCCTGAATTCACATAGTGACCTGGGCTGCCAAGTCCAAGATAAGATATTGGTGATGCCATAAATTTGTAAATTGGATTAACTACTGCTCCAAACAATTTATCATTCAAGTCAGTAGCCCATAATGGTTCAATATTGTCCACTACAAGCATATCTGAATCTAAATATAAGATTCGATCTAATTCTGGCAGCAAATCCGGAAGAAATATTCTATGCCAGCAGGCAGGATGAAACCTGTGCGTAGGCAATCCCACCATAAGTAATTTGTCTATATATAAGGCATGCACTTCAATATTTACAGGTACGCTATTACGTATAGCTTCAACGCTCGTTTCAGTTAATCCGTCATCATGAAGCACATAAACATTGACCTGTACATCATTACTTAGATGTTCCGAAAGAGAAAGAAGCATTGCTGCAGTGTGTCTGGCGTAGTGGTCATCACAACCGCAAGCAATATGGATCAATTTCTTACTCATTAATTTAGTATCATCGAGCGCGGGCATAGATTTTTTCATATAGCTAAATATTTAAATGTTGGCACATAATAATGCATGCACATGTGTTACTGTTGCTTTGCACAAGATAAGCTTAAAAAAATACAACTTGTTAGCGTGTAAGTGACTGAGAAAATTGTTTCATGTAAGAGCATATCAACTAGCTATGAGCCAAGTTATCAGGGGCATTAAATCAGTCGTATTACGCATACTGCCGTTAAGCATAAGGCGCAGTCTTAAAGCCTATAAGACACTTAGCATTGACTTAGGACATTATCGTACAACTCGTGACAATTCATGCCTTGATGAAAACGGCGACCCCATACCGTGGATTACTTATCCTGCAATCGATTACCTAAAGCAATTTGATTTTTCAGATAAGATAATGTTCGAGTTTGGCTCAGGTAATTCCACCTTATTCTGGTCGAGCCGAGTTCAGCGCATTACATCAGTAGAAAGCAATCCACGCTGGCACGAACAAATGAAACCCTTGCTCCCCTCGAACGTAAATTATTTATTGCATACTGATACAACAAATTATGTGGACAGCATTAGGCTAACGGCAGGCAACTACGACATTATTGTCATTGACGGGAAAGCACGCCTTAAATGCACACAGGCCGCTATACAACACCTCAAACCTGGTGGGTTTATCCTTCTTGACAATTCAGACTGGTATAGTGAGTCATCAGCATTGCTACGCTCAGCAGATTTAATTGAGGTGGACTTTTCTGGTTTTTGCCCGATACTGGGACACAGATGCGTAACTTCTTTATACCTAAAACGCGACTTTAATCTGCATACACTGTCATATAAACAGCCAGTCTACGTAAAAGGTGGAAGACAACTTGAGTTGGACTATATAAATCAATAGCTAACCTATGAAACATAGATCCATTAATATCCAAGACGATCTACATACGTGCCGAGAATATTTTCAACTAGGTTTATTTCCTCATCACTATATTTATTACTTAGAGAACTAATTTCATTCTGGTCTCTTATGCCTCCGCTTTCAAAAGCGAAAGATAACCCGCAGAATGCTTGAATAGTTTCAAGCGTTTGATGAGTCATGGTGGTTAGGTCTTCTAGACGTACTTCCAGATAGTTCTCAGGTGTCAACTTTAATTTAGGGCGCTTATCGAACCATGCCTCATACATCATTTTCAGCAATTTCGCAGCATCTTCTGGATCAGAGGGTGCCCAAACTTGTCGAGTAAAAGATAGGGCAACGTCACGGGGATCACGCAACATGTGGATAATCCGGGCTTCTGGAAATATTTCAAAAATAAACTCTAAATGTTGCAAATGATGTGGTGTTTTTTCACACCAGAATTTGGCATTCGCCTCAGAAGTTGCAGTTTCAAAAAGGTCACACATAAACGCACGGGTAAGCCCAATCAACTCATCACGATTAGAGAAATAACGAGGCTCACGAATTACCGCTCGCGACCAACCTATTGGGGGCGGCAACCATTTTTTCTGTACCCGCTGTAATAAGCTTTCCATTAGTCTCGCCAAACGCACAAGACCTGAATCAAAACCCGGAATAGGATGATCTATACCAGTAAATTCATACTCAACTAGTGAATTACAATATTTTTCCAAAGCCTGCCAATAATTATCCCCGAACCAGCGGTCTAGCTTAATTCCCACGTATGGGCGCGCACGTGGGTTAACTAAGTCTATCTTCATGAGGCGCTCGAATCTGTACAAAGCCTCACGTGCACGAGTTGGCGAGTAATCAACTGTCAGGTTGTTAACAATATCTAATAATCCCCCCGGATCCACAAGAAACCTGGTTTCTATACGCGGAGTAAAGATTTCTGGGTGCCCTGCAAATAAGGTCATCAGCAATGTAGTGCCGCTGCGCCCACTTCCAACAATAAATGTGGGGGGCAATTTTCTCTTGGGGGATTGCATGGTCATACAATTGGATATTCCTTAGTCTTGAGTAACCTTTACCTTCAAGTGATTGAGTAATTCTGAAACATCAGAAGTAGAGTAGAAACTTGCCCATGGAGGTTCGGCAATGCCTAAGGCTTCATATCCATTAATATCCTCTTTATAAAACTCATAAAGGCGCTGTAGTGATGATTGCCTTATACAAACAGGTGGCGCTGGGGCAGAGAGCACCGGCCGTAGCACGGACGAAATTATGCGGCGTATCCTCTGGAGTACCCACATACGTATAGAGTTAACGGGTATACGCTTATCGGCCTCAATAGCCAGGTTACGCAGAAATGCTGTGGATTTTGGTGAGCGACTGTGTCTTGCTTCGTTCTTTTTTTCGAATGACATGAGATCGACTGATGTGGAGTCTAATCCAATAAATCCAAGTATTTCACTAACTACTGTTCTTGCATCATTTTTAAAGTCATCAAACCAGATGACTTTAATACGATCAGTACCGAAAGTCTGCAACCATTCAGGTAAATACCGGCTATAGTTACCTTCCTCCAGCAGCAAGCGAGTGCCAGGGTGCTTTTGCTCATTCCAGTTAAGCATCTCTTCCGCAAAATCACCGAAACTCAGACTTGAAGGAGCCCACCCATAATACATTCCCATTTGATACCATGAGATTAATCTCGATATTGGCTCCCTGAGAGATATCAGTATTTTAGAATTCGGAAATGTCGAATTAATGTTTTTCGCAATTTCGGGAAACCTGAAGTATTCAGTTGTACCTTCCAATTTTATAGATGGCATTGAACTTGAACTCTGCTGGAAAATCTTTAAATATTTAACTAAAGGATCATTCCCATATTGGAGTGGCGGATTCAGATAGTGCCCAGCAGGCAAAAAATAATGTGGCTCCTTGGGGATGGAGCCTCTTATTTGGGGATGACTGGCAAGATGACTAAACAGCGATGTGGTTCCCGCTTTGGGTACTCCTACTATAAATAGGATTGGTTCTTTACAAGACTCAGACACGTTCATTAATTCCAATATTTCCTATAATTAAATCAATCAGTTATCTTTGATCTAGGCATGCCCGGCTCAACTCGACTAACTATCACTTTCAATTTAACGGGACGAACTTTATTATAAATCACACGTAATAAGGTATATCCTGGAATTAACGGCTTTAACAGATAATTGGGGCAATGCCATAATATTACCGGCGATATTAGAAATGCGAGGACAGCATGCCAACGGCGAAACCAGATACTGCCTCTTGCATCAAATCGTAACGCCATTAAATGACAACTAGCATCAGCCAAGCGACGTATCCGACTGAATGCACATGCTAACTGTTGGTTATCGGCTATCATCGCTTGGTAGCCGTTCAGGATAGCTTCGTAATGTACTGGATTAGTCCTCTGCTCTGGATAGCTCCGCCAGGCTGAAAAAGTGAAAGGCACCTTTTTTGCACGTGCCCGTAACATTAAACGCAACCAATAATCCAAATCGCAACCGAAATAATCCCCATTCCAACCTCCAATATCTCTTGCCAGAAATGTCTTGAAGAATATTGATTGCTGTGCGAGGCAAAGAGAAATGCCAAACATCGCTGGCCAACTAAACTCAGGCACCTCGTAATGCGACAGTACACGATCATCGGTATCTATTGCATCTGAATCCCCATAAATCATTCCGCATTCTCTGTCAGCGCTCAGTTCCTGTACTGCCGTAGCGATGGCTCCTGCATAGTACATATCATCCGAACTTTGGATTCCAATAATTTCACCTCGCGCGAGAGCAAGCCCCTTATTAACGGCGTCAGCAGGCCCCTCATCAGGCTCTGATAACCAGCGTACTTCCTCATGCTCAGTGGCCAAAACCTTTAGAACACTAATTGTTTCGTCAGTTGAGGCGCCATCCACGACAATAATTTCAAGAGGGCGGTAATCTTGTAGTAAGATCGACAATAGCGTTCTTTCAATGAAGCGCCCTTGATTGAAGCTTGGAACAACAATCGTCACGAGCGGATTATCACTTAATAGTGGTAACTCAATCTGCTGCAATCCGTCCGAATATGTCCAGTCCTTCACTCTTAATACCCATTCTGTACTGATTGAGATTTATTCCTAGTACGAAACCAATTGAGCATACGCATACGAAGACCCACCCCGTACATCAGCAGTTTATGAGGCAATATTCGAAGTAAACGGTTTTTAAGCGTATCACCCATAAGAACCACATCGGACCAAGGTGTTTTTTGACGGTAATATAAATATGTACTTTGATGAGGATGCTTACAAAGTCGATGCCAGGGCTTTTTGTAAGCGGGACCCTCAAAATGAACAATGGCCGGATGGTCAATAGACTCGCGTACAACTTTTTTTCCAAACTGAGCATCAGCGTAGTCATAAAAGTAAAGGCTATTCTGGCAATTCCAACGAGGGTGTAACCTTTTCCAATTACCGTCGAACGCTATATTTAAAGGATCCTGATCCTGCCACTCCAACTCGTCACCACTTTCCCGTGCAATTGCCAGTATCTTTTTACTTAATTGGTAGCGACGTAGGGCTGCAAGATTCAAAACAAGAAGGCCGCTATTAAAGTAGTCACTCTGACGCTTCATGCCCAAATTAATAGCGTGGTTGGCGCGTTCGGGTTCAAACACATTCGGAACAGCAGCCGCATATGCGTTACCTAGTTCCATCTCCCATATTTCTTGTAACGAGTCCATAACCAATAGATCGACATCCAAGTACACAATGCGATCATGTTTAGGCAATAGTTCCGGAAGGAATACTCGATACCACATCACGCCCGCCACACCAGCACGAGTCTGTAATCCAGCTACCGCATCATCATCTATCTCAAGGCAGTTGATTGACGCACCACAGCCCCTGATCATGGAAATTAGCTTATCGAGTAACTGTGAGGACATAAGTGGCCCATGCATAAAATGAACAGTTACTTCTTTTGAGCAATTATGTTCCAGTAATGACAGGAGCATGGTGGCACAGTGGGGCAAATAGCCCTCATCGGAGGCACAAGCAATATGCATCATTATTTTATTATTTCCGATGTACGGAGCGCCGGTAACTCCGCCACGCATTAATCAAAGGTTGAGTATTATTCGCGCTTACAACATCTTCGCGAAAGCACCATGAGTCCATTCCATACGAAATAATGTCATAACCATAACCTTTCAGGCGATGCTCACATGCAGCACGGTCGTAAGCATTTAGATGATGATGCTCATATATCAACACAATTGGCCTATATGTACTGAGGTCAATATTTTTCAAAATTTCAAAGTCATAGCCCTCAGCATCAATATGCACAAGATCTATCTGAGAAACCCCCAGATGCTTACACAATGAATCAAAACTAAGCGCGTCAACATTAGCACAAATAATCCGCTCTTCAATTCGGGGAATATACGGGGCATGTGAAAGTACTACTTCTTTGTTGAAAGAACCCAGCATATCGTAGAACTCGGGAAGCTGATTCCGTTCTTCACTACTGGCTGGGCGAAGGTAATAGAAAGGTAGAGTGGAATCTTTACTTGCAATAGCAACATTCATGAATGTAACGCGACTTGCATATTCTCTACAGTTTTCACAGAGTTTCCGGAATATATGCGGTACGGGCTCGATCATAACGCCGCGCCATTGGCTGGACCTTAGCTGCGTGCGCAAAGGGTCTAGTTGAACGCCATCATTTGAACCAATTTGAATGAAGTACGCCTGAGGAAGGATGTCCGCAAATTCCTTTAAAAAAATCTGCTCTGGCGCTGGTCGCCTCTCCGCCCAACGTCTATGCACTTGCCTCCATAACCTGCGGAGCAGTGAGTGATGCGGTATCCGCCGCCTAAGAAACTTCATAATTGACGAGGAGTAGATCATTCTAAATCCAGCAACCCCAGAATACGCCACACACTGTAAAAATATTCAATGTAAATCGCCTATTTACCAATTGTCTGAATCGTACTTAGCCATGTCCGCATGTTGTCAGCTGTTTGGCGCAAAAAATCACGCCCGCCTTCATCCCAGACAAAACCTGTAAATTTTTCCGCATTTGCATCTATATTCTCTGCCAAACAGGCATACGCATCGATATAGTTACTTCCTGTTATGCGTAACTCCTGTAGCCACGGGAGAAGCTCCTCAACGATAACGATACCCGCAAGCTCATGATAAAGATCCTTGAACAGATTGTGCGGCGAACGACGATGTTCAGCGACTGGTGAGCCCAGTTGAACGGCATGACCCAAATGCTTGACGCATTTCTGAACAAAGTAACCAGATAGAATGTCGCCAAACCGATCTATAGTCATACCACCAAGCGGATAGCCCATACGAATATAGTAGTAAGCAGGCAGAGCCTCCCGTCGCAAACCAGTATTCTGTGTATTTATTGGAGACCACGTCTCCCGATCGAGAATGACATTCCCGGGACGCGCACTTGATATTTTGGGGCGTTGTGCCAGCCGTGTAATGGCATCAACGTCTGGCTCATCAAGCCAGAGACCAGCGTTAACAGATACGGGCAGTGTTTTTGTAGCTGAGTCCAATGGACTCAACGTTGCCTGATGCTCGCTTAGCCTTGCTCCATATGGAAACCCTCGAGCATAAATTTTATCCCGAACTTCCGATTCCAACATATCGCAGATGTTGAACCAAGGCTTGCCGCCAGCCTGACTCAGATTTTCTCTATTGGGGTTACCGTCTGCAACAACACTATGTGATCCTATAAAATCAGATTCCTGTAGACAATAATTATCATCATCTATTGAAATAATAACGTCAGCGCCGCTCTCCCAGGCACGAAGGAAACCAATATTACGGCGATTATCGGTATTCCATGGTATGTAATCTTCTTCCAAACCCAATTTTTTGAGGTACGCACTTTGTTCATCTAGTGATGGGCAATCTATATGAAACCCCCGGTCTATCGCATTGTTCGCTGCTAGATAAACTGAATTAGGGGTCATTTGGTCACAGATAATACGAATGGTAACCTCATCTACTCTATGGTTCGTTCGAATATTCTCTAAATACCCTTCCAGCCAATCTGGCTCAAATATTGTTGTGACGACTATATCTACAGCCATACTAAATTAGCCTCAGTCAAGTTGGGCACGTACAAGTCATTTGCCATTTGCCTTAAATCCTATGAAGTCTTATGTATGACACCGTATTTACCAGCTTCAATTTGGTGTGGAAGTCCGTGCTTCTCTACGAATTCTGAATATGCTTCAAGAGCACCATCCCACATCTCGTGCTGCTGACAGTCATCAACAACAATAATGCCGCCGTCTTCGAGTAAGGGATAGACTCGATCGAGAGCCGCAAGAACTGGCTTATATAAATCAACATCAATCAAGCAGAATGCAATTGTGCCAAGCATCGTATAGTCGAACTTTGCACAGTCATGCTGCTCCAGTTTCACGCCTTGGATACCTGCAATTTCCAGTGAACGCTCTACCCATTTGCGCTGATTGGCGTTAAAAATACTGGCGATTTTCTCTGTTTTATTTCTATTTTCGATTTCATGGGTGACGTCACTCGCCACGAACCCAGAAAAGGTATCAATTGCTACATATTCGCGTGCACAATTTGATTCGGCGAGGTATTTATTTAGAAAGATAGTTGACGCGCCATATGCGCACCCGATTTCAAGACAAATCCCATTGACCCCCCGGATGCGATCAAGACAATCCATTAAGTACTTGAGTTGATGTGGCTCATGCATAAAAGGATAATTATTGAAGAGTGTCCGGTCGAAAATTCTAAATCGGTAGGAAAGCTCAAAAAGCAACGTCCTTAAGAGTGTTTTCATCCGTTTCTATCTGCCTCTCGATGTGGTTTGAATGCACGAATTGTCCGTTTTAACCAACTAATCAATCGTCTAAATGATTTTCTTTTGCTAAAAGCATGCCGCCCATAAAGCAAGTCAAATTCATACAAATCAGCAGCCTCGTCGACAATTCGCATTTCCGGATGTTTCATCGGCATTTTCATAGACGTCGCATGAAGATTTGCAAAAGGGTCATCTTCATTGTGTAAATGTGTGGCCTGGGCACCAAATCCTATGTTCGTCACCAGATTCACAGTCGGTACAATTGCATACGCATTATTTAACCAACCTGAAAGTACCCATTGATAATCCCAAGTATCAACGCGACCCGCATATGTTTCGTTAAAAAAATACCTTGCAACTTTTGACATTTCTTTAGTTGGAAGGTAATTCTCCACCCAATCCGATTCCCGTAGTTTTGGCCAGCGGCGCATCCTAACATCAAAGTCCTTCCAAGCTCGAGACCATGTTGCCCAGCCCCAAATATGATAACAACGAGAAAAGTAATAGCTGGCCTCAGTAAACTTTCTTCCCATCAAGTAATTGCTGCCGCTAATCATATGAATATCATTACAGTCACGATAGCGCTTCAATAATTCATCGCAATATTCAAAAAAACTCACATCGGCCAAGCAATCATCCTCAAGAACTATTGCTTCGGTAACTTGTGAGAATACCCAATCAAGACCTGTTGCAATTCTATTTTTGCAACCCATATTAATATCTGAGTAATTCACTCTAACTTCACAATGCGCACGCGCTGATTCGACAATTGCTCTTGTCTCCAAGCAAAGCGCCTGGTCATCCGGTCTATCAGACCGTGCCCCATCTGCAACTACGAATAACAGTTCTGGCTGGATCGATAATATTCGATCTAATACCTGCTTCGTCAGTTCTGGGCGGTTAAAAACACATAGAACCACAGGCGAACGTACTTTATACATTCGCGATTCTACTACTCTTTATCTCACCCTTTATCACAAGTGAAATAAGATGATCACGCAAATTCGGTACTCGATCATACTGATGGACAACCGCAACTTTCGAGCCATCTTTATTGACCAGATACCCATCATCATTAAATTGCAATTCATCTACTTCTAGCCCGTTGATAGTTGCAACCGGACTCGACAAGGAATACATTTTTTTTACTGGATCAAGCTGTCCTGTCCACAATAGAACATTATGAATACCTTGATCGTAACCACCTAACGCAGTTTTAGCAGCTTTATAATTCATACCCAATATCTCTGCTACAACAAGCTGAAAATAGCGAAGCATTGTCAATCGGTCACCATAACTAACACCTGAGCAAGAAACTTGATTCTCACCGATTTTTCTCAGCATTGATTCCCCATATAATGTCTTTACCCAACCTGCGTTATAAGGTTCACTCTCAATTTTGTATTTTTTGATTTCCATACTTACTGACAAGCCAGTATCGGGAATATGCTCAAAGGGATCTTCCTGAAACAGAACGTCACGGACATCACTAATTAGTATTCGGCTGTAAGCAGGATTTGCATGCAAAAATTGCAAATAATGCAGATATCGTGTCTCTGAAGGCGGATAGAGGTGCTGGCCTAGGCTAAGGCATAAACGCTCTCTAAATGTATCTACACCCTCCCTATATCCTAGCGCCCTAATAGACAACCATGTAATTAATCTCTGCGGCGCCCAAATTAGCACTGATAATAGGCGTTGCTTGACCAGACGAAAGCGCACTGGAAACCACTGTCGAACTGCGACAAGACGAACATCAATAAACAGTGGGCTATTAGCCAGCCTTCTCTTCACAGCTGGTGATACGAGCAACAAGACATCGCCCTTGTACCCGGCATTACGCAAACTACTGATGAAAGGCTCAATCTGATTCGGTTGATAGCCTATAGCAGCCCCCATAACCAGAGTTGAGGAATTATGATTCATGTCATCTGACTTTTCATGTTTTAAATGCAATATACAAACCACTGAACTGAGAAAAAAACTTCAAAATATTAAGTCGGCCTATAAGCCCATCATGAACCGCCATCCTGCTACCGAGTAATGCCGGATGCCCATAATCCTCACAGACGATTGCACCTCGATTAGATAGAAGCCCATCTAGCACGGCATCGAAGAGAAACCGCGTCGCACGATACGAATCGCAATCAATGTATGCAAGCGAGAGGTTGGATATTCCACTATTATCGAGTGTTTTTGTAAAATCCCCCTGAATTAAACTGACTTTATCAAATTTAGCCAACTTGCCTTTGACTTCCTCAAAATCTACCTGATGCGTCCTGCTCCAAAATTTATCCACACCAAGTTCCTCAGCAGGAAATGATTCAAAAGCATCAAACATATATAAATGCTTATCAGAACCAAGCACCTGCAATGTTCGCGCTATCAACCAACCACTATGACCTTCATATGAACCAAACTCAGCAATATCACCAGGCACATTGTTATCGACAATAGTTTTAATAACCTGATAAAGATCTAGATAATCACGCAGACCGCATTTCTGACTAAAGTGCTCCAGTGATTCCTCATATAACTTATAGGGGGTAGGGAATTCAAGGAGGAGCGGCGATATAAAATGGTTATCAGCATATTCATCGAAGCGTTCGAAGAATGTCGACTCTTCATTCAGCCCTGCTATATATTCAAATGGATGCTCAGCGAGAACTGAATTACCCCGAACACATTTTGCGCATTCCATAATCTTTCGGGCATCAGTGCATCCACAATAAATGCCAACTAGACCATCACTCTCTTCTGCATTTAGACTTTTTGCAAATTCAATGTCGTAAACCTTGAAATTAATTTTTTTTGATTTGAGTGTGCTGTTAAGTTTCGAATGAAAGCGGCCACTATCACCCAAACTCATTACCCAGGCACTATCGTCTTCAGCTTTGGCCAGGGTTGATTGAGCATGTGCAATAAAATATCTAACTGCTAAATCTGCATTTTTCGTTCCGTACCACTTAACAGCCCAAACACCTTGGTCGAGATTCACACCTAGTTTTCTGAGTATTACTTTCAACAATGTGCGTCGTTGTAAGTGCCAGATTGTTTTTCTAATAAAATTCAAATTCTCACCTGCGATATCGAGTATTCCTGTTACTCATGAATCTTAGCCTGATTCGTTACAATTGGCTTTCAGACCGTCGTGTACCACCCAATTCACTTCCCTCTGTCAAAGAACGAAATTCCGTGTTTCTATCGCAAAGTTCATCGAAAGAACCTTGGTCTTCAATTTGTCCATTTTTCAAGAAGAAGATCGTATCGCAATCCCTAACTGTGGAGAGTCTATGTGCAATAACAATTACTGTTTTTATTTCTGCTGTACGCGCAATCGCATTATGCACAATATTCTCAGTGGCACTATCCAAGGCACTTGTTGCCTCATCAAGAACTAAAATGTCCGGATCCTGATATAAAGCTCTCGCAATACCTATACGCTGACGTTCACCACCGGACAAGCGCACTCCTCGCTCTCCAACTCTTGTGCAATAACCATCAGGCAGAGATATTGAAATAAATTCATGAATATTTGCAATTTTAGCTGCTTCTTCAACTGCAAGCATATCTATATCAGTCGATGGCACACCAAAAGCTATATTGGCCGCTATAGTGTCATCAAGAAGAAAAATTTCCTGGGGCACATATCCTAAATTAGCCTGCCAACTCTTTATATTGGTTTTATTAATTTCAACTCCATCTACATAATAGCGCCCACGATCCGGAACTATCAGTCCAAGCAGAATATCTACAATGGTAGTTTTTCCAGCACCTGTTTTTCCAACAAACGCAACAAAACTCTGCCGTGGAATTTCCAAGTTAAGGTTTTTCACTGACGCTTTGTCAGAACCTGGATAGGTATAACTTGCATCAACCAATTTAAGATTATTTTTAAAAGGCATTGAAACGATGTATCTTGAATCATGATACTCATCTAATAGCAAATCTTGTTCTACTGCATCCAGTACAGGCGCGTTAAACCGAATAGTATTAATTGCAACGTAAATGCCCTGTAAGGCTGGCAAAATCCTGTACCCTGCTAAAGCGAAACCACTAGCAATTGGGAGAAACATCTGCATGCTGACATCGAAGTAAAGCATGTACAATATAATGACAACCAACAACCCAAATGCTAGCGCTTCAATAATATATTTAGGGACCAAAGAAAGCACTGCTTGTAAAGTTATAGTACGTGCAAACGTGTATGCAGAATTTGAATATATATCAACGAATTCTGTTTCCTTGTTTAGCAACTTCACCTCTTTAAGGCTACCAAATGCTTGAGTAACAGAATTAAACCTTTTTGTGTTAACCGTAAATCGATGCTCGCCAATACGTTTTACAGGCCGTCTAACAACAACATAAATAAAGGCATATGCAATTATAAATACTAGGACAACAATAAATGTAATCAAAGGGTTTAACCAAAACAGAAAAACACATATACAAAAAGTAATAAGACTGTTAGAAATTATTTTCGTGAGTGCCAATAAAACACCCTGTGCGATTTGCGTTGATTCTACGAGAATATTTTTTGCTATATCAGATGAGTTACGATTTACAAAATGAATGTATGGCTTGGTAATAATCGAATAAAAAAGACTCGCTGAAAGACGAACTTGAAAATCCCATGAAAATTTAGTCACGTACCATAATGTAAAAGCATTAAATGCATTACCCAGCACCAATGCTACTAATACCATTAGACCTGCAAATAGAAAAAATATCCTATTACTCTCAAACCCCAACTTTTCATAGATAAAGGCGAAATTTTGATTTGTTTGAATCAATTCAGGGTTAAGTAATAATGCAACAAAGGGAATAACCGAACCCACACTTGCTACCTGTATCATTCCTGCGAAGACTGAAGTGAGTAGCGTGCCGTAAAAGTGTCGAATCTCTTTTTTTGTTAATAATGCCAAGAGCCTTCTTGTAACAGAAATCATATTTCAACCTTATATAACTGGATATTTCGTAAAATCGCTTATACGCGATTACTATTTGTTACATTCGGCTTTGATTAATTTAGCAAAATAATCAATAGTGGTGCGCAGTCCATCCTGTAATTTAATTTGTGGCGACCAACTAAGAAATTCCTTAGCCTTTGAAACATCAGGTTTTCTCTGTTGTGGGTCATCTTCGGGTAAAGGCTTTTCAACTATCTTGCTTTTGGAGTTAGTCTGAAAAATTACCAGTTCTGCCAACTCGCGAATTGTAAACTCCCCAGGATTACCAAGATTCATTGGACCTGTGATTCGATCATCACTATCCATTAACATAATGAATCCACTAATCAGGTCGTCAACATAACAAAAGGATCGTGTCTGGCTTCCATCGCCGTAAACCGTAATTGGCTCATTTTTCAAAGCTTGTACGATAAAATTGGAGACTACCCTGCCATCGTTCGGATGCATGTTCGGGCCGTAAGTATTAAAAATCCTGGCAACTTTAATATTTAAATCATGTTGACGATAATAATCAAAAAATAATGTCTCGGCGCAACGCTTGCCTTCGTCATAACAGGATCGCGACCCTATTGGATTCACATTGCCCCAATAACTTTCAGGTTGAGGATGAACTGAAGGGTCGCCATATACTTCACTGGTTGATGCCTGAAATATTTTGGCGCCCACTCTTTTCGCCAAGCCCAGCATATTAATAGCACCGATAACACTGGTTTTAGTAGTCTGCACTGGATCATGCTGATAATGAATAGGTGAAGCCGGACACGCCAGATTGTATATTTCATCGACTTCCACATAGAGTGGGAAACATACGTCATGGCGTATAACTTCAAAATACGGGTTGCTGAATAGGTGCTCAATATTCCGTTTGTTACCTGTGTAGAAATTATCCACACATATCACCTCGTTGCCAGCTTCAACAAGGCGAGTACATAAGTGGGAACCTAAAAAACCGGCCCCGCCGGTAACAAGTATGCGGCGTCTATCCTGTGACTTTTTGCTGACTTCCATTTAACGCTGGCCTCTGCCTATTCCGTAGTAAGTTATTCCTAATTCAGTCATCTCATTTGGGTCGTAAATATTACGCCCATCAAAAATTACTGGCTGAATCAATTTTTTCTTTATCTCGTTAAAATCGGGATTTCGGAACAATCTCCACTCTGTCATGATTATCAATGCTTCTGCCTCTTCTACAGCTTGTATCGAACTATCACATAGGTGTAGATCTTTTCTTTCACCATATATTTTTTTTGTTTCACCCATAGCCTCGGGATCATAGACCCTGACCTTGGCTCCATTCTTCCAGAGAAACTCCATGAGCACGCGTGATGGCGCTTCGCGCATATCATCTGTATCGGGTTTGAACGACAAACCCCATAATGCAAAGGTACGCCCTTTTAACTCTCCAAAGTGTTTAATGATTTTATTAGGGATGACCATTTTTTGATGGCTATTCACTTTGAGCACCCCATCAATAATAGGAGTATCACAGCCCAGTCCATCAGCAGTGTTGGAGATTGCGGCCACATCCTTGGGAAAGCAGGAGCCTCCAAATCCACAGCCAGGATAAATAAAGTGGTATCCAATTCGTTGATCGGCTCCTATACCTCTTCTGACCATTTCTATATCTGCGCCGACGGCTTCCGCCACATTGGACAACTCATTCATCAGGCTCACCTTGGTAGCAAGCATGACATTGGCAGCATATTTGGTTAACTCGGCAGACTTACGATCCATAATAAGCATACGATCACGACTTAGCTGAAAGGGACCATACAAATCACGCATTATATGTGCAGCCCTGCCATAATCCGCTCCAATTACCACTCTGTCCGGCTTGATAAAATCCTGAATCGCGGCACCTTCCTTTAAAAACTCAGGATTAGAGACCACATCAAATTCAATATCGATTCCACGATCTTTCAAACAACCCTGAATTACGCTTTCGACCTTATCACCCGTACCAACTGGAACGGTGGATTTATCAACTACAACTTTGTATTCATTGAGATATATACCGATGGTCTTTGCTACTGATAAAACATATTGCAAATCTGCAGACCCGTCTGCATTTTCCGGCGTACCGACTGCAATGAAAATTATTTCAGCATGGTTTACGCCTTTTTCAGCATCAGTAGTAAATAGTAGACGTCCACCGTCCGAATTGCGCTTAACGAGTTCGTCCAGCCCCGGCTCATAAATTGGCGTTTGTCCTTGATTTAAAAGATCGATTTTTCCCTGGTCGATATCAACACAGATAACCTCATTTCCCTCATCCGCGAAGCATGTACCAGTCACAAGACCTACATAACCCGTTCCAAAAACAGTAATACGCAAACTAATCTCCAAATACTTAAGTGTTAATTTCTGTCTTTATGATTAGCTTTCTGGCGTGCAATGTACTCAATTTCTTTACAAAGTTCATTAAATAGCATTAATTCGCCTTGCTCTTACACTCACTGAGCTTCACAATAGTGCCTACGAGGACATCTTTGGGGATTCAAATGTTTAGGTTAGGTTCAATTTCGAGATTATTTACGATTGTGTCGTTAATGCTTCTTTCATTAGCATCTAACGCTCAAGAATTGGATAAGCGTTTTTATATTGCGCCTGGACTCACGTATACCATCTTTGATAATGATACGAATGTGGAAGATGATCTGGGTTTTCATATTGCATTTGGTAAACCTGTTTCGCGCCACTTTAATATCGAGCTTCAGGCCGGATACTTAAAATCTCACACTAAAGACACTTCGGGGCTAGGCGAATTAAGTTCTTTCGGTGCTGATCTTTTGTTTTTCCCAAAGCGTAGCGATTTAGCGCTTTTCGGGTTACTCGGTTATATGAGCACTGATTTTGAAATCGATGGGCCGGCAAATACCAAAATTGATCAATCCGGAGATATTTTGGATGTAGGCATCGGACTATTACAGCAGTTTTCTGCACACGGCACTGCAGCTCGCTGGGAATATAGGTACAGACAAAATAAGGGCGATACACAAGACTTTGATGACCATGTGTTAATGCTAAGCCTGCAAGTTCCTCTAGGCGCGGCGCCTGTAACGCCAGAACCTCCTCCACCACCGCCGCCTCCACGTCCTATTGTTAAGGCACCACCTGAACCAGCGCCAGCCCCCGTATTACCCGAACCGGTAATCGTATTGCAGGGCGTACATTTTGAATTCGACAGCTCTGCACTTACACCAGAAGCGACGACAATCCTAAGCAATACCGCTGTTACTCTCAGGGAATTAACAGACTTGAGTACTATCGCAATTGGGCATACCTGTAACATCGGTGAAGAAACTTACAACGATAAACTGTCTCTGGACAGAGCGAATTCGGTACGTGACTTCCTGATGAGCCGTGGCATAGATGGCGACAGATTGAAAGTTAAAGGCTATGGGGAAAGCATGCCGATTGCTGATAACGCAACCAAAGAAGGGCGCAAATTAAACCGGCGCGTAGAAATTTCAGTCATCTCAGATGCCATATGCCTGCCTCCACGGGAAGGTGATGAAACTGATGCAAATGGCTGTGCAATAATCAAATAGCATCTAACAGTTTGAGACAGTAATTCCAACAGACCGTCTAAATCGGTAAAAGGGAGAATTTAATGAGACATAAGTATTTAATCGGCGCGGCACTCATCGCCTCGCTCGGCTTTTCTACTGCAAATGCAGAAGATAAAATCTGGGACGGACGCTTCTACGTCGCCCCGGCAATCACCTATAACGTACTGGATGACAATCTGGGTGTTGAGGACGATGCTGGGTTCCATATTGCATTTGGTAAACCGGTTTCAAAGCATTTCAATCTGGAACTACAGGTTTCAGACATGAATGCCAGGGATTCAGGCATAGAAGCTGATGTCACTTCTTATGGTCTGGACGTTATGTTCTTTCCCAATCGCTACCGCTGGCCTTTCTATGGTCTGGTCGGCTGGATGGAAACAGATTACGAACTTTCCAATAGCACCCAGACAGTTGATTTAAGCGGCAACTTCCTGGATCTTGGCCTGGGTATTCTGCAAACCATCAACGATCATGGCACAGCATTACGCTGGGAATATCGTTTCCGCCAGAATGACACCGATGTCGGCTTCGAACTCGAAGATCATGTGTTTATGCTGGGCCTGCAGATTCCACTGGGCGCCAAACCCATGCCTGAACCAGAGCCTGTAGCACCACCACCGCCTCCACCCCCAGCGCCAGAACCAGCTCCGGAACCTGAGCCAGAGCCCGAACAACTGGTTGTACTGGAAGGCGTGCACTTTGAATTCGACAGTGCCGAGCTCACAGCGCCAGCCAAGAGCATTCTGGATAAAGCAGTGACTGCCATGAATACACGCACCGACATCGAGGCAATCGTTGTGGGTCATACATGTAATCTTGGCCCTGCTGCCTACAACGAACAGCTTTCACATAAGCGTGCGAAATCGGTTCGTAACTATCTGATTGCAGAAGGCATAGATGGCAACCGCATCATGGATCGCGGTTACGGTGAAAATCACCCTGTCGCCAGCAATGACACCAAAGAAGGCCGTATGCAGAACAGACGAGTTGAGGTTACAGTCCTCGACGAGCGTCTCTGCCTGCCTCCACTTGATGGTGAGAGTGCTGACGATAATGGCTGCGCCATATTGAAGTAGTCACTCGCTGCCAGCTATCAAAAGCCCCGCATTTTGCGGGGCTTTTTTTATGCCAGCGATTTAGCAAGCTCGGCAAACCAGTCAGCCGCCTTGGCATCCACTTTTATGTTTACCTGATGACTTAATGGTGTCGTTGACGGATTGACCTCAATAGTAGGAATGCCTTCTTGAATTGCATGTTCTACAGGCCCGGAAATATAGGGAAACACACTCGTAGTGCCGATACTGATAACTGTATCAAACCCCCTGGATAGCTCCTTATAATATCTGGCCAGAGCCTTTTCCTGAAGCATCTCGCCAAACAACACGACATCTGGTCTCAAAGGTCCCGCGCAGCTATTACACTGAGGGGGTACTTCAATCAATGCAGGGTCATCAACGGCTTCATATGAGTCACATTGCACACATAGCAAACGACTCATGTTGCCGTGCATTTCAATAACATTGTTGCTTCCAGCTCGAGTATGAAAACCATCTATATTCTGGGTGATAACGCATACATCCCATTTTTCCTGAAGGCCCGCGATCACCTCATGGGAAATATTGGGCTGCTTTCCATAACAGGCACTGGCAATTTGTAATAAATACTTCCAGGTTAAACCCGGATTTATTTTGAGCATCTGACCAGACAAGGCTTCTTCTATCGAAACCCCCTCTTCTGTCGAGTCGTTTTCATATAACCCGCTAACGCCTCTGTAGGTGGGCAACCCGGAATCTGCAGAAATGCCAGCACCTGTAATAAAGAGCAAACGACGGGCATTCAATAGAATGTCCCTGCATTGATTCAGTTGTTTTGTATTAATCATGACAATTGATAGGCAATAGATTCGCGTTAGTCAGCAACCAACACATATAATCTTCTACTAGAAAATACAATCTCATCAAGGACGTCCAAAGGCATGGCGATAGATCTTCCGGCCGGAATTGAACCAGCACTTACGACCATTCAGGAAATACGTAGCGTTCAGTCCAGTCAAAGCTTCTCTTCGGGTAAGGTTATCAATGCTACCGTTGCCGGATATAGTATCAACGTCTATGGAAACACTCTTCTTACAGACACTGAAGTCCAATCAGCCCTGCAGCAAGGTAAGACTTTATCCGAGTCTGTATGGTATCTGCACTATGCCTTCATAAATTCAGGCCACAGGCTGACCAGGCTTCGATACTTCCTGGAAAGTGACACACTTCATATACGTGTCATTGAGGGATACCTTTCAGGCATTAAAGGTCAAAACTCCCTCACACGTTTTTTCTGGGACGTAGACGGCCAATCTTTTCCATTGCATCGACTGGAATCGGCCCGAATACTTGCGAATATTCAGGCAAAGCGTGAAGGTCTGACAGTAAGCTCTGACTATACCCCTGAGCATGCCACATCAGATCAAATCCAACTAACGCTGCAATCTGAAAAAGATACAACATACCGCCCATTCAGTATTGAGGCTGAAGTGGGCAATCCGGGAAACCGCTTTGTAGGCCGTCACTTTTTATTGGCTAACGCAAAACTGAACACAAGGGCGGCGCAGTGGAAACTTGCAATCAACAAGTCACTTAACCAACTTGATGATTCAGACACCAAGGACGGCAAGCTCACCGGTTACCAGATATCAAGCAGTGCTTTACTGCCTATTGGGCTCCTGAACATCGGAGCCAGCCAAACGGATTATGAGTATAGAAACATATCCGGAAATCCGATTGATGCAGAAGTAGCCAA
The DNA here is from genome assembly GCA_041622995.1 of Nevskiales bacterium. GTDB lineage: Bacteria > Pseudomonadota > Gammaproteobacteria > Nevskiales > CAJXLF01 > CAJXLF01. The sequence continues at coordinate 40,644 of JBFJXR010000008.1, forward strand.
GGGACATGTTCAGCTTCAAGAGTTACTGTATTCAGACCCCAGCAGGCGAAACTTGCTCTCCCAGAAACTTATTTTTGTAAATTCAGAGAGCACATCAGAAGTATCCGGACAGAAAATCGTTGATGAGCGCTATTTTGTAGGCGAATTAGGAGCTGAACAGTTCAGACGTCTCAAACTATACGGTCTCGATACTCAAATCAGGATGTCTGTAAATATTCGTAAAGGGTTATCAGACAATACAGGGACATTAGGGCTACAGCCGACGGGCGTCGATAGAGATGCCGGATTCCTGATGCTACAGCCCAAGGCAAAACTGACATTCAAGCCAGCAGAATATTGGGGTGTAAAACTTATTGCAGCCAGTCAGTTCTCCGACAGTGAAGTGCCCGAACAACAGCAATGGACTCTGGGTGGTTCGCAGCGATTACGTGCCTGGTTACCGGGTAGTCTGGTCGGTGACAGCGGACACTATCTTCGCATAGAAACCTATCCATCAAAGTATGAATTCAGCCACGGTTTTGCCTTATTACCGAGTATATTTATTGAAGGCGGACAAAGTGAATTTGAGAGCAATAATCCACAGCTACCGGGGCGCCAAAGAGCAATAGATGCCGGTCTGAACCTGGCCATAACCATTGGCAATCACTGGGCACTGGAACTTACTACAGCACAATCAATATCAGATAGCGGGTTATCAGAAAGAGTTTTAAATGATAATAAAGCTGATTTTTACTTTTCGCTGAAAACTACCTGGTAATACAAGCACTTAATTTCTGCTGCCCATTCCCAGGGGTAATCCATCAAATCCGGGGATTTCAGGAAATTCTTTGAGTTGGGCCCTTTTCGGCCGTATGGGCAATCCATCAATACCCGGCAATTCAATTTCATCGTCATATTCGGTAAAAGTACCCAGTCCCGGTAACTCAGGAAACTGTGATGATGATGCAGAATCAAACCCCAATCCACCGTCTGAATCCTCCGGCACTGGAATAAAATCCGGCTCAACATCTGGAGACTCGGGAACATCAAAACCGAATTCGGGGGTATCCGGCGAAGGATCAGGAACTGAGTCGGTTAGTCCCATTGAATCAAAGACTGCATTTGGGTCAATACCGGACTCAGCAGCACTGGCAATGCCACTCATCAGTATCATCAAGCCCCAGGCAGCAAGGTGTCGCACTAAATCTACCTCTTAAATTAATTTTAGTAATTCAAATGCAGATACATTCAGTCTGATGTACTACCCTCATACATTGTAACTACTGGTATTGAATCTAATGCGCATTATATAGGAAGTAAAGTTTTGATCTTAATATTCCAGCAATCATGCAGCTTGAAATAAGCAACTTATCTTATTGTATTATTTGAATTTTTTGCCTAACAATGTGTTCAGCCCTTCCTCGACCAGGTTTGCCCCGGTTTTGGCCATTTTTGTCATTTCCGAACTCGGCCATTCAGCAAGCGCACGTGTAAAGCCTTCGGTCACCTTATCCCGAAATTCGGGCAGTAGTTCCCGGCCCGCACTCACCACTCCAGCCTTTACCCGTTCTTCCAACTCATCCCCTGCTTTTGCAATTTGCACATCAAGTCCGGGCTTGATTTTCCTGATATAAAGAACATAAACAGAAAATAACGTAATCATTGACGTAAGAATAGCGGTAGAAATAACGATCAATATTGTTTCCTGCATATCAGAATCCTTAGTTAGCTATGGCAATAACGAACCTGTGCTGGCAGACTCGGTCATACTATCAGACACTCAATAAAACTTCGTTGCAATGCGTAGTGAAATATTTAACAGGAAATACTTGATGCCGCCATCCCTAAAGCGCCGAAATAATAGATATACCCGGTTAATTACAGCACTTGTTCTGGCGTATTTGCCGATGGCCGGCTTAACCAAGGTACCCGCTGAGGAAGCAGCAGAACTGGGCAAATCCCTCACACCGGTAGGCGCACAGCAACCCGGCAATGAAGCAGGCACCATATCAGCCTGGGAAGGCGGCTTGAAAGTCCCGCCTGCTGATTACAAAGAAGGCGGGCTGCTTGTTCACCCTTACGCTGACGACAAACCCCTGTTCACAATTACCGCTCAGAATTACACCGAGCATCAGGACAAACTAACCGCTGGACAAATTGCCCTGCTTAAAACCTATCCGGACACCTTCAAGATTCCTGTGTTTCCTACCCGTCGGTCTGCAGCACTGCCGCAATTTCTCTACGACGAAACAATAAAAAACGCGACAAGAGCAGAGCTGGATAATGAGGGCAACGGTATTTCAGGCACCTTGCACGGATTCCCCTTCCCTATTCCGAAGAACGGTAGGGAAGCCATGTGGAATCATGTGGTCCGCTATAACACGACCGGGTATAAGGGCTTTACCAATAATGCAGTCGTAACCCCCGACGGCGACCATGTGGTCGAACGCACCTACTTCGAATTTGCCATGCGTTACAACCGTCCCGATACCAGCCTGGATGACTGGGATAACAGAAATCAGTTTGTATTTTTGAAAGTCGTGGCTCCAGCCACCAAAACCGGCGACGCATTCCTGGTGCATGTGCCGCTGGACCGCAAGAAAACAGATACCGGCGTATGGGTCTATAACGGGGGCCAACGCAAAATCAGAAGAATCGGTGAAGTCGGCTATGACAACCCTTTATTTGACGGACTGATGACCCATGATCAGGTCGATATGTTTAATGGCCCTATGGACCGATACAGCTTCAAACTGGTAGGCAAGAAGGAAATTTATGTCCCCTACAACAACTACGAGTTCTACAGTCAGAAATATAAATATGGAGACCTGATTGACAAAGGCCATCTGAATAACAGCCTGGCACGATATGAGTTACATCGTGTCTGGGTCGTGGAGGCAGATGTAATACCCGGTCAGAGTCACATTTACCCGAAACGCGTGTTCTATATAGATGAAGATAGCTGGCAGGTATTGCTGGAAGATATGTATGACACCCGGGGTGAATTCTGGCGAACGTCCGAGTCTTATGCCGTAGTTTTTTACCAGGTACCCGTGCTGATCAACCTTTTGCAGGTTCATTATGATTTGCAGTCACGTCAATACGTCGTGCTTAATATGAGTAACGAAGAAAAGAACCTGATTGAATGGAATACTGATTTAAAGCCCAGCTATTTCAATCCCCAGAACCTGAAGAAATTCGCCACCCGACTACACCGTTAGTATTTCAATTCCCAACTAGGGCTTGATCCAGTGATCACGGTAGTAACGTAATTCTTCAATAGAGTCGCGTATATCATCCAACGCAAGGTGACGGGAGTTCTTGTTAAATCCAGCAGGTAATTCTGGCGACCAGCGACTTGCCAATTCCTTGAGCGTACTGACGTCTATATGGCGATAATGAAAATAAGCCTCAAGCTGCTTCATCCAGCCATATAAAAATCGCCGGTCCTGGCAAATACTGTTTCCGCACATCGGAGACTTATTTGCCGGCACCCACTCAGCCAGAAAGGCCAGCGTCTGTTCTTCAGCCTGGGCTTCATTAAAAACACTTTTACGAACACGCTCGACCAGTCCGGAGCCATTATGTTGTCGGGTGTTCCATTCATCCATTCCGGCCAGAATTTCCTCACTTTGATGTATGGCGACCACTGGGCCTTCGGCAAGCAGGTTGAGGTGTTTATCTGTCACGATGGTGGCTATTTCAATAATACGGTCATGATCAGGATTCAGACCCGTCATTTCCAGGTCTATCCATATCAGATTATCCGGGTCTATTTGCATCACTCTTCCAATTATTGTCTGGCAATATTTCAAACATGCCGAAATACTACCAAATCGTCTATGATGACCCAGATAAATTTATGAACCTGGATGATTAATTATTCATGAAACTCAATGAAAGGCGCTGCAAACCCTGCGAAGGCTCAACAGACCCGTTAGACAGCCAGCAAATTATATCCATGCAGAAAGAGCTGGATGCGCGCTGGTCGGTAGACGAAAACAGCAAGAGCATTCATGCCGTTTTTGATTTCAAAAACTATTATCAGACCACAGCTTTTGTGAACGCTGTCGCGTGGATTGCCCACTCCGAAGATCACCATCCAGATATCAGCTTTAGCTACCGAAAGTGTGAAATAAGTTACAGCACACATGCAATAGGCGGCCTTTCTGAGAACGACTTTATTTGCGCTGCCAAAATTGACCGCCTTGTCGAATAGTCCGGTTGCAAGCCACACCGGTCAGGTCGTGGTGAATTATGGGAGACATTTACTGATTGAAGCCGATGGCGAACTCATTCAGGCCATCACACGCGGCAGAAAGTTGAAACCCGTTTGCGGCGATTTAGTGTATTGGCAGTTCGAGGAAAAACATAAAGCTGTTATTAGTGATTATCAGGAACGACGCAGCATACTTAAACGGCATGACGATCGTGATGGCAGTCGCATACTGGCCGCCAATGTTGATGTCCTGCTGGTTGTCATGGCGGCCGAACCGACACCGGACATTGCCCTGATTGACCGTTATCTGGTGGCGGGCGAAGCACTCAACCTGGATATCAATCTGGTCTTTAATAAAATGGATTTGCTCAGTCCTGCCCGGGAAAGGCATTGGCAGCAGCAACTTCAACCCTATCTGGACCTCGGTTACCCCTTGCACTGGACCAACGCCAAGGATGCCGGGAGCCTGAGCAACCTTCTGGCCACTTTAAAAGATCGCTGCGGGATGCTTGTCGGCCCCTCAGGCGCGGGCAAGTCGAGTCTGATCAAATCCCTGGTGCCGGACCACGCGCCTCGTACACAAGCACTCTCGACGGCCAGTGGTCAGGGTCAGCATACGACAACAGCCACCAGACTCTATCGACTTCCTGCTGAAAACGGCGGGATGATAATTGATTCTCCCGGGGTAAGAGATTTTCGCTTGTGGGACATGCCCCTGACCGAACTTGCCAACTGCTACCGCGAATTCAGACCGCTTATAGAACAATGTCGATTTTCAAATTGTCGGCATTTGAAAGAGCCCAATTGTGCGATAAAACAGGCGATTGAGAACAATAAAATAATGAAGTCACGCTATAAAAGTTATGCGCTACTGGCGGAGCTGATCGAATCCTGACTGTTTAGCTAAATAGACTGACGACCACTGAAAGCATGCGCCAGCGTGCCGCTGTCAACATAATCCAGCTCACCACCGACCGGTACGCCATGTGCTATGCGACTGACGCCTAAACTTCTGGCACGCGCCATCTCTGCGAGAAAATGCGCCGTCGCCTCTCCTTCTACCGTTGAATTAGTTGCAAGAATCAATTCTTCAACAGTCCCTTTATCCAGCAATACTTCCAGTGCATCCAGCCCAAGTTCGTCCGGGCCGATACCATCAATAGGCGACAGATGACCCATCAAAACAAAATAACGTCCCTTGAAGCCGGTGGACTGTTCGACGGCCAATACATCGGCAGGCCCTTCAACCACACACAGCAGACTGTCATCGCGTCTCTCATCAATGCAGAATTCACAAAGTTCGGCATCAGTAAACATTCGACATTGCTTACAGTGATGAATCCCCTCAACCGCATCGACAAGGGATGACGAAAGACTTAATGCCCCCTGACGATTACGTTCCAGCAGGTGAAAAGCCATGCGTTGCGCCGACTTGGGTCCCACACCCGGCAAACAACGCAGGCTATCAATGAGTGATTGTAGTAATGGTGAATAACGCATTCTAAAGATCAGGTATCAGGAGCCACACCTACATGGGCATTTTGAAGCCGGGTGGCAAATTCAGGCCACTCGTTAATGCGCTGGTTTTTTCTTCGGTCGTGCGAACCACTCTTTGCACCGCATCATTGACTGCGGCGGCAACGAGATCCTCAAGAAAGTCTTTATCCTCTTCAAGTACAGAAGGATCAATCTCAACCGACTTCACCTCATGACGGCCGTTCATGGTGATCTTCACCATGCCGGCACCCGACTCTCCGACCACTTCCAGATTGATCAGGTCGGCCTGCATTTTCTGCATCTTTTCCTGCATTTCCTGTGCCTGACGCATCAGGTTGCCCATGGCTCCTTTCATACTTTCCTCTTCAAATAATTACGACAAAGGCTCGACTGAGCCTGGATGAATACTTGCGCCAAAGCGCTCCTGCAGGGCCTGAACATTAGGGTCGTCAGTCAGTGCCTGCTCAGCCTCTTCCATACGTTCGGCCTGAGCCTGGGCATCACTTTGGGCAGCAGTGGGTAAATCATGTGTTACCACCTCAATGAGAAACTTCAGTGGCCTGCCACATTTAGCTTCAAGTGCTTCCTCAACCTGCTGGATATAACGGTCACTGTTAAGGTTCTCAAAACTGGGGGCCAGCTTCAGGGTCAGCTTATTATCATCAAGACTGCCCCAGGCACATTGCCTGACCAACTCGGCCGCCATTCCCTGTATTTCGAGACCTGCTACAAATCCGGGCCAGCTCTCAATATCCAGATTATCAATCGAAATATTGGCGGCCCCGGGTCTGGCTATAACTTCAGGAGACATCTGCTCTTCGGGCTGTTCTGCTGCTTTGATATTCTGTTCATCACGCAGTTGTGCAGCTTCGCCACCATTAACCGGAGGCTGTGAGTCTGCAACATTCTGTTTTGCTGGTGCCTGTGCAATTACAGGGTTTGGCTTAAGCGGTCTGGAATCCGCTGCCCTGGGCGGACTCTGTGTAGATTTCCCCTCCCCATTCAATACCGAATGAAAAGCCAGCATTCTAAGCAGAACCATTTCGAAGCCGATTCGCGGGTTTGGCGCCAATGGCAAATCTCTTTTTCCATTAATAGCGATTTGGTAGAAAAGCTGGGTATCTTCTGCCGGCATATTTTTCGCCAGCGCATCATATTGCTCACGATGTGACTCTTCATCAGCCGCCAAAGTCACTTCAGGCACAGCCTGTAAAAGCGCAATTTGTTGCAAGCTTGCTGCTAATTCATTAAGTACAAGGACATAGTCCGGAGCCTGCTCATCCAGTCTCGCAAGCAATGCTGGCAATATCGCTACATTCCGGTCGGCAAGCATGGAAAGAATCTCCAGGACTTCACCACGCTCAATACTGCCCAGCATTTCAGCAACTTCCGCGGCCTTGACAGTGCCACCACCAAATGCGATGGCCTGATCAAGCAAACTTAATCCATCACGCATGCTGCCATCTGCCGCTCTGGCCAACAAACTCAAAGCTGCTGGTTCAAATTCAATATTTTCCTTACCGAGTACTGTATCCAACTGCTGCTGGATTTCAGGCTGCGGGAGCCTCTTGAGATTGAATTGCAGACAACGTGAAAGCACCGTAATTGGCAATTTCTGAGGATCAGTTGTTGCGAGTAGAAACTGCACATGCGAAGGCGGCTCTTCAAGTGTTTTCAACAATGCGTTGAATGCACTTTTGGACAGCATATGAACTTCGTCTATAAGGTAAACCTTGCGACGTCCTCTGGCCGGTGCATATTGCACGTTATCCAGTAGTTCACGCGTGTCATCAACACCTGTACGTGAAGCCGCATCAACCTCGATTAAATCAACGAATCTGCCTTCGTCTATTTCCCTGCAGCTGAGACACTCACCACATGGCTCCGCAGTTACGCCCTGCTCACAGTTCAAGCCCTTGGAAACAAGGCGTCCCAACGTGGTTTTTCCGACACCCCGGGTTCCGGTAAACAGCAAGGCGTGATGTAATTTATCTTCACTTAGCGCATGGCGAAGGGCACGTACGACATGATCCTGGCCAACCAGTTCCGAGAACTTAAGCGGCCGCCATTTACGGGCCAGCGCGTGATAACTCATAGACTCTCTGCCGGGCTGTTTCTAATATGAAAGTAGGAAGCATGAATCATAGCGATGCTGACGCCATGTGCCAATTGGAAGCCGGCATTCTGGCATGTTGCTAAGATTCATATCTAAAAGCAGATCAGTATCATTCTGATATTGCTAATAATAATCGGTTTAAATCAGAAAACCCGATATTCAGGAAATAAGGCGGCAGACCGTACCAGCCACACACCGGCGCCCGAATCCACTGCTACCGTTGCTCCCTTCCGGGCCTGGCGGGGTTTACAGTTTATCGTCGCGGTGGCACCAGCACGGCCTACCATTGAAATTGGCGGAGAGAGAGGGATTCGAACCCTCGATACGCCTAAACGTATACACGCTTTCCAGGCGTGCTCCTTCAACCACTCGGACACCTCTCCGTATTAAAACCTACCAGTCATGCGTGCATGAATCACCAGCAAGGGCGCGAAGTCTATCAGAGCAACCGCAGGGATTTAACCCCGCAAGTTAACTCTCCCCGTTATTTTCGGGCGAACCACTCAATGTCGGCGGAATTTCCAGACATGGCCTGTCGCTGGACAACGAAGCTGCCTGCGCCTGAACAGACACTTCCGGCACTATAAAACTGGGATCAGGTTCGGGCACCTGCAAGCCTTCCGGCGCTCTTAATGGCGGAGCTTCCACTGCGCCATGGAAAGACTGCTCACGCTCACAATACTTGGTATTGGAGCAACCCAGAGTGAGCAATAACATCATTGCAACGACGAGGGGTTTAATCACAGTACACCCGCCTGTTGTAAAGCCAAACGCATTGGTTCTTCATACTGTTGATTCATAGTCACTAATGGCAGGCGAATACCTGCAGGAATAAGACCCATCTCGTGCAGCGCCCATTTTACAGGCACAGGATTCGGATCAAGAAACAGATTTTCATGAAGTGCTGCCAACTGCTGGTCCAGTGAGATAGCAGTCTCGGCATCGCCTTTTAATGCAGCCAGACACATCTCATGCATCAGGCGCGGCGCTACATTTGCTGTGACCGAAATATCACCTTTACAACCCAACAGAATGGCTTCACGGGCTGTGGCGTCATCACCGGAATAAATGACAAACTCATCAGGACAGAGCTTCTGGATATCCCGTATTCGATCCATATCGCCTGTGGCTTCTTTAATACCAATAATATTTTTAATTTCCGCAAGGCGAGCAACTGTGGCAGGCAACAAGTCAACACTCGTACGACCGGGCACATTGTAAAGAATCTGGGATATATCAACCGCCTCAGCCAGGGCCTTGTAATGCTGATATAGCCCTTCCTGTGGTGGTTTATTGTAGTAAGGAGTGACCAGCAGGCAGGCGTCAGCGCCCAGTTCTGCTGCCGCTCGGGTAAGGTTGATTGCTTCACTGGTTGAATTCGCGCCAGTACCCGCAATTATTGGCATGCGGCCTTTGGCAAACGAAATCGTTTGACGCATCACCTCTATATGCTCGGCAAAATCCAGCGTGGCAGATTCACCCGTAGTCCCGACACTTACAATGGCATCAGTACCTGCATCAATATGGTATTCCACGAGCCTCTCTAGGCTTTCATAGTCAATGCGCCCATCCATATGCATGGGCGTCACCAGTGCCACAAGGCTTCCGGCAAACATTTGGAGTCACTCCTGATGGAAAGGCGCAAAGTATAACGTAACAGGATGCGTATTGGTGTGATTCTGCTACACAGCACGAAAGCAGCAGTACCTTATTAAACTATGGAACGTGATAAATTAAAGTACTGATTGTGGTGAATTTAAATGATTTCGTTACGCTGCAATTTCATGTAGTAACACGGCAATTATCCACCGCAAACGCTTTTTTAAAATAAATGCGGCAGATACCAGTTTTCTATCCTGCCTTCTTGCGCTAGTCTGCATTCAGGGGTATCCCTCAAAAGACAAACCTACATGGCACAAACTGATAAAAGTAAAAGCGAACGCCGACTCGCAGTCTCTGCAGTTGGCCTGAACAGACCCGGGCTCGCCCTCGACCTCATATCCGATATTACCCATCGGGGCTGTGTGATAAATGATTGCCACATCACCCCATTGGCTGACTGTATTGCAATCAACCTGCTCATAGCAGGTAACTGGAGTGCACTGGGTCGACTGGAGACCGCACTGCCGAAGCTCGCTGACAAACTCGAAATTAATATTCAATATCAAAATACCGAGATACAGGGCCAGTCAAACCAGAACTATCGTCCTTATGCCGCCGAAGTGATTGCCCCGGTACAAAATGATCTGCTGACCCAGATTCTTGATTTTTTTCAGGGTCAGAGCCTGCTGGTACATGAACTGGTTGCTCAGGAATATCATTCAACCCAGACAGGGGCGGCCATGTGCACAATGTCCCTGGTTGTATATATGCCCCTGATACAGCACCCACAGGCGCTACGTGAATCGTTTATGGACCTGTGTGACGAACTCAATGCTGATGGTATTCTCGACCCCATTAAGAACTGACCCAAGGAAATCATTGAATCAATGACTGACATGCTCAACAAACCCGTAAAGGACTGCTGCCTTCCCGCAACCGGAGACAAGGAGATCTGCCTCTCCAGCTTCAGGGGAACACATCTGATCATCTACTTTTACCCCAAGGACAACACGCCGGGCTGCACACAGGAAGGACAGGACTTCCGCGACATGTATGACGCCTTTAAAAAGGCAGGTGCAGACATTCTAGGCGTTTCACGCGATAGCATTCGGTCGCATGAAAACTTCAAGGAAAAGTACAGCTTTCCCTTTGACCTTCTGAGTGACAAGGATGAAGTACTCTGCAAGCAACTTGACGTCATTCGTGAAAAGAAAAATTATGGTCGTACATACATGGGGGTAGATCGCAGTACATTCCTTATCGACAGCAAAGGCGTACTCCGAAAGGAATGGCGAAGTGTGAAAGTTAAAGGCCACGCCGAAGAAGTGCTCGAAGCGGTTCTCTCACTCTGACAGAAGAAATCTCTCATGACAAAACGCATCTTTGTGCTCGATACCAACGTTCTGATGCATGACCCCTCTGCCCTGTTCCGATTCGAGGAGCATGATGTGTTCCTGCCGATGGTGGTAATTGAAGAACTTGATGCCGGTAAAAAAGGCTTAAGCGAAACAGCCCGGAATGTCCGTCAGGTGAGTCGTTTTCTCGATACACTCATGAAGGACAAGTGTCACGCTGACATCGAGATGGGCCTGTCACTATCAGTTAATCCATTTGAGAATCAGGCCTCACACGCAGAAGATATAAACGATAATCCGGGCAGACTGTTTTTCCAGACCCATCCCACCAGTGCCACTTTGCCTGAATTGCTTCCGGGCAATAAACCGGACAACAGTATTCTGGTGACAGCACTGGACCTCAAATCGCAATTTCCTGACAGACAGGTCACGCTTGTTTCCAAGGATATCAACCTGCGGATCAAGGCGGCAGCTATCGGCGTTCATGCTGAAGATTATTCAAACGATAAGGTTCTGGATGATCTTGATTTACTGTACAGCGGTTACAACGAAGTCGATGCAGATTTCTGGACCCGGCATGCCGATGACATGGAATCCTGGCAGGAAGGCGACCGTACCTTTTACCGTATCAAACAGAATGAGGATTCGGAAAAATGGCTGATTAACCAGTTCATTTATTTCCCTGACGGCTCGGGACCTGAACTTGTTGTACGTGAAAATAACGAAGATTCTTCCGTGCTGGAACTGACCCGTGACTACCATGAGAACAAGCAGTCCATTTGGGGGGTACATGCACGTAACAGGGAACAGAATTTCGCGCTTAACTTATTGCTCGATCCCGAAATCGACTTTGTTACCCTGGTAGGCGCCGCCGGCACAGGTAAAACTCTGCTGGCGCTGGCGGCAGGACTCGCCCAAGCACTGGATGATCATCGTTACCGTGAAATCATCATGACGCGGGTCACCGTACCTGTCGGTGAAGACATCGGTTTTCTGCCAGGCACTGAAGAGGAAAAAATGACACCCTGGATGGGAGCCCTGATGGATAATCTGGAAGTGCTCACGCATACCACTGACGGCAGTGACTGGGAACGTGCAGCCGCGAATGATCTGTTATCAAAACGCATCAAGATTCGTTCTCTGAATTTCATGCGCGGCCGGACATTCCTCAATCGCTATATCATCGTAGATGAGGCACAGAATCTGACACCCAAACAGATGAAAACGCTCATTACACGAGCCGGCCCGGGAAGCAAGGTGATTTGTCTGGGCAATCTTTCCCAGATTGACACGCCCTATCTCACTGAGACCACATCTGGCCTTACCTACGTTGTAGACAGGTTCCGGGTCTGGCCCCACTCAGGACACGTAGCGCTCGCGCGGGGCGAGCGCTCTCGACTCGCTGATTACGCCTCGAATCAACTCTGAGGGTCTGCTGCCTGCATATGGCGCGCTGTAGCAGGCCATGCGCGCAGCACAGCATTCACCAGGGTGGCCAGTGGAATGGCGAAGAACACGCCCCAGAAGCCCCATAAGCCCCCAAAAAACAGTACCGCCGAGATAATCGCTACAGGATGCAGATCAACCGCTTCTGAAAACAATAAAGGAACCAGAATATTCCCATCCAGCGCCTGCAGGATACCGTAGGCAACCATGACATAGACAAAGTCAGCCTGTAGCCCCCACTGCGCATAGGCGACAAATACGACCGGAAAAGTCACAGCCAAGGCACCCAGATACGGAACAAGCACAGACAAACCGACCAGCACTGATAATAAAATTGCGTAATTCAGTCCCAGAAATGCAAATATCAGGTAGCTAAAGAACCAGACCACCAGTATTTCTACAAACTTGCCCCTAACATAATTAGCTAATTGACGGTCTACCTCCTCCCAGACATGCTTGAGCAATGTATTCCCCTTCGGAATAAAGCTCATCGCCCAGTGCTGTATCTGTGCCTTGTCCTTCAGAAAAAAGAACACCAACAGAGGCACAAGAATCAAATAGATGCCAACGTACAGCACGCCCACACCGACCAGTAAGGAATTGGATACAAAAAACTTTCGCAGTGAGCCTACATCATCCAGAAGCGCCGATAATATTTCTTCAATCTGGGCGGGTGTAAACATAGACGGATAACGTTCAGGTAATGCCATCAGGTACGCCTGAGCCTGTACAACCAATTGCGGAATCTCAACCATAAACTGGCTTGCCTGCCGCATCAGTACTGGTAACAGCGCGAAACTAACCAGCACGAAGCCGACAATCAAAGCAACTGACATTGCCAGTGAAGACCACCGCCTTGAAACTGACTTGTCCTCAAGTATGCTCACGGGCGCCTCTAACAAGTAAGCCAGTACCAGGGAGGCCAGAACCGGAGCCAGATAGCCGCCAAAAACCAGAATGATCGCAAATCCACTCACCAGCACAACCAGTAGTGCTACTGCCTGTGGATCAGAAAACCAGCGTTTGAGCCAATCGGAAATAACGTTCATAAAATCCTGTTTAAAAGTGAACCTTTCAACCCTAGTGTTTTCCAAAGGGGTATCATTAGGTACAAGAATCCCCACGGAAATCATGCAACTGCCACCAGGCAAAGTCGAGAACGCTTAGATGACAGGCAAAATACAGATTATCACGAACATGGATTGTCAGTGAGTTATCGCTTAAGACTGTTAGTTGCCAGTTTTATCATTTCTACTGGCCTGATACACCTGACAGTAAACGCTGCAGGTAATTACGATCTCCCCAGCATTGGCCAACCCGTTGATACCGCACTTTCTCCATTGCAGGAAGATGAAATCGGTAAAGACATTGTGCGTCAATTAAGAAGCTTCAATTACATACTTGAAGACATAGAACTGCGCTACTACCTGCAATCCCTTGGGTTCAAAATTGCCTCTTTCAGTGGCTATACACCAGAAGATTTCACCTTCTTTATTGTCCGGGATCGTCAGGTGAACGCCTTTGCCCTACCGGGCGGTTATATTGGAATCAACGCCGGTCTGATCCTTACAAGCAGCAATGAGGATGAATTATCAGGTGTCATTGCGCATGAGATAGCGCATGTCACCCAGCGCCATATCGCCCGGCAAATCGAGTCCAGTGGGAGTTTCAATATCGCCACTATTGCCGCATTGGTCGTTGCCATCATTGCCGGCGCATCGGACCCGGACGTCGCGCAGGCCGCACTCTCGCTTGGATTGGCCACATCACAGCAACAACGCATTAATTTCACCAGAACGCATGAAGCCGAAGCAGACCGGGTTGGTATTCGCACACTTGCCGAAGCTGGCTATGACCCGAAAGCAATGGCTACTTTCTTCCAGAAAATGGAGGAACGGGGACGATTATATGGCAGTGGACTACCAGAAATTCTACAAAGCCACCCGGTGAGCAACACTCGCATCAGTGAAGCCCTGACACGTGCTGCCGAATACGATCAGCAATATCTGAAAAAACATGACCCATTGCCCTACGAATTAATGAAGGCAAGACTCCGGGTAATGACTGAGCCCCAGGTTCACGATGCACTAAAATATTTTTCTGCTGTGATAGAAAAGAACAACAGTATTTCAGCCAGATACGGACATAGTCTTGCACTGGTACGCACAGGTCGCTATGAAAAGGCAATTCCGGAGCTCAGGAAACTGTCTGAAATCACAAACAATTCGACTATAGAGATTGCACTGGCTCGTGCCCAACTATCCTCCGGAGACATTGTTGCTGCCGAAAACAGTATTAACAATGCACACAAACGCTTCCCGAATAACTCACCTCTCATACTTTCCCATGCAGATCTATACATGCAAATGGGGAAACCCGATGAGGCACGTAAGTTGCTGCTTTCAAGCAATCTGATTCAGAGCAAGGAACCAGAGGTTCATCGAATACTGGCCGTTGCGGCCAGGGATACCAAAAGGGTCGCAGAGGCGCATTACCAGATGGCCAGATATCACCAGTTAACCGGTGAATACCGGGAGGCTATAAACCAGCTTGACGCAGGCCTGCGCAACAAACAAATCAGCGAGAATGACAAGGCAAGGCTACAGCAGGCCCTGAACAAACTTGAGAAAGATGTCCCGGAAAGAGTGCTCAGGGAGATCAGGCGGGACCGTACACGCAATCCATCAACCGGCTACTCGCATTGAGATACTGTTATTTATATAAGCTGCTCATCCTGCAGCCATTTATGGCAATCCTGCAGCATTTTCTCTAATGGTACTACTGAGTAGCCAAGCTCTTTCTCGGCCCGTACTGACTGACAATAGGTATGGGAAGCCAGCAATTCTATAGTTTCCCTTGTAAGTGTCGGACGAAGGCGTACCAGACCAGACAGCCGCTCATCGACAATGGCAATACTGCGCAATACCCGAGTAGGCAAGGCACGAGGCAAACTACGTCGATTCAGCATCTTGCCAATATCCTTTAATAGCTCCAGATAAGTGGTATTTGCCCCACCCAGAAGATAATTACTCCCAATCCTGCCCCGTTCCACCGCTGCAATCTGGGCTTGAGCGACTGCACGGGAATGACAGAACGACCCTCCTCCTGCCGCCATAATTGGCATGCTGCGTCGCTTCACCAATCTGAATAACCTAGCCCAACCATTGAAATCATATGGGCCAATCATGTTTGACGGATTGATAATGACGGCATTCAACCCTTTTCTACAGGCGCGCTTCACAATCTGCTCGGCTTTGCCTTTACTGCGAACAAAATTTACAGAGGAACTACTCGCCTTGGAGGGGGTTTCTTCGGTCACGGTACCACTGTGAAGGCCGTAGGCAACAATACTGGATGTATGAATAAATCGCCGCGCATTCTTCTCAAGAGCAACCTGCACGACAGACTGAGTGCCCTTAACATTCACCCTAGTCTGAATTTCCGCCTCTCTGGACCAGAGACTGACATTGTGAACAGCATGAAATACCGCATCCACACGATCAGGCATAGCTGCCCGAATGACTTTTAAAGAGCCTAAATCACCCTGCTGGTAGGCAATATCCAGTTTATCCAGATATTCCACATGATCGTCAGGGCCTGCGAGACCAATAATATCCCATCCCGCACTTTTTAATGCATCAATCAGATTCAGACCAACGAAATCGCCGGCACCTGTTACAAATGCAGTTGGCATAGTTATTTTATAATGTGATGTAAACCCATCACTCGATTCTACTGAATCACCGACGTTCTGTCTGTAAAGACAGAAATTAGTTAAACGTAAGTATGATCTGAGGGCATAGGCACAATATCTTTCAATGGCGTCATTGAATTCCAGTATTTACACCTGGGACATTGCCAGTGCAGTGTCCTGCCCTCGAATCCGCAATTAGAACAGTGATACAGCCCGCTGGCCGATATCATTTGATCCAGAGTGCTTCTAACGCCTTCTAGCGGCCCACTGAGTTCTTCATCCGGAGATTGACGGGCCAAATCCAGCAAATGATAAAAACCCAGCCAATTTGGCCTGTCTTGCAGGTAAGACGCCAGATATTCCATTGCTGCTTTGCCCTGATTATTCGATAACAAAGCTCTTGAGTAGGCTATATGCAGGGATGCGTCATTGTGATTTTTAATCATGGATTCTATTTCACGCCGCCATTTATCCTCTGCCCCAAGTGATTTATAGCAACGCTCAAGGGGCGACAGAATTTCAGACAAAAAGTCCGGATCCTGTTTCAGTATCCTTTTATAAGCATGAATAGCCGCCTGATGATCTCCTGCTTTTTCGTGTAACAAGCCTTCAAGCAAACTTGCACGTACACATTCACGGTGCTCATTTAACGCCAGCTTGATCAGCTTTAATCCGTCGACTGTACTGTTTTTCTGGCGCCTGGCATCTTCAGCCATTTCACAAAAATACTGGGCAGTAATCGGTCTCAAACTATGACCCTGAACGGGTTCCAGTCGCCGACTGATCTCAATGGCTTTTTCCCAGTCGCGTTCCTGCTCGTATATCGAGATCAGTCCGGGCAAGGTTTTATCAAGAAATATTCCCTTATCGGCTAATTCCAGGAACATCTGTTCTGCCCTATCGAGTACGCCTGCCCGCAAATAATCACTACCAAGCTCAAATGAAGCACGGTTTCGATATATAGGTTCAAGATTTGGGCGAGCGACGAGATTCTGATGAATGCGCAAGGCGCGATCTACTTCACCCTGTCTACGGAAGAGATTCCCAAGTGCGAGGTGTGTCTCCACGGTATCGTTGTCCACCTGAAGCAAACCGACAAAGACTTCAATGGCCTTGTCTGCGTCCTCATCAACCAGATAACTGAGACCTTTCAGGTACTCGGGATTGACAGTAGACGAGGATTCCGGTGTTTTTTTCTGTTTTTTTGCTAAAAACCAACCTGATGCGGCAGCTAGTGGTAACAAAAACAGAATGACGCCAAATAATTCAGCCGTCATGCAGGGGGAGATTTCTCAGGTTCTTAACTTCACTTTCAGCCTGCTGCAACCTACGTTTAATAGAGGTAACTTCCGCACGATGGCGTATTGCCGCAGGCAGGCATATTAGAATACCCAGGGATAGGCCAATAATCAGCGCAATACTTAACGCCAGAACCAGAGGCATATCACGTTGGCCCAGTAAATAATCCACGGCAACGACACTCGTATTGAAGTAGCCAAATACCAGTCCAATTAATATAGCAAACAGGATTATTGCGTTTCTCAGCATTGGCATCATACGATCGACCTTCAGTAACCACATATTTAGGGAAGTGTATCTAATTCAGGTAAGTGGGTCTGCGAATTATTTAATTTTAAGCCTGAAAAATTACCCATATGAAATTTGTTAAGAGGGTATTGTAAATTTTTACCTGGTAAATATTTACTTGAATAAACTCTCGTTTACCCGTTCCCGCAATTCCTTACCCGGCTTGAAGTGTGGAACGAATTTCCTTGGAATGGCGACGGCCTCTCCCGTTTTTGGATTTCGCCCCATTCGTGATGGGCGCTCATGAATGGCAAAGCTGCCAAATCCACGAATTTCAATTCGGTCCTGTTCCGCCAAAGATTCACTGACTGAGTCCAGCAGGAGTTTGACAGCCAACTCGACATCCTTGTGTGTCAAGTGCGTCTGTTGTTGGGCCAGTATGTCGATCAATTCAGATTTTGTCATAAATAGGCAGCCTGTCTCTCATGTTGCCTCAAGCTGCTTCACTCTTCACAGCTGTTTGTTTAGATTGTCGTTGCAGGCTAGTACAAAAGCCGGACAGGTGCAAGACCTGCCCGGCTTCTAACACAATGTATCTTCTAAGATTTTATGGGACGCTTAACTTTCGTTGTCGCTGCCCATCTGCTCTTTAAGAAGATCACCCAGACTAGTAGTGTGTGCAGTTGCGCTGGATTTATTGTACTCATCCATAGCTTCTGTCTCTTCCTGGATTTCCTTGGCCTTCACCGAAAGACTGATAATGCGGTTCTTACGATCCACACCAATGAAGCGTGACTCCAGTTCCTCACCTTCAGTCAATACAGTACGAGCATCTTCAACACGTTCGCGTGCAAGGTCACCAGCGCGTATGTATCCAAACACTCCATTACCAAGATCAATTTCTGCGCCCTTGGCGTCAACAGACTTGATTGTGCCCTTAACAATACTGCCCTTGGCATTTGCTGCAGCGAAATCAGCAATCGGATCCTGCTCCATCTGTTTCACGCCCAGTGAAATGCGTTCGCGTTCGGAATCGATCGCCAGCACAACAGCTTCAAGTTCATCACCTTTCTGGAAGTTACGTACGGATTCGTCACCGTTATCATTCCAGGAAAGATCAGACAGGTGAATGAGTCCGTCAATTCCACCTGGCAGGCCAATAAAGACGCCGAAGTCAGTAATAGATTTGATCGTGCCCTTAACCTTGTCGCCCTTGGCGTGACCCTGTGCAAAATCATCCCATGGGTTGGCCTGGCACTGTTTCATACCCAGTGAAATACGACGACGTTCCTCGTCAATTTCCAGAACCATAACCTCAACTTCGGTGCCGATATCGACAACCTTGTTCGGGTTAACGTTCTTGTTCGCCCAATCCATTTCAGATACGTGGACCAGTCCTTCAACGCCTTCCTCAATTTCAACGAAGGAGCCGTATTCAGTAATGTTGGTCACCTTACCGAACAGACGTGTATTTTCCGGGTAACGGCGAGCGATATCGACCCATGGATCTTCGCCCAGCTGTTTCAGGCCAAGTGAAACACGAACACGTTCGCGATCAAACTTAAGAACCTTGACTTCAATTTCCTGACCGACTTCTACGACTTCTGCCGGATCCTTGACGCGCTTCCAGGACATGTCAGTAATATGCAACAGGCCGTCAATACCACCGAGGTCTACGAAAGCACCGTAATCCACGAGGTTCTTGACGATACCCTTAAGTACAACACCTTCCTGCAGATTTTCAAGCAGTTCATCACGCTCGGCACTGAACTCTTCCTGCAGCACTTCACGACGTGAAACAACAACGTTATTGCGCAGACGATCAAGCTTGATAACCTTGAATTCAAGAGGCTTGCCTTCAAGGTAGGCCGTTTCACGAACTGGACGAATGTCGACCAGAGAGCCCGGCAGGAAGGCGCGAACTTTGCCAATATCAACCGTAAAGCCGCCCTTGACCTTACCGTTAATGATACCGGTGATAATTTCGCTGCCTTCGAATGCTGTCGTCAATGTATCCCAGGTGCGGATACGCTGAGCTTTTTCCTTGGAAAGTTTAGTTTCACCAAAACCGTCTTCAACGGCTTCAAGTGCTACTTCAATTTCCTCGCCAACGCTAACGGCCAATTCGCCCGCTTCGTTGTAAAATTCTTCGATGGGAATGACGCCTTCGGACTTGAGTCCGGCGTCGACGATGACCACGTCATCTTTAACTTGCAGTACTTCGGCCTTAACCAAAGAACCAGGCTGCATGGATTGGCCGGCTAGACTCTCTTCAAAGAGTTCGGCAAAACTTTCGCTCATGGGATTGTATTCCTAATGGATATTCATCCGTCACGCCATCCGTGGTGCGCGGGTCAGTATTAAAATGCCACACTTCCTGTGTAGCAACCGTTTACATTAATTTACAGAGATGACGAACAGGGATACGTCAAAAAAGGTCGCGTTTTCGTGCCTGCTCGAGAACTTCTGCAATTACCTGATCAACAGGTTTTCCTGTTGAGTCCAAAGTAATGGCGTCTTCTGCTGGCACCAGCGGCGACTCAGAGCGATTTTGGTCCCGCTCATCACGGGCCTCTATCTCGCTGTAAATCCGATCAATGTTAGCAGATATACCGAGCTCTCTCAACTGTTTAACCCTTCGGTCACTACGCTCTGCCGCACTTGCTGTCAGAAAAATTTTCAATGGAGCATCCGGAAAAATGACCGTCCCCATATCGCGCCCATCAGCAACAAGACCAGGAGGCTTTCGAAAGGAGTGCTGCAACTGAACCAGAGCAGCTCTCACCTCAGGTATCACAGCACAGCGTGAAGCCAGTTCACCTGTACTCTCAGCGCGCAACTGCTGAGTCACATCTGTTCCATCAAGCGTGATGACTTCCCCACCCTTATCATCAGAATTAAACGCTGCCTTCAGATGCCTGGCAAGACTCGAAATCTCTGAAACATCGCTTTCCAGATTCAGGCCTGCATTCTGTGCTGCAATAGCAATCAGGCGATATAGTGCACCGCTATCCAGCAATGCCCATTGCAGCTTTCTTGATACCAGACGACTGACTGTACCTTTACCTGATCCACTCGGACCATCTATCGTAATTACGGGTGCGGCACTCATGTTTCTTTAGCCTCAATTTTCAGTCCGGCCGTTTTCGCCAATTCCACGAACCCTGGAAACGAGGTGTTTACGTTTGCACAATTCAGTACTTCTATCGGTCCCGTAGCGCGAAGCGCCGCCATCGCAAATGACATTGCAATGCGGTGATCTCCATGACTGTTAACTTGCCCCTCGCCAAACACCACAGCATCTCCGTTGCCGACAATGCGTATTCCATCCACTTGCGCATCAGCAACAACACCTAGTGCTTGCAGTCCATCTACCATCACCTGAATACGATCACTTTCCTTCACTCTTAATTCTTCTGCCCCGGAGAGAACAGTCTCGCCCTCGGCACATGCAGCCGCAATAAATATTGCCGGAAACTCATCGATAGCCAGAGGCACGAGTGCAGGATCAATATTTATACCCCTTAATTCGCCCCCCCTAACCCTGATATCGGCCACCGGTTCACCAGACTGCATACACTCATTTTCCAATGTAATTTCAGTGCCCATTGCACGCAAAATAGTAATCACACCATCACGCGTTGGATTAACACCCACCTTCAGAAGCAATATCTCGCTGCCTGGCATAATGGCCGCAGCAACCATAAAAAAGGCCGCTGATGAAATGTCATTCGGCACACTCACGTCACATGCATGAAGCGAGCCCCCGCCTGATAAAGCTACCCTGCCGGGCTGCACATCCACAGCATAGCCAAAAGCCTGCAGCATTCGCTCACTGTGATCACGACTTGGGCCAGGCTCAAAGACTTCTGTCATGCCATCGGCGTATAGCCCTGCCAGTAACAGGCAGGATTTAACCTGGGCACTGGCCACCGGCATTTCATAACGTATTCCCTGAAGCGATTGATTTCCAATGATTTTCAGTGGCGCTTTTGTTTTATCCGAGGAAATCTGAGCTCCCATACTACACAGTGGCGTAATGACCCGTCCCATCGGTCGACTGCGCAAGGAGTCGTCGCCAGTCAGTACCGAATCAAACGATTGAGCCGATAACAGACCGGCCAGGAGGCGCATTGAAGTGCCTGAATTACCGACATCAAGCATGCCTTCAGGCGCATGCAAACCCCGCATACCGACACCATGAACTTCAACAGTAGCAGCATCAGGTCTTTCTATATGCACCCCCATAGCCGCAAATGCATTCAAGGTCGCCAGACAATCTGCACCCTCCAGAAAATTGGTGATGACTGAGCGACCCTGCGCCAACGCTCCCAGCATTATCGAGCGATGGGAAATGGACTTGTCACCGGGCACCTTTAGGGTACCGCTCAATTGACCGCCGGCTGATACCAGAAAATTTATATTGGCCATAAAATCTACTCTGAATCACCGGGCTTAACGAAACGACCTACCAGAGAGGCGAAGCGGTCGCGCTCTGTCTTGGCCCGCCTGAACAATTGCAGCAAAGCTTCCTTATCACCAGCCTCTACAATACCCTGAATTGACTGCATGTCCTGCAGGTATTTTTGTAGCACCGGCAATAATGCGTCCCGATTAGCGAAAACAATATCTGCCCACATTTCAGGGCTGGAGGATGCAATGCGGGTAAAGTCACGGAAACCGCCCGCAGCATAAGAAAACAGTTCACGACGCTCTTCCATGGTCGCCAGTGTATCCACCAGACCATAGGCTAGCAGGTGTGGCATATGACTGGTTGCTGCCAGAACTTCATCATGATGTTCTGCCGACATTTGGCTAATCACAGCGCCGACCACAGTCCACATGGCGATAACACGTTCCAACGCTTGAGCGTTGGTGGTTTCAGTCGGTGTAATAATCACCCGACGCTCATGAAACAACTCAGGAAATGAGGCCTCAACCCCACTCTGCTCGGTACCCGCTACAGGATGAGCTGCGACAAAGTGAACGGGTAATTGCCCCATTACGGATTCGATGTCCGCAATGACACTGCCCTTGGTACTGCCTACATCTGTGACCACTGCAGCCTTATCGAGATGAGGTGCAATTTGCCGGTACAAATCTGCAGTATGGGAAACCGGCGTCGCCAGTATCACCATATCTGCGGCTTGTACCGCAGCCGCCGCATCAAGTTCAAAACGGTCAATCACACCAAGGTCTACGGCTTTTTGCAGGTTATCAACACTGCGGCCGCAGCCAATAAGTTCATTGACTGTACCCGCCTGACGCAAAGCCCTGGCAAGCGAGCCGCCTATCAGGCCAACGCCGATAATACACAGTCGATCAGAATGAAATTGACTCATTTCAGGCAGGCTCTTGAGTTAAAACAGTTGCCAGACTATTCAGAAAACGACGATTCTCGTCAGGCGTACCCACCGTCACACGTAAATAGTTCGGCATGGCATATGATGCCAGCGGTCGCACAATAACACCCGCCTCAAGTAGCGACTGAAATATGCCCTGTGCCTCCCGACCAAAATCTATGCTTAGAAAATTGGCCTGTGATGGCAGTACTGATAAGCCGAGATTTTGAATACCATCCACTAATTCCAGCAAACCTGACGTATTTAATTCTACTGATCGAGACACATGATCCGTATCTTCCAGACTGCCCATTGCTGCGGCCAGTGCAGCACTGTTGTTATTGAATGGCTGACGCACTCTGTTCATCAGACCCGCAATCTGGGCACAGGTCAGCCCATAGCCAATTCGCAATGCAGCCAGCCCGTGAACCTTGGAAAAAGTACGTGTCACAACCAGATTAGAAAATTCATCCAGCAATGCGCGGCTGTTTGGCCGCAACTCTGGCGACATGTATTCAAAGTAGGCTTCATCCAGAACCACAACAACCTGCGGGGGTACAGCTTCAAGAAATTGACGAATCGCTTCTGCGCCTAGCCATGTACCTGTAGGATTATTGGGATTGGCAACAAAAACAACACCTGTATTCTGATCGATAAGAGCCAGAATCGATTCCAGGTCATGTCCTAGCGGTTGTTCACTATCTTCACGAGGTAAAGCATCGGCAATTCGTAACCCGGCACCTACTGCGCGCGTTACAATGGGATAAACTGCGAATGCGTACTCACTGAATACTGCGTTTCGGCCTGGCCCGAGAAAGCAACGTGCCACCATATCCAGCACATCGTTGGAGCCATTTCCAAGCACTATCTGATCAGCCGCTATTGCATGGTGCACCGCAAGTTTTTGCCTGAGCGCGAAGCCATTTCCATCAGGATAACGACCAGCATCGTTCAGTGCCGCCAGAGCAGCCTGCTGTGCAAGCGGGCTTGCTCCCAAAGGATTTTCATTGGAGGCTAACTTGATAATACTGGTGATACCCAGATCACGCTCAAGCTCATCGACAGGTTTACCAGGCACATAGGGCGTCAGGCCCTGCACGCCAACGACGGCACGGCTGTTGAAATCTACAGACATTTTAGAGTGCTGCCTTGGGGTATGAACCAAGAACCTTGAAGAAGGCAGCCTCTTGCTTGATTTTAGCCAAGACATCAGCAACCGCAGTATCTTCGGCATGACCTTCAATATCAATGAAGAAATTGTAGTCCCAGGTTCCGCGCCTGGATGGGCGCGACTCAATCCGGCACAGGTTCACGCCACTTGATGCAAACGGTGCCAGCAAGTCATATAGCGCACCCGGTCGATTATTCACCGAAAGCAGTAACGACGTCATGTCGTTACCTGTTGACGGCACTTCCTGGCGACCAATAATCAGGAAACGGGTCGTATTATTAGGGTCATCTTCGATATTTTTTGCCAATATCGACAGATCATAAACTTCCGAGGCTGCTCGTCCGGCAATCGCCGCTGAATCCTCTTCGCCCCGTACAATCCGTGCCGCCTCACCATTACTGCTGACAGAAACACGTACTGCATTGGGTAGGTTACTGTCCAGCCATTTACGACACTGCGCCAGTGACTGTGAATGCGACAAAACCCGTTTAACTTTGCTCAGATCTGAATTTTTTGACAGCAGATGATGGTGCACAGGTAAGGTCACTTCACCGCTGATACGCAAAGGGGAAGTACCGAACAGGTCCAGTGTGTGACTGACGACACCCTCGGTGGAATTCTCGACCGGTACTACACCATAATCGGTATTGCCAGCCTCCACTTCACGGAATATCTCATCAATTGCCGCCATGGAGTGGGCATTGACTGCATGACCAAAATGCTTGTAAACCGCTGCCTGTGTATAGGTACCCTCGGGACCAAGATAGGCGACGGTTAATGGTGACTCCAAAGCAAGACAGGCAGACATGATCTCGCGAATCAGCCGGGCCATGGTCTCGTCGGATAACGGCCCTTCGTTACGTTCTATGATACGCCGTAAAACCTCGGCTTCACGTGACGGACGATAGTGGTCACCATTTCCGTTACCGTCTGATTCCTTGATCCGGGCGACTTCCAATGCAATGGATGCACGCTCAGCGATCAGTTTCTGGATATTTTCATCCAGTGAGTCAATACGCTTACGTGCTTCGACAAGTGGATCAGGTTTGGAATCAGAGTCGCTCACAGCAAAGCCTTTTAAATAGCACGTACCGATAATACGCCTTCAATGGCAGCAATTTCATCCAGAACTGCAGCGGGCAACTCACTTTCCACATCGATGAGCGTATAGGCAATGTCGCCACGCGACTTGTTAAGCAAGTCGGCAATATTCAGATTGTGATTAGCCAGCACAGTCGAAATCTGACCCACCATATTCGGCACATTGGCATTCACGACACCAATGCGATAAAGCCCTTCCATGCGCGGCATCACGGTTTCAGGGAAATTTACAGAATTGACAATATTGCCGTTTTCGAGGAAATCCCGTAATTGATCAGCAATCATCACAGCACAGTTATCTTCAGCTTCATCCGTAGAAGCTCCCAGATGCGGCAGGGCAATAACCTTGGCGTTACCTTTAAGGTTATTACTAGGAAAATCACAGACATAGCTGTGCAACTTACCGTCATCCAGAGCGGCCTTGACCGCATTGTCGTCCACAATGCCACCCCGGGCGAAGTTGAGCACGGTCGCGCCCTTACGCATGAGCTTGATACGATCAGCATTGATCAGGTTACGTGTTGCATCAATTAACGGCACATGCAGGGTAACAAAATCGGATTTTGACAATAGTTCGTCTACAGAAAGCGCCTGATCCACGCCGGAATGTAGCTGCCAGGCGTTTTTAACAGTTATTTGCGGGTCGTAGCCAATAACATTCATGCCCAGATCAAGGGCCGTATTGGCCACTTTAACGCCGATGGCTCCCAGTCCAATGACGCCCAGCGTACGGCCCGGCAACTCAAAACCCTTATAGGCTTTCTTCCCGGCTTCCACCTTTTCATTCAATGACTTATCGTCACCTTCCAAAGCGCGGGTATAGTCCCAGGCCTGCACGACATTTCGTGCAGCCAGCAACATCCCGATCAGTACGAGTTCTTTCACCGCATTGGCATTGGCACCGGGCGCATTGAACACCGGTATGCCAGCCTTGCTCAATTTGTCGACAGGGATGTTATTCACCCCTGCGCCGGCTCGCCCGATGGCTCTGACTGAAGCGGGAATATCCATATCATGCATATTGAATGAACGCAGCATGATGGCGTCAGGTGTATTCAGGTCCGAAGCCACTTCGTATTTGTCACGCGGGAGGCGATCCAGCCCAAGTGGTGAAATATTATTTAAAGTCTGTACTTTGTACATGGTTTCTCAAGTAATTTGTAAATGTATGTTTGAAGATTAGCCGTTGTTTTTAGCGAAATCTGCCATAAATTCAATCAGGGCATCAATACCGGCTTCTGGCATAGCGTTATAGATACTGGCTCGCATACCCCCTACTGAACGATGACCCTTGAGGGTTTCCAGTCCGGCAGCCTTGGCTCCGCTCAAAAATGCCTCATCCAGTGCATCATCTTTAAGTACGAAAGGTACGTTCATCCATGATCGACTGGAGACATCTACAGGGTTGGTATAAAAACCGCCTGAACCATCAATCGCCGAATACAATTTGGCCGCCTTACGGTGATTAATTTCAGCCATAGCAGCCAGTCCGCCTTGCGCCTTGAGCCACTGGAACACCAGCCCACAGATATACCAGGCATAACATGGCGGTGTATTTAACATG
This sequence comes from Nevskiales bacterium, assembly GCA_041622995.1. Lineage (GTDB taxonomy): Bacteria > Pseudomonadota > Gammaproteobacteria > Nevskiales > CAJXLF01 > CAJXLF01. Next base: position 67,257 of record JBFJXR010000008.1, read on the forward strand.
GAATCTGCATCTGCCTGCGCTTTCCAGTCCAGCACCATTGGGCAAGTATCCACCGCATTTCCGATCAGGTCTTCACGTACTATGGTTAGAACCAGTCCTGAGGGACCTATATTTTTCTGCGCGCCCGCATAGATCACGCCAAATTTCGAAACATCAATAGGCCGTGACAGTATTGTTGAAGACATATCAGCCACCAGCGGCACTTCACCGACATCAGGCACCGTGTGAAATTCGACACCCTCAATAGTTTCATTCGGGGTGTAGTGCACATATGCCGCATCGTCACTCAAATCCCAGCTTGAAGGATCGGGGGCAATGTTGAAGCTATCGGGTTGAGCAGCAACCCGGACATTGCTCATGTATTTGCCGGCTTCCTTGACGGCTTTCTTGCCCCAGGAACCATTGATGACATAATCAGCAGTCTCCCTGCCCTGAGCCAGGTTCAACGGAATAGCCGAGAACTGTCCGGTCGCCCCTCCCTGGAGAAACAGTACCTTATAGTTATCAGGCACAGCCATCAGTTCACGTAAATCAGCCTCGGCCTGCTCGGCAATCGATACAAATGCCTTGCCACGATGACTCATTTCCATCACTGACATGCCACTGCCCTGCCAGTCCAGCATTTCTTCAGCTGCCTGCTTGAGAACGGCTTCCGGCAATGCCGCCGGACCGGCGCTGAAGTTATACACGCGTGACATCAATTATTTTCCTCTGTTGAATCATCTTCATCTGCCCCTTCTTCCGAGTCAGCAGCATCTTCACTGGCTTCTGTTTTCGTTAGCAAGGGTGCAGGCTCAGCACCTTCTCCCTCTGAGTCCTCAATGAGCTCGCCATCCACAACTTCGTCACCCTCTTCGGTCACAATGCGGTCTAGCCCTACAAGTCGATCATCCTCATCCACACGGATAATTTTCACGCCCTGTGTATTGCGACTGATGATTGAAATCGCATCGACACCCGTACGGACGAGATTGCCGGCATCAGTGATCATCATGATCTCATTGCCATCCTGAACTTCGGTAGCACCAACCAGCTTCCCGGTCTTGGCAGTAGATTTCAATGCCCATACGCCCTGACCACCACGTTTGTGTACAGGGTAATCCGTTATAGGAGTACGTTTGCCATAACCGCGTTCTGAAATCGTCAGGATGTTACCTTCCCGCACAACAATCAGGCTCACCAGTTTCTCGCCCTCAGGCAGTCGAATGCCTCTCACGCCCCCGGCTGTACGTCCCATTGGCCGCACGTCGGTCTCAGCGAAGCGAACCACCTTGCCCTCACTGGAGAACAGCATAATGTCACGATCACCACGGGTAATATCCACACCCACCAGTTGGTCTTCTCCACGTAAATCCAGGGCGATAATGCCGCTTGGACGTGGACGGGAGTAGGCCTCCAGCGAGGTCTTTTTCACCGTACCACTCTGGGTGGCCATGAACACGTTGTAATCGTCAGTGAATTCCTTGATCGGTAGAATCGCATTGATCTGCTCGCCATCACCTAATGGCAAGAGATTCACAATAGGCTTGCCACGAGAGCCTCGGCCAGCCATGGGCAGCTTATAGACCTTGATCCAGTAAACCTTGCCCTTACTGGAGAAACACAGCAGCCAGTCATGGGTATGTGTTACCCATAACTTGTCTACAAAATCCTCTTCCTTGGTCTTGGCAGCACTCTTGCCTCGACCGCCGCGACGCTGGGCACGATATTCATCAATCGGCTGGGATTTGATATAGCCCTCATGCGACATGGTCACCACCACATCCTGAGGCGGTATCAGGTCTTCCATATCGAGATCTTCGTAATTCTCGATGATTTCAGTACGACGCTCGTCACCAAACTGCTCGACTACCGCTTCCAGTTCCTCACGAATCACCGTCATAAGGCGTTCTTCGGAACCCAGAATATCGATCAGATCCGCGATGACCCCGAGCAGTTCCTGGTATTCAGCAACAATCTTGTCCTGCTCAAGACCTGTCAGTCGATGCAGACGCAACTCTAGAATGGCCTGCACCTGCACTTCGCTGAGCTGATAACCCTTATCAGAAAGCCCATAACGCTTATCAAGATCATCTGGACGCGAGGCATCAGCCCCGGCACGTGAAAGCATTTCCGTAATCTGCCCCGGCGCCCAGAGTTTGGACATCAAACCGGATTTGGCATCCGCAGGCGATTTCGAGGCCTTGATCAGTGCAATGACTTCATCGATGTTGGCCAATGCAATTGTCAGCCCTTCCAGGATATGGGCACGCGCCCTGGCCTTACGCAGTTCAAAACGCGTACGACGGGTAACTATCTCACGACGATGACGGACGAATGCCTCAAGAATACCCTTTAGATTCATCAGCTTGGGCTGACCGCCCTCAATCGCCACCATATTGATGCCAAACACCGTCTGCAACGCTGTTTGCTGATACAGGTTATTCAGCATGACCTCGGCGTTTTCACCACGCTTGAGTTCAATAACCATACGCATGCCGTCTTTATCAGACTCATCGCGCAGATCGGAAATACCCTCGATCTTCTTTTCTTTTACCAACTCCGAGATACGTTCCAGCAAGCGGGCTTTATTGACCTGGTATGGCAATTCATCAACCACGATACGATCGCGACCGCTTTCCATCTCTTCAAAATGGGCACGGGCACGCATATGTATACGTCCACGTCCTGTGTGATAAGCCTCATGAATGCCACGCGCACCATTAATAATGGCCGCCGTCGGCAAATCCGGGCCTGGTAGATGCTGCATCAGACCTTCAATATCTATTTCCGGATTCTCGATCAGCGCAATACAGGCTTTTACCACTTCACCCAGATTATGTGGTGGGATATTGGTCGCCATACCTACGGCAATTCCCGAAGAGCCATTTACCAGCAGATTTGGTATCTTGGCAGGCAATACCGCCGGCTCGGATTCGGACTCATCGTAGTTCGGGATAAAATCAACCGTTTCCTTGTCGATATCTGCCAGTAACTCATGCGCAATACGCGACATACGGACTTCGGTATATCGCATGGCAGCTGCAGAATCGCCATCCACCGAACCAAAGTTGCCCTGACCATCCACCAGCATGTATCGCATGGAAAACGGTTGTGCCATACGCACGATGGTGTCGTAAACGGCTGAATCACCATGCGGGTGATACTTACCGATCACGTCACCGACCACACGGGCAGATTTCTTGTAGGGTTTGTTGTATTCGTTCCCCAGCTCACGCATGGCGTAAAGTACGCGGCGATGCACTGGTTTAAGCCCGTCCCGCACATCCGGCAGGGCCCGGCCTACAATCACGCTCATGGCGTAATCGAGGTAAGAACGTTTCATCTCGTCTTCGAGATTGATCTGCAGAATTTCTTTTGCGACCTCAGTCATGAGGTGATTTTCCCGCGTTGATTACTAGTATTTGGCAAACGCCTGACGACACAAAAACGCCGTGTCGCCCACCTGTCTTCGGGGCGAAGATTTCATCCCAAAATTAAGCTTGAAATGATACCACAAGGCGCGCCAGGAAAGGACGTCAATATTGGAGTCAGAATCAATAATTAACCAGATATATTACTGACCAGAAATCGCCCGTCACTGTGAGGCCAGAGGCTAAAGCAATTTAATATCCCGCTGACTGCAGCATGACCTCGCTTCTTGCAGTGAAAATGCAAGTCATCAACTTCAATTGAAAGCATGAAGCATCATAATCGGGCATTATCTGACAGGATAAAAAGGGCATAGAAACGCCTGCATTAATAAATCCAAATCCCAACAAAATGGAGATGATCTTGCACACAAGACGTATTCCTGAGATTCTCCGCATCATTAAAGCGAAACAATTCGCTATCTATCCAGGTATCAGGGAGATATCAATGCGGGCAATTACGACTGGACTCATTATTGGACTGCTTTCGTGGTCTTCAATTTCTTCTGCTGAATTTAAAGGCTGGGGCGATCCGAGAACTCTAAACGATAAGGATGCCAGTGGCTGGACCTTTGGCATCAGCCATGGTTCCACAGGATTTGGCATAGAGGCCAGTCATGCATTTACCGATGTATTGTCCATACGCGGTTCAATTCGTGGTGGCAATGTCAGCTTTGAAACCACGAGTGATCAGATCAAGTACAAAGGTGATATCAAACTGGGCGGAGGTTTCCTGTTTGCTGACATCACACCCTTTTCCTGGAAAGGCATAGTTTTATCCGTCGGCGCTACAGCGAATAAATTCAAATTTGAAAGTGAAGCATCTTGCCGCAATCCTGCCGGCTGCAAAATCGGCAACCAGACATTTTCACCAGCGCAACTCGGCACGTTGTCAGCAGATATGAAAGCCAACAAGTTTGCACCTTATCTTGGCTTCGGAATTGGCACGCCATTTATCCGCAAACACCCAGGCTTTGCAATTCGTGGTGAGCTTGGACTGATGTTCCCGGGCAC
>JBFJXR010000009.1:0-70412 GCA_041622995.1 Nevskiales bacterium
GCAACGCTTGAAGCGCTGGCTTCCTTGCGTCCTGTGTTTAACCCTAAGGGTGGCACAGTCACGGCGGGTAATTCATCTGCTTTGTCAGATGGTGCTTCAGCCGTTCTGGTCATGTCTGCCGATAAGGCCAAGGAGCTGGGCCTGAAACCGATGGCGAAGATTCGCGGCATGGCTACGGCTGGCTGTGATCCATCCATCATGGGTCGGGGTCCCGTACCTGCGACACAGAAAGCCCTGCAACGTGCCGGTCTGGAAATGTCTGACATCAATTACATCGAACTGAATGAGGCATTTGCCGCTCAGTCGTTGTCGGTGATGAAGGAACTGAAGATTGAAGACAAGGCTGACATCATCAACGTGAAGGGCGGGGCGATTGCCCTGGGTCATCCATTGGGATGTTCCGGTTCACGTATCACCGGTGCTCTGGCACACATCATGAACGAGAAAGATGCACAGTTTGGTTTAGCGACCATGTGTATCGGCCTCGGGCAGGGTGTGGCGACCATTCTGGAGCGTGTCGACTAGCCGATTCGTAGCCAGTATGAAGCCCGGCCATGTGCCGGGCTTTTTTATTTACATTCAAAGTTCCAGCAAGTACATTGAACAATCAGGCTGGGTAATAAATTCTGCGTGAAAGGAAGCATCCAGGCTTTTCTTGCCCTCGAATAAATAGCAATACGTGCGTGTATAACGCTGGCATGCAGGAGAGGCCCAAGATGCTTACATCCGCCCATCAGCAGGGAATTTCTCTCTGCGCTTTCAACTTCTTCACTATTAATCAGAAGCTGTCACTGTTGTTTAAGGCAGCCCTGCTATTACTGCTGTCTGGCTTTTCAATGGGCTCAATGGCAAGTGAGTGCACGATTAATACCATTGCCGGGACAGGTACTCAGGGATATAACGGCGATAATCAGCCTGCGACCAGTGCGCAGCTGCGAGCTCCACAAGGTGTGGTCGTGGATCCTGCGGGGAATATCTACCTCGCGGATTACAACAACAATAGAGTGCGCAGGATAGATACCTCGGGGGTCATTACAACCTTTGCCGGCACCGGAGTAGCGGGTGCCACCGCATCCCACGGGGAGAATGGGGCGGCGACCAGCGCCAATATAAGTACGCCTAGTGATCTTGCTCTTGATTCGGCAGGCAACCTCTATATTTCGATGACTTTTGACCATCAAATCCGCAAGGTGGATACCGCAGGGGTGATTACTACAGTCGCAGGGACGGGATCCTATGGATATAGCGGTGATGGTGGGCAAGCCATCAGCGCTAGTTTAAACCAGCCTATAGGCCTGGCAATCGATGCCGCAGGGAATCTGATTTTTGCCGACAGCGGCAATCACAGGATTCGCAAGGTTGATTTCACGTCGGGTGTGATTACGACCATCGCCGGGACAGGGGTACTGGCTTATGGCGGTGATGGCGGGCAAGCCACGGCGGCGAAGTTGGGCCTTCCTTCCGGCATTGCACTGGATTCCACGGGTAATGTGCTGATTGCCGATTTTTTTAATAGCCGCATCCGCAGGATTGATGTGGCAACAGGTGTCATTACCACGATTGCCGGGACGGGAACTGCCGGATATGGCGGTGATAATGGGCAGGCGACGGCCGCGAAATTGAAGTTCCCCTTGGATGTGGCTGTAGACAACCAGGACAATGTGCTCATTGCTGATAAGAACAACCACAGAATTCGAAAGATTGATGCCGCTACGGGTGTCATTACCACCCTGGCTGGAACCGGCGCTACAGGATATAGCGGGGATGGTGGCCCCCCTGCCAGTGCACAGATAGGTGGGCCCAACGGTGTTTATGTTGATGCCCACGATAATGTTTATATATCACAAAAGGATTATCACGTCGTTCGCAGAATTTCCTGTGCTGAATATGACTACGGTGACTTGCCAGCCACGAAAATCCGGATGTTCGTTACCTCGGAAACATTCAGAGGTGACCTGAAGACGGCAGGTGGCGGCACTGACGGGCTGGATGGCGCTGACAAGCTTTGTCAGGCTGCCGCCACGGGTGAATTTTCCCAGATCGCCAACGCCAGCGGCAGCACCTGGAAGGCCTTGTTGTCTACCAGTACTGTCAATGCCATTGATCGCTTAGAAGTGGATAGCATATTTGTACGCGCGACTGATCCTACAGTGGTAATCGCAGACAACAAGGCAGCCTTGTTTGATGCAGCCAATACACCCTTGCAGAATGCAGTCAGCGTCAATGAGCAAACTGATCCGAGTACAATTTGGAGGTTGACGGGTACAGATGCTGCTGGCATGAGAACGGCCAATAATTGTCAGGACTGGACCTCCAACTCCTTTTCAATATATGCAACTTACGGACTTCCACAAAAGGTCGACTCTGGCTGGTTGAATACTAACAACGCGAATTGCAGTGGTTCGGTAGGGCTTTACTGTTTCGAATCGAATCCCTCCGGTTACCCCTCTGCCAAACACAAGATTTCAATAGATAACAATCCCTCTCTGGGCACAGCCGGCCCTGATGCCGATGAAGCGTATCAAGCCAGCCTTGATGCCGATGGAGATGACACTGATGCAGGTGGCGATGACGAGGATGGCGTCAGTAATCTGATCCTTGTTGATCGTGGTACCAGTAGTGTTGACCTCAATATCGGCGGTAGCGGCAAGCTGGATGCCTTTATTGACTTCAATGCCGATGGGGATTTTGAAGATGACGGTGAGCAGATCGCAAATGCACAGGATTACAGCGGTGTAACCGGCGACACCACTCTCACTTTTAACAATCCCTTTTACGAGGGTGAACCCCAGGGCAATTTCACGCCCCTGTATGCGTACAGCGCCGGTAAATTCTTCAGCCGCTGGCGTATCTCCTCTGTCGGTGGTCTGAGTGCTTCAGCAGACGGCCCCCAGGGCGAGGTGGAGGATCACCTGTTTGTGATTACCCCGACCCTGAACGTAGCCGATAGCAGCCTCACCGAGGGGAACACGGGTACGCTTGAAATGAGCTTCACGGTGAGCCTGGACAAGGTCAGCAACCAGGCCGTGAGCGCCACGGCCACCACGAGCGATGACACGGCCACCGGCGGTGCCAGCTGTACGGCGGGTGTTGATTACATCACCACATCCAGAACCGTCACCGTCAGCCCGGGGGCTGGCGGAGCGATTGTCAACGTGGATGTCTGTGGCGATATTGTCACTGAAGGGGATGAAACCTTTACCCTGACACTGCAAGCGCCGACGAATGCCCAGTTTGCCAATGAGGCCAAAACTGTAAGCGCCACCGGTACCATCAATGACGACGATAACCCGGCGCCGACTATCTCGGATATCCCGGATCAGATGATGGACGAGGACACGTCCTCAAGTCCGATTGGCTTCACGGTGGCCGACAGCAACAGCGACGATGCAAACTTGACGGTTACCGGCATCAGCAACAACACAACGCTACTGCCCAACAGCGGGATCGTGATTGGCCCGGCCAGCCCGATCGATGGCAGTCGCACTGTGACCCTGACGCCGGCTGCTGACCAGTTTGGTCAGGTCAAGGTGACGCTTTGGGTGAGTGACGGCCACAGTACGGTCGGACACACCTTTCTCCTGACGGTCACCAACGTCAACGACAAACCCACGGCCAATGCCGCCACCGGCACCACGGCGGAGGACACGCCGCTGACGGATACCCTGACCGGCAGTGATCCGGAGGGTGATAAGCTGATCTTTGCCAAGGCCAGTGACCCGGCCAATGGCACGGTGACGGTGCAGGCCAGCGGCAACTTTACCTATACCCCCAATAGCAATTTCAATGGTACGGACAGTTTCACCTTCAAGGTGAACGATGGCACGACCGACAGCGATGCGGCCACCGCCACCATCACCGTGACGGGCGTGAATGACAAGCCCACAGCCAAAGCCCAGACTGTGAGCGGCGTGACGGGCGATGCCATCACTGGCATGCTGACGGGCAGTGACCCGGACGGGGATACCTTGAGCTTCATGCAGGTGACCGGCCCGACCAATGGCACGCTGAGCGTGCAGCCCAATGGTGAGTTTACCTATACCGCCAATAGTGGCTTTGTAGGCACCGACAGTTTCACCGTCAAGGCCAACGATGGGGCTGCCGATAGTGATCCTGCGACGGTGACCATCGACGTGGTGCAGAAACCGGGCGTCAACCTGTCCATCGACAAGGACAGCATCCCCGAGAACGGCGGCAAGGCCGTGGTCACTGCGACCCTGGGGGCAGCGCGTTCCACGGATGTCACCGTGACGCTGGACTTCACCGGCACGGCGACCAGTGGTACTGACTACAGTGGCGCGGCCACCACGCTCACCATCCCCGCCAACAGCACCACCGCCACCCTGACCCTGATGGCGATTGACGACAGCGCCGACGAGATGGATGAAAGCATCCTGGTGAAGATGACGGCGGTATCGACCAATGCCATCAAGGGGGCGGCCGACATGGTGAGCACCAGGATCATCGATGATGACGGTGCGCCCAGCGTCTCGCTGAGCGTGGACAAGAGCAGCATTGATGAGAATGGGGGTGTGGCCACGGTGACGGCGACGCTGTCCAACCTGGGCTTCCAGGACGTGACCATCCCCATCAACTTGGGTGGCCAGGCGGGCAGTGACGACTACACGGCCAGTGCCACCTCGCTCACCATCGCTGCGGGTGGCAGCACGGCCAGCCTGACCATCACATCAAAGGACGATACCTTTGATGAACCCAACGAGGCAGTGCTGGTGTCGCTGGGTACGATCATCAATGGCAATACAGGCACGCCCAGCCAGGTGACCATCTCTATCGTGGACGATGAGGTGGGCGTGTTTGATACCTCGGGCAAGGGCGCGGGAGACAAGACCGCGAGCCCCGGTCAGGCCAATGTGGTGCTGCTGACCTTTGGTCTGCAGAACGCCAATGCCTTCGATGCGCTGATCAGTGCCCTGAACGTGAAGGTCGCGACGCAGAATGCGGTGCCGACCGACATTGCCAGGGTGCGTATCTACCGGGACCTGAACGACAACGGGGTCTTGGACAGTGCCGATGCCCAATTGGCCGAGACCACCAACATCCCGGCCGACGGGGTCATCAGCCAGGCCATATCGCCGCCGTACATCGTCCCGGCCGGCCAGACCCACAACTTTATCGTCACCGCCGACTTCAAGCAGGGGATTGTTATGAGTGGAGAGATACTGCTGGCGGGCAGCGGCCTGCTGTTGCTGCCTTTGATAGGCATGGTGGGCGTTGGGCGGCGCAGGCATCTGCTGAGCCTGGTGCTGATTGCTGTGCTGTCCGTGGGCATCAGTGGCTGTGACGGCAAAAAGAAAAAGAAGAGCAACACACCCACTACGGATAGCAGCACAGTCTCGAGCACCGACAGGACCTACTCGGGCAGCGTGGCTGGCGCTACCACCACCAACAGTGGTGGAAAGACTGCCAGCCTGAAGGTGGTTAACGTCAAAGGTGGGACGGTTACTTTGAAATAACTGGCCTATAAAAAAGCCCCGCACTGCGGGGCTTTCTTGTTTCCACAACCCCTTTCCCCCTTGGTTCAAGGGGGAGAGGGAGCGCGTTGCATCAGGGTGCTGGAATAGCAGCCAACAGTGGTCCCAGAACCAGGTCAAGCGGTGTGCCGGTTGGGCCGTCACCACTTGAATCTCCACCACCTAAAGCTGCGGTAATGGGACCCAGCAGGAGATCCAGTGGTGTACCTGTTGGGCCACTGGCGCTATCTCCACCATCTCCACCTGCAAGGGCATCTGTGATGGGGCCGAGAATGGCCGGCAGTACTTCGTTTTCAATCGGGCCAAGTACTGGGGATAGCGGGCCATTCAGCGCGTCAGCCAACTGGGGTAATGCAACAGAAAGCAAGTTGTCACCCAGACCAGCCGTTGCCATGCCTACGCCTTCTTCAATCGGACCGGTGAACTGGCCTGGAGGAGTACCTGCCTGCTCTTCAATGAATTTCAGAGGCACGATCTCGGTCAGTATGTTCACCAACAGGTGATTCAATGTCACCTCAAGGGCGTCGGCTGCGGCGTCACCGTTATAAATACCCAAAGGCATCAGCGTATTATCAAGATCGATAAATGCTGTTTCCAGGGTTTTCAGGATGCCGCCAAATATAGGCGCTTCTGCAGCTTCTGCGGGAACTTGGTCGAGACCGCTCTGGAATGCCAGAGAAAGTTCATGCATAAATGCAGAAAGTGACTGTAGGTCCATGTCGTCACCTACATCACTATTGGAAGCAGGCAGGCCGGCTAGAACAGGTGCCAATGCATCCCCAAGCGGGGCGAGCGGTGTTCCGGAAAGCGGATTGTTTCCACCGGAAAAGCCGCCATTGCCGTCGCCGGATTCTCCATTGCAATCATCACCTGCAAGTGCAGTCAGTGCGCCGGGTAAGTCATTCGCGAGTTCCTGCAAGGAAAGCTGAATATTCTCACTTGAGTTACTCAGTGCCATGGTTGGGTCGCTACCTTCAGATGCCTCTATTAGACCGACTGCGATTGAATCAACAACGTCAAGCAGATCAATGACGACTGCTTGCCCGGCACAATCGAGTACTCCCTCTAAAGGCGTGCCGGTCGTAGCGGCAACGAGTTGACCAAATACGTCTTCACTCAAGGGAGTTTGCAGGGCATCAAGAGGTCCTTCTACGCCTTCGGAAACACTGTTGCTGTTGGTGTCCTGTGGGGTGTTGTCCTCGAATATTAAGTTGTCACTGTTGTCTGAGTCGCTGCAAGCAACCAGGCTGATCGCGGATCCGAGCACAAGTGTGAGGATGGTGAGTTTTTTCAAGGGTCTTAAGAACATATCTGCCTCCATGCTTCAATGGTTAAGGATAAGCCGGTTAAGGCTGAATTTTTTACATGCGCAACCGCAACCGAACTGGATTCAGTTAAGCGCATATAAGAGTTTGAAGTGCCGGTTTGGCACTGAGGTCTTTGATTGAACGTTGTTACGCTACCTGCCGTAGCGTAACAGCCGTTTTTATCAGAAAAAGTCCTGATAACTTGCATGGTTCCCTCCGTGGATCCATTAGGTCAAGTGTCAGGATTCTACTTAATCGCTGTGGGGAAAATCACCTGTTTTCATTGTTATTTTTATAATATTTACAATAAATTCCCGTAATACGGGGCTTTCTCTGTCAGGTGACAGGGTTTCTAAGGTGTGGAGGGTGGTCAAAAATTGCACAGGCAGGTTCCAGTGGTTCGCCGGACAGAGTGTCATAAAAAATCTGTTTGCCCTATCGGTATTTTATTGCGGACATAAAAAAGCCCGGTCAGAGACCGGGCTTCCGGGTGGTTAACTACAAGGAGGCTGGATCAACCACCCTTAACACAGATTCAGAGCATTACCTCGTGACTGAATCTGCTCCTGCCGTTAGGGAAGAGGATCCAGTAACCCGCCAAGGATTTCGTCGAGAATCCCGTCCAGCGGGGTACCAGCGAACAGCGTGCTCAATGCACCCAGCACGGTATCCAGTTCGGCAGCATTTGCCGGATCAACCAGTATCAGAAGGTCGTCAGCTGGTGTGCCTGTACCGCCGTCAGGGAACTGGGCGGCCAGATCTTGCAAAGGTGTTCCATCAGCGCCTGCAATGAGCATTGCCAGAAAGCTATCCAGGGGAGACACGCCATCACCTGCCAGGGCAGCTAGAGCACCGTCAAGAGGATTGCCGTTACCGTCTTCGCCACTGTTGAGCAGCTGCGTAAGCAGGCCTTCAACCGGATCAAGAATTGGAGACAATGCACCATCGAGGCCGTCGTTGAATGCGGGCGTGATAATCATGCCCAGACCCGTGCCGAATTCGGCGGTCATGGTGTCAATTCCATCCTGAATCGCGGTTGTGAAATCTTCACCCGTTGCAGCGTCAAAATCACTTACAGGCAAAACACCGAGAAGCAGATTGCTGAGTGCATTATTGAGTAAGGTCTCAATTGAGGCTTCAGTCGCCGCCGAGTCATAGGCGCCGGCGTCTCCCAGTAATGCGGAGAGGTCCGTGATCAATACATCAACTGCATTGATGACGCCACCTGCTACGGGAGCTCCGGTAAGTTCAGGAGGGAGTGCAGCAAATCCTGTGCTGAGTTGGTCAAGCAAAGGCATGATGGTTGCCGCGACTACAGTCAGATTGGGATCGTCACCGCTACCGCTACCATCTCCTGCAGACTCCAGAGCCCCTATGAGTGCCGCAAGAGGTACGCCGACAGGTTCAAGGGGAGTATCTGCAAACGGATTACCGCCTATGCTGCCAGCGTCACAAACAGCAGACTGGCCGGATAGAATAAGTAATGTAGATTGCAGTTTTGCTGCAAACATCTGAAGTGAAGCGCTCATATCACCGGCAGCGCCATTAAAGCCCTCCGCAGGGTCGGCGCCACCTGGAAGTGCGGCGAATGCAACCAGTAGTGCATCGGGTGCATCAAGAAGAGACTCAATGGCTTCGTCTGCACACATGACTGTGCTGCTGAGTGGTTCAGGAAGCGCTGAACCTACCTGATCTGAAACTACAGAACTGATTCCGTCCTGTACCGGGTCTAGGGGGCCTTCTACACCGGAGAATGCTGTAGTACCGCCCGTACCACCATCACCACCGCCTGTTCCTCCACCAGTGCCGCCATCGCCACCACCAGTACCTCCGCCAGTGCCTCCACCAGTACCACCATCGCCACCGCCGGTTCCACCTGTTCCTCCACCAGAAACAGATACTGGTGTATCACTACTTCCACCACCACCACAACCGGTCAGTCCCATGGACAACCCAAAAAACAGGGATATTAAAATTGTTGATGCTTGCTTGGATAAAGTCATTAGCGCTCCTCGTGAAAAAGTACTTCAGGGTTATGTCCCTTGCGTCCGTACTTTAGTGAGGTTGCCCGCTAACTATTATCAGCCTCGGTGACTATGCGATGTCATCATTTGTGCCTAATAAGGATAGGAAATGGCTTACAAACTTGATCCGGAGAAAGTAATTTCATCTTCCTGTATGTCGATAGTGATTTGATCGGAAGCGACGAATTCTGAATCCAGAAGTTTTCTGGCAAGTGGATTCTCTATCAGCTGTTGTATGGCACGCTTAAGCGGCCGTGCACCATATACGGGGTCAAAGCCAGCTTCTGCAAGCTTGTCCAATGCCGTATCGGTGAGTTCCAGCTGAATTCCCTTTTCCTTTAACCTTAGGCAGAGGGTTTCAGTTTGAATGCGGGCAATATTGCGTATCTGCTCTTTGGCCAATGGATGGAAAACAACGGTTTCATCAATTCGATTAATAAATTCCGGACGAAATTCCTTGTTAACAATTTCCATCACTGCAGATTTCATGTCTTCGTAATTTTCTTCGCCGGCCATTTCCTGAATTAACGAAGAACCCAGATTCGAGGTCATGGCGATAACAGTATTGCGAAAATCTACGGTTCGACCCTGTCCATCTGTGAGTCGTCCGTCATCCAGTACCTGTAAAAGCACGTTGAATACGTCCGGGTGAGCTTTCTCTATTTCATCCATCAGGATGACAGAGTAGGGCTTGCGTCGCACAGCTTCTGTAAGGTATCCGCCTTCTTCGTAGCCAACATATCCGGGAGGTGCGCCGATAAGGCGTGCTACGGAGTGTTTTTCCATGAATTCGCTCATGTCGATGCGAACCATGGCCTCGTCACTATCAAACATGAAATTCGCCAGTGCTTTGCATAATTCGGTTTTACCGACACCGGTAGGGCCAAGAAAAAGGAATGAGCCAATCGGTTTGTCAGGATCGGAGATGCCTGCCCTTGAGCGACGAATGGCATCGGCAACTGCATTTACGGCCTGGTTCTGGCCTACGACTCGCGTATGCAAGGCATCTTCCATACGTAGCAATTTATCCCGTTCACCTTCGAGCAGTCTTGAGACAGGTACACCCGTCCAATTTGAAACGATTTCTGCGATCTCGTCTTCTGTCACATTATTACGCAGTAATGTGAATTCAGTTTTTACCTCGTCACCCGCTTCTGATATTTTCTTTTCCAGTTCGGGTATGCGTGCGTATTGCAGTTCTGACATGCGAGTCAGATCACCCGCGCGTCGTGCCGCTTCCATTTCGAGTTTGGCTCGTTCCAGTTCTTCCTTGACGCCACTTGAGCCGGCTACCTGGGCTTTTTCAGACTTCCAGACTTCATCGAGGTCACTGTACTCGCGATCAAGCTCGGAAATTTCCGTTTCTATTTTGTCCAGTCTGTCTTTCGAGTTTTTATCAGTTTCCTTTTTAAGCGCCTCACGTTCCATCTTGAGCTGGATCAGGCGCCTGTCCAGACGATCCAAAGGTTCGGGTTTGGAATCTATTTCGATACGTATACGGGATGCGGCTTCATCAATCAGATCGATAGCCTTGTCAGGAAGCTGGCGATCCGAAATGTAACGATGCGACAGTCTGGCAGCTTCGATGATGGCGCCATCAGTAATATCTACGCCATGATGTACCTCGTAGCGCTCTTTCAAGCCACGCAATATGGCAATGGTGTCTTCCACCGAGGGTTCATCAACCTGTACTTTCTGAAAGCGACGCTCCAGAGCAGCGTCCTTTTCGATGTACTTGCGATATTCATCCAGTGTAGTGGCGCCTACGCAATGCAGTTCGCCACGTGCAAGGGCAGGTTTGAGCATATTGCCGGCATCCATCGCACCTTCTGCCTTGCCAGCACCCACCAGTGTATGGATTTCATCAATGAACAGGATAATCTGTCCTTCCTGTTTGCTGAGGTCACTGAGCACAGCCTTGAGACGTTCTTCAAATTCGCCTCTGAACTTTGCACCGGCGACCAGGGCGCCAAGGTCAAGGCTTAGGAGGCGTTTACTTTTAAGGCCTTCGGGCACCTCGCCATTTATGATGCGCAATGCCAGCCCTTCCACAATTGCCGTCTTGCCAACACCAGGTTCACCGATCAGTGTGGGGTTGTTTTTAGTCCGTCGAGAAAGCACCTGGATCACACGACGGATTTCCTCATCACGACCAATGACGGGGTCCAGCTTGCCCTGTTCAGCACGCTCGGTTAAATCGATGGTGTATTTTTCCAGTGCCTGGCGTTGTTCTTCAGCATTAGGGTCATTGACTGAAGCGCCGCCACGTAATGTCTCAATGGTCTTCTCTACAGACTGTTTGGTGGCGCCTGAGCTTCTGAGGATTTCTCCACAGCCTGATTTGTCTTCAACGGCGGCCAGAACAAATAGTTCTGAGGTAATGAATTGGTCTTTACGTTGCTGAGCAAGTTTGTCACTGAGGTTCAACAGTCGGGCCATATCCTGGCTGACCTGTACATCTCCGGTGGCCTCTCCGATTTGCGGCAGGTCATCAAGTGCCTGATCCAGTTTGCTGCGAAGTTGATGAAGATTTACGCCTGACTGTTCCAGTAATGGCCTGGCAGTCCCGCCTTCCTGGTTCAGCAGCGCGAGCATTACGTGCACAGGCGTGATTTCAGAATGATCACGCCCTACAGCAATACTCTGGGCATCAGCCAAAGCAATCTGGAATTTACTGGTCAGTTTGTCCATTCTCATTGAAAACTCCTGGAACGTTGTTGATTCATATATGGGGCAATCTGCCTGTGTTTTCAATGATTCAGGTCAAGCAGACATGTCATGCCTTCTTTGGATGAAGGTGTTTTACTTGTAAAAATGCTGGGTTGGATACAAAAAAGGGCGGACTATGAAGTCCGCCCGAAAGGGGAGGGCAGGTTAGTTAACGAACTAATCAATTAATGCTTGACTGAAATTCGCCTTGGTTTAGCGCGCTCTTTTTTATCGATCACAATGTTAAGCACGCCTTCTTTCAATTGGGCATCTACTTTCTCATTGTCTACTGTATCTGGCAGCGCAAAGCTTCGTACAAAGCGACCACGGAAGCGTTCAACACGGTGATAGCCGTTTTTGTCTTCAGACTTTTCTTCATTCCGTGTGCCTTGAATTGTGAGCACACCATGTTCCAGCGTGATATCTATGTCTTCAGGGTTGACTCCGGGAAGATCAGCGTGAATAAGGTAGCGGTTTTCCTCTTCCTTAATATCAACTGCAGGTGCCCAGACGTTGTTGCTGGTTGTTAAATCACCCATGCTTAATTCAGGGTCAAGCAGGCGGCCAAATTCGTTCTGTAGACGATTTAACCAGGCATTGGGTTCATACATTTTCATATTCATTTGACTTACTCCTTTCCCACATAGGGTGTTTGTGTACCACAATTTTTTTGTGGGGATTAGAAATAAATTTTTCAAGTCTTTAAGTAATAATTGGCGGAATAACATAGACTTGGATTGAATAAATTTGACCCTGCAGGATTGTATTTTGAGTGTGCAATCAACTTGCGTTGTACCGACCGGGAAATGACATGGAAAAGAGTTACAAGAATCTTGACTTCCTGATGAGTCCTGAGGCCCGTACCATCCGGATCCTGGCTGAATATCTGGAGCCGCAGCAGCGGTTTGAGAAGCTGGGTGTAAATAACGCCGTAATTTTCTATGGATCAGCACGACTGGATCATAAGCAAGCACGCGATATTGATGGCGTGAATTACTATCAGGAAGCCAGAGGGTTAGCCAGAGAGCTTGCGTTGTGGACGACGGCAACTCACGAACATGATCAGCGTTACCATGTGTGTACCGGAGGCGGTCCTGGAATCATGCAGGCAGCTAATCAGGGTGCTCATGAAGTAGATCCTGATTTATCAGTGGGCTTTAATATTTCACTGCCCTTTGAACAGGATGCCAACCCTTTCGTTACTGATAAGCTGGCATTTGAATTTCATTATTTCTTTATGCGTAAATTCTGGTTCATGAACTTGGCCAAAGGGATGGTGATTTTCCCGGGTGGATTCGGAACCATGGACGAACTATTCGAGTTGCTTACGCTAATTCAGACAGGGAAATCCGAGCAAGTGCCCATAGTGCTGTTTGGTAAATCATTCTGGAACAAGCTGATTAACTTTGATGTTTTTCTGGAGCATGGACTGATTTCAGATGACGACCTGAACCGCTTCTCGATAGTCGAAAGTATCGAAGAGGCAATGGGCGTGCTAAAGAAAGGTCTGGGTTAAGCGAAGTCAATGATGTCTTGAAGGTCGCTCATCATCATCGAAAAGATAATCGTCCCTCATCAGCCGCTTTAATTCGAGATCTTCCTTGTAACGTTCCAGATCACGCCAGTCGCGCTGGCGTTGAATGTCACTTTTCATCAGTTGAGCGTCAGTGTCCTCATCATCAGGAATGACATCAGCTTCTGACCAATCGCCGTCTTCATCTACAAAGTCGTCATCGTCATCATCACGCGTACTTTTAGCGGTCATGTTGGCACTCTCCATATTCAGAGACAATACACTTAGACAAAGCCTTATTTTGCGTTTTTTACCATGTTTTTTATCAAGCGCAAGCGTTTTTATTTCCAGACTTAAATAACTTAATTAAAACAATGTCTTGTGTGAATATTAGTGGTCTGTGTGAGCCCGTTTACAACCTACAATTGCGCGGAAATTTTACTGATATGGTATACAGGCTGAAGACAGGTTCAGGAGGGCAAGGAGGTTCGAGTGATCGCGCAGAAGTCTATAGAAATCAGAACACCGGGAAGGGGATTTACAGAGCTCACTTCTAAAATGGCTGAGATCATATTGGAGATGCACATAGACACCGGTATGGCTCAGCTATTTGTACATCACACCAGCGCATCTTTACTTATATGTGAAAATGCTGATCCTGATGTGCGCCGTGATCTTGAGGTTTTTATGTCGCGCCTGGTACCTGACGGTGATTCGGATTTTGTGCATACCATGGAGGGGCCGGATGACATGCCAGCCCATGTACGGAGTGTGCTGACAGCTTCGGATATAGGCCTTCCGATTAAAGAGGGCAGACTGGCGCTGGGTTCCTGGCAAGGTGTTTATCTTTGGGAGCACAGGCTTCAGGGACATCTGCGTCGGCTGACACTCACCGTATATGGTGAATAATCAATCCAATATTTTTTCTGTTTTCATGCGTTTGAAATCGGTGAATTCGTCAACATCCCACAGCAAGTTACTCTCTGTAAATATGCTGCCGGATTGTTGCAGTCGTCGTCGAGTCAGAGACATCACCCTGTGCTCACCCCAGGGTATGCTTCGGAAAAGCTTCGGCACATATTTACGGCTGGCGACCATGACATAACCGCCATCCTCAGCGGGTTGATAAACATGGTCAACAATATCGAGCTGCTTTGACGCATAAAGTAGATCATCAGTGGTCAACACAGGACAGTCTGTGCCAATCAAAATGACTTTTTTGTTATGCATTAACCCCCGGCGGATGGCATGCAGCATCCTGGCTCCGAGGTCGTGACCGACCTGTCTTTTCAGAATCACTTTCTTCTGAATTCTTTCCTTGATAAAAGCCATATGTTGGGTGTCAGGAGTACACCATAGTATTACCTGTCCCAGTTTCGCTTTCTGTGCAGTATTAATCGTGTGGTTGATTAGATCGCGTTGTAGTTTTGCAGCGGACGGTGCGCCAATATGGGGTATGAGCCGGGTCTTGCAATAGCCGGCTACAGGGGCCTTTGCCATTATTGAAATTTCGCATGTGTTTTCTGCCGACATATCTGTTTTAGCATTGCATGAATAAATAAACGTTCCCTAGAATACCTGCTCACTAATGCCAGTGAGCAGGTAAACGGGTAATATGCTCGCCTGAATTTATTATCAATGGCTTTATATCATGTCAGAAGAGCAGGAACTCCCTGAAATCAAGTTCGATACCGAACAGTTGTATCGTGAAGAAAATGTTACGGACCGCAAGGCGGGCGTTATCAGGTGCATGATTCCGATCAAGTCTGATGGTAGCGATGATGATGCCCGGCAAAGAATATTTGAGGGTCACACAACAATTATGACCCCCATGGGGAGTTTGCCCGTAAATTTCACTATTGAGGCATCCAGTATCGAAGAAGCTGTTGCAGGTTTCCCCGATGCTGCCAAGCGGGGAATTATTGAAACCCTGGAAGAACTCAAAAGAATGCAGCGTGAGTCGCAGTCACAAATTGTGGTGCCTGGTCAGGGTGGTGGTGTGCCGGGCAGCGGCATACAGATGCCTTAAACGTAGGCATGAAAAAACGTAAAACGGGGCTATAGCTCAGCTGGATAGAGCAGCCGCCTCCTAAGCGGCAGGTCGCAGGTTCGACTCCTGCTAGTCCCACCATATGATTTTTTTAAACTGATTGATGTGATGATTGCCAGGTTCTCGAACTCTGATTGAGCGAATTATTTCTATTAAATCATCTAGTTGATCAATACTTTTTCTGGCGTTCTGCATGTTAAGCAGTAGATAGTCTTTGTTTCGATCTGAAGTCCGTAAGAAAATGCTGACTTTTGTGCGCAAGTGGTTTATTGTTTTCCGCTTGCAAATAGTTTTTGTTTTTCGTTGAGGGGATTCTCTTAGGAGAGAAATTGGTCATGTATAAAGATTTTCTTAGATTATTGTTGGTATCGCTCAGTTTGATTGCGGTATCAGTTTCTGTCACATCGTGCTCGGATGGCGATGATGAAGGAATTTTGAATCCACAGCAGCCCCCAGCCGGTGATGGCGATGGTGACGGCGACGGTGACGGCGACGGTGACGGCGACACCGGCAGCAGCACTTGCTTGCCCGGCGACCCATCCGGTCAGGCCTGCCTTGAACAGATTTGTGCGATTCCAACGCTTGGTGAGCAGATTGTTGCAGGTTCCGGTGGCAGCTGTGGTCCCGCAGGGGATGGTGAAGGCGGAGCCCCGATTGACTTTGCCCAGTTATGTGCCATTCCAGGTATCGGTCCGCAAATAGCGGAAGGTGCGGGCGCAACCTGTGAAGCGGCAGAGCCTCCTCCTGAAGGTGAAGCGCCTGCTGGACCCTGTGCGCCAGGTGATCCCACCGGTCAGGCCTGTCTGGACCAGTTCTGTGCTATTCCAGAGCTTGGGCCAGCTATCGTAGAGGGTGGCGGCGGCAGTTGCGGCCCGGCTGGAGATGGTGAAGGCGGCACCCCGATTGATTTTGCCCAGTTATGTGCCATTCCTGGCGCCGGTCCGCAAATTGCGGAAGGTGCGGGTGCTACCTGTCCAGCAGCAGAGCCACCTCCTGAAGGTGAAGAGCCTGCCGGCCTTTGCTTCCCCGAAGATCCTACGGGTCAGCTCTGTGCAGAACAACTCTGTGCTGCTCCTGGTATTGGGCCAGCAATTGTCGAAGGTGCAGGAAGCACCTGTGGTGATCCGGATGTCGAAGGAGATGCAGGTCCGTTGGATCCGGCGCAGCTCTGTGCAATACCTGGCATTGGTCCGGAAATTGCTGCAGGCGCAGGTGCATCGTGTGATGCAGCCAGCTCGATGTTCCTTCCAGTATTGAATCTGTAATTACTTACGATTCGAGAAAGGCCCCGCAAGGGGCCTTTTTTTTGCCTGGAACTTAGGGTTTGATAAGCGTGATCAGCGTTTGCAGGCCAATGGAAAAATCAATTTTCATGTCCAGGTCATACAGCGTATGCAGACCTATCACCAAAGTCACCATCTAGAAAGCGAGTTGCTCGGGGCTGGCATCCTTGCGGATTTCACCGTTATCCTGAAATCGCTGTGTAATTTTTGTCAGGCGATCAATGCTGTTGGCTACATGCCCCATATAGGTATTACGGATTTCATCCGAGCGGGCACAAGCGTCGAGTAGCTGGAATGGCCGAATGCCACCGGCCCTGGTTAATGGATATTCGCCAGTCACCAGCGCTTGCAAGAAACGGTTGACCAGGTCATTGATGCTGTTTATTGGCACCTCGTCTTCAGAACCGAGCAGGGTATTGAGCGAGCCACCCCCGACGCGCCCCATGACTTCAGCAGACAATTCGTCCCTGTTTTTGAAGTGAACGTAGAAAGCACCACGAGTAAAGCCGGCATGGGCGCAAATCTCATCCAGACTGGCATCAATACGTTAGACAGACTATCAGTTCGAATGTTTACCCTGCGGCTGTCACAGAAGG
The DNA here is from genome assembly GCA_041622995.1 of Nevskiales bacterium. Lineage (GTDB taxonomy): Bacteria > Pseudomonadota > Gammaproteobacteria > Nevskiales > CAJXLF01 > CAJXLF01. The sequence continues at coordinate 16,975 of JBFJXR010000009.1, forward strand.
GACATCTGTACTAATATCCCCGAATATTCATTTTCGGGAGCTAGACAATGGCCATCGCAGATACCCTACAACGCGGCGTCGAGGCCGCTCGCAACGCCGGTGTGCCGGTCGACAGTATTGCGGAAAAGCTGAAACCCACAATCAGCAAGATTCTGCTGGAAAAAGGGATTGGCTTTGTGCGTCGCAGCGGCTTCAGGGCGAAAGTACTGGAACGCGGCCACGTGATCTGCGAAATGCCGCTCAAGGGTAATGTGAATCATATTGGCACCATGTATGCCGGGGCGTTATTCACCCTGGCCGAGGTGCCGGGTGGTGCCCTCTACCTGACAACTTTTGATACGAAGAAATTTATCCCTATCGTGACGGATATGAGTCTAAAATTTGTGAAACCGGCCAAGGGCACGATTTCCATTGAGATCACGATGTCAGATGAGCGAATTGCCGAGTTGGAGGCCGAGGCCGAGGCCAATGGCAAGGCGGTATTTGAGCTTGAGGGCGAATTGAAGAATACCGATGGTGAGGTCGTGGCCATTAGCCAGGGTGTGTATCAGCTAAGACGTAAATAGTCTCATCGCCAGGATTGTAGGGTTCTGAATCGGGAGCCGTCGGCCACAGGACGTGGCCGCCGGAGTGTACATGGATGTACTTGCAGCGATTCCCGATCTGAATCCTATAAGCCTGGCGAACCAAGCTTAAATCAGGCAGCCTCTGTCATCTCGTCTTTACTGCTTTCGCTGGTTGTCTTGCCCAACTCAGTAAAACGCCTCAGGTGATAGCTGCGGTCACCAAACAGCGTGCCAAATGCCGTCAGGCGGCGGAAGTAGTGTCCAATATCCAGTTCCTCGGTCACCCCGATACCGCCATGTAACTGCACGGCTTGCTGGGCCACGAATTTGCTGGCCTTGTGCAGGTAGGCCTTGCATGCCGAAGCGGCCTGTTTCTGTTCTGCCCGGTTACCCTCACTGAAGCGCAGCATGGCCATCAGGATCATGGATTGGGATTGCTGCACTTCGATATACATATCGACCATGCGATGTTGCAGGATCTGCATGCCAGCGAGGGGTACGCCGAATTGCTTGCGTGTCTTCAGGTATTCCACGGTTTTCTCGAGCATGGCCTGCATGGCGCCATAGGCTTCGGCGCAACTGGCTACCGTGGCAAGATCAATGACGGATTCGAGGGCTTCGAAAGCCTGACCTTCAGAACCGAGCAGGGCATCCGCTGGTATCTGTACATTGCTCAGCGTGAGTTCACAGGCGACGCCTCCGCCCAGGATGGGGTAGCCCTTGATCGACAGACCATCCGTATTTTTGGGAACGATAAACAGGCTCAGGCCGTTCTGGTTCTCTGTTTCACCTGTACTGCGTGCCAGAACAATAAAGGCATCGGCATTCGGGCCATTTAGCACCATCGATTTTTGGCCATTGAGTGTATAACCATCGTCGTTCGCCACCGCTTTAGCCTCACAATATGCAGGATCATAGCGACCGCCGAGTTCGGCATGGGCCAGGCTGTATTGCTGGCTACCGTCAAACAGTCCGGGTAAAAAACTGTTTTTCTGTGACTCATTACCCAGTATGGTAATTAGTTGGCCGGCCAACACTACATTGGGCAGATAGGGTTCGATACAAAGTCCTCGGCCCATTTCTTCCATCAGCAAGAGAAGTTCGACCGGGCCATAACCGTGACCGCCATCTGCCTCGGAAAACGGTAGCGCCTGCCATTGCAGTTCGCCAAGCTGTTGCCAAATGTCCGGGCTGTAACCTGCTTCTGAGGCGGCAATCTTTCGATAGCCTTCAAAGTCGTAGGCTTCGCTGACAAAACGACGGACGCTGTCACGCAACATGGTCTGTTCTTCGGTAAAGGAAAAATCCATGGCTGTCTCCTAAAGGCCGAGCGCGAATTTCGCGAGCACGTTTTTCTGGATTTCGTTGCTGCCACCGTAGATAGTGGAGGCACGGCCGATGTTGTAGTTACCAGTTGCGTTGGCGTAAGCAGGTTCGGCAATCGGATCTGATTGCCAGGGCAGGCTGGCGTAGCCACCCATTTCCACTTCCAGTTCGGCCAGGGCCTGCTGGAGTTCGGTGCCCTTGATCTTCAGGCCGGAGCTTTCCGGGCCGGGTGGTTTGCCAGAGGCGGCGACTTCCAGTGCACGCAGGTTGGTGAATTCCAGTGCCATCAGGTCGACTTCCAGTTCGGCCAGTCGGGTCTGAATGGAAGCATCATCTTTCAGGGTTTTACTGGCTTCCGCCTGTGCCTTGAGTCGTGCTATCTGGCCCTTGCAGCCGGGTACACCTGCCACACCCGTGCGTTCATGGCCCAGCAGGAACTTGGCAATCGTCCAGCCTTTGCCTTCTTCGCCGACAAGATTGGTGACGGGTACGTGAACATCCTTGAAGAACACCTCGTTGAGGTGATGCTCGCCATCAATGCTGTGAATCGGACGGACTTCAATGCCGGGGGATTTCATGTCGATCAACAGAAATGAAATGCCTTCCTGCGGACGGCCTTCGCTGCCTGTTCGAACCAGGCAGAAAATCCAGTCAGCCTTGTGCGCGGCGGTAGTCCAGATTTTCTGACCATTGACGATGTATTCGTCGCCGACACGCTCAGCTTTTGTCTTTAGTGATGCCAGGTCAGAACCGGCGCCGGGTTCAGAATAGCCCTGGCACCAGAGGCGGGTACCGTTGGCAATATGCGGTAGATGTTCGGCTTGCTGTTCGGGCGTGCCAAAAGCCATCAATACAGGGCCGCACATGACGGCACCGAAAACACTGATCCCCGGGGCGCCGACGCGGGCACATTCTTCATCCCAGATATAACGTTGTGTCACTGACCAGCCCGGGCCGCCAAATTCCTTGGGCCAGCCCACTGCGAGCCAGTGCTTCTTGGCAAGGGTCTGTTCCCAGTTCATTAGTTGTTCGCGGGTAGCGCCCATCCAGTCAGACCAGTCAGGGGTGTTTTCTGCCAGCCATGTGCGTACTTCCTGCTGGAAGGCTTTTTCTTCAGCGCTGAATTCTAGTTGCATAACCGTCTGCCAATTATTTCGGAGATCGGAGAGTGTTATGCGGCTGGAGAAGAGAGTCAATCCCGCAGGAAAGCAGGATTTCCATACGCTGGCGTATATTGTTTTTGCTCGACAGCAAGGCCCTTGTTATCTCGACCATGCGAAGTGCATGGAGATATCTAATACTTGGAGGTTTTTCGACTGCTCCCTGCGGGCTCCGCCCGAAATGACAGTTGGAGTTACTGGGGCTCCCGACTATATATCCCGATAATTGGCGTGCCATGAGCGCGAAGGATAGGTTCGATTTCCCGGTGCAGATCGTGGTAACGATAGAACGGTACACGTGGAAACAGATGGTGAATCGAATGGAGGTTTTGTCCAAGCCAGAACCATTCGAAAGGTTTCATCCATTTCGGCATGAGCAGGCTATTGGTATTGCGATAGCGGGCCGGTTCTTCATAGGGAAGGTGCGGACGGTAGGCGAACCAGTAGGCAGTGAAAATGCCGCCGATCAGGTATCCACCAATGACCACAGTCAGCCCGGCGTCCCAGGGTAATAATGTCAGTGCAAGAACTCGCCAGCCAATGGAAACACTAATTTCGGAATAGTAAATCGCCTTTTCCTTGTTTGATGCTTTGGCCCAATAGTCCTTGAACAGAAAAGTATTCTGTACCCAAAGGAATTTGAAGATGGTGAGCAGGAAGCCTTTCAGGCCGTTGCCCATTTCCTTAACGACAAAGTCAGGATCCTTGTCGGGCTGGTTGGTATAGCGATGATGAGTAAAGTGTTCAACTGTATGGGTGGAGTAGGGTACCAGCATGATCGGGGCGCAAAGATAGCCGCAGAGGTCATTGAGCCATTTCAGGTTCTCGCTTTTGCCGTGGATATTGCCATGTGCAGCCTCATGTATAGGCGTGTATGACATATAGGTTGTGGCACCAAATATCAGCGCCAGTGCCCATAGCGGAAGTATTTCATTGAAGGTCATCCATAGCGTTGCAGAAAACATGACCAAAACGAATGCCACCAGTGCCACAGTCAGCCAGGCAACCTTGCCCATACGCTGTTGTGCGGCGGAGATGGCCTGTTTGTTCAGTGTGGCGAGATCATGTTCCATTTTTTGCTCCTCGAAAACCTGCTAGTACCCTTTCGTAGATCAGCTTATGGCAATAAGCATTATTTGAAGAGGGCATTTATGGCCTTAATCAGTGCATTTTTGGCCATTATCCGGTTTCTGGTTTCGCTGCAGGCGGGTTCCGAGTGATACTGCTCGTGTTATCCAACGAAATATACTCCCAAGGGGGAGACTATGTCAGCCGAACCGGTTCTGCACAATCTGGCGATTAGCCAGGTGATGGTGAACTTTGCCGCCCAGCGTGGGGTGGATGCGGAGACCTGTCTGCTGGGAACAGATATCAGCGAAGCGTTATTACAGGACTCAGAGGCACTCATTCCACGAGAGCAGGAAATGCGTCTGGTCGAGAACCTGATGCTCGCCTTGCCGGATGTGCCTGCCCTTGGTTTTGAGTTGGGCATGCAATACAACATTTCAACTTTCGGCATCTGGGGTTTTGCACTGCGTACCAGTCGCAATCTCCAGGAGGCAGCCGAGCGAGCCTTGCGTTACCTTCCCTTGAGTACTGCGTACTGCAAATTCACCCTGATTCAGACTGGCGACGAATACGGGGTGAGTGCTGACCCCGGCGATATACCCCCTCATCTACGACAGTTTTTACTGGAACGGGATATGGCAACCGGTATCAATTTGTTCAGGGAATTAACTCTGGTTGGCCTGACACTTAAACGTCTGGAGTTTGCGGGTCCTGTTCTGCCCTATGCTGACCGTATCCATGAACTGGCCGGAGTTGAGCCGGTATTCAATCAGACGCGTAATGCAGTCGTGGTTAATCTTGACGCTGCCACTACACCTTTGCCGATGTACGACGAGCACCTTGTTCGCATGATGGAAGATCAGTGCCGGCAGTTACTGCAAAGACGACAAGTCATGGGCATCGCAGGGCAGGTCAGGCAAAAGCTACTTGGTTCTTTGGGTCTGGTCGCCACGCTAGAAGAAGTGGCAAAAGAGTTGAATATGGCCCCTCGCAGCTTACGTAGAAAGCTGGAAGAGGAGGGGGCTAGTTTTCGCAGTCTCGTGGAGGAAACCCGTCAGCATCTGGCCACACAGTTGCTTGAGTCTACGAATATGAAACTGGATGAGTTGGCCCTGCAGCTTGGCTATGCTGATACCGCCAGTTTTACGCGAGCCTTTCGCCGTTGGTTCAAGCTGTCACCCGGTGAATATAGAAAGGCAAATCATGAGTAGCTGTCAGCAGTCAGGCCCTCTGAATCATCTTCCCACGACTCGCCGTAAACCCATCCATGGGGGCTCGTCGGCGGCGTCCATGCCTTCAACGGTTGTGAGAAGATGATTCAGAGGACCTCTCGGTCGGATAGATTGGACTAATTACAACTCAGTGATTTGTTGGGATAAGAGTCTTATGCTTTCAGAAGCACCTGCATAGCCATGCATGTATTTATACGCGTCTGGAAGGGTTGGCGTATCTACTGGCCGGGTAGTGGTTTCGCTATTGCCCGCCAGACCATCTCAAACAGTACGTCAGCCTGTTCGGAGATGGGGTGTTCCTTCCGTCGGACAATATGCATCTGAATTAGCCGCATCTGAATGCCATAGACGTAATCCAGCAGAATGGTCGGTTCAACTTCGTCAGTGAGGATGCCCTGTTCGATACCCTCGTTAAGCACGTTGAGAAATGTTTGTGTGAGTTCTTTTTGCTGGAAGCTCTCGTCCTTGCGCCAGGTGCGGCCATAGACCGAGCCATAAATCATTTCGGCGACCTTGGGATGCTGGTCAAAGAAATCCAGAACTACCCAGAACACTTTCCGTAGTCGATCCTTGAAGGTCTCGATACCTTTAAGGTGATCCACCATCCGGGTGGCGAGCTTGCTGAGCCAGTAATTCAGGCAGGCACGCTGAATCGCTTCCTTGCTGCCATAGTACTTATAGATGGTCTGCAGAGAGGCATTGGCCTCTCTGGCGATCTCGTCCAGACCCACGCGATGGAACTCGCGCTTGCAAAACAGCTCCAGTGCGGCAGCTTCGATTCGCTGGCGCACGGCAGGGGAAAGCTGTTCGAGATCGTGGGTGGGGGTTCTATCCCTTGATTTCATGGGGTTTTCTTCACTTATGATGTGTAATATATATTACACAAAATGTATAGGTAAGCCATATTTCTATCACGGCTTGACAGTAGATGGCAATAAAACCCTATAATCTATCTTTGTAATTTACGAAATGCCCGTATTCTCAGGCAAGTGTACAAAAATTTACATATAAATCATTTTCGAGACTTTTTGGAGTATTTATGAGCGAAGCAATTATCTACGATGCGGTGCGTACACCGCGGGGTAAGGGCAAGAAAGACGGCGCTTTGCATGGTGTGACACCGGTCCACCTTCTGAAGAACCTGTTTGATGCTGTGCAGGAACGCAATGATCTTGATACCAGTCGTGTTGACGATGTGGTGCTGGGTTGCGTGACACCGGTAGGCGAGCAGGGTGCCGATATCGCCCGTACTGCAGTGCTTTATGCCGGCTGGGATGAATCGGTAACAGGTGTAAGCCAGAACCGCTTCTGTGCATCGGGTCTCGAATCCGTAAACCTCGCAGCCATGAAAGTCATGTCTGGCATGGAAGACCTTGTTGTCGGTGGTGGTATTGAATCCATGAGCCGCTGGCCAATGGGTTCTGACGGCGGTGCGATGGTGATGGATCCCCGGGTGAATGCGGCGATGGATTTCGTGCCGCAGGGTATCGGCGCTGACCTGATTGCCAGCATTGAAGGCTTTTCACGAGAGGACGTGGACAGTTTTGCAGTGAAATCCCAGCAAAAAGCAGCTGCCGCACAGGCAGAGAACCGTTTTGCGAATTGTATCGTACCGGTCAAGGACGTAAATGGCCTGACCGTGCTGGACCATGATGAGACTGTACGTGGTGATACCACAACTGAAAGTCTGGGTAACCTGAAGCCTTCATTTCAGATGATGGGCGAGATGGGTTTCAATGCCACAGCACTACGTAAATACCCTGAAGTTGAAAGTATTACCCATGTGCATCATGCCGGTAACTCTTCGGGTATCGTGGATGGTTCTGCACTGGTACTGATTGGTAACGAACAGATCGGTAAGGATCTGGGCCTGAAACCACGTGCGCGTATACGTGCACTGGCCACGCAGGGTTCCGAACCTACCATCATGCTGACGGGCATTGCGCCGGCGACGCGTAAAGCTCTGGGCAAGGCGGGTATGTCAGTTAACGACATCGATTTGTGGGAAATCAACGAGGCTTTTGCAGCAGTGGTATTACGTGCAGCCCGGGATCTTGATGTTGATCTGGACAAAGTGAATGTAAATGGCGGTGCGATAGCCATGGGCCATCCGCTGGGTGCCACTGGTTCCATTCTTGTTGGCACGGTGATCGATGAACTGGAGCGCCGTGATTTGAATACAGCCTGCGTCACCTTGTGTGTGGGCGGTGGCATGGGTATCGCTACCATTATTGAGAGGGTTTAAACAATGGCTGCTACAGAGAAGGAAGTTGTGGAAAATATGAGTGCAGTGACCCAGGATCTGGATCCCGATGGCATTTTGACGCTGACCATGGACATGCCCGGGCGCAGCATGAATGTGCTGAATAGACAGCTGACGGAGCCATTTGATGCCGCTATGCAGCGTATTCAAACTGATGAAGCGGTGAAAGGCGTGATTGTGACATCCGGTAAGAGCAGTTTTCTGGCCGGTGCTGATATTGATGGTATCTTCAAAATCACGGATCCGCAGGAAGCTTATGACGCTTCACGTGAATTCCAGAAATTTACCCGTGGTCTGGAAACCTGTGGCAAGCCAGTGGTTGCTGCGCTGAACGGTACGGCATTGGGTGGTGGCCTTGAACTGGCGCTGGCCTGTCATTATCGCGTTGCGCTGAATAACCCCAAGGCCAAGTTTGGTTTGCCTGAAGTGAAGCTGGGTCTATTGCCAGGTGGTGGTGGTACTCAGCGTTTGCCACGTTTGATCGGTATTCAGAATTCACTGCCTCTTATGCTTGAAGGTAAGGAGCTGCGTGTTGAACAGGCCAAGGGCGCAGGCATTATCAATGCCGTGGCAGACAGTGCCGAAGACATGATGAAACAGGCCAGGGAATGGTGCCTTGCCAATCCGAAAGCAACTCAGCCATGGGATGCCAAAGGCTTTAAATATCCCGGAGGCGATGCCAAGCATCCAGGCGTTGTGCAGATGCTGGCCATTGCACCTTCCATGCTGCGTGATAAAACCAAGGGTAATTACCCCGCACCGGAAAATATTCTGGCCTGTGCTGTTGAAGGGTCACTGGTTGATTTTGATACCGCATTAGACGTTGAAGCTCGTTACTTTGCCGATCTGGTCGTAAGTCAGGTGTCGAAGAACATGATCAACACCTTCTGGTATCAGATGAATGCCCTGAACAAGGGTGAGTCCCGTCCGGATGGTTTCGAACGCAGTCAAGTGAAGAAGCTGGGGATTCTCGGTGCCGGCATGATGGGTGCGGGCATTGCCTACGTTTCTGCCAAAGTGGGTATCGAGGTGGTGTTGAAAGACGTCACCCAGGAATCGGCTGACAAGGGCAAGGCTTATTCAGAAGCTCTATTGGATAAGGCACTGAAGCGTGGCCGCACCACCAACAGCAAAAAGGAAGAGCTGCTGAACCTGATCACGGCCACCGACAAGGTCGAAGACCTGAATGGCTGCGACCTGATCATCGAAGCTGTTTTCGAAGATCGTGACCTGAAGGCGACGGTGACGAAGGAAACAGAAGCGGTGATGGATCCAACAGGCGTATTTGCGTCCAATACTTCGACTTTACCGATTACCGGTCTGGCTGAAGCCAGTGTTCGCAAGGACAAGTTCATTGGTCTGCATTTCTTCTCACCGGTCGACAAGATGCCGCTGGTGGAAATCATTGTCGGCGAAGAAACATCAGATGAAACACTGGCACGTGGTTTCGACTACGTTCAGCAGATTCGCAAGACGCCCATTGTGGTTAACGACTCACGTGGCTTCTACACCTCCCGTGTATTCGGTACTTATGTGGGTGAGGGCGTCGCCCTGCTGGCCGAAGGTCAGAACCCACGTGCGATTGAAGTGGCGGGCCTGCAGGCCGGTATGCCTGTCGGGCCTCTGGCACTTCAGGATGAAGTCTCGCTGTCACTGGCACTGCATGTCATGACCCAGACTCGCAAGGATATGGGTGCTGATTACCCGGAACCGCCGAGTGAAGCGCCCATGCGCAAGATGGTTGAAGAGCTGGGTCGTGAGGGCAAGAAATCCGGCAAAGGTTTCTATGATTATCCCGAAGGTGGCAAGAAGAAACTTTGGCCGGGTCTGGCCGAGCATTTCCCGCCCGCAGCTGAGAAGCTGTCCCAGCAGGAAATGATCGATCGCATGATCTTCGCCCAGGTAAATGAAACCGCGCGTTGCGTTGAAGAAGGCGTGGTCAGAAAGACCGGCGATGGCAATATCGGCAGTATTTTTGGCTGGGGCTTCGCACCGCATCAGGGTGGCACGCTGCAGTTCGTCAATGCCTATGGTGTTGAGAAGTTTGTGGCGCGCTCACGTGAACTGGCTGCCAAATATGGCAAGCGGTTTGAGCCTGCTGCGATTCTGGTCAAAATGGCTGAGACTGGCGAAAGTTTCGCTTAGCTTCAACCAGCCTATGTAAATGAAGACCGTGTACTGCTATCCGGAAGTGCACGGTCTTTTTTGTTTCCAGCCGTTGAATCGGTGAGGACAGATAAATGTTTAAAGCCATAATGAATATGATGCGGGCCAACAGGATGTTGCCGCAGATTTCAGATACCGAACGCCTTGCGCTGGAATCCGGCGATGTCTGGGTCGATGGAGAACTGTTCTCCGGCAAGCCCGACTGGTCGAAGATGATGGCGGAAGGCTATATGCGCCTTTCGGAGGAAGAGCAGGCGTTTCTGGACGGGCCCTGTGAAGAGCTTTGCGGTAGGGTCGATACCTGGGCGCAAAGCCGTCGGGGTCATATTGATGACGAGACCCTGGACTATCTCAAGAAACATGGTTTCCTCGCCCTGAACATTGAAAAGAAATGGGGTGGCAAAGAATTCTCACCGGCAGCGGTAGCGGCGGTGATGAGCAAGATGACTGCGATTGGTTCGGCCAGCAGTTTCATAGTCATTCCCAACTCGATCGGTGGCGCTGAGCTGCTTCAACACTACGGCACCGAAGCACAGAAACAACATTACCTGCCCAAGCTGGCCAGTGGAGAGATGTTGCCATGTTTTGGTCTGACTGAGCCAACTGCCGGCTCTGATGCAGCCTCCATCAAAGCCGATGGCGAAGTCTTCAAAGATGATGGCGGCGAGATCAGGATTCGTCTGAACTTCCGTAAGCGTTACATCACGCTGGCTCCAGTCGCTGACCTGGTCAGCCTGGCCGCACGTCTACGTGACCCAGAGAACCTGCTGGGCAAGGGCGAAGATGCAGGCATCAGCGTCATTGTGCTGGAACGCACAATGCCAGGCATGCAGATGGGCGAGCGTCACTGGCCGATAGGCGATCCGTTCTATAACGGCCCCATAGTAGGTAAGGACGTTGTTGTCTCTGCCGATAACATTATCGGCGGCAAGGAATGTGCCGGTGAGGGCTGGCGCATGCTGATGGAAGCCCTTGCAGGAGGTCGTGCTGTGTCATTGCCAGCGACAGCCATGGCAGGCTTGAAGGTGGCATCAGCTACCGTGGGCGCCTATTCCATGGTGCGTCAGCAGTTCGGCATGCCGATTGGTCAGATGGAAGGCGTGGAAGTTCCCATCGCCAGGACCGCTGCCATGACCTATCTCTGTGCTGCAAGTCACAATTACTGCCTGCACGCACTGGGCAAAGGTATAGCACCGCCTGTGGTGTCGGCCATTCTGAAGCAGAATGTGACCGAGCTTTCACGACAGGCGATGATCGATGCCATGGATGTGTTCTCTGGTGCGGGTGTCATGCAGGGGCCAAATAATATTCCAGGTCTGGGTTACCAGGCAGCACCGGTCACCATTACGGTGGAAGGCGCGAACATCATGACGCGAACCCTGATTATCTTTGGTCAGGGCGCGACCCGTTGTCACCCTTATGCACAGAAAGTGCTGGGCGCAGTCGAGGCGGATGATGTCGCCGCATTCCGTACCAATCTGTTGGGCTGGATGGGGCATATTGCGGCCACATCAGTTCGATTGTTACTCAATACCGTTACACGCGGCTTTACTGCTGGCTCGCCGGTATCCGGCCCTACTGCGACCTACTTTCGTCGTCTTGGCTGGGCGTCCTCGCGTTTTGCACTGCTAACCAATCTGGCCATGCTGGCCATGGGCAGCAAACTCAAGGCCAGGGGTCGTCTGACGGGTCGCTACGCTGATGCGCTCTCCTGGATGTATCTGGGCTTTGCCACGTTGCAACGCTGGGAGGCTGAAGGTCGTCAGGAAGCGGATCTGCCTGCTGTGCGGTTCGCGATGGATACTGCGCTAAAGAACATTCAGGACAGCTTTGAGGGCATCTACGCCAATTTCGATGCACCCGTCATTGGGCTTTGGCTGCGTACAGTTGGCAGATTGATGCTGCGTGTAAATCCACTGAGCACGGGTCCATCCGATAACCAGTACCAGGAAACGGCTCGTCTGATTCAGTCGCTAAATCCCAGTTATGACCGCATTACCGAAGGCAGTTACAAGTCCACACCGGACAAACCCGGCACGGGACGTTTGCTGGAGGCTTTCCGTTTGGTGGGTGAAGCACAGCCCGTATTGATGAAGATCCTGGCTGCACAGAAGGCACGTACTCTGCCACGTGGTCATGCTGAAGAATTAGCTGCACAGGCCGCAGAATCAGGGTTGATTACGTCTGATGAGCTGATACTGCTGAACCAGATGCGAGACGCCCGTCTTGCAGCGATTGAGGTGGATGTTTTTCCCTTCGATCTAATTGAGAATGCACTAAAAGCTAACGAGCAAATTCCGGAAGCAGCCTGATTCCCGGTTTCCGGTAAAAGCCGCGAGTTTCCGGATTTGCGGTTTTTTTTATGCTAGCTTGTGCCTTGATAAATGATTCAAATGAATAATATGGAAGACACCTCACAGCGATTCACAGATGCTCTCTACGATTGGCCACTGAATCACCCATGGTGGATGCTGCTATTTGCAGCATTGCTGGTGGCCATGCTGGTTCCTGGTTTGACGCGCATTACATCAACATCAGATTATCGGGTGTATTTCGGCCCTGATAACCCAGAGCTCAAGGCTTTTGATGCCACCACGGATCAGTTTGAGTTGGGTGAGACACTCATCATCGGAGTAGAAGCCCGGCTTGGGGATATGTTCACGGCAGAGCATTTGCAGGCGCTACGTGAATTTACCGAGCGAGCCTGGTTGCTGCCATACGCACAACGTGCAGACTCCTTAAGCAATTTCCAACTCGCGCACTCAGTAGAGGACGACATTTTCGTCAATAACCTAGTGCCAGAAGGGCTGCTGGGTGATGAAAAAAGACAGAGTATTCGCGACTATGCGCTGGCTTCCGATGACCTGCTCAATCGCTATATCTCTCCAGATGGCAGCGTAGCCAGTGTGATGGTGCTGACGCCATTGCCACGCGAGAATCTGGAGGAAGAGGTGCCCAGGCTGGCTGATGCCCTGCGAGCGTTGATAAGTGAGTTTGAAGCCCGGTATCCAAGCCTGACGTATTATGCCAGCGGCGTTATTATGCTGAACGATGCCATGTCGCAAACAATGCGGCTGGATTTGAAGAAGCTATATCCGCTGGTTTATCTGATAATTTTTATTGGTCTGCTGCTGTATTTTCGCAGTTTGGCTCCCGTGCTTCTGACTTTGTTGATTGTACTTCTGTCGGCAACTTCAGCTTATGCGACAGCAGGTTGGCTCGGAATTGTCTTAACGACAGCGACCATGGCCAGTGGCCTTGTTATTACGACCCTGGCCGTAGCCGACTGTGTGCATATTCTCGTGAGTTGGCAGGCGCGTATTAATGGTGGTGATGACAAGCGTGAGGCAATGTCCTACAGCCTGCGAATCAACGCCTTGCCAGTATTTCTTACAAGTGTGACAACGGCAGTTGGCTTTGTCTCACTGGAGTTTGCTGATTCACCTCCATTCCGCGATCTCGGCAATATCGTTGCGGTAGGCGTGCTCATGGCTTTGTTGCTTTCTCTATTTACTTTGCCTGCCCTGGTGATGTTGTTGCCGGTCAAAATCAAGGCACGTACAAAACCAGTGAAATGGCCAGGAGCACTGGCAGCGTTTACTGTCAGGCGTCGTAACACGCTTCTGGTTGCGGGTCTGGTGGTGATCATTGCGCTGAGTTCAGGAATAGCTCTTAATCGATTTGGCGACAACCCGGCAGAATATTTCGATGAGAAAATTGTTTTCCGCAAGGATACCGATTTTCTGAATAATCGCCTTGTTGGTATGCAACTTGTACAGTTTGTGTTGTCGGCCGAAAATTCTGGAGGCGTTAATGATCCCGCCTATCTACAACGGGTAGAAGCCTTTACAGAGTGGTTGCAGGTACAGCCTGAAGTCCGAAAGGTTGTGAGTGTAATGGACTTGCACAAGCGCCTGAATCGAACCATGCATGGCGATGACCCTGACTGGTATCGGCTGCCGGATGACCGTGAATTGGCAGCGCAGTATCTGTTGTTCTATGAACTGTCGCTTCCGCAAGGCCTTAGCCTGAATAACCTCATTGATGCAGATCGCCAGCATAGTCTGATGCGGGTTTTTATGAAGTCAATTGAATCAAACAGGATTGCTGAATTTAATCAGCGAGCTGTTGCCTGGCTGGACGAAAACCAGCCTGATTGGTTTTTTAGTCAAACGGGTGGAACCAGTGCCCAGATTATGTTTGCCGGTATTGCCAAGCGTAATTTCATTAGCATGCTCACCGGTCTTGCGGTTGCTATCGTAATTATCGTCCTTTTAATGATGACCATGATGCGCTCGGTGGGCATCGGACTGGTGAGTATTGTCCCAAACCTGGTGCCTGGCATGATGGCGTTTGGTCTTTGGGGCTATCTTGTAGGCAAGGTAGGTATCAGTCTGGCGGTGGTGGGATCGATAACACTTGGTATCGTGGTGGATGACAGTATTCATTTCCTGAGCAAATATCTCCGCGCTCGGCGGGAATATAATGCCAACCCCGCTGACTCAGTGCGTTATGCTTTTGAGATGGTCGGGCCGGCATTGGTTCTGACGTCTGTGATTCTAACCATCGGCTTTTTAATTATCAGTCTTTCGTCATTCCAGTTAACAGCTTATATGGGATTGCTTACCGCAATTACCATTGCTTTAGCGATTGTTGCTGATTTCTTGTTTCTGCCGCCGTTGCTACTGCTGTTCGACAGGAATATTCGAAGTAGCCAATGAGAGAAGCCGGAAAGCTTTGGGCATTTACGCCAATTTTGATACACCCGCCATAGGGCTATGGTTGCGATAGCAGTCGATGTGTTTTCCTTTGATCTGATCGAAAATGCCCTGAGAGCTAACGAGCATATTCCAAAAGCCGCCTGAAAATGCATGGGTCGCAGTTACGATTGAGGCCCTGTTTTTTCAATTTCATTGAAAATTCTTCAGTGAAAATTCCAATCTCTCGAAACGGGTTTTCTGATTTGTAAACGGGGCAGGTGATGTGCAACAAGCTGAGTTACCGTTAGTCAGTTTGGGCGGGTTTTATCATTGAAGGTTTCAGTTATATTACAAACTCGGCATCAACCAGTGGTTAGTGCCTGATAAATAATCTTTTCGTGATTTTGGCTTGGAGAAATGAATGGTTCACGTGCGCATGTCTGACGGGCACGATCTGGCTGTACGCTGTATAGGTCGTGGTAAGCCGGTCATCCTGTTACATGGTTTTGCTTCACAATCCGCACACTGGCTAATCAATATCTGGCCGCTGCTCCATCGTTACAAATTTCTCCTTCCCGACTTTCGTGGCTTTGGTCATTCCGTTCATACACCGATCAGCCATGAGGATGTCTTTGAACAATATGCCGACGACGTACATGATGTCGTCAACCACTTTGGTCTGGATGAATTTTCCATAGGGGGGATTTCTACTGGCGCACTGGTCGCGCTGACCTATAACCAACGCCATGGTTTTGATCGTGTGAATCGTTACTTGCACATTGAGTGCGCGCCTCACACAAAGAACGGGCATGACTGGGACTGGGGGCTGTTCAGTCCTCGTCAGTCAGAGCTATTTAAACGTTTCGAAGACCTGATCGAAATGGCTCACGAGGCAGGTATCCACACCCCCTATTGGGAATTGCCCAGGAAAACGCGCAAGGCGCTCAAGGAAATGCTGGGGCGGGCGGTTGGATTGGCAGTTGATCGCAAGATTGCACGACGCGTTGCTTACTACGCCAGCATGTATGGAGAGCCTTTACTGGCCGGGCCGGTATTCCAGGTCGAACGCTGGTATGCCTATCTGCAGGTTTTGCAGGCCTTTATGCGGGGTCACGATGTACGTCCCTCTTTAAGTAGCATCAAGGTGCCGACTACACTCATGATTGGCGCCAATTCCCGCTTCTTTCCGGCAGAAGGGCAGTTCCATATCCAGGAACATATCCCGCATGCCGAAATTGTTCACTTCAAACGCTCGGGTCATATCCCCATTTTGGACGAACCACTTCGGTTCCAGCGGGAGTTCAATCGATTCTTTGCCAGGGAAGCTGAACTGCCAGATCAGTCCCTGTCACTTTGTGCGTAATGAGTTTTATTGAGCAATTAGCGGATCGATGAATAGAGAACAGCACTCATAATGCTGGGGTCGGTGGTTCAAGTCCACCCGTAGCCACCATATTTTAATGGGCCGTACGTGTTCTGGATTCAGTACGTTGTGATATCAGGCACTCCGCAGGAATTCCAAACTCGTTATAGAGGCCTTCAATCATTCTCAGGGTCAGTGGGCGACTGCCTCGAAGAATTTCGTAGACCCTATTTTTTCTGCCGATGACAGGCACCAAGTCGTCAACTGTCAAACCCTGCTGCTCCATACGAAATTTGATAGCTTCAATTGGATTGGGTAAATCCATGGGAAAGTGAAGTCGTTCATATGCCTCTACCAGGGTCACGAGTACATCCAGCCGATCACCTTCAGGTGTATTGGCCCGGGCATCCATCAGGCCTTCAATCTCTGCAAGAGTGGCCTCGTAATCTGCGTCTGTTTTAATCGGTCGAATGTCCATCACATCACCTCTCATATGCTTTGTACATCGATAGCATCGTACTGTTTGTGTGTACCGATGAATCGGATGTAAACAACTCTGTACGGGTAATTGATCCAAACCACAATTCGGTACTTGTTGCCACCGATGTTAAAAACAACTCGTCCGTCTTTAAGAATGCTGGCATTTTTAAACTGAGCCTTTACCTGGCTGGGGTTGGCCCAGTCAGCTTTAAGAACTTCTCGATACCATGCCAATGTCGGTGAATGGGCGTCGCCGTACTCAGGTGAGTCAGCCCAAAAGGCTTTTAGCTTTGAAAGGGCAATAACTCGCATGTGATGAAGTATAGTCCCAAATTGGGACTTAAGTAAACAAGCATGTGATATGTGCTGAAACTGGGTCAACGTGAAGTGCGCTGGGATGTCATTGAGGTGTCACTGAAATACGGTCAATAAGGGCATAATTCACAACTTTCTGATAACTAAAGGGAATATAAAGCAAATATTCGTCTAAAAATGCTGGGGCCGGGGTTACTCGGCCCATCCATGGGCCTCGCCCTTCGGGTGATCGTCGCTGCGCTCCGATATCCGATTTCGTTCCGGACGAAATCGTCCAATCCACCCGTAGCCACCAATATTCTTATCATTCAGTAAGCTATAACGGTCGCATTTTTAGCCGATTCCAGCACTTTGCGTGAAAAGCACAGCATTCTGCGTGAACGAGGCTCACGGGTAATCGTTGCGTGGTTCGGTCGTTTCGTGGCAACGCCAGACATCTTATTCAGAAGCCGGTAAAACGGCTCAATGCAAACCTTGAATTATTTCTCCTGACGACAGGTTATTAATTATCCCAATCGATCATCATGCCTGGTCCAGTGCTCTCAACAGGATGAAAGCAAGTGATGAAGATCTGAAGGAATGGATTGATCACCTTTATTGCGTTAAAGTTGGAAAATGAAGAGCAACGCTAAAACATTAGGGGTACATTAGTGTAGGTTGCGAACTGTTG
This sequence comes from Nevskiales bacterium, assembly GCA_041622995.1. Taxonomy (GTDB): domain Bacteria; phylum Pseudomonadota; class Gammaproteobacteria; order Nevskiales; family CAJXLF01; genus CAJXLF01. Next base: position 34,284 of record JBFJXR010000009.1, read on the forward strand.
ATTGGGCCTACATATAAATCAGAAATTACAAGGTCCAGGATTATGATGTCTTTCATTTCATCGTTGCAGCCTCGTTGCTGTTTGGTGATTTCTCCGTCCGTATCATCCGCGGGCTTGCCCAAACGTCTTTGCCGGTGGTTTCTTCTGGGTGGCATGTTGTTGCTGGCACCCCTTTCATGGGCACAAACGATAACGCTCTCAGGCAATGCCGTGGGGGTGAGTGATGACGGTGAATGCTCCCTCATAGAAGCCATCGATAACGCGAATGCGGACAGTAACGTAAACCAGCCCAACGCACGTTATTTTTACGGAGAAGGCAATCGAAGCCATGACGACTGCCCGGCAGGCAATGGGGCCGACACGATCGAGCTGGCCAGCGGTGATTATCAGGTTACCGGTGCTGACAATTTCTGGTATGGGCCTAACGGTCTGCCAGCGATTACATCAGATATTACGATTCAGGGGCATGCCGATGGCAGCCGGATTTGCCGGTCAGACGGCAACGCCTGTATCAAGGGCAGCAGCCAGGCCGCCCCCAAGTTCCGATTGTTCTTTGTGGCCTCCGAGCTCACCCCGACTTCTGACGGCACAACGCTTTCGAACCTGAGCCGTGGAACCTTGCGCCTGAATGACCTGACCCTGTCCGGGGGTAGGGCTGAGGGCGGTAAAGGAGGACCTGGGTGGGCTAGATATTGGGCTAACGGTGCAGGGGGTGCGGGTCTAGGCGGTGCGATCTATAACCAGGGCACACTCGATATTCGTCGCAACTTATTGACGTTCAACCAGGCGCGGGGAGGTAATGCTGGTCTTGATTCTAGAGTTACTTATCATGGCTCGCATAATAACGAATATGAGATTGTCGCCGGAAATGGGGGCCTTGGAGGTGATGCAGATCAGAACTACTCATTCACACCCGGTGGCGGCGGCGGTTTTGGCGGGCAGGGAATGGATGGGGGCGGTGGATTCCAGATCGACGCCGATGCAAATGGTGGTGGGGCCGGCTTGCAAAGCGCGCCTACTGCTACGGGAGACGGAGGTGGACCCGGGGGTGGGGCTGCCGGAGATAATGGTGTAAGGGGTGGTGATGGTCATCCTGCCGGCGGAGGCGGCGGTAGGGGGGATACAGATACAAATGGTGGGCATGGTGGTTTCGGTGCAGGTGGCGGTGCTGCGGGGGAGTCTTGCAAAGATGTTGCTGTTCGGGGAGGGGATGGCGGTTTTGGTGGTGGGGGTGGCGGTAGACAGTGGTACGAATGTTATGTACCTAATCTTAATGACTTATTTTTCCTCTCTGGCGGCGGCAATGGCGGGGTAGGCGGCGGAGGTGGTGCTGGTGGCGCTGGCGGCTATGGGGGCGGTAATGGCGGATTTGGCGGCGGACAGACTGGCGCCCCGGGCAATGGGTACGGCGGCGCGATTTTCAACGAGGCCGGTACGATCACCCTGTTAAACACGACGCTATCCGGTAACTCTGCAGCCAATGGCCAGGCCCGGGGTGGCGCGCTGTATAACCTCAATGGTGAAGTCAGCCTTGCCTACTCCACCTTGGCCAATAATATTGTAGAGGGCAGTACTCCCAGGGGTGGAGCCGTCTATAACCAGTTCCTGGCAAAACCGGGCTCCCCGGCTGCGGACAGTATCCTGGCTGCCGCGGATATGGGCATGACGATCAAGGCCAGCATTCTGGGCGGCTCCCTGGATGATCAGGGCGGTGTTATCCAGGATTGTCATAACGATGCTGGCACGCTGACCAGCCAGGGTTTCAATATTGTTAATGATGTGGGCAGTTGCACCTTTGGCCAGGCTACCGACCAGGTTGCCAAGCCCGGTCTTCTGGCGCTGGCAGATAATGGTGGGCCCACGCTTTCACATCGGCCTGAATATTTCAGCCCCGCAGTCGGCAATGCCGATGCGAACGATTATCCGGCAACGGATCAGCGTGGTATAGCACGTGATAGTGCGCCCGACAGTGGTGCCCTCGAGATTCCATCCATAGAGATTCAGGATGCCCAGGTGTCCGAGGGTAACTCAGGTATCACTACCCTGGGCATTCCCGTAAGGATTACGCAGGACCCTGACAGTGACGTTTTCCTGGAATGCAGCACGGCTGATGACAGCGCAACAGTTGCCGACAATGATTATGCCCCCGTGAATGGCCAGAATTTGACTATCCCCGGAGCCGGTAACATCACGTCAATAATATTTGATGTTTCAGTCATCGGGGATAATGCCAAGGAGAGTGATGAGCAGTTCCTGGTGAGCTGCGGCAATGTGGCCGGGGCTGGATTACATGATGGGCAGGGCATTGGCACGATCATCAACGATGATGGCCTTTCCGCCGGCACACCGGATAGCCAGACGACCCTGGACAAGAACGGGAATACGGTGACATTCAGTACCAGCGCCGGCAAGATCATGAACCTGCAGCCAATCGCCACACCGGCGGGTGTGCCGCCAAACCGCGACTATCCTAACGGTTTTTTCAGCCTGGATATTACCGGTTTGGCAATCGGCCAGCGCGTGCAACTCACCATTGACCTGGCGCCTGGTAGTGCGCCCACGGAAGTCATCAAGTGCACGCCAGCGGGATGTGTTCCCTATCCGGCTTTCTTTAGCGGTGATTCGGTCACGATTACGCTCACGGATGGCGATGAAGGTGATGCCGATGGACAGGCTAACGGTGTAATCCACGACCCGGTGGCACCCGCGACCGCTGCAGTTACAACAGGTCCCCCCGGCCCGGCGGGGCCAAGCGGTGCTGATGGTGCCGCTGGGCCTCAAGGTCCTGCAGGTGCAGATGGTGCCGCCGGGCCTCAAGGTCCTGCAGGCGCAGATGGTGCTGATGGTGCAGGTGATGCCGCCGGGCCTCAAGGTCCCTCTGGTGCAGATGGCAAGGATGGAGATGACGGTGCAACCTTTGGCTGCAGCCTGGGCCAGCCCGGTCAGGTGGGCATGGAACTGCCCCTGTTGCTGCTGCTCTCCCTGTGGATGCTGGCCGCCCGGCGACGCGCCAGATAGGGCAGGCTATCAGCATTGAAAAGGCGGCCTGCGGGCCGCCTTTCTTTTGCGTGACTATTGCGTGAACCGGTTATATATAGTTCTGCACAGTAGTGGAAAAGCAACGAACGTCCCGCATTATTTAAGCAAGTAAAACAATAAGTTAAGCGCGAATTGCCGTCCTCATAATGCTGGGGTCGGTGGTTCGAGTCCACCCGTACCACCATTAATTCAATAATTAAGTTCCGTCTTTGTCGGTTGTGACGTCGAGATCAGTTGGCTTGTCCTTATTCGCCTGCACGCCGTCGAACATCCGATGAATCATCCAGCTATATCGCTCGATGATCTTTTCCTTATTGCTATCGCCATCGTCCATTAACTGAAACCCTCCCCAAAATGCCATAACCAGCATCCATGCCATGGGTTTTGCGGCTTCCAAATCCAGTTCAAAAGCTTTAGCGATACTGGGTGCCCAGATATTGGTAACTAGATGTCGCATGCTGCGGGCAAAGGGGCTCAGGTCGCTACCCTCGGAATAGGGTGTGGATAGCACCTTTAGCAAGGCCTTTGATCGTCCCGGAGGCAAGTTGAGAGTAGCCCCAAGTCCCTCAGACAGTACTTCCTGTATCGACGACTGGGGATAGCTGGCAGAGGCTGCGATGGTTTCCAGATAGGTTTTCTGAAAAAGGTAGGTGGCGGTTTCCACCATCAGGTCTTGCAGCTTGGGGAAGTGTATATGGATTAGCTGCCGGGTGATGCCACTTCGTTTTGCCAGTCCGCTGATAGACAGCGCCTCCCAGCCTTCGTTATCCACCATCTCCGCAGCTGATTTCACAATCGCCTTTTTGCGATCTTTCGCAGAAAGGTTGCGACGTTTGGGCGTGGGTTTACTGGTGGCTTTAGACATGTGCAGGTAAGGATTTTACTCAAGAATATTAAAGTTCCCAAGTATGCATTTTACACCATGTAAAAAAGTTGCGTTGTGGGTTGTGCTGTTGTAGGCTGAAATGAGGCTTATTTACAAATAGTAAAAAATTGTATTGGCGGGCTTGGAAGCAACTGTCGATACGGGTGAGGAAGGTGTTGATGAAAAAATCAACGAAGAAAATCCGCTTATGGCTGCTGTGTTTTGCTTTTTTATTTCTGACAGCCTGTTTTGATCTGGGCAGTGTTACAGGCAAAAGCGGCAAGTCATCAGGTGGCTCGGGAACTGCTAGTTCAGGCGCGCCTACTACTCAACCGCCCAATGATCCGGCTCCCGCTGACCCAGCACCAACATATCCTGGCGACCCACCTGTCGTAACCGTTAATGATTCTGAAACGCTTTCCTCGCCGCAGATTCAGGTCCAGATGCTTCCGGGGTTCGTCACCATAAGTTCCACACCCATGCGCTCTGAGAATTACCAGGTCGTATTCGCTCTGAAGGGAGAATAGGTCATGTCCTTATCAATGAACGTATGTGTAAGAAGTTTACTATTCGGACTGTTCTTTCTTTCAATTGCTGCTCATGCAGATGTGCCCACACTGTTTCAGAAAACAGGTCGTGCAGTGGACGCAAATACGGGCCAGCCACTGCAAGGCGCACATGATGTCACTATCAGGTTATATGAAGGCGATGGCGCGCCGGTAACGGCGGCATTCTTTACCCACACGGAAACCCTAGAATTTGTGAACGGTGTTTTCACGGTAACAGGTCATGTGGACGATGTCCTTCGACAGACTTTGCGCGATGGTGCGGATGTGTATCTGGGGCTGCAGATCGATGCTCATCAGGAGCTAACGCCTCGATTACCCGTCACCGCAGCGTTTTATGCACAGCTTGCTCGTGATGTGTCAGGGGATATTCATCCGAAATCCGTTATCGTGAATGGTCTGCCGGTTATTGATATTAATGGTCAGTGGGTGGGTGACCCTGCTGGCTTGATTGGACCGCAGGGTGAGCCGGGTCCTATCGGACCGAAGGGTGATCAGGGTGACCCGGGCGGACCACCAGGCCCGGCGGGGCCAGAGGGTCCGCAAGGAGAAGTCGGGCCACCGGGCCCCGAAGGGCCGCAAGGACCTGAGGGAATACAAGGCGTGCAGGGGCCACAGGGTGATGCAGGACCCCAGGGGCCGCAGGGTGACCCAGGGCCGCAAGGTCCGCAGGGTGAAGCGGGCTTAAATGGGGGCAATTGCACCATTTCCCAGTGCTCACAGAGAGCGGCCATATTGGAGTGCGAGAACTTTCCCGCAGTGGCAGTGAGATGCTGATAAGTAACCTTTACAGGGTCACGCTGAGTCGTCTGCGGGAATGGTTCGTGTTTGAACCGGCCTTTACTGCCGTAAGGCGCTTACTGCTGGTTTCGCTGTTGTTTGCGGGCACCGCCCATGCCGGTGTGCCTGCCCTGTTCCAGAACACCGGGCGGGCAATTGACACAAATACAGGCGAGCCTCTTCAGGGGGCACAGTTGGTCACCCTGCGATTATATGACGTTGCAGCTGCGCCACTGGCGGATGCCGTTTTTACTCATGTCGAGACGATTGTATTTACGGATGGCGTGTTTACCGTGACGGCAGCCATTGACGACATGCTGAGAGAAAACCTGCGATCGGGCGGGCAGATTTACCTCGGCTTGCAGATCAATCACGACGAAGAAATGCAGCCACGGCAAGCAGTGGGCACCCAGTTTTTTACCCAGCTGGCGCATGATGTGTCGGGGGATATCCACCCGAAATCAGTGGTCGTGAATGACGCGCCAGTCATTAATGAGACGGGCAAATGGGTGGGGGATATCGCAGCATTCACCGGCCCACAAGGTGATCCAGGGCCTACCGGACCCAAGGGTGATCAAGGTGAGGCGCAAGGGCCAGAAGGCCCACCGGGACCGCAGGGCGTGCCTGGCGATATGGGCCCGCAAGGGCCGGTGGGTCAGCGTGGTGTTCAGGGGCCGCCGGGTGCAAAAGGGATTCCGGGTGTGCAGACAGGGCCAAAAGGCATCCAGGGGCCAGAGGGCCTGCAAGGTTTAACGGGCGCCTCTGGGGCTACTTGCAGTATCTCGCAGTGCTCATTTCCGGGCACCGTTACCCTTTCATGCGGTGGGCAGGATTATGTTGACCTGGTGTCGTTCCCGGAGTTGGATGTGAGCGCCATCGAGGCGCCACCGCCTTTTGTGGCGGGGAGTTTTCCTTTGGTGATAGATGCACGCCCCCTTGTAAGAAAACACTGTGGTGAGGTGGTGCCGGATCATTCGGATCTCTTGTTTGAATGGGTCTGCCAGGGGCAGTCTGCCGAGTTTGCGACCGTATGCACCAAGGACTCTGATGGCTGGGATGCGCTGGCCTATGATGAGAACTTCGACTACCAGAGAATCGAGTGGGTTCCTCAGAGCAACGTAAGATATGCAATATCACTCACGATTTACGATACCACCGACGCCGCCTTCGGATATGAAACTTCCATCCAAATCATCTGGGAATTTGAAACTACGGCGACGTGAAGTCGTCGAGGCTGCATTGCATTATGCAGTCATATCGATAGTATCTTTTTCTAGTTGCCATGGTCCTTGGCTTTCAGGTTGTCGTAATTGAAGGCTTTGTCATTTCACTCAAACCAGCCTCGGGGGTCATACCAGGGGTGTTCGACCTTCTTGAGATTCTTGTCATCATGGCGTTCTTCAGCGCGTGCTTGGCCCCGGGTTGAATCAGGATCTGACTGGCGGTTACTGTTTGGGTTACTGTCGTCGACCTTATCTGGGTTTTTGACGCTCCAACTCCATGGCTTATACCAGCTTGATTCCTCGTTAAAATTCTTCTTGTCTGCGTGGTGCTTGTTCTTTTTTCCATTATTACCGTTGTCTCCCTGACTGCTCTGAACGAACCTGTTTGAACTGTCATATTTGCCCCGACCTTCAGTAAAGTCATAACCCGCTTTTATCAGGTAATCCGGGTGGCCGTTATTCTCCTGAGGGAGTTCACTTTCGCTTTCGGCAACAACGCTAAGGGAAAAGGCCATGAGTATGGTGGCCATGGTTGTAAGGATATATTTTTTGGAATTCATTTTGGTACATTCTCCTTCGTCTTTAATTGGGTGCAGCATGACCCCTCACGGCATCGGTGTCTGTGCGGTTTCGCTCATACCTGAATAAAGCTGCTTGGGCTTCACAGAGTTTGAACCAGTAAGTGTTGATGCTTTTGAGGTTATCGACTGTGGCATTACTTGTTGCCGCAGCAACCTGCCGTGTTCTTTGGGCAATCGCACCAAGAAAAAACCCGCACAACTGGCGTTGAGCGGGTTCAATAACTATATCGAAGTCTGCCATTACCTGGCCTGTTTGCAGGTTACCTCTTGGAGGTGCCTGTGACTTCTACTTCAACGCGACGATCGGGTTGCAGACATGCGATCATTTGCCGAGATCCGCCTGTACCGCGGCATTCACCAGGTTTTGTCACAGGCTCATTGCCATCAACGCCCCGGGTCTGGATTTTGCCAGACGGCACATTTGCAGACATCACCAGGTAGTCCCTGACGGCCTCTGCACGACGCTCCGAAAGTTCCATGTTGTAGGCGTGTGAGCCAAGACGGTCAGAATGTCCTGTCACCCGAATGAGGTCATAGTCTGTGCCCCTCAAATCCGCTGCAAATGCATCGAGCGCCTGTTTGCCTGCTGGCTTTAAGATCGCCTTGTCGAAATCGAACAGCGCATCCGCGGAGAATGCTACCTTGGTCGGTGGTGGTGGCGGTGGTGGCGCCGGTGCTGGTGCTGGTGCAGGTTTAGGCGGTGCCACGTAGGGTGCCCGTGGTGGTGCCTGGGCAACAACCGGCACCTCTGCAGCAAAGCGATACACCAGGCCGAGCGTGATGACATCGACATCTTCATCGAAACCCACGGTCTCATCGATCAGATAGCGTTCAAATTCGGCACGCATGGCCCAGGCATCAGTGAAGGCATATTGAATGCCCGCCCCGATCTTGGGATTCCAGTCGCGATCCTTGTTGTTGGACGGCATCGGCGCCAGACCTGTGTTGCTGTAGCCGGTACGGGACTCGGCATAGGTTGCGCCAATTCGACCAATCGAGGAAAACCTTTCAGTGAGGGGTAAAATACCGACGGCATCAAGATTCAGGCCCCTGACGCTGAGATCGCCACTCTGTGTGCCTGCCGGCACCGTGCTTGCCTCATAGCCGAAATCACCCAGATCGAAGAAACCGCCTTCCAGAGCAAAATGTCGGTTGAACTGGTACCCGCCAAATATTTTATAGGCGAAGTCGTCCTTTTCCTCATCAATCGAGGTGGTGTTGAAACCCCCGCCTCGTAAGTTGCTTTTTACCCCTTTCCTGTCGATGTTCGCCTCTGCCTGGCCAGCATTGCCGCCCATGTACCAGCCGGTATCATCGGCCATTAGAGGAGGGCTTGCGATGGCGACCAGTGCCAGCAAACTCAGCGGGCCTGATGTTCTTGATAATTTCATGTTGTTCTCCAATTATTGTGTTGCTTGCTTCGGCTTTTTAGGGTGCTGCCGCTTTTGTAGTAGGCCCGAATGTCGGGCTAATCGATGTTGCTAAAGTACTTGCGTATGTCCAGTCCTGGAGTGGGGCAGGTTCACTCTCTCAGTACGAGTTTGCCGTCGGTCACCGGAATGCGGTTGCCCGGGTCATAATCCATGTGCAGCTTCTGCTCCTGGCCATCAAGCCGATAGACGACGTTATAACCTGCCTGCTGTTTCTTGGTGCTTTGGACGGTCTTGCAGATTTGCTCGGTCGTCTGGTAGGTGTCTTTGTCCTGCATGGCGTTCTGTATTCGGTTGCCGGCATAACCACCCGCCACCGTGCCGCCTACAGTGGCCGCCTTTTTACCTGAGCCGCCGCCGATCTGATTGCCGATGACACCACCCACGACAGCACCCGCAATGGTCCCAAAGATTTTGTTGGGATCCTTGGGGTCGCGTTTGTAGGTCACGACTTCATCCCGGCATTCCTGACGCGAGACAGGTACGGATTTCATGGCGGGTGTAGCGGAGAGTACTTCCGCATATTCAGGTTGGGTGGAATACTGATAAGCGGCGGTTGCACCGGCAGTAGCTAAAACTATACCGGTAACAACGCCACCGACGATGAGAGGTGTGTTCATGATTTTGATCCTTTATAAAGATGAAGAACTACAGGCATATCTCAGCTTTTCCTGGTCGGCAGCAAGAGGACGCCGCCAATTAGGATTGTGCCGATGCCGGCCCAGACAGGAACGCTGACGCTTTCCTTTTCGGTGATCGACATTTGTAGAGGGCCGATTTCTGTTGTGTTGGCGCCGTTAACCAGGGCGAGCGCCCCGGCAGCGATAAGCAGGACTCCCATAATCATGGATATATCCATTTCATTTTTCTCCGTTCGTTAAGCAGCGTAACAAGCTGAATCTGTCATGTCGGTTTGCTACCGCACATAGGAGTGTGCTTGAAAGCCGTGTTACGGAATATTTGCTCAAACCGGCACACTGCAGAAACTGAACGTCATCGAATACAGACGTAGCCAGTTTTAGGTGGAGGAAAGAAAGAAACTCGAGAAACAGAGTTGTGAATGCTACTTCGTGGTGAAGAAGGCAACTGAATGTCTATTTGAACGGATTACGCAGGAAATCCAGAAAGAGTTTAGTAGCGGTGTTTTCCGGTTTCCTGTTATGACTGCCATCACAAAAGGGCATTGTGTCTGAGCGATTGCATCCACAGATCAACAGGTATTGATCGCGATTGGCGTGGTGTGTGTGTGGTTCGCAGCCCGTAGGGTTTGAGCATCCATCACAACGGGGTGGGGTCTGTGTCTCACCGCAGGTGCAAATCAGGTACTCAGCGTCTTTCTCGACGCTTTCAACCCAGGGTTGTTGGCGGCTATACATACGCATTAATTTACAGACTACCCCTTTCCAGTGGATCACCATGACGAATGTTCTGGCTATAATCGCAGACTTTCTGTTTCAGGCGTCGCTTTTACTTCAGGTCGACAGGTCATCAGAGCGAGAAATCGGATTCAATTCAATAATGTGAGAAGACATGCAATTTACTGAAGAACAGGTTCTGGACGCGCCGATGGCGCGCGTGGAAGATGTTTACTGGAATTTTGAATATTGTCCACGCAAATATCGTGAGTTGGGCCTGCAGGCAATCAAGGTTCTTGAGACCAGACGGGATGGCGATGACTATGCCATCACCTGTAGTTTCAAGATGAAACCCAGTATCAGTGTGCCCAAAATCGCCCAGAAATTTGTCGGCGGCAGTGATTTTCTGGATGTGGTTCAAACCGATAGCTGGAATACCAAAGAGGGTAAGGGGCGGCTTGATATTGATATCAGGCAGTTTAAGGGCGTCGTTAAAATTCATTGCGACATGTCCCTGGAGCCGCATGAGCGTGGCACTGTGAATCGCATGGTCTGGCATGTTGAATGTACGCTTCCCCTGATTGGCGGGAAGCTGGCCAAGTACCTTGCAGAAGATATCAAGAGCAAGTTTGATGATGATTGTGAAGTCGCCAATCGCCTGATTCATGAAATGTAATGCGCAATAGTCACTTCAATATCAGCCAATAAAAGTCGTTTCTGACGAGTCGGGTTTTATGTCGGTAATGAATGTTGCCGGCTAAGTGGTGTTATCTGGCTAATGCTCAATATACTGGTGCTTTCGGGGGAGGCAGATCAATCTGCTTCCCCCGATACTTTTTTGCATTGTTAATTGAATGGAGCGCCCCGTGAGCGATTTTCAGAACATCATTTTCGAGAAGCACGACAAGGTTGCCCTGATCAGCCTGAACCGCCCCAGGGCCAGGAATGCGCTGACGGATGAGATGACCAAAGAATTGGTTGAGGCGCTTTCATCTGTCGCAGCGGATAAGTCAGTCAGTGCAGTTGTGCTTACTGGCGAGGGTGGTGCCTTCAGTGCGGGTGCTGACATCTCTGTGATCAGTGACAAGGGTGATATCCGTATCGAGGATGACCTGAAGCGTCTGTTCAAAGTGCCGGGCGAGATTATTGCCGGTATGGAAAAGCCGGTAATCGCTGCAATTGAAGGTGCCTGTGCCGGCATTTCCATGGCCTATGCCATGAACTGTGATCTGGTGGTGATGGCAGAGGGTTCTTTCATCATGTCGCCATTTGCCAATATCAATCTGGTACCAGATGGGGGCGCGACATGGTTGCTGGCCAAGGCATTGGGCTATCGCCGCGCCTATGAATTTTTTGCCGAGTCACAACGGCTGACTGCCGAGGAGTGCAAGGGATATGGTTTGGCGAATCGTGTGGTCGCTAAGGGCGCGGCCAAAGATGAAGCCATAGCATGGGGCAACTCACTGGCTGAAAGAGCCCCAATGGCATTGGGGCTGACCAAGCGTGCCCTGCGTGGTGCTGAAAATACAACCTATGCCGAGACGTTGAACCTGGAAGCGATGTATCAGACGACCTGTGCGAACAGTGAGGATGCCCAGGAAGCGATGACCGCCTTCTTCGAGAAACGAAAGCCGGTGTTTAAAGGTTGCTAATGAATCGCCAATAAAAAAGGCCTCCGGACGGAGGCCTTTTTTCACTGTTAGAAGCTCAGCTTTCCCAGATGACCTTCTTTTTGGCACCATACCAGCCATCAACCTGAGGGGCGTAATGGTCTTCAATCACATTACGCTTGATCTTCATGGTGGGCGTCAGGAAGCCATTTTCGATAGCCCAGGTTTCCTTTACAACCACGAGGAATTTTACATGTTCATGGGGATCCAGTGTTTCATTCACTTCGCCTAGCAGCTGGGTGAATTCTTCAGTCAGAGCGGCTTCATCCAGCTCACCCTTGGCACGTTTGGCGAGGTCTTCGTCAGACAGCAGAACCAGTCCATAGGGCTGTGTCTGGTTGGCACCGGCCACACAGACCACTTCGATATTGCGGTGAGCGCAAAGCTTGTTTTCGATTGGTACGGGTGCAACGTACTTGCCCTTGCTGGTCTTGAACAACTCTTTCACACGACCGGTGATTTTCAGGCGGCCATCATCATCCAGCTCACCCATGTCACCGGTTTTCAGGTAGCCATCTTCAGTGAGGTCTTCGGCTGTTTTTTCAGGGTTCTTGTAATACCCCATCATGTTGCCGGGACTCTTCACCAGAATTTCGCCGTTTTCTGCGATCTTGGTCGTTACGCCTTCCTGGGAATGACCAACATAACCTACACGGCTGCGTCCGGGCAGGGAACAATGCGAGTAGGCGAAGTTCTCTGTCATGCCGTAGCCTTCAAGGAGTTCCAGTCCCAGTCCGCGATACCAGGCGATGACGCTGGCGGGTAGCGGGGCAGAACCGGTAGCAGCAACTTTTACGTTTTCCAGACCCAGTTGGGTAAGTATTTTCTTCTTGATGATGCCCCTGATAATGGGCAGCTTCATCAGGCGGTTGTATTTGTCTTCGCCAATCTTGCCCATCACGCCGAGCTGGAACTTGACCCAGAGGCGCGGTACAGAATGGAAGAATGTTGGACGCGCGCGACGTAGGTCAGCAGGGAATGTGTCCAGCGCTTCTGCGAAGAATACATGGCAGCCGTAACGTAATGTATTGGCTTCAATGGCGACACGTTCATAAACGTGAGCCAGCGGCAGGTAGGAGATGACGCGATCATCGGGGCCTACATCAACGATATTGGCGGTCAGATTGGCTGATGCAGCGATGGCGCCAAAACTTGTCATGACCCCTTTGGGGCGTCCGGTACTGCCTGATGTGTAAACAATGGTGGCCAGTTCATCAGCGCCGCGTACCGGGCTTTCAGTCATCGGTTCGACGTCTTTAATGGCGTCATACCATTTGATGCAGTTAGCTGGTAGCTCGCTTTGTGCGGGAGATAGTGGGAAGTTGATCGTTGGCATGTCGGCAGGCACGCCAGCCTTCATCATATCCCAGTCATCCAGCTTGCCGATAAATAGCAGTTTGGAGTCGCTGTGATCGAGAATATATTCGACCGTATCCGAATTAAGAGTAGGGTAGAGAGGCACGCTGGCATGACCGGCCATCCAGATGGCGAGATCACAAATGATCCAGTGTGCGCAGTTTTTGGACACAAGGGCGATATTGCTGCCAGGCGGGAAGTCCAGGGACTTCAGGTAAGCAGCCATGCGGCGGGCTTCATTCCCGACCTCGGCCCATGTGTAATCCGTGGTCTGTCCACCATCATGTGGCTGGGTCAGATATACCTTGTTAGGTAATGTCTTTTCCCAATGGTACAGGCCGTCCAGGCCAGTCGATGTATCTGTTATCGCCATGTTTGTCTTCCCCCCCACCGGGATATATAGCTACGTGCAGAGTCTATTAAGTGACGTCTTTCCGCTCAATGAATAAAAGGTTTCGCATCTGTTTTGTATACGAAGTCTATCAGTTTACCGCTTTGGCGCGATCTTCCCAATAAGGTTTACGTAATTCGGTCTTCAGAATCTTGTTGGCGCCCGATAAAGGCATAGGCTCCAGACGGATATCCACAGAACGTGGGCATTTGTAACCGGCGATCTGGGTTTTGCAATGGGCAATGAGTGCATCGGTATCAATTTTTGTATCCGGCATGGGTACAACGATGACATGGACCTGTTCGCCCCATTCTTCATGTGGAATGCCGATGGCAGCACATTGTGCGACGCCGGGGTAGGAATAGACGGCCTGCTCGACTTCGACTGAATAAACGTTTTCGCCACCCGTGATGATCATGTCTTTGACGCGATCCACGATATAGAGATAGCCGTTTGCGTCGAGTTTGCCGCCGTCACCGGTATGAATCCAGCCATTGATCAGTGTCTTGGCAGTAACCTCTGGCAGGTTCCAATAACCCGGTGTGACATTGTCGCCACGGGCAATAACCTCACCGACCTCGCCTGTGGGGACTTCATTACCGTTGTCGTCCACGATCTTGAGTTCAACGCCCGGGGTGGCTTGGCCCGCTGAGCGCAATACTTCGGGGTAGGGAGGATTCGCATGATCTTCGGTGGAAAGCACGGTGAGTACCGGTCCGCATTCGGTCTGACCATAGGCCTGACCAAAACTGGTTTGTGGTAGTAATTCCATGCCTTTCTTGAGCACGGCCTCGGGCATGGGTGAGGCACCGTAGTAAATCTTGCGGAAGCTGGAAAGATCGCGTTCCTTGATGTTTGGAACGTTCAGTACCATGCCGACCATAGTAGGAACCAGAACGCCGCAGCTGACCTTTTCCTTTTCAATAATGTCGAGTACTTTGACCGGATCAAATGCCGGCACAAATACATTTCGGTTGCGCATGACAGTACCCATCATGCCGATAGCAATATCAGCAGCATGGAACATGGGGGCTGAGCGCAGCATGACATCGCCATTGGCAATGTCGAGTTCCGGCAGAGTCTGCAGGGTAGAGGCGACCAGATTGTTGTGCGTCATCATGACGCCTTTGGATCGGCCCGTCGTGCCCCCTGTGTATTGCAGGTAAGCAAGGTCATCACCGCTAGTGACGTAATCCCCGATGGGGTTATCACGTGAAGCAAAGTCTTCTATTGAAGTGTCGCAGATACCGGGTTCGATACCTATCACTTTCTCAAGCGCCAGATCACCTTTATACAATAGCGAGTTCATGACTTCGGCAAACATTGCATCGGTAAAGACGATACGGGAGCCCGAGTCTTCCAGCCAATGATGCATTTCAGGTGGTGCGAGTCGTATGTTCATGGGAACAGCGACAGCGCCCATCCATGGAATGGCATACATGAGTTCCATGTAACGGTCTGAATTCAGTGCACAGATCGCAACACGGTCACCGGGCTGAATACCGTAATCCTGCAGGGCGCCGGCTGTGGCACGAATCCGGTCGCAGATTTCAGACCAGGTCTGTCGACGGTCTCCCAATACGGTAGCGACTTCGTTAGGACGCGTCTGGGCTGCCCGTTGAATGAAGCTGCAGATCGAATTCGACATGTGTTTGACTCCTGAATGCACTGTGCTCTGTAATTAAGAGCTAAATCAAATTGACGTAGACGTCATATTCTCAGCGGTGAAAAGTAAAGGGAAACGCAGTGAGGGGCAAGTGATTAGTGATGTAGTGATAATTAAGATTCTTCTAATGACTGGTTTTCGTATCAGGTGCCAGTGAAAACTGATGAATTTCAGCAATTAATGGTCTCTGAAAATCAGTGCGTACACTCAGCCTATAATATCCTCCAAGCGGATGATGGCTGGAAAGGGTTTCTCGGCTATGATTTGCTAACAATTCCGGTGCTACACTAGCCCGCTGTTACACCACAAGCTGACATGTGGAAATATCAAGATGCTTAAGCTGTATACCTACTACCAAAGTGTTGCCGCCCACCGAGTGCGTATTGCGCTGAACTTCAAGGGCGCTCCATTCGAGTCGATCTTCATCGACATGGATCACAGTGAGCATCTGGGTGATGAATATCTGCGATTAAACCCCGAGGGTCTGGTACCGGCTTTAGTAGTGAGCGATGATCTCATCATTAGCCAGTCATCAGCCATACTTGAATATATCGAAGAGCGTTACCCCGAACGCCCATTGTTACCGGTAGGTGATCTGGAGTTGCGAAGTCGCATTCGCTCATTCTCCCAGGTATTGATTGCAGACATGCAGCCCATGAATGTCATGCGTGTGTACAAGTACATGGAAGATGAAATGGGTGTCGATTTTGACAAGCGCCGCGGCTGGTACGTGCACTGGATGCACGAGGGCTTCAAGGCGATCGAGTCGCTGCTGGTCAACAAGACTGATACAGGCGCTTATTGCTTCGGTGATCGCCCGACGCTGGCAGATGTCTGTCTGGTGCCGCAAGTGTGGAATGCCGAGAAATATGGCATAGATCTTTCTGCCTACCCGACAATCCGTCAGATCTATCGCATGTGTCTGACGCTGAGTGCCTTTCAGGCCGCCGCGCCTGAGACACAGGGCGACCTCCTGGCTCAAGCCATATAGGCAAGCGAAGCTCAAATCTGAACACGGCCTCAAAGGTTAAAAACCGTTGCTTCTGCGTTGGAAAACCCGCCCTTTGAGCGATTAAGGGTATCGTTTTCTGCCTTGAAACCGGGGTCTTTTACTGTGCGGTGCTCATGTAACGGTTTGCTCTCCGATTGCCTGTAGCATAGCGGGCCTGAAAATATATATTCAAGCGTAATCCCCTGAATGACTTGCTGAAATTCAGCATTGTCGTATGCTGTCTGTACGGAAAAACAGTCAGCCAACAAGGGGGGACTGCATGCCAGTCACCAAGACAGAAAAAAAGCTGGAGGCATTAAAAGCCTCTCTGGTGAAGCGCGCCAAGTCACTTAAGAGTATTCGGGGCTCAGCGGCGTTCTTCAGTTTCCTTGAACTCTACTTCGATAATGCCACGGCTGAAGACATGGCCCTGTATTTCGAGGATGACCTGATTGTGATGGCTTATCGCCATTGGCAGATGGCGAGCAAGCGAAAGCGTGGCGAATCCCTGATTGAAGTATTCCGACCTGAAAAGAAAAAAGATGGCTGGATGTGTGGGCGGTGTGTAGTGATGACCGTGACGGATGATATGCCCTTTGTGGTTGATTCAATCACTCAGGCAGTACGGGAGTTTTCACCAGGCGTCGATTTTCTAATTCATCCAGTAATAGATATTGAACGTGACAAACAACGCCGTATCACCAGGGTTAGCAGACATGGTGATCTGGGCGCTGAGACTGCGGAATCCTTCGTGCATTTGCAGCTGGACATTTTATCCGATGATCAGGTTTCTGATTTATCGAGACGTCTTGAGAACCTGTTCCGTGATCTTTCAGCCGTTGTTCAGGACTGGCAACCGATGAATCTGAAGGCACGTTCGATAATTGACGAACTTGAAAGCACTCGTAAAGGCGTAGATACCGAGCAACTTGAAGAAGCCAAAGCGTTTATGCAATGGCTTTGTGATCATCGTTTTACTTTTCTTGGATACTGTCAGCGTTCTGTAGAAAACCGGGGGCGCAGGAATACCTATGTCACTGATAAAAGTACTGGGCTAGGCCTGTTACGTGATGAGTTGCCTAAACGTGATCCGGACGGCTATGTCGCGCCAGCCGCGGAGTTGGACAAATATGCGCAATCTACCCGTATTTTAGTTATATCCAGAGGTAACACCCGTTCCTGGATTCATCACCCGGAATACATGGATGTAATATCGATTAAGCGATACGACGACAATGGCAAAGTATGCGGACTGCATCGGTTTATTGGACTCTTCGCCATGGAAGCCTACGCCGCCAGTCCGAGGATGATTCCAGTATTGCGGCACAAAGTGTCCAAGGTCATGGAAATGGCAAATTTCAGGCCGAATAGTCACGCCGCCAAGAATTTCAGCCAGATTCTCGATACGTTGCCGCGTGATGAATTATTCCAGAGTTCGGAAGAAGATTTATTTGAAGTTGCAAGTGGTATTCAGCATCTGCGGGATCATCACCGGTTAAGACTGTTTATACGTCCAGATCGTTACCGAAGATTTTATGCATGCATGGTGTATATACCTCGTGACAAATATTCACGGGACATACGACATAAGATTAATAATTATTTGTGTGCCGTGCTTAAAGGTGAATCGCCTGAGGTAAGTACCGAGTTCCTTCGTAGGGGGCTGGCGCGAATTTACTACATTATTCATACACCGAATTCCACCGAAAAGGATACCCCCCCTGATACCGCAAGTATTGAGCAGGAACTCCTTTGTCTGACAAGAACGTGGCGTGAAGAATTTCACGATGAAATATTTGATTGCTTAAGTGAGGAATTGGCATTTAAGGCATGGGAAAAACTTAAGGACAATTTGCCCACAACCTATACAGGTACAGTGTCGCCACAGGTAGCAGTTTTTGACGCTGGCGAATTGATGAAGTTGCTCAATGCCGATGGCCTGTCATTGCGTTTTGTTCCACATCCGAATGTGGAAAACCATTTTACGCTAAGGGTGTATACCTATAATTACTCAATAGCGCTTTCGGATTTTATGCCCACCCTTGAAAATTTCGGATTAAGGGTTCTGAATCAGCAACCGTATGAAATAAATTGTGGCGAGGATTATTTCGAGATTCAGGCTCTGGAATTAGAGTGGCGTCATGATAATGCGGGTGACAAACTGTCTTTATGTCGGCGGTTTGAGGAAGCATTTTTACGAACTTGGTCGGGTGAAGTTGAGAATGATGGCTTTAATCGTCTTGTTCTTTCTGCAGGTCTCGATTGGCGTCAGGTCGCGTTGTTAAGAACAGTCTGTAAATTTCTTTTACAGACCGGACTTCCGTTTAGCCGACTCTACATGGAGCAGTTGCTGGCAAACCATGCCGATATCACAGTTTTGTTATTTGAATTGTTCGTTTTGCGATTTAATCCTGAAACTAAAGAAGAGGAACGTACACGTAAGGTAAAGCAGAAGCTCAAAAATCTGGAAAACATTCTTGATTTGGTCTCCAGTCTGGATGCAGATCGTGTGCTGCGTGCTTTCCTCGGCGTAATACTTGCAAGTGAGAGGACCAACTATTTTCAGACGCTTGATGATGGCCGGCCCAAGCCGTGGATCAGTCTGAAAATTGCATCGGCCAGGGTTACCGAGCTGCCGGAACCCAGGCCGTTGTATGAAACGTTCGTATATTCTCCCAATGTTGAAGGCATACACTTGCGCGGTGGGAAAGTAGCCAGAGGCGGGTTGCGCTGGTCCGACCGACAGGAAGATTTTCGCACAGAAGTACTGGGCTTGATGAAGGCCCAGATGGTTAAGAATACGGTCATAGTGCCACTTGGGGCCAAAGGTGGCTTTGTAGTTAAAAGCGGTCCGTCCCCTTCTGATCGTGAAGCATGGCTTGCCAATGGTATCGATTGCTATAAAACCTTCATTCGTGGGTTACTCGATATCACGGACAATCTGGTCGCTGGAAAAATTGTTCCACCACAGCAGGTCGTCAGGTATGACGATGATGACCCTTATCTGGTTGTTGCGGCAGACAAGGGTACGGCTACATTCTCTGATATTGCCAATTCTGTTTCTGAAGAGTACGGGCACTGGCTGGGTGATGCATTTGCATCCGGAGGTTCCGCAGGTTATGACCACAAAAAGATGGGCATTACCGCGCGCGGAGCCTGGGAATGCGTAAAACGACATTTCCGTGAACTTGGCAAGGATATTCAGAAGGAAGATTTCACCGTTGTGGGTGTCGGCGATATGGCCGGTGACGTCTTCGGTAACGGCATGTTGCTGTCGAAGCATATCCAGTTGGTCGCTGCATTTAACCACATGCACATTTTCCTTGATCCGAACCCCGATTCCGCTGTGAGCTTCAAGGAACGGCAACGCCTTTTCAGGTTGCCGAGGTCATCATGGACGGATTACGACACAAGCCTGATATCAAAAGGCGGTGGTCTGTTTGAACGGAGTGCGAAGCGCATCATGCTCAGTCCTGAAGTCAGGCAGCGTCTGGGTATTACGGCTGAAAGTCTGTCGCCCAATGAACTCATCAGTGCCATTTTGAAATCGCCAGTCGAATTGCTCTGGAATGGCGGCATTGGGACTTATGTCAAAGCTGTCCATGAATCGAATGTCGAAGTGGGAGATCGCGCCAATGATGCGCTGCGGGTCAATGGCAAGGACCTGCGCTGCAAGGTCATAGGCGAGGGCGGTAATCTCGGCCTGACGCAGGCAGGGCGTATAGAGTTCGCCATGAATGGTGGCTGTATCAATACAGATGCGATTGATAACTCCGCCGGGGTGGACAGTTCCGACCGTGAGGTCAATATCAAGATACCCCTGAACGTTCTGATGACAGACGGTAAGCTCAAGCGACCCACCCGTAACAAGTTGTTGGCTTCCATGACCAAGGACGTTGCAGGGCTGGTATTGAAAACCAATTATCTTCAGGGTCAGGCCATCAGCAGTATGGAACGCACTGCAGCTGCACGTCTTGATGAACATGCCAATCTGATACGAATACTCGAACGCAGTGGCTTGCTTAATCGGAAGATTGAAGGCCTGCCTGACGACGATGAAATCAAGGAAAGGCATCATCGCGGGCAGGGGCTTTTCCGTCCGGAACTCGCAGTGCTGTTGTCTTACAGCAAGTTATCGCTCTACGAGGATATGGTGGATTCGCCTATTCCTGATGAAGACTGGCTTATCTGTGAATTGCTGGAATATTTCCCGCCTGCCTTAAGGCAGGAATTTGCCGATTCATTGAAAGGACACCGCCTGGGTCGGGAAATCATTGCCACGATATTGACCAACCTTGTGGTTAATAGAATGGGCGCGCCCTTTACCCATCGCCTGTCTGAAGAGCAGGGTGTGCAACATTCCCAGGTAGTTCGTGCATTTTACGAAGCGGTAAAGATTTTCGATGCCGATTCGCTCTGGGCCTGTGTTGAAGGTCTGGATAATAAGATCCCCGCAGCACTGCAGCTGCGCATGCATGAGCGCATCAGTGGTTTGCTTAAACATGCTGTGAGCTGGCTGATGTTTGATCGCACCGGCAGCATACGGGATACGGTCGAGCGGTACGGTGAACATGTCGCGGCGCTTGAGACACAACTGAAAACCTGCATGGCACCCACGTATCTTCAGGAATGGGAGCAAGTGGTGGAAAGGCTAATGGATCAGGGCGTACCCAGACCTGTTGCCGAACGATTGGCTAATACCAAGGTTATGGGCGCAGCACTGGACGTTGCGCACCTGGTTATTAAAAGTAAATTGCCGGTTGCTGAAGTGGCGCCGGTGTACTTTGCAGTCGGTGAGCGTTTCCATGTGCCCTGGTTATTGGGTGCGATCGTTGCCCTGCAGGTTGAATCCCGTTGGCAGGCGCTGGCCCGTGCAACATTGCGTGATGATGCCTATCGACTGCATAGCATTTTGACTTCACGTGTACTTGCCTGTAAGGGCAAGACGCCTGAGGCATGTATGCAAGCATGGGAAGAAAAGAACGTTCATCAGGTAAAATTTGCCTTGAGTCGAATTGAAGAATTGCAGCATTCCAATGTGGCAGACTTTATGGGGCTGGCAGTCGCAGTCAGAGAGTTAAGAAAGCTGCGTATACTTAAAGACTGATCTATTTATAGCGGGAGTTTTCCATGCGCCGATGGAATGGGTGGGGGGATGATAGTGTCGATTTCCCATTGAATGAGGGGGCAAAAGCTTTTCTGGCACAAAATCTGGGGCCGGGAATAGCGCCCAGGGATGTTTCAAAAGAAGAAGCTATTGCCAAGGTGCCGGAATCGAAGCTGGACAGTTTCTCCGGGGCAAGTACTGATCCGCTGGCAAGAATCAGACACGCTCATGGTGAAAGTTTCCCGGATTGGTGGGCACTGAAAACCGGTCGTTTGGGTCCTTTCCCCGACGCCATTGTTTATCCCGAATCCCATGATGAAGTTGTTGCGATTTTAAAAGCCGCCAATGAACAGGGCTGCATGGTAATTCCCTATGGAGGTGGCACCAGCGTGGTGGGGCATCTCACCGTGCCGGAAACAGATCAGCCGGTACTGAGTGTGGATATGAGCCGCCTCAACAAGCTCATGAATCTGGACGAGCAGGATCAACTTGCGACTATGGGGGCCGGCGCCGCCGGGCCGGATGTGGAAGCCCAGTTACGTGCTCGTGGTTATATGCTCGGGCATCTGCCCCAGTCGTTTGAGTACTCGACTCTCGGTGGCTGGGTGGTCACTCGTTCAAGTGGCCAGCAGTCCCTGCGTTATGGACGTATCGAGCAGATGTTTGCCGGAGGCCGTATGGTAACGCCGAAAGGCACGCTTGAAATGCCGACGATTCCTGCCATCGGTGCGGGACCGGATATCAAGGACTTTATCATGGGCTCGGAAGGGCGCATGGGCATTCTAAGTGAAGCCACGGTGCGTGTGGTGCCGGTGCCCGAGCAGGAAAACTTCCATGCGGTTTTCTTTCCGGACTGGGAAACCGCCAAGGAAGCCGTTCGGGCCATTACCCAGTCTGGCACCCGACTCTCCATGCTGCGACTTTCCAATCCGATTGAGACCTTTACACAGCTCATGCTGGCAGGTCATCCGGGGCAGATTGCTGTGCTGGAAAAATACCTCAGTGTTAGAGGTGCAGGCCCCTACGATGGTAATGATGGCAAGTGCATGTTAATGATCGGCATCACCGGTACTGCCAGTCAGTGTCGCTTCTCGCGTCGTCAGACACTGGCCATTGCTCGCCAGTTCAAGGGTGTACATACAGGGCGATTTATCGGCAAGGGCTGGGCCAAGAACCGGTTCCGCGGCCCTTATCTTCGCAATACATTATGGGATGCCGGCTATGCGGCCGATACAGCCGAGACATCCGTAGACTGGCATAAAGTCAGTGACTGCATGCGTGATATTGAAAAGGCAGCGCATGATGCATTTGCCGGGATTGGTGAAAAGGTTCATGCCTTCACGCATCTTTCCCATGTCTACAATCAGGGTTCGAGCATTTACTCGACATTCATCTATCGGATTGGCGATGACCCGGACGATACCTACGCCCGCTGGCGTCGCCTGAAAACAGCAGTCTGTGAAGTCATGGTCAGGTATGGTGGCACGATCAGCCATCAGCATGGCGTGGGTGTTGACCACAAGCCATACCTGCCAGCCGAGAAGAAAGAACTGGGCATCTCCGCCATTCAGGCGCTTGCGAAGCATTACGATCCTGAAGGCATGATGAATCCAGGCAAACTTGTAGACTGATTCAGGGTAGTTTATGTGGGAAAAGACGTGGCGCGAATCCCTGTGGGCATCGATACCGGAAGAAGAATGGGACATCGTTATTGTCGGCGGTGGTATCACCGGTGCCGGCATCCTGCGTGAAGCCAGTCGTGTCGGTTTGAAAGTGCTACTGGTAGAGCAGGGGGATTTTGCCTCGGGTACTTCGAGTCGTTCATCCAAGCTGGTACACGGAGGTTTGCGTTATCTGAAAACCGGACAGT
This sequence comes from Nevskiales bacterium, assembly GCA_041622995.1. Classification (GTDB taxonomy): domain Bacteria; phylum Pseudomonadota; class Gammaproteobacteria; order Nevskiales; family CAJXLF01; genus CAJXLF01. The sequence continues at coordinate 57,174 of JBFJXR010000009.1, forward strand.
GGCGTCTGACGCTGGAGTCTGTACGTGAACGCGAACGCCTGATGCGTGAATCCGGTGGGCTGGTGACTTTGCAGGGTTTTGTGACGGCAGTCATTTCGGGGCAAAAACCCAACTGGTGGATGATGAAGTTCGGTCTGTGGCTCTATGATTTGATGGCCCGCAAGCGCAGATTCAAGACTTTGAGTCCCGCACAGGTATCAATGATTGCTCCTCGTATTCGAGAAGAAGGCCTGCGCGGTGCTTTCTGGTATCCGGATGCTCAAACCGACGACGCAAGGTTGACGCTGCGTGTTATTCAGGAAGCCCAGGCTGACGGTGGGCAGGCTGTTAACTATGCACGTGCAACAGAACTCGTTTTTAATGACGGCACGGTCAGGGGATTACTCGTCAATGACCGACTGACAGGTGACGTGCACCGCATTAATTCAAAGCTGGTGATTAATGCGGCCGGCGCATGGTGTGACCGCCTGCGTATGCAGGTGGGTGGTGTGACAACGCTTCGCCCGCTACGCGGCAGTCATCTGGTGTTTGATTATGCTGATCTGCCCTGTGCCCTGGCAGTGAGTTTTTTTCATCCTGGAGATGGGCGCCCGGTTTTCGCGGTGCCCTGGGAGGGCAGTGTGGTTCTGGGTACGACGGATCTTGACCACGATGGTGATCTCGATACCGAACCGCGTTGCAGCCTTGAAGAAGCCGAGTATCTGCTTGATGCAATCAATTTCATGTTTCCTCAACGCAAGCTCGGACTGGAGCATGTGCTCGCCAGTTACGCGGGTGTGCGGCCGGTTATTGGTTCAGGTGAGAATGTTGATCCTTCGTCCGAGTCCCGCGAGCATGCTTTGTGGCTGGAAAAAGGGCTGTTGTCGATTACCGGTGGCAAGCTGACCACTTTCCGAACTACGGCCCTGGAAGTGCTAGGTGCTGCTTCAGAATTACTGCCTGAGTTGAAGCGCCTGGATGCCAATGCCCGAATACTTGCCGAGGTGAACCCGACTGTTCACACTGAATTAAGCAGCCAGGCAGTAAAGCGCCTGTATGGACGTTATGGTCAATATGCCAGCCAGATGTTGGCAACAGCGTCTGGCGATGAACTAAAGCCGGTATTGAATACGCCGTTCCTGTGGCTGGAACTGCGCTGGGCAGCAGAGCATGAAGCTGTGATGCATTTGCAGGACCTGATGTTACGTCGCACGCGGCTGGGCTTTGTTTTAGGGGATGGCGGATTAGGGCTAATGGATAAAGTTCGTACGCACTGTCAGCCAGTATTAGCGTGGGATGATCGGCAATGGGAGCTTGAGGAGAATGAGTATCGTCGCCAATGGCATGCCAACTACGCACCACCGATGAGAGAGGAGAGTGCCAGTGCCTGATCAAGACGACATACGCCTGCTGGCGATCGATGTGGGCACTCAAAGTGCCCGCGCCATTGTTTTCGATCTGGATGGAAACATATGTGCCAAGGCACAGGTGCATATTGACCCCTACTTCTCAGAGCAACCCGGATGGGCGGAGCAGGAGCCGGATGTTTACTGGCGTGCTGTCAGCGAGGCCTGCCAGAACCTGTGGAAAGAGGGGGCTGACCCCGCCAGTATTGCCTGCGTTACCCTGACCACGCAGCGTGCCACGGTGGTGAATGTGGGTGCCGATGGCAAGCCCTTACGTCCGGCAATCGTATGGATGGATCAGCGACGTGCAGAAAACCTGCCTCCAATTTCCGGGCTATGGGGCCTGGCATTCAAACTGGCCGGCGTTACTGACACGATTGCTGATTTCCAGGCGCGTTGCCAGTCCAACTGGGTGGCGACACATCAACCTGAAATCTGGTCGAAAACACACAAGTCTCTGCTGCTGTCTGGCTATCTGAGTTATTTACTTACCGGTGCCTATGTTGACTCTACGGCCTGCCAGGTCGGCTATGTACCGTTTGATTTCAAGAAGCTGAGCTGGGCAGGGAAAAAGGACTGGAAGTGGCAGGCCGTGCCCATGACAATCGAGCAGCTACCTGAATTGAGGAAGCCGGGTGAATCCCTGGGCGACCTGACTGCAGCTGCGGCAAGTGCACTTGGATTGCCTGCGGGATTGCCTGTAATAGCAGCAGCTGCAGACAAGGCCTGCGAGGTGCTGGGTGCCGGTTGTCTGGAGCCGCATCAGGCCTGTCTGAGTTTCGGCACAACCGCCACACTCAACACGACACGAAAGAAGCACCTCGAGGTCATACCCTATATCCCGCCTTATCCAGCGGCATCACCTGATGCCTATAACAACGAAATTCAAATCTATCGTGGTTTCTGGATGATTTCCTGGTTCAAGGAACAGTTTGCCCAGAAGGAACAGGCGATCGCTGATGATCGCGGCGTTACAGCCGAAGAACTGTTTGATGAAATGATAGCGAAGATTCCACCGGGTTCACTGGGGCTTATGTTGCAGCCCTACTGGTCACCCGGCGTGAGGGAACCCGGGCCGGAGGCCAAGGGTTCTGTCATAGGCTTTGGGGATGTGCACGGCCGAGCGCATTTCTACCGGGCAATTCTGGAAGGTCTCATCTACGCACTGCGAGAGGCGAGAGAAAAAACAGAAGCCAAGGGTAAAGTAAAAATTACTGATCTGAGAATCGCCGGTGGCGGCTCACAGAGCGATATCGCCATGCAAATATCTGCTGATATATTTAATATGCCGGCTATGCGACCACATATCTATGAGACCTCGGCACTGGGCGCGGCAATCAATGCAGCGGTTGGCTTGGGTTACCACAAGGATTATGCAACCGCACTGTCGGCCATGACCCGTACCGGGGATGTATTCCAGCCTAATCCACAGTCCGTGAAAATATATGAAGAATTATATACACGGGTTTACAAGAAGATGTATCCGCAGTTACAGAGTTTGTACAAAGAGATACGGGATATCACAGGTTATCCAGCTTAATTATTAAATATCAACAAGATATTTAAGTAATTTAGACTAATCTCTGAAGTTCTCAAACTGTAATGGTTGATCCAGATCTGCATTCTTTAGCAGCGCAATGGCTGATTGCAGATCATCACGCTTCTTGCCCTGCACACGTACCTTGTCACCATTGATCTGGGCAGAGACTTTAAGCTTTGCTTCCTTGAGTTTGGCCACAACCTTCTTGGCAAGAGGCTGTTCTATACCTTGTTTTACTGTGACGATCTGTTTTGCCTTGGCGAGATTGGCATCAATTTCACCTTCTTCAAGGCTGCCCAGATCAATACCGCGGCCGACCAGTTTCTTGTGCAGGATATCCAGCATTTGCTGAACCTGAAAATCACTCGGTGCGCTCAGGGTAATGATGAATTCATTTAGGTCAAATTCAGCTTCTACGCCTTTGAAGTCAAAGCGTTTTTCAAGTTCTCTATTGGCCTGATCCACGGCATTGCTCAGTTCGTGGGCATCTACTTCAGAAACGATGTCAAAGGTTGGCATAACGGATATCCAGTCAAATCTATAAATCAATAAAGGGTGAGGGTCATCATAAAGCTTCAGGTTTTCAGACGATAGCCGGTTTTGAAAATCCACCACACTGCGGTAATGCACAATGCCAGGAATATAAAGGTCATACCTACGCTGATATAGATATTCACATCCGACACGCCGTAGAAGCTCCAGCGGAATCCACTGATTAAATAAACCACCGGATTGAACAGGGTAATTTTCTGCCAGATGGGAGGCAACATGCTGATGGAATAGAAACTGCCGCCCAGGAAAGTCAATGGCGTCACGATCATCATGGGGATGATCTGCAGTTTCTCGAAGCCGTCTGCCCAGATACCAATGATGAAACCAAACAGGCTGAAAGTGACTGCGGTGAGCACGAGAAAGCCAAGCATCCAGAACGGATGCTGGATTTCGTAATCCACAAATATTCTTGCGGTGGCGAGGATCAGCAGGCCGAGAATAATCGACTTGCTGGCGGCGGCACCGACATAGCCCATCACAATTTCGAACGCTGATACCGGTGCAGACAGCACTTCATAGATCGTGCCTGAGAATTTGGGGAAGTAAATTCCGAAGGATGCGTTCGAAATACTTTCATTCAGCAGCGACAGCATGATTAGCCCGGGAATAATGAATGCCCCATAACTCACGCCGTCAATCTCGACCATGCGTGAACCGATCGCTGCACCAAATACCACGAAGTAAAGTGAGGTCGACATGACGGGTGAGGCAATGCTCTGCATGAGTGTGCGAGCAGTGCGGGCCATTTCAAATTTGTATATGGCCTTGATGGCGTAGTAATTCATGCTTGCTCCCTCACCAGGCTGACGAATATTTCTTCCAGTGAGCTTTCACTGGAATGCACGTCCTTGAAATCGATGCCCTGTTTATGGAGCTGACGCATGAGCCTGGCGATGCCGGTTTCATCGCTTTGCGTATCGTAGGTATACACAAGGGTGTTGCCTTCGTTGGTGAGTTCCAGTGGTTCGCCTGCCAATTCCTCAGGCAGGGATTCGAGTGCATTCTGCAGATGCAGCTTGAGCTGCTTCTTGCCCAGCTTCTGCATCAGTTGAGTTTTGTCTTCGACGAGGATGACTTCGCCCTTGCGAATGACGCCGATGCGATCCGCCATTTCTTCGGCTTCCTCGATGTAGTGCGTGGTCAGAATGATGGTCACGCCACTTTCACGCAGCTCACGTACCATTTCCCACATATCTTGACGCAGTTCGACATCTACACCCGCGGTGGGCTCGTCCAGAAACAGAATCTTGGGTTCATGTGAGAGAGCCTTGGCGATCAGCACTCGACGCTTCATGCCACCGGAAAGTTCGAGTATGCGAGTGTCTTTTTTATCCCACAGTGAGAGCTGCTTTAATACTTTCTCGATATGAGCCGGGTTTTTGGGCTTGCCAAACAGACCACGGCTCAGGGTGACTGTATTCCAAACACTTTCAAATGAGTCAGTCGTCAGTTCCTGTGGCACTAGTCCGATGGTTGAGCGGGCCGCACGGTAATCCTTGATGATGTCATGGCCATCCGCCGTAACCGTACCTGAGCTCGGGTTAACTATTCCACAGATGATACTTATTAGCGTGGTCTTGCCGGCTCCATTCGGGCCGAGCAGGGCGAATATTTCGCCACGCCGAATTTCCAGATCGACATTCTTCAGGGCGACAAAACCGGAGTCATAGGTTTTGTTCAGGCCTTTTACATTAATTATTGATGGCACGGTAATTTTTCTCCCTGCGAATAAACGACCATAGTTAATTATTTTCCCAACTAAGGTGTGGACGCGCCAGGTATTCCACCGACTGCATCTCCTGCAATCGGCTAATTGTGCGTCTGAACTCGAATTCAAGCTTCTTGCCAGAGTAAAGTGTTTCCAGGGATTCGGCTGCCGATACAATCAGTTTGACGTTGTGATCGTAAAATTCATCCACTAGCGTAATGAAACGTCGGGCCTCATTTTCAAGTTCCCAGGTCAAGGGCGGTACTTTGGATAAAAGGATGGTCTGATAGCAGCGAGCCAGTTCTGTGTAATCTGCTGAGCCGCGTGGTCCGGTACATAGCGCATCGAAATCAAACCAGGCCACGCCATCGGCCAGATGCCGGGTCGGGATTTCTCGACCGTGCAATTTCAGTGGTTCATTTTTGCGTCCGAGGTTGGGCGCAATGTCCCGGAAATAGCCTTCAAGATTTTCTTCGGCCTGGTCATCCAGTGGATAGTGATAAATCTCGGCCTGCTCCAATACGCGGAAACGGTAGTCGGCACCGCCGTCCACTTCCAGCACACTGCAATGCTGCTTGATGCGTTCAATCGCGGGCATGAAACGCTCACGTTGCAGGCCGTCCTTATACAGGCCGTCCGGTTCTATATTCGAGGTGGCCACAATCGTGATGCCATGATTAAACAGGCATTCAGTCAGGCGGCCGAGAATCATGGCATCAGCAATATCCGAAACGAAAAATTCGTCAAAGCACAGTACGCGTGTTTCGTCAGCGATGTCAGCGGCAATTTTTACCAGCGGATCCTGTTCGTTTTGATAAGCCTGTCGCCGCTCATGAACGTCCTGCATAAAGCGATGGAAATGAGTGCGTTCTTTCTTCGAAAAGGGCAGAGCCTCAAAGAAACAGTCCATTAAATAGGTTTTGCCCCGACCAACACCACCCCACATATACAGCCCGGTAACGGGCGGCCATTGCATGCTGTTGCGTGAGCGCAGCCCAAGACGGCGCGTGGGCTTGCGGCTAATCAGTTGCTCATAGACTTCCTGCAGGTTTTCAATCGCACGCGCCTGAGCGGCATCTCGCTGGAAGTCATCCGACTTCAGGTCGGCTTCATAGCGCGCCTGTGGTGAGAGCTGGATGTCATCGGACATAAGCATGCAACTGAACAGAGATTGATTAGGGTCGTTATTATACGTGCTCCCTCTTTAGTTAAGGGGATGGGCATTTGTGGTAACCATTACGCAGGGCATCAACGAGTTTGGGCAAGAGACTGAAAGCATCGTGAGCAATAGTGCACAGACAGATATCAGCAATGAGGAAGAGGCGTTAATCGAACGCTTTGCCGATGCTATCTGGGCAGAGCGTGGACTGTCGGACAAAACGCTCGAAGCCTACCGACGTGACCTGAGTCAGTGGGCACTGTGGCTGGACAAACGCGGGGTAACGCTTACGCAGGCCAGTCAGGCGGATTTACTGGGATACATCAGTGACCGTTTCAGTCAGGTGGCGGCACGTACGGCAGCACGTTGCCTGTCCAGCTTGCGGCGTTTCTATCGCTATGCTCTGCGCGTGGGATGGGTGAGCGATGATCCAACCCAGGACATCAGCTCACCACGATTGCCTCGTCCACTGCCCCAAACGCTGAATGAAACCGATGTGGAAGCGTTACTGGAAGCGCCAGATACCCAAACCGCGCTGGGCATGCGGGATCGCGCCATGCTCGAAGTACTGTATGCCACGGGATTGCGAGTGACAGAACTGGTGAGTCTGCAATTGCACCAGGTCAATCTGGTGCAAGGAGTGGTGCAGGTCGTGGGTAAAGGTGGTCGCGAGCGACTGGTACCACTGGGTGAAACGGCTCAGTCCTGGTTGCAACGCTATTACGATGAGGCCCGCGGCGATCTGATCAAGGGCAGGGTTTCAGACTATCTGTTCCCCAGCAGACGGGCTGACTATATGACACGCCAGAACTTCTGGCATATTATCCGGCGCTACGCTAAAGCGGCTGATATTCAACCGGATCTGTCTCCTCATGGCCTGCGCCATGCATTTGCGACGCATTTGTTGAACCATGGGGCGGACTTGCGCGTGGTGCAGATGTTGTTGGGTCATGCCGATCTTTCAACCACGCAAATTTATACCCATGTAGCCAGAGCCAGATTGAAATCGCTGCATGAAACGCATCATCCAAGGGGTTGATGCCTGAACCAATACTGCCAGGGCGGGTCATAAAGACATGCCGAAATGACTAAGGAATGACTGTGAAGAATCTTTTAATCGTACTTGTAGTAGTGCTTGGATCCGGCGCTGCTGCTTATCTCTATTACAACCCAATTAAACCCAATAAGACTGCTGAAGTTGAATCTACGGGTTCCATACCAGTTGTGAGTACTGCACCTGAAAAGAATCAGGCTGAAGCTCAAGCTGATGAAGCTGAAGCTCGGGCTGATGATGAAGTGACGGCAGAAGCGCCAGCCGATGAAACTGATCCTGCCAAGGATAAACTATCAGTGATTGCCAAATTATCTGCGGCCCTTGGCGGTGTGAGTGAAAGCAGCATTAAACCTGCACCCATGCCCGGCTGGTATGAAGTCGCCCGTGGCAGTGCAATTGGCTATGTCAGTGAAGACGGTAAATTCCTTATCGACGGCGACCTCATTGATCTGCAATCCAAGGTAAACCTCACCGACAAACGACGCAGTCAGTGGCGTAAAGACTCTGTCGCCTTGATTGATGAATCCAAAATGATCATATTTGAGCCCGAAAAAGTGAAACACACCGTGACTGTGTTTACCGATGTGGATTGTGGTTATTGCAGAAAGCTGCATGCTGAAATGAAAGACTATATGGATGAGGGCATTCGTATCCGTTATGTCTTCTATCCTCTTCGAGGTGAACAGGCCAAGTCATTCAAGACGGCTGAAAATGTATGGTGTTCGGAAGATCGTCATGAAGCATTGACCCTGGCCAAACAGGGCAAGGAAATCAAGGCTGAAGCCTGTGAGAATCCGGTTGCCATGCATCTGCAAACGGGGATGAAGATAGGTATTCGCGGCACACCTGGTCTGGTGACCGAAGATGGAAAATTACTGCCGGGTTATATGCCAGCTAAAACTTTACTGGCGGAGCTAGAGAAAGGTTAAGCGTAATTAGCGTTTAATTTAAAAAGGCCTCATTTAGAGGCCTTTTTTTTATCTTAAGTCTATTAGTCAGCAATGCCAGGTTGGAGTAAGGTAATGGCCAATAAGATATATATGAAAACAGTCTGGAGACGATATGCAAATTTCAATTACGTTGATGTATGGCGGTGCTTTAGCACTCGTATTTCTGGTGCTGAGCATCAGAGTCATTCAGGGACGAGGGAATGGCGGTCCCGGTCTCGGGGACGGTGGTGATCTCACCCTGCAAAGACGAATCCGTGCTCATGGCAATTTCGCAGAGTATGTCCCCATTATTCTGGTTCTCACAGGCTTTCTTGAGGCTAATGGAACCGCCGCATGGATAATCCATAGTCTTGGTGCTTCTCTACTCGTAGGGCGTCTGCTGCATGGTTATGCCTTCGCGTTCGCAGAAAAGTCGGTCATCGGCCGGTCGGGTGGCATCGTGCTGACCCTGGTAGCTTTGTTGGCTGCGGCTGGATTGGCCTTGGTTTCAGGAATACAGGGGCTCTAGCACCACCAGGGTTGGCATGATGGAGAATTAATTCCGACTTCATCCCGGGGCTGGTCTGACGTCTCATTTTTTTAGTGTCACTCCATGTACCCCTGAAATCCGCATGCTATATTTGAACTATGTCCAAATTGCAGACTGGAGCGGTGCAGCTGTTTCTGGTCCTGGTGTTTTTGCTGGGTGCCGGGAATGGTTTTGCTGAGCCTGCAGCTGATCAGGCAAGTCCTGTACAAACCGGACTTGTGGTGGATATCGACGGTGCGATTGGGCCTGCAGTCAGTAGCCATGTGGTCAAGGCACTTGCCAGGGCTGAAGAAGAAAACGCCTCACTGATTGTGCTGCGCATGGATACGCCGGGCGGGTTGGACACGTCCATGCGTGAAATCATCAAGGCCATTCTGAACTCCTCAGTGCCGGTGGTGGGTTATGTAGCCCCGGGCGGTGCCCGTGCGGCCAGTGCCGGCACCTATATTCTTTATGCTACACATGTGGCTGCCATGGCACCGGCGACCAATCTGGGGGCTGCCACACCCATACCCGTGGCAGGGCCGACGCCCCCGGTGCCCCCCAATCCCGACAAAACCCCCGAAAATGAAAAGGCACCGACCCTGCCGGCAGGCGATGCTGCCCAACGCAAAATGATCAACGATGCCGTCGCCTATATTCGAAGCCTGGCAGAAAAACGGGGTCGCAATGCTGACTGGGCGGAGCAGGCAGTACGTGGTGGCGTCAGCCTGAGTGCAGATCAGGCCTTGAAGAAAAAGGTCATTGATCTGGTCGCGGATGATGTGTCTGCGTTGCTTACGAAGATTGATGGACGTGAAGTCGAACTGGTCAGCGGCAAGAAAAAGCTGGTGACAGCCGGTATACAGCTCGAGACCATTGAGCCTGACTGGCGTACCGAGCTGCTGGCCATCATCACCAATCCCACTGTGGCCTATTTGTTGATGATGATCGGTATCTACGGGCTCATCCTCGAAGGCTATAACCCCGGCGGCATTGTTCCCGGTGTGGTGGGTGCCATTTGCCTGTTGCTGGCATTGTTTGCCTTCCAGATTCTGCCGGTGAATTACGCCGGACTGGCTCTTATCGTGTTGGGACTGGCCTTGCTGATGGCAGAGGCTTTCGTACCCAGCTTCGGCATCCTCGGGCTGGGTGGGCTGGTTGCCTTTGTATTCGGCTCAATTATGCTGATGGATACCGATGTGCCTGGTTACCAGGTGCCAGTTGCACTCGTGGCCGCCACAGCAACCGGGGGCGCTGCGCTTATAGGCGCTACCGTCTATCTGCTGATGAAAGCCCGCAGACATGCCGTGGTCAGCGGTAGCGAGGCATTGATTGGGGCGCACGCCGAGGCAGCCTCCGATTTCACAGAAAATGAACAGGGTTTTGGTGGCGAGGTATGGCTGGCTGGTGAAATATGGCAGGCCAACAGCCAACAGGCCTTGCACAAGGGGCAGCGGCTTAACGTTGTCAGGCGGAACGGACTCACAGTGACTGTGCAGCCCGAGCAAAGCGAAGGAGGTAGCTAATCATGCTTGCATTCTGGGGTTTTCTCATAGGTCTGGTCATCATATTCCTGTTTGCAGCCATCAAGGTGCTGCCGGAATATGAGCGTGGTGTGATTTTCACACTCGGACGATATACAGGCATCAAGGGGCCGGGTCTTATCATTCTGGTTCCGGTGATTCAGCGCATGGTCCGGGTGGACTTGCGCGTGATCGTCATGGATGTACCGACTCAGGACGTCATCTCCCGTGATAACGTCTCGGTGAAAGTAAATGCAGTCGTTTATTTCCATGTGATCGAGCCCGACAAGGCCATTATCCAGGTTGAGCGTTTCTACGACGCGGTGAGCCAGCTGGCACAGACCACGTTGCGTTCGGTGCTCGGCCAACACGAGCTGGACGATATGCTCGCCGAGCGTGATAAATTGAATCACGATATCCAGACCATACTCGATAAGCAGACCGATGCCTGGGGCGTAAAGGTCAACAACGTCGAAATTAAACACGTGGATATCGATGAAAGCATGATTCGTGCGATTGCCCAGCAGGCCGAGGCAGAGCGGGCACGACGTGCCAAGGTGATTCATGCACAGGGTGAAAAACAGGCGTCAGTTCACTTGCGTGAGGCAGCTGAGGAACTGGCGCGCCAGCCGCAGGCCCTGCAACTACGTTATATGCAGACCCTGACCGACATCGCAGGCGACAAGAGCTCGACGATTGTCTTTCCCGTGCCGATGGATCTGGTTGAGTCTCTCATCCGTTCCAAACCGAAGGAGAGTTCATGAAATTTGCCGTTGATCAGTGCAGCTAATTGCTAGGCCATCGCATTCGACGGCAGCCATTTCTCCAGTTTACTGTTTAGGCTGTCAAGTGAAATGGGTTTGCTCAGATGATCATTCATGCCTGCCTGTAAAGAGCGATCAACGTCACTCTTAAGAGCGCCTGCGGTCATGGCAATGATGACGAGGTTTGTATATTTACCGCCTTTACTGCGTATTATTTTTGTTGCTTCGTAGCCATCCATATTCGGCATGTGGCAATCCATCAAAACAATATCGTAGTCAATTAACTCAACCATCTTGACGGCTTCGTCTCCGTCTGAGGCGGTGTCAGCAGTGTATCCAAGGTTTTTCAATATGGCTTTTGCGACGGATATATTCACCCAGGTGTCGTCGACTATAAGTATCTGCACATCTTTATTTGCATTGTTTGAAGGTTCAGGGGTTGTAGTTGCCTGCGTTTCATCGACAGCATCAGGCGTTGATTTTCCCTTATTCTGATTAACAGCCAATGCCAGTGCACGTTGCAACTGCAAGGGGCGGGCAGGTTTCATTAGCTGGGCTATAAATTCAGCCCGTTCGAAATCCTCGGTTTCTGACACGGCTGTAACAGAAGATAAAAGTATGACGGGTAAGCTGAAAAATTCTTTGCTTGATCTGAGTTTCACAGCAAAATCTACGCCGCTTCTTTCGGGCATTTGAAAATCAACGATGACGAAGTCAAATGTCTGTCCGAGCGTTAAAGCTTCCTGTAACCGTAGGTCAGCCTGATCGGCAGATATCGACTCTATGACTTTAATTCCCCAATGCTGCAACTGGTCGGTCAAAACACGCAGATTAACCGGGTTGTCGTCGATGATCAGGGCTCGCTTGCCCGTAAGGTCTTCTGCAGCAATGGTGTCTATTTTTCCGTGATGATAAGGAAGTGACAGTTCCAGTTTGAACTCTGACCCTTTGCCAACCTCGCTAGTGGCGGAAAGATCCCCGTCCATGAGTTCTGCCAGGTTTTTACTGATGGAAAGTCCAAGCCCTGTGCCGCCAAATTTTCTGGTTGTAGTTGAGTCTGCCTGCTCGAATTTTTCAAAAATCCCTTCAAGCCGGTCATTCTGAATACCGATGCCGGTATCACGGACATAAATTTCTATAGCTGCACGGTCCGAAATTACCTTGCCAATTTTGACGATGATTTCCACATGTCCCTGTTCAGTAAATTTGACTGCGTTGCCTGCAAGATTGGTGACGATCTGACGAATACGTCCAACATCACCTATAAACTGCATTTGAGCATCGGGCGGATAGGAAAGAATTATTTCAATGTTTTTTTCATTCGCATTCGTCAGCAGAAGGTCGCAAACATCCCTGAGCGCGTCCTGTAAATTGAAGGGGCCTTCTTCAATTTCAAGTTTGCCGGCTTCGATTTTTGAGAAATCCAGAATGTCGTTAATGACTACAAGTAATGATTCTGCAGAACTTTCGATAGTCTTTGCATATTCTTTCTGGGTGTCATCCAGTTTTGTTCGGGTTAGAAGGCTGGCCATGCCCAATACACCGTTCATCGGGGTACGAATTTCATGACTCATATTGGCCAGGAAGTGGCTTTTTGCAATGCTGGCGTTTTCTGATGCCTGTTGGGCGGCAAGCAATTCAGATATATCACCGAAGGAAACGATTGCGCCTTCAATGACGTGATCAATAAACAATGGTTGCACCGAATATTGCACCGGTATTTCTTTGTTAGCCGGGCCAATGAGGTGAGTTAGTTGAGCGCCGCTGGGTGGCAGGCCTTTGATCACATTTGCAATTTCAGACGTGTCCAGGCCGTCTTTCAAAATTGAGGCAATATTGCTGCCCAATAATTCCTCTCTGGTTTTGCCAAGAAGATGACAAGCTGCCGGGTTGACGAATTTGATGATCCAGTCGGTGGTGATTTCAATCAGGCCATCCCCGATTGAATTCAGGATAACTTCAGCACGTACTTCGCTATTGCGCAGGGCGGTGCCTGCCCGTTCCAGCCGTCTGTCAACCATCGCGCTAATAATGGCAATCATGAGAATAAGGGCTGTGCCGAAAGCGACGATATTTCCTAAGGGTCCTTCAGC
>JBFJXR010000010.1:0-61248 GCA_041622995.1 Nevskiales bacterium
AGTGATCGCATCTTTAATCTGATCAATCACTTCATAGATGACACTGTAATACCGCACGTCAACGCCTGTTTCCTGAATGGCATTACGGGCGACACTGTCTGCACGGACATTGAAACCAATCACGATTGCACGAGAAGCAAGGGCGAGTTCGATATCCGACTCACTGATACCACCGGTGCTGGAAGAAATTATACGAATACGCACTTCTTCTGAAGGCAGTTTTCTAAGCGCATCTGACAATGCTTCCACACTGCCCTGCACATCAGCCTTGACCAGAAGGTTAAGATCTTTGGATTCAACGCCCTCTTCACCCAGACGGGTAAACATTTCTTCAAGTCTGGCAGCCTGCTGCGTGGCCAGTTTGTTCTCACGTGTTTTATCTTCACGTGACTCTGCAATTTCACGAGCTTTACGCTCTTCCTTCATCACATAAATTTCGTCACCGGCGTTAGGCGTGCCGGAGAGACCCAATACTTCAACAGGAATTGAAGGCAGGGCTTCGGTCGCAGGTTTGCCATTTTCATCAAACATGGCACGAACACGGCCAAAGTAGCGGCCAGCCAGAATAATATCGCCCTTCTTCAGCGTACCACGCTGAACCAGAACCGTGGCTACTGCACCGCGTCCTTTATCCAGTGAAGACTCAATGACAACACCCTTGGCCAATGTGTCGACGGGAGCTTTCAACTCCAGCAATTCTGCCTGCAGCAATACTGCTTCCAGAAGTGCCTCTACGCCCTCGCCTGAAACGGATGAAACATTAATAAACTGAACGTCTCCGCCCCACTCTTCAGGAATGACTTCTTCTTTGCTGAGTTCGTTACGAACACGTTCGGGATCAGCATCTTCCTTATCGCATTTGGTCACTGCAACCACGATAGGCACGCCCGCTGCCTTGGCATGCTGCACAGCTTCCTTGGTCTGTGGCATGACGCCATCATCCGCCGCGGCAACAATGATCGCGATATCAGTCACCTGGGCACCACGTGCACGCATACGTGTAAACGCCGCATGACCAGGGGTATCCAGGAAAGTCACGGTGCCGCGATCCGTATCTACATGGTAGGCACCAATATGCTGGGTAATTCCGCCAGCTTCGCCTTCTGCAACGCTGCTACGACGAATATAATCCAGCAGCGAGGTTTTACCATGGTCAACATGACCCATGATGGTTACAACAGGTGGGCGTGGCAGCGATTCTGCGCCTTCGCTTTGAGCACCCAGTGTATCCAGTACTTCAGTTTCAAAATCAGCAGATGAAACAGCTTTGGCAATGTGCCCCAGTTCTTCCACTACCAGAGACGCCGTATCCTGATCAACACTCTGGTTAATAGTTGCCATCACGCCCATACCCATCATCGCCTTGATGACTTCTGAGGCCTTGATCGACATACGGCTAGCAAGTTCACCCACCGTGATTAAATCCGGAATTTCTACTTCATGTACGACGGGCTCGGTAGGCTTTTCAAAACCATGCGACGTATCTACCTGTATTTCAGGTTCACGATTACGTGCACCGCCCCTACCCTTGCGACGCTGCTTACTTGCCTTCTGGCGTTCACGTGACTCACGTTCATCACGAGCACGCTCACGTTCTTCTTTGGCCGTTTTAGGCTTGGGCTTCTCAGCAGCCGCAGGGGATGCAGGCTGCTTGGGTGCTGCTGCAAGGCGTCGGGTATTCTCCTGCGCCCTGCTCCGTGTTGCATCTACTGCCTTTGGTTTGGCTGCTACGGGTGCCTCTACAGGCGCCTCGGCAACGACTTCCTCGGTTTCAGCTTCTACGGTCTCTTCAGCCACTTCTTCCTGCTGAGCTTCCGCCTTGGCTTCAGCTTCAGCTGCTGCCTTGGCAGCTTCTTCAGCCGCCCGGCGCGACATTTCTTCCTTAGCCTTTTGACGAGCTTCTTCAGTCTCGCGTTCAGACTGTATACGAGTTTCTTCAGCTGCCTCTGCGGCCTGTGCCTGCACCTCCTCATCGGAAGCACCCGTACGTTTCACATAGGTGCGACGTTTGCGAACCTCAACACTGACAGTTTTAGAAGCCCCACGACTGCCACTTAACTTGATTTGGCTGGTGCTCTTGCGTTTCAGGGTAACGCGTTTAGGCTCAGCATCATCAGCGGTACGGCTGTGACGTAAGTGACTAAGGAGCTTTAGCTTGTCCTCATCACTGATCACCGCATCCTCGCCAGACACTTTGACGCCAGCCTCTTTGAGTTGCCCCAAGAGTCTTTCGACAGGAGTGCCGACTTCTTCAGCGAGTTTTTTAACCGTAACTTCGGACATGTTTTGCCTTATTCCGCTGCAGACGCTTCTTCGTCAGCAAACCAGTGAGCCCTGGCTGCCATAATCAATTCGCCTGCCCGCACTTCATCAATATTTAATTCCGTGACATCGTCTACAGCCTGCTCAGCCAGATCATCACGATTCATTATGCCTGCCGCCTTCAGCTTGGCAGCTGTATCAGCATCCATACCTTCAACAGACATCAACCCTGCTTCTTCATCGCCTTCGTGCTCGGCAGTTGCAATAGCCCTGGTCAGTAGTGCATCCCTGGCACGGTTGCGCAGTTCTTCAACCACTTCTTCATCGAAGCCTTCAATGGCGAGCATTTCCTGCTCGGGCACATAAGCGACTTCTTCAAGGGTGGTAAAGCCCTCTTCAACCAGAACAACAGCAATATCTTCATCAATATCCAGTGAATCCTGAAACATCTGGACAGAAGCCGTACCCTCGGCTTCATGACGCTGTTCAGCCTCGTCTTCAGTCATGACATTGAGCGTCCAGCCTGTGAGATCAGAGGCAAGACGGATATTCTGGCCACCACGACCAATCGCCTGCGCCAGCTTGTCTTCGGCAACCGCGATAATCATGCTGTGAGCGTCTTCATCAACAACAATGGATTCGACTTCCGCCGGCGCCATGGCATTGATTACGTACTGGGCAGGATTCTCATCCCAGAGAACAATATCTATACGCTCGCCGGCCAGTTCATTCGAAACATTCTGCACACGTGAACCACGCATACCCACGCAAGCCCCTACAGGATCAATACGCTTGTCTTTTGCCTGCACGGCAACCTTGGCTCGCATGCCCGGATCACGTGCAGCGCCCTTGATTTCTATCAGGCCCTGACCTACTTCAGGCACTTCCAGCTTGAACAATTCAATCAGGAATGCAGGGTCTGTCCGACTGACTACCAGCTGTGGGCCGCGTACTTCCTCACTGATTTCAAGCAACAGACCGCGAATACGGTCATTGATACGTAATGGTTCACGAGGGATCAGGTGATCACGGGAAATCATGGCCTCGGCATTTCCGCCAAGATCCAGAATCGCCGTACTGCCACCACGTTCAACGCGCTTAACCTGACCGGAGACGAGTTCACCAATACGGGATTTATAAGCGTCGATAACCTGGGAACGTTCAGCTTCACGAACCTTCTGAACAATCACCTGTTTGGCAGCCTGCGCAGCAATACGTCCGAACTCAACAGATTCCATTGGTTCTTCAATAATATCGCCGACTTCAAGATCCGATTGTTCTTCCTGGGCCTCGCTAAGCTTTATCTGGGCACTGGGATTCTCAATTTCTGCATCGTCCTCGACAATTTCCCACTGACGAAATGTCTCGTAACTGCCATCCTCACGATCAATAGCCACGCGCACACCAATATCTTCGCTCGTGCGCTTGCGTGTCGCTGAAGCCAATGCGGCTTCAATCGCTTCAAATATTATTTCTTTATCGACGCCTTTCTCATTCGAAACAGCATCAACAACTAACAACACGTTTTTATTCATGGCTGCTTGCAACCCGTCGTGTTAACCAATAAATCATCCGTTAAAGCCGTGTAACCAATCCGTATTACAGATTTGGCACCAGACGAGCTCGCTCCATGCCAGCAATCGTCAATTCAACTTCAACCCCATCGACATCAAGGCGAACAACCTCTGCCTCAACGCCAAGAATTCGACCACGGAAACGTCGCCGACCTTCTATCGGAAACTGCATCTGCACTCGCACCTCTTGTCCTGCAAACTGCTCAAAATGCTCGGCCTTGGCCAACGGCCGATCAAGGCCGGGAGATGAGACTTCGAGACGATAATTGCCCGAAATCGGATCTTCCACATCCATCGTGGCACTCACCTCGCGGCTCACCACTTCACAATCTTCCAGCCCTATGCCTTCAGCGTGGTCAATGAACAACCGTAAAATACGGTCGTTGCCATCACCTACCAGTTCCAGATAGACCAGCTCATAACCCAAATCGTTCACGATTGGTTCGAGCAGTTCGTTCAGTCTGTCTGTCAGCATCTGTACTACCTGCCTACGGGCATACTCCGGGCAAAAAAAAACCCCTGCCAGGGGTTTACCACCTATTTATTTTGGTAGCGGGGGTAGGATTCGAACCTACGACCTTCGGGTTATGAGCCCGACGAGCTGCCAGACTGCTCCACCCCGCACCTGACTGGCTGCGCATGATAGAGACTCAGGCACTGTTTTGCAAGGGATAATCACTTAAAAAGTACTAAAGACCGCCAAGTCGTACTACCTGGTGAAATACAAACGCAAAACAGCAGTCAAAAAGGAGTATTTATCCAGAGCTAGCGCTGGCGAATTGACTCGAACGCCTTAAGTACGTCTCGTCTGCTGATCTGCCCCACAAGACGATTATCATCCACAACCGGATAACGCTTGTAAGGTGCATCCAGGAACATCTTTGCGACCTCCAGAATGCTTGAATTGGCATCAACGGTAATAACATGCGGTGACATATAGTCGGATACGCTGCCGCCGTACTGGCCATGATAACTCGCTTCAAGAGCAACCTTGAGGCAGTCTTTTTCAGAAAGCAAGCCAACTATATTGCCCAGCTTATCGATCACAGGGGCGCCGGATATACCCTTTTCGATAAGCAGGTGGATTGCATGCAGCACATCAGTATCAGGGGTAAAGGTTACCAGGCTTGCAGCCATGTAATCTTTTACGGAAACCGAGTTGAGCATTGAATCCTCCTAAATTTCTCGAAAACAGCTTTAATTATTACTCATGGCTTTATCTTCACATTTTTGTGGAGCACCACAGGGACAGGCCCCATCGGCATTGCCAAGTCCGCCGCAACTCCCCTTGAGTTCACGACGCCCCGCTATTGCACCAATTGACATGCCTAATACCACCAGCACCATCACCACAAATGTAATAAAAAACATAGCCATGAGTTCAGTGTAACCGATAATTTTGCATTTTGGGGGTTAATTTATCGACCAATTGTTGATCTTTTTTCTCTATAAACCATACTGCCATATTCTCGCTGGCTGCCAATGCATATCCCGCCTCTGTACCCATCACCATCAAGGCGGTGGCCATGGCATCTGCGGCCATCGCATCATCTGCCAGTACAGTCACCGACACAAGTGAATGCTCGACTGGAAACCCGGTACGTGGATCAATGGTATGTGAATATCTGCGACCGTCTTTTTCGAAAAAATTGCGATAATCACCCGATGTCGCCATACCCTTATCGCTGATATTCAGAACGCCATGTACCTCACGCGTCCCTGGCTGTGGTTTTTCAATCGCAATCCGCCATGGCTGACTTTCAGCATTCAATCCAGCAGAACGTAATTCCCCGCCAATTTCGACCAGGTAATGGTTCAGGCCCTGAGCATCAAGCATGCCCGCTACATAATCCACGCCATACCCCTTGGCAATTGCTGACAGATCCAGATAAAGCTCTTGCTTCTTTCGCAGGCGCTGTCCTTCTGAATCGATTTCCAGATGATCAAAACCCACACTAAGCTTTGCCGCCTGCAGAGCCTTGTCCGCGGGAAACTCGACATCTACTTCAGGACCGAAACCCCAGAGGTTAACCAAAGGGCCGACTGTGGGGTCGAATGCCCCATTACTCTGAATAAATACCCCCCGGGCGGCCTTGACCACCGACATCAACATCGCAGAGGCCGGTTGCCAGTTCCCTATTGAAGAACGATTAAACTTCGATAGCTCGGAATCCGGAATATAGGTAGAAAGAACCTGATTAATCTCGCCGAGGGACTTGTCCAGTGCTGACTTGAGTTTCTCAGCATTGACTTCCTGGTCATGCGGCACGATCTTCACATGGTAAGTCGTACCCATTGTTCGCCCCTGAATCTCGATCTGAGGCAACAGGTTTGCTGAGCCCTGCCCACCGCAAGCGGTGAGCAAAACCAGTGTAAACAGTATTAATGTGATGGAGCGCCGCATGATCACGACGTCTGGAAATTAACTGTCAAAATCTGATGATATGACGTGCCTAGCCACCGAAGTCATCAAGCATGATGTTTTCGGGCTCAACCCCGAGATTTTCCAGCATGTTGATCACAGCCGAGTTCATCATGGGTGGGCCACACATGTAGAACTCGCAATCTTCAGGCGCCGGGTGATCTTTCAGATAGTTTTCCAGCAGCACTTCATGAATAAAGCCTGTATGACCTTGCCAGTTATCTTCTGGCTGGGGGTCGGACAGTGCGACATGCCACTCGAAATTTTCATTCTCGCTGGCCAGCATGTCGAAGTCTTCAACGTAGAACATCTCACGACTGGAGCGTGCGCCATACCAGAAACTCATTTTGCGCTTGCTCTTAATCCTGCGCAGTTGATCAAAAATATGTGATCGCATGGGGGCCATACCGGCACCACCGCCTACAAATACCATTTCGGCTTCGGTTTCCTTGGCAAAAAACTCACCAAATGGGCCTGATATAGTCACCTTGTCCCCTGCTTTCAGGTTGAAGATATAGGATGACATGGCACCCGGTGGCAATTTGCCCATCTGCCCGGGAGGCGGCGTCGCAATACGCACGTTGAGCATGATAATGCCCTCTTCTTCCGGGTAATTTGCCATGGAATAAGCTCTAAGCGTTTCTTCCTTGAAGTCTGCCTTCAAGTCCCAGAGTTTGAACTTGTCCCAGTCCTCACGATATTCATCTGCCACATCAAAATCACGGAAATTGGCTTTGTAGGGCGGACATTCAATTTGAATATAACCACCAGCTCGGAAGTCGACGTTTTCACCGGAAGGTAGCTCAAGCACAAGCTCCTTAATGAAAGTCGCAACGTTATCGTTTGAGCGTACTGTACATTCCCACTTTTTAACACCGAAGACCTCTTCTGGCACTTCGATTTTCATATCCTGCTTAACAGCAACCTGGCAAGATAGACGATCACCCGCACGGGCTTCGCGCTTAGTGATATGAGACTCTTCAGTTGGCAGGATTGAACCACCACCTTCAAAGATTTTTACCCGACACTGGGCGCAGGTACCACCGCCACCACAGGCTGAGGGAACGAACAAACCAGCATCAGCAAGACTACCCAGCAGCTTACCGCCAGGTTGCGCCGTAATGGTTTTCTCTCCGTTAACCTCTATCTTCACCTCGCCGCTGGGCACAAGCCAGGTACGAGTCAATAAAATAATGAAGACCAGTGCCAATACAATCGCAATAAAAACGGAAACGCCAAGTGTAATTTCAAACATCGTCGTTTCCTATAACTGAATGCCAGAGAAGGCCATGAAACCAAGAGACATAAGACCAACTGTAATGAAGGTAATGCCCAGACCTTGAAGACCGTCAGGTACATCGCTGTATTTGAGCTTCTCACGCACTCCGGCAAGCGCTGTAATAGCCAATGCCCAACCTATACCCGAACCGATACCGTAGGTGATTGATTCAGCGAAATTGTAGTCTCGCTCCACCATGAACAGGGTGCCACCAAGAATGGCGCAATTCACCGTGATCAAAGGCAGGAAAATACCCAGTGCGTTGTAAAGCGCCGGAACATACTTATCCAGGAACATTTCCAGGATCTGCACCATGGCAGCGATAATGCCAATGTAACTGATAAGGCCCAGGAAGCTGAGGTCAACTTCGGGCATACCTGCCCAAGCCAACGCACCTTCTTTCAGAACATTCTGGTAAATAAGGTTGTTAATGGGAACCGTAATGGTCTGCACCACAACAACGGCTATGCCCAAGCCAAGTGCAGTTGATATCTTCTTGGATACAGCAAGAAAGGTGCACATACCAAGGAAGAAGGCCAAGGCCATGTTTTCAACGAAAACCGCCTTGATCAGGAGTGAAAGATGATGCTCCATCAAACAACCTCCGTCCGGTGAACCTGATGAATCTGGTAGTCAGGATTCTCCACTTGTTCTGGCTTCCAGGCCCTTAGCGCCCAGATAAATAGCCCGATAATAAAGAACGCACTCGGTGGCAGGAGTAACAGACCATTCGATAGATACCAGCCTCCATCCTGCACCAGCGGGAATATTTCATAACCCAGTAATTTGCCGCTACCAAAGAGTTCACGAACCACACCAACGACAATCAGTATCAGGCTGTAGCCCAGTCCATTTCCTATGCCATCGAGAAGACTCATCACCGGAGGATTCTTCATGGCAAAGGCCTCTGCCCGGCCCATAACGATACAGTTCGTAATAATCAGCCCCACAAATACAGAAAGCTGTTTACTTACCGAATAAGCATAGGCTTTGAGTATCTGGTCCACGAGTATCACCAGCGAGGCAATAATCGTCATCTGCACAATGATTCGAATACTTGAAGGTATCTGGTTTCGAATCATGCTGATTGATAGATTCGAAAGTGCCGTCACCGAAGTTAGCGCCAGGCACATAATCAGTGCTGTTACGAGATTACTTGTTACAGCCAGCGCCGAGCAGACGCCCAGCACTTGGAGGGCAATCGGGTTATTGTTGGTTAACGGATCAGTTAAGACCGTACGAGGTGTTTCTGACATCTTTAACTCCTTAACCCCTAGATACCGGCAGTACGTTGTTTGATGAGGAAAGGAGCAAAGCCCTGCTCACCCAACCAGTACTTCACAAGATTACTGACACCCACACTGGTAAGCGTCGCGCCTGCCAGACCATCAATTTTATACTCAGCATTTGGTGTATCAGCGGTCACTATGCCTTTGATCACTTCGAGAGCCACTTCGCCCTGTTCGTTATAGGCTTGCTTACCTTTCCATAGTGACTTCCACTTGGGGTTGTCTATTTCCCCACCTAGCCCAGGTGTTTCAGCATGTTCATAGAAGCTGATGCCATAGACCGTCTGACCGTCTGCCTCCAGAGCAATAAACCCATACAGGGTTGACCAGAGCGCATAACCGTTGACCGGCAAGATCATCATGCCAGCGCTGTCGCCTTCCTTTACGAAGTAAACAGTGACGTTTTTGGGCTTGCGGCGAATACTGGCGATATCATCTTCACCACTGATATTCACACTCAGTTCCGGATCCTTCGCAGCTTTACGCATATCGTAGGTCGTCGGATCAATGTCATCGACGAATTCTCCCGTTTCCAGATTGACCACACGGGCTTCAACCTTGGAAAAGATCTCATCAATGTCGCGGCCTTCCTGGAACAGACCAGCCACTTTCAATATGTTCTGCTTTTTATCCAGTTGCTTATTGCTTACTTGCAGAGGCTTGAGCATCACCGCAGCAGTTGAAACAAAAACCGAACACACCAGACATACAGCCAGTGCAACTACTACGGTTCTAAGAGTGCTGTCATTACTACTCATTGTGCGCCCTCCGTTTCAGCGACCGGTTCCATTGTTCGTTTGATGCGTCGGCGAATATTCGCCTGCACAACAAAGTAATCAATCAACGGCGCAAAAATATTTGCAAACAAGATAGCCAGCATCATGCCTTCCGGGAACGCCGGGTTTATCACCCTGATCATGATGGTCATGAATCCGATGAGGGCACCGAATATCCAGCGCCCCGTATTGGTCATGGAAGCACTGACCGGGTCTGTGGCCATATAGATGGTGCCAAAAATGAAACCACCCAATACCAAATGCCAATACCATGGCAACCCAAACATAGGATTGCTGTCACTACCCACCAGATTCAGGAATGTACTGGTTACCACCGCACCCAAAATAACACCTGCAATAATTCGCCAGGAAGCAACGCGCGTATAAAGCAGGAAGGCCGCCCCCATCAAACAGGCGATGGTGGAAGTTTCACCCATTGAGCCCTGAATGTTGCCCATGAAGCTTTGCATCCAGGTAATACCACCCGCCTGCACAGCCTCAATGCCGCCCAGCGCCGCAATACCCAGAGGCGTAGCGCCTGAGAATCCGTCCACAGCTGTCCAGACTGCATCGCCGGACATTTGGGCCGGATAGGCGAAAAACAGGAATGCACGGCCTGTAAGAGCCGGGTTCAGGAAGTTTTTGCCCGTGCCGCCGAAGACTTCCTTACCAATGACCACACCAAAGGATATGCCCAAAGCAACCTGCCACAGTGGAATAGTCGGTGGCAAAGTCAGCGTAAAGAGTATCGAAGTAACGAAAAACCCTTCGTTGATTTCGTGATTTCTGACCGCGGCGAATAACGCCTCCCAGATACCGCCAACCACGAAAGTGACGAAATATACGGGCATGAAGTACCAGAATCCGTGCCAGAAATTAGACCAGATACTTTCGTGGTCATAACCGGTTCGGAATATTTCCAGCAGAACTCCACGCCAACCGGGCGCCACATCCAGCCCCATATTGGCCATGGCCAGATTCGCCTGAAAGCCGGTGTTGTAACAAGCCATAAAAATACAGGGGAAAGTCGCCAGCCAGACAAAGATCATTACACGCTTCAGATCGATGCCATCACGCACATGCGGCGCACCACGCGTTACGTCGGAGGGACTGTAAAAGAAGGTATCTATCATCTCGTAAAGAGCGTAGTACCTCTCGAACTTGCCACCCTTTGCGAAAAGGGGATGCAGATTATCCAGAAACTTGCGCATGCCTACCCTTCTCTCTCAATCTGTTCGAGACTGGCCCTGAGTGCAGGGCCATATTCATACTTGCCAACGCATACGAATGCACACAGAGCAAGATCTTCTTCATCTAGTTCAAGACACCCCAGAGCCTGTGCCGAATCAGTGTCACGTACCAGTAATGCGCGTAGCAATTGGGTAGGCAGGATATCCAGAGGCATTACTTCCTCATAATTACCGATGGGTACCATGGCACGAGGACTTCCGTTCTGTGTCGTCGTAAAGTCAAAGGTTCTTGCACGATTAATGCTGGAGGTAAACACATTGATCTTCGAAAACTTGTTGCTGCCGGGTAATATCCAGCCCATCAACTCACGGTCATGGTTTTCCTCAAGCACTGAAATCTGATTATGGTAATGACCCAGGTAGCTGGCCCATCCTGCTGCACGGCGACCATTAAACACAGAACCTGATATGGCCCTGCATTCGACATTTTTCAGTTCTTCCCGCAACAAATCATCCGTATTGGCACCATTACGTGTTCGAATCAGTCGTGGCTTATTAATCATGGGCCCGGCTACAGAAACAATTCTGTCAATCAAAAGCCGCCCTGTCGTAAACAAATGCCCGATAGCGATGACATCCTGATAGCCGATATGCCAAACCGTACGCTGTGCGCCTACAGGATCAAGATAATGAATATGTGTACCGGGCACGCCAGCAGGATGTGGCCCTGAAAACTCTGCCACTTCCAGCCCCTGAACTCCGGCAACAGGAATATTCGCGTCCGGAGATTTACAGACAAATACCTTGCCGTCAGTAAGATTGCCCAACACTGCCAGACCATGTGTAAAGTCACTGCGTGCTTCGGCAATAATGACTGCAGGGTCAGGTGCCAACGGATTGGTATCCATGGCAGTAACAAAGATTGATCTGGGTGATGACCCAGGCACAGGTACTTTACTGTAGGGGCGCGTGCGGAAAGCCGTCCACATTCCCGACTTAAGCAGATTGTCCTGTACTTCCTGACGTTCCAGACTCTCCAGACGTGCCGTGTCGTATGACGGGAAGCTCTCTTCCTCCTCGCCTTCAAGCCTTACTACTACTGACTGAAGCACACGTTTGTGACCGCGATTGATCGCTGTGACCTCACCTGCACCCGGAGAAGTAAAAATCACACCCGGATTTTTCTTGTCTTCGAACAGTGGTTGCCCAAGCTTTACGTGGTCGCCTTCAGCAACAAGCATTGTCGGTTTCATCCCGACAAAATCACTACCAACCAATGCTACAGACGCCACAGGAGAGGCATCATAAATTACCTGCTCTGGCACGCCATTAATCGGCAGGTCTAAACCTTTTTTAATTCGTATGCGCATCTATTGAAACTCAAAGTTCCCCGAAAACAAGCGAAAGCCGTGCCGTGAAATCCCCCATACAAGCGCTCTTTTTATTTATGTTGCGTAACTTACAAGCATTACTTCTGAACATTAAGCCTTGTCACAGTATCAACACTTGCCTAGCTGGCCGACAATATTCAGCTAATCATACCCATGCCGCTCCATAACTCAAGCGACTTCTTCCATGCTGGCACTTAATTTACATTGCTACAGGTCTGTAAATCCATCACATAAAAGAAAGGCGCAGTAAATGCGCCATTTCTATTGTGACATTCAAGATTACTACTCTGGCAATTCGACCGGCGCAGACTGACCTGAAATCGCTTCTTCGGGCAATATTGTTTCTTCAACAACTACCGGCTGCGGCTGGCCCAGTTGATCTGTAACACTGCCACCAGCCGTCGTTTGCGAATTGGCCATATAGGCCAAAGCGAGACTGATAATGAAGAACGCCGTTCCAAGTGCGCTGGTTGCACGACTCAGAAAATTGGCAGAACCACGTGAACCGAAAACAGTACCTGAGGCACCTGAGCCAAATGCAGCGCCCATATCAGCGCCCTTACCCTGTTGAACCAGGACAAGTCCAATAAGTGAAACAGCTACAACAACTTGTACAATAACCAAAACCGAAAACATAGCGTCGGATCCGTATAAAAAGTGATGAAATAATTCTATCGATTATGCGTTTGCACCGGCCCGACATATTGCCAGAAAATCTTCCGATTTAAGTGCCGCACCTCCTATGAGGCCACCGTCCACATCTTCACAACTGAACAGCTCATCGGCGTTACCCGGTTTAACGCTTCCACCATATAGAATGCGTAATTCGGCGGCGATTGTAGCATCTTTGCTGGCAATTCGGGCACGAATAAAGGCGTGTACTTCCTGCGCCTGTTCCGGACTGGCTGTCTTGCCAGTACCAATAGCCCAAACGGGCTCATAGGCCACGACGGCATTAGCCAATGCCTCTACCCCTGCAGCTGAAATAACAGCATTCAGTTGACGCTCAAGCACGGCTTCCGTTTCTCCGGCATCACGCTCTTCAAGCAATTCGCCTATACACAACACAGGCACTAGTCCGGCAGCCTGTGCGGCAATAAACTTCTGCGCCACCAGATCATCCGTATCGCCATAGTATTCGCGGCGCTCCGAGTGCCCAACCAAAACATGGCTGCAGCCGATATCACTAAGCATGGCGCCATTGACTTCGCCGGTATAAGCCCCTGACTCAACCTGATCACAAATATCCTGGGCACCAACCGAAATACCATTTGCAATATCAACGGCTAACGCCAGGTAGGGATAAGGCGGACAAATCAAAATTTCCACTTCCTGCATATCTGATGCGCCTTCGGCTATCTCTGCAGCCAGGCTGGCGGTCATCTGTTTTGAGGCATGCATTTTCCAGTTACCTGCTACCAATGGTGTTCTGGACATGAAGTTCTCCGAGTGTGTGTATGAAATGATTATGAGGCGCGCAGCTTACCGGCCCATACGCTGGTCTACAATATCTGGGCGTCAGCCAGTAGGCTAAGC
The DNA here is from genome assembly GCA_041622995.1 of Nevskiales bacterium. GTDB lineage: Bacteria > Pseudomonadota > Gammaproteobacteria > Nevskiales > CAJXLF01 > CAJXLF01. Next base: position 13,720 of record JBFJXR010000010.1, read on the forward strand.
CACCAGCCCATGAATAACGTTCGCAATGGACTCAGCCTGATGCTTCACAACAACCGCATCCTGCCCCTCCACCATGACACGAATCAAAGGTTCTGTACCCGATGGACGCAACAAAACCCTGCCCGTATCGCCCATTACGGATTCAGATCCCGAAACTGCGGCACTGACCTCCTCCATCACCATGACTGTTTTCGCCGGTTTACCATTCAAAGGCACGTTAATAAGCACCTGCGGACATTTATTCATGCCGGCCAGCAATTCACGCAGGGATTTACCGCTCTGTGTCATCGCCGCAATCACCTGTAATGCCGAAACAGTGCCATCACCGGTTGTTGTCCGATCCAGACATAATATATGACCGGATGACTCTCCACCCAAGGTACCTCCCGTTTGCTGCAAGCGTTCAAGCACATAACGATCACCCACGTTAGCGCGCTCGAAATCAATACCCAAATCACGCAACGCAAGCTCAAGACCAAGATTACTCATCAGGGTACCCACAACCGGCCCTTTTAGTGTTCCATCTGCAAGTCTTGATTTGGCAAGAATATAAAGTATCTCGTCGCCGTCGATCACATTGCCTTGCGCATCAACCAGGATGCACCTGTCTGCATCACCATCCAGAGCCACGCCTATTTCTGCACCATGCTCACGCACTGCAGCACACAACGCTGACAAACTGGTCGAGCCTACATCCTGGTTGATATTCAGACCATCAGGACTGACACCAATAGTCGTCACGTGGGCGCCCAACTCACTAAAGACATCAGGGGCAACGTTATAGGCTGCACCGTTTGCACAATCGAGCACCATGTGTAATCCATCAAGTGACAATCCTGAGTGAAAACTGGCCTTGCAAAATTCCACATAACGACCCTGGGCACTCGCAATTCGTCGTGCACGCCCAATTAATTCAGAGGGAACACACTCTATTTCGGCATCCAGCAGACGTTCAATTTCCGCCTCAATTTCATCAGAAATCTTACGACCCTCCGCCGAAAAAAACTTCACACCATTATCGTAAAACGGGTTATGTGAAGCACTGATAACAACGCCGGCCCGTGCCCTGAAAGTATGCGTGAGATAGGCAATTGCCGGTGTCGGCAGCACACCAACAAGCAAAACATCTACACCCGCTGCTGCAAACCCTGCCTCAAGAGCAGATTCGAACATATAACCTGATACGCGTGTGTCCTTACCGATGAGCACCCGACCACACCCTGAAGGCGCCAGGGCACGCCCGGCGGCCCAACCAAGTTTTAATGCAAAATCTGGCGTCATCGGTGTTGAGCCTACCGGCCCACGTACACCATCAGTACCAAAATATTTTCTAGTCATTTTCCTTCGCCTGATTCATATACTCTTCTACTGCCCGCACAACTTGCAGGGCTTCTACAGTCGCACGGACATCGTGCGTTCGCACAACCCTGGCGCCATGCCCGCATGCTAAAACAGCCGCAGCTATACCGCCATGAACCCGTTCCGCCGGTGGCACATCAAGCAAAGCGCCCAGCATGGATTTACGTGATACACCGATCAATACCGGCCAGCCTGACTCACAGAAATGCTCAATGCCAGCCATCATCTGCAAATTGTGCTCCAGGGTTTTACCAAAGCCAAAACCCGGGTCAATCATGATGTGATCTGTAGCAATTCCTGATTCTATACAGCTTTGTGCGCGCTGCATGAGGAAATCCGCAACTTCTACCACTACATCAGTGTAATGCGGCTCACTCTGCATGGTTCGCGGCTCACCCTGCATATGCATCAGGCAGACCGCAGCGCCAGATTCCGCAACCAGTTCTTCTGCCCCGTCAGCCTGCAGTGCATTCACATCATTAACAATGTGCGCACCTGCAACCAGGGCCTCACGCATTACGCCAGGTTTCATCGTATCGATGGAAATCAGTACCCCAGATGCTTCTGATAGACGCTGGATGACGGGTAACACGCGATCGAGTTCCTGCTGCTCATTTACGGGCTCGGCGCCCGGGCGGGTAGATTCTCCGCCCACGTCAATGATTGCGGCACCTTCATCAACCATTTGCATGGCACGTTTGAAAGCATCCTCAAACGCAACATGCCGACCACCATCAGAAAATGAGTCCGGAGTAACGTTAAGCACACCCATCACCTGGGGACGGGACAAATCCAGAAACCGGTTTTTACAGTGAAGCTGCATAGATGCCAGTGTAGTCAACATAAAAAGGCCGGCTCTCTGGCCGGCCTTTCAAGTAGTGAATCAGTGCTGACTCGCTGGTTTCGGCGGCGTCGCAGGTTTGCTTGCCTTGGGCTTAGCCTCAGCTGTGGTGGCAGTACCACCACTGTCGCCTTCATCCCAGTCTTTCGGTGGACCAGGCTCGCGGCCCTGCATAATCTCTGCAATCTGGTCAGCATCAATCGTTTCATACTTCATCAGGGCATCCGACATCATGTGCAATGCATCCATGTGATCATTCAGTATCTGCTCTGCACGCTTGTAATTGGTATTGATAATGGAACGGATTTCCTGATCAATGGTATGTGCCGTTTCGTCAGAAACGTTCTTGTGCTGCGTAACACTGCGGCCAAGGAATACTTCGCCATCATCTTCACCGTACGACAACGGTCCCAGCGCACTCGACAGACCCCACTTGGTCACCATATTGCGGGCAATTTCAGTCGCTCGCTCAATATCATTCGAGGCACCCGTCGTCACCGCCTCAGGTCCGAAGATAATTTCTTCAGCGATACGGCCACCAAACAGGGAGCAAATCTGACTATTCAGGCGCTGCTTGGAATAGCTGTAACGATCTTCAATAGGCAGAAACATCGTCACGCCCAATGCACGCCCACGCGGAATGATAGACACTTTATAAACAGGATCATGTTCCGGCACTGTCAGACCAACAATCGCATGCCCGGCTTCGTGATAGGCAGTTAGTTTCTTCTCGTCTTCACTCATCACCATGGATCGCCGTTCGGCACCCATCATGATTTTGTCTTTCGCTTTTTCGAAATCTTCGTGATCTACAAGACGCTTGCTCGCGCGTGCCGCAAACAACGCAGCCTCGTTCACAAGATTGGCCAGATCAGCGCCAGAGAAGCCTGGTGTCGCACGGGCAATAATGCTCGGCTTCACGTTATCGGCAATCGGCACCTGCTTCATATGCACTTTCAGTATCTGTTCGCGACCACGCACGTCTGGTAATGGCACTACAACCTGACGGTCGAAACGACCCGGACGTAACAGAGCAGGATCAAGCACATCCGGACGGTTGGTAGCGGCGATAACGATCACGCCTTCACTGCCCTCAAAGCCATCCATTTCTACCAGTAACTGGTTCAGTGTCTGTTCACGCTCATCATGACCACCACCCAAGCCAGCACCACGATGCCGACCCACAGCATCAATTTCATCGATAAAGATGATGCAGGGCGCATGTTTCTTGGCCTGTTCGAACATGTCACGAACACGGGAAGCACCCACACCAACAAACATTTCTACGAAGTCAGAACCTGAAATGGTAAAGAAAGGTACACCGGCTTCACCAGCAATAGCTCGCGCCAGCAGCGTTTTACCGGTACCCGGCGAACCGACCATCAATACGCCACGCGGAATTTTGCCACCCAGCTTCTGGAATTTACCCGGATCTTTAAGGAAATCGACCAGCTCGGATACTTCCTGCTTGGCTTCCTCAACACCCGCCACATCGGCAAATGTGATTTTGATCTGATCAGGGGCAAGCATTCTGGCTTTGGATCGCCCAAATGACATGGCACCACGACCACCTCCACCACCCTGCATCTGGCGCATGAAGTAAACCCACACCCCTATCAACAGGAGCATCGGGAACCAGGAGATAAATATCTGGAATAACTGCGAAGGCTGCTCTTCCGGCTTCGCAATGATTTCTACATTGTTTTCAAGCAATGTGCCGATTAATGCCTTGTTATCTGTTTCCGGACTATTAACCTCAAATGGCGTACCACCACGGGTCTGACCATGGATTTTATCGCCTTCGAAAATAACGCTGGTCACATTGCCTTGCTCAATCTGCTCAATAAATGACGAATAAGTAATTGGCTGCGCCTTGGCACCTTTGGGTGAGAAACTGCTGAATACAGAAAGCAGCACCATCCCAATAAGGAGCCACATCAACAGGGTTTTGGCCAGATCGTTCAAGCTATTAACCTCATATGGCAGCGTCATGCGCCACCTCTAAAATTTGCCGCCTAACCGGCGGATTTATACTCCAGACCTTACACTACACGGCGATTCCGAGCCAGCAAATACTGCTCTTTACTGCGCGCTCTGGAGGCTGCAGGTTTACGTACAATTACCGTGCCAAATGCAACCCGCATTGCCCGTAAATAATCATCAAAGCCCTCGCCCTGAAACACCTTTGTCAGGAAATCGCCCCCTGGCCTAAGGTGTTCAATGGCAAATTCAAGCGCAAGTTCCGCCAAATACATGGCTGCCGCCTGATCTGCAGGCCCTACTCCACTCATATTGGGGGCCATATCGGATAAAACAAGGTCTACAGCCTGCTCACCCGCCAGTTTTTCCAACTCAAAGAGGACTTCCGACTCACGAAAGTCTCCTTCTATGACCTCAACATTTTGCAGGGGTTCGACAGGGAGAATATCCAGCCCGATGATGCGACCTTTGCCTTTCATCACTTCAGCCAGGTATTGCAACCAGCCGCCCGGTGCCGCACCCAGATCAACCACCGTCATGCCCGGTTTGATTATGCGGTCTTTTTTCTGGATTTCATCGAGCTTGTACACTGCACGGGAACGATAACCGGCCTCACGTGCCTGCTTCACATAGCTGTCATTATGATGCTCGGTGAGCCAGCGATGACTGCTGCTGGTATTGCCGGCGTTCTTTTTACTCATAGCGGGTTTATCTTATGTACAATGCGCGCCCTGCGCCCTATAAATCTGGATTATTGCATGCCACTTAGCCCGCAACAGAAGAAATCCCTGAAACAGCAAGCCCATCACCTGAAACCGATCGTTCGGATTGGGTCTGCCGGATTGAGTGAAGCCGTCGTCGCCGAGTTGGAAGTTGCCTTGAGCCACCACGAACTACTGAAAATCAAGGTAGGCGAAGGCGAACGCGACGAGCGACAGGCCATAATTGAGACCGTCTGCAAAAACCTGAAAGCAGAACTGGTTCAGCGCGTAGGCTATACAGCAACCATTTATCGACAGAATCCGAAAAAGAAAAGCAAATAACGCTTAAGACTCTAGATATATTTAACTTCCACGATCTCGAGCGTGCGCGTTCCACCAGGCACGGTGACTGCAACCTCATCGCCCTCTTCCTTGCCAATCAGTGCACGGGCAATGGGTGAATTGACAGATATGCGGCCGGCCTTGATATCAGCTTCATCCTCACCCACGATCTGGTAAGTCAGCGCATCACCCGAATCCACATCTTCCAGATCCACTGTCACCCCAAACACGACCTTGCCGGTTTGCGGCAATTGGGTGATATCAATCACCTGTGCAACTGACAGCTTACTCTCAATCTCCGCAATGCGGCCTTCTATAAAGCCCTGCTGCTCACGAGCGGCATGATATTCAGCGTTTTCTTTCAAGTCACCGTGAGCACGCGCCTCGGCGATGTCTTCGATCACTTTGGGACGCTTGACGGTCTTTAATTCCTTAAGCTCTTCGCGTAACGCTTCTGCGCCACTCACGGTTAGAGGCGTGCGGTTCATGCAGGCAACTCCCTGTGTAGATCCTGTAAACGATGTACCATTATGTCATCCATCTTGCCCATCGCCATACAACTGGCTTTGGCACCCGCAATAGTCGTGAAATAGGCCACTTTCTGGGCAATCGCTGCACTGCGAATAGACACTGATTCATTAATCGCGCGCTTGGTTTCAGTGGTGTTGAATATCAACTGAATTTCGCCATTCTTGATCGCATCCACACAATGCGGACGCCCTTCTTTCACCTTGTTGATACGTTCACAGGCAATGCCATTGTCCGTCAACAACTTGGCCGTACCACCGGTGGCTACGATTTCAAAACCCTTGGATACCAATGTGCGAGCCAGCTCAATCGCTTCGGGCTTATCAGCATCTTTTACACTGACAAAAGCGCGTCCACTTGTAGGCAGATTCATACCGCCCGCGGCCAGGGCTTTGGCAAAGGCTTCAGCAAAGTCTGTACCTATACCCATGACCTCACCGGTTGATTTCATTTCCGGCCCGAGAATCGGATCCACGCCCGGGAATTTTCCGAAAGGAAATACAGATTCCTTTACAGAGTAATAGTGCGGGATACGTTCGCCCGTCACGCCTTGCTCGGCCAGCGTCTGGCCGGCCATGCAACGCGCCGCAATCATGGCTAACGGCTGGCCTACCGCCTTGGATACAAAGGGTACGGTACGAGAAGCACGAGGATTGACCTCAATCAGGAACACCTTGCCATCCTGCACGGCAAACTGGGTATTCATCAGGCCAACAACATTCAGGGCCTTGGCCAGTTTTACAACCTGTGCACGCATGACGTCCTGGACTTCTTGCCCAAGACTATAAGGTGGCAAAGAACAGGCAGAGTCACCTGAATGGACACCAGCCTGCTCAATATGCTCCATAATGCCAGCGACCATGACATTGCCTTCGGCATCACCAATTGCATCTACATCAAGTTCCACAGCATTCTGCAGGAATCGGTCAAGCAATACCGGGGAATCATTCGATACATGTACAGCTTCATTCATATATCTTTGCAGGTCTTCAATATCATGAACGACCTCCATTGAGCGGCCACCCAGCACATAGGATGGACGCACGACCATGGGGAAACCCACCTGCTCGGCCAGGGCCAGTGCCTCTTTTTCGCTTGTGGCAGTGGCATTTGGCGGCTGCAGTAATTCCAACTCATTAACCAACTGCAGGAAGCGCTCACGGTCCTCTGCCAGATCAATCGAGTCCGGCGTGGTGCCGATAATCGGCGCACCTGCGGCCTCCAGTTCACGCGCCAGTTTCAATGGCGTCTGTCCACCAAACTGCACAATTACGCCCTTGGGCTTTTCGAGATCTATAATTTCCATCACATCTTCGAAAGTCAAAGGCTCAAAATACAGGCGATCAGAAGTATCATAATCTGTCGATACAGTCTCGGGGTTACAGTTGACCATGATGGTTTCATAGCCATCTTCTCGTAACGCCAGTGCCGCATGTACACAGCAATAATCAAACTCAATGCCCTGCCCGATGCGGTTTGGCCCGCCACCAAGCACGATAATCTTGTCCCGATCAGTTGTCTGCGCCTCGCATTCTTCGTCATAGCTGGAATACATATAGGCCGTGCTGGTCGGAAATTCCGCCGCACAGGTATCTACCCGCTTGTAGACCGGACGAATACCCAGCCCGATGCGTTTAGCGCGCATTTCTGTTTCCGGAACACCCAGAATGTCAGCCAGACGTTTGTCTGCGAAGCCTTTGCGCTTGTAAAGTCGCAGGGTCTTTTCATCCAGATCAGCAAGCGACCGGCTCGCAAACTCCAGTTCCATGTCAATCAATTCCTTGATCTGTTCAAGGAACCAGGGATCAATCTTTGAGAGATCAAAAACCTCTTCAATGCTCATGCCCGAACGGAAGGCATCAGCCACATACCAAAGACGGCTGGCACGCGGCGTTGTCAGTTCTTCCTGAATTTTCGCCTTGCTGACTTCAGAATCAAGATCGGGCAGTTTCGGATCAAAACCATGCTTGCCGATTTCCAGGCTGCGCAAGGCTTTTTGCAGTGATTCCTGGAAGTTGCGCCCGATGGACATCGCCTCGCCCACCGACTTCATCTGTGTCGTCAGCCGATCATCAGCAGTCGGGAATTTTTCGAAAGTAAATCGTGGAATCTTGGTAACAACGTAATCAATGCTGGGCTCAAACGATGCCGGTGTTGCACCACCGGTAATGTCATTCTGCAATTCATCCAGCGTATAGCCCACAGCCAATTTGGCAGCAACCTTGGCGATCGGGAACCCCGTTGCCTTGGAAGCCAGCGCAGAGGAACGCGAAACGCGAGGATTCATCTCGATGATGACCATGCGCCCATTCACAGGGTTAATGGAGAACTGCACGTTGGACCCGCCGGTATCCACACCGATCTTGCGGAGTACCGCCAACGAGGCGTCACGCATGATCTGGTATTCCTTGTCCGTCAGGGTCTGTGCCGGCGCCACCGTAATAGAGTCGCCAGTATGCACACCCATTGGGTCCAGATTTTCAATGGAGCAAATGATAATGCAGTTGTCGTTTTTGTCACGAACAACCTCCATCTCATATTCTTTCCAGCCCAATAGCGACTCTTCGATCAGTACTTCGGTGGTTGGCGACATATCCAGACCACGCAGCACTATCTCTTCGAATTCCGGTTTGTTGTAAGCAATACCTCCGCCACTGCCACCCATGGTGAAGGATGGACGGATAATCATCGGGAAGCCTATTTCGGCTTGCACTTTCCATGCATCTTCCAATGAATGAGCCAATCCCGAACGGGCCGAAGCCAGTCCGATTTCATCCATGGCCTGACGGAATCGCTGACGATCCTCTGCCATATCGATGGCATCGGCCGTGGCACCGATCATTTCAACATTAAACTTTTCGAGTATGCCTTTGCTCTCCAGATCGAGAGCGCAATTCAGTGCCGTCTGACCGCCCATAGTCGGCAGGATGGCATCGGGACGCTCTTTTTCAATGATCCTGGCAACCGTATCCCAGCGAATAGGTTCGATGTAGACCGCGTCTGCACTGCCCGGATCGGTCATAATCGTTGCGGGATTCGAGTTCACCAGAACAACCCGGTAACCCTCTTCGCGCAATGCTTTACATGCCTGGGTTCCCGAGTAATCAAACTCGCAAGCCTGACCAATAATAATCGGGCCTGCGCCTATAATCAGGATGGTTTCTATATCTGTTCTTTTTGCCATCAGTTCGATTCCATCATTTCGATGAAGCGTTTAAATAATGGACTCACATCATGTGGACCGGGGCTGGCCTCTGGATGTCCCTGAAAGCTGAAGGCCGGGACATCTGTCCGTGCTACACCTTGCAGGCTACCGTCGAATAATGAGCGATGCGTTGCTGTTACGTTATCGGGAAGCGTATTTTCATCCACGGCAAAACCATGATTCTGGCTACTGATCCATACCTGCTTGCTGCTCAAATCCTGTACCGGATGATTGGCACCGTGGTGACCGAATTTCATCTTCAGGGTTTTGGCACCACAGGCCAGTCCCATGATCTGATGCCCCAGACATATACCCATCAGCGGCATTTTGGCGGCCATCAGTTCCTGTGCGGCAGTTATTGCATAGTCGCAAGGCTCAGGATCACCGGGGCCATTTGAGAGCATGACGCCGTCCGGTTTCATGGCGAGCACTTCTGAGGCCGGTGTTTTAGCCGGCACAACAGTCAGATGGCAACCTGCCTCAACAAGACAGCGAAGAATGTTGTGCTTCACGCCAAAATCATACACCACTACATGGTGTTTCAGATCGGGGTTCACATAAGTTTCATCAGGGCCTTCCCAACGACCTTCACGCCATTCATAGGCCTTGCCAGTCGTCACTACCTGAGCCAGATCGGCGCCCTTGAGTCCCGGGAAACCACGCGCTGCTTCAAGGGCAGCTTTTTCTGTCGCATCTGTACCAACGAGTATGCAACCGTTCTGGGCGCCTTTCTCTCGCAGGATACGGGTCAGGCGACGGGTATCAATATCGGCAATGGCCACAATGCCATGCGCTTTGAGATAGTCAGACAGGGATTGCTGGCTACGCCAGCTACTGGGGGGGCGCGGGACTTCTCGAATGATGAGACCAGCCGCATGCACGTCTGAGGATTCTGCATCCTCCGGATTGGTACCGACATTTCCGATATGCGGATAAGTCAGTGTGACGATCTGTTGTTTGTAGGAGGGATCAGTCAGTATTTCCTGATAGCCGGTAAGTGCAGTGTTAAAAACTACCTCACCAACAGTCTTGCCCTCGGCTCCAATACCGATCCCGTGAAAAACGCTACCATCTGCAAGGGCTAAAACGGCGGGCTGCATCAATACCCTACTCCCAATCTAAATATACCAGTGCCGTCAATCCGAAAGGTTTACACACAAAGCGGGGGGCTGCACCGCAGCCCCCCGCCTGTTCGAATTTGAAAAATTATACCTTCTCGGGCATGTGGTCGTCTATGCCAAGAGCCAAACAAATGCTTATTTCAGGCTTAATACATCCTGCATATCGTAGAAACCGGCACTCTGGTTATTCAACCAGGCCGCGGCACGCATAGCACCCGCTGCAAAAGTCATACGACTGGATGCTTTGTGTGTAATTTCCACACGCTCACCTTCACTGGCAAACATCACCGTGTGTTCACCTACAATATCTCCCGCTCTGACTGTGGCAAAGCCGATGGTCTGACGGTCACGCTCACCTGTGTTGCCCTCACGACCATATACAGCAACATCTTTCAGATTACGCCCCAGTGCGTCAGCAATCACTTCGCCCATTGCGAGTGCAGTACCGGAAGGTGCATCGACTTTATGCCTGTGATGCGCCTCAATCACTTCTATATCGACTGAATCACCCAGCGTACGCGCTGTGAGTGCAAGCAGTTTCAAACTCAGATTGACGCCGACGCTGTAATTGGCAGCCATAACGATAGGAATATGATTGGATGCCTCGTTAATTCTTTTTTTATCGTCGTCACTGAACCCGGTAGTTCCGATGACCATACTGCTGCCTGTCGACTTACAGAATTCAAGGGCAAGCAGGGAAGGCTCAGGACGCGTGAAATCAATCAGCACATCAAAATCCGAACACTGATCCAGACTGGCGACGATTGGCACATTAATGTGCCCGACGCCTGCCACTTCACCTGCATCAGCGCCAAGCAATGAGCTTTCAGGATGCTCAACAGCAGCAGCCACCGACACATCAGAATTTTCCTGGGCTGCCTGAATCAGCATTCGCCCCATTCGGCCAGCCGCACCGAGAATGGCAACACCTGTTGCGTTAGTCATCGTAGTACATCATTGAATAAGAATATGGAATGCAAGGATACTGGAAGAACCGCTCATACTGAACTACTGCGGTCCGTTTCTTCCTTTCATCAGTTGTAACACCAAAGTGTAATCATGCAGTTAACTTGCCCAATACCCACTTACGCCCTACATTAGCCCGATCAGATAAAAGACCCCATCATCAGGAGACATTCATGTCAGAACATGAATCACGCAGAAACACATCCTCTTTTAGCCGCAGCACCGAACTTACCCGGCGCGACTTTTTGCGTGTTGCTGCCAGTTCTGGCGCAGCCGTATCCATTCCGACACTGCTGACGGCTTGCGGCTCAAGCGACAACGATGATGCAACCGGGGTATTAGGGGGCGGCGGGGGCGGTACGGTAGCCGAATCCAGTTTTCAGCATGGTGTAGCCAGTGGCGACCCCTTGCAGGATCGCGTCATCCTTTGGACGCGCCTGACATTTCCCTCGGGAAACAGTGCGGAGGTAAGCTGGGTAATTGCCAGCGACCCGGAGCTTAAAAATATTACAAATGAAGGCACTGCATCTGCTGACGCTGCCAGAGACTTCACAGTTAAAGTGGATGCCGATGGCCTCGCTCCTAACACGACTTATTTTTACCAGTTCACAGCTTTTGGGCAAAGCAGCCCAATCGGAAGGACTAAAACACTGCCAACCGGAGACATCGATCGGGCTCGTTTTGCCGTCGTGTCCTGCGCAAGTCTGCCGCATGGTTTCTTTAATGCCTACAGGCGTATCGCAGATCGACCAGATCTGGATTTTGTTTTGCACCTGGGGGATTACATTTACGAATACCCGGGTGTTGATGGAGAAGCTGATGGCGACTATGGCGACAACGCTGCCATTTCAGCTGGCCGCCAGTATTCGGAGGGGCATCGTAAAGAACCCACCTCCCTTGCCGACTACCGTCAGCGCCACTTCGATTACAAGCTTGATCCCGATTTAATGGCACTGCACCAGCAATATGCCTTCATTACGATCTGGGATGATCATGAATTCACTGACAATGCATGGCGTGATGGCGCCCATAACCATGACCCTGAAACAGAAGGCGACTGGGCAACGAGGAATGCCGTAGCCAGACAGGCCTACTTCGAATGGCTGCCTATTCGACCCGTCACACCGGGCGATACCAGCCGCATTGATCGTAATTTCCAGATTGGAAATCTCGCAGAATTGATGACACTCGACACCCGCTGGATTGGAAGGGACGAACAACCCGAAGGCACTGAAATCCCAGGAGTTACGGCTGTATTCAGTGACATGGGCGATATTGACCCGAACGGTGAACTACTCGGCCCGGAACAGGAAGCCCGTTTCATCTCCAACCTGCAAAGTTCAACAGCCCAATGGAAACTCGTTGGGCAGCAGGTCGTATTCGCACAGTGGCGCCTGGCAGGGCTTCCTGGTCTAAGCAGCCTGCCCAACCAGGAAGGTCAGGGCGGCGTATTCATCAACTCTGACCAATGGGATGCCTACCCACGTGCCAGAGAACGCATATGGGACGTAATACGCGGCGGTCAGCCAGCTCCGAATGTGGCCATTAATAATATTGTCGTGCTCACGGGTGACGTACATGCATCCTTCTCACATGACATCACTGAAGACCCTACCAACATTCTTGCCTACAACCCTCAGTCAGGTGATGGCTCGATGGCGGTAGAATTTGTTTGTCCATCAGTAACTTCGCCTGCCGGATTCCCGGATACGCCAGCCACTATTCCCGCTTTCCTGACGCAGAATCCACATATCAAATTTGGAGATATTCAGCGGCGCGGATACATGCTGGTCGATATCACCACGGAACGTTGCCAGAGCGAATGGTATTTCGTCGATGACCATGTGGCACCCAATGATGGTGAATCACTGGGGACTGTATTTGGCACCCAGGATGGACAGAATCATGTCGTAGACACGGTTGCATCCATGCCAAGGGAGAATGCGCCACCGTTTGCGCCCACTGGATAGGTCGGCGATTTCCTGACCCTTTTATCCTGTAAGTAATAAAACGGGCTTGAAATAACAGTTAAGAAATCAGCTCAGATGCTCTTCAAAAAACTGCTTGGCTTTGTCCAGCCATGAACTCGATTGCGGACTATGTTTGTGCCCGCTCTCTTTCAGGTCGGCCGAAAACTCAGCCAGTAATTCTTTCTGGCGTTTAGAAAGCTTCACAGGGGTTTCCACTGAAACCTGACACAACAAATCTCCCTGAGCGGCGCCACGCACAGATTTCACACCCTTCCCGCGTAAACGGAAAACCTTACCGGATTGTGTCTCTGCAGGAATCTTGAGTGCAACCTTGCCCTGAAGTGTGGGCACTTCCATTTCACCACCCAGAGCTGCCGTACCAATGTCGATGGGGACTGTGCAACGCAGATGATCGCCATCACGGGTAAATATTTCATGAGGCTTCACTTCAATCTGTACGTAGAGATCACCGGACGGGCCACCATGCTCGCCGGCCTCGCCTTCACCGCTCAGTCGAATACGGTCTCCGGTATCTACGCCCGGTGGTACTTTGACAGACAGGGTTTTCTGCTTCTGAACACGTCCCTGTCCCCGGCATTCAGTACAGGGATCGGATATGACTTCACCGCGACCACCGCAATGCGGACAGGTCTGCTGCACAGAAAAGAATCCCTGCTGCATTCGCACCTGACCGGCACCATGGCAGGTTGGACAACCCTGAGGAGAACTTCCCGGTTCGGCACCCTTGCCATCGCAACGCGTGCAGGCATCCCATGAAGGAATGCGAATCTTAACGGTATCACCAAAGACCGCTTTCTCCAGATCCAGTTTCAGGTTGTAACGCAAATCCGAGCCACGATAGGCACGCTGACGACCACCGCCACCAGCCTGCGCACCCCCGAAAATATCGGAAAAAACATCACCAAAAATATCGCCAAATCCGCCTGCGCCATAGCCGGCACCACCACCGCCCGCAGCTCCGGTTACACCGGCATGCCCGAACTGGTCGTAGGCCGCACGCTTTTCTGCGTCCGAAAGCACTTCGTAGGCCTCACTGGCCTCCTTGAATTTTGACTCGGAATCCTTGTCATCCGGATTGCGATCCGGATGATGCTTCATCGCCAGGCGACGATAGGCTTTCTTCAGCTCATCGTCGGTTGCGTTCTTGGAAACACCAAGGACTTCATAAAAATCACGTTTACTCATGCGACAGCTACGACTTAATTTTCAGAGGTGGCAGGTGCAAGAACGGGGTAGTCTTGCGACCACCCCGTCTTGTACCCTTAGACGTTACGGCTTCAGGCTTCACGACTTCTTATCGTCTTCCTTAACCTCTTCAAACTCGGCATCGACAACATCTTCAGCGGTGGCAGTTGCTTCCGCACCGTCTTCTGCGCCCTGCTCAGCCTCAGATTCAGCCTGCGCCTCCGAATAGGCTCTCTCTATAAGCTTGGAGGAGACTTCACCCAAAGCCTTGGTTTTCTCTTCAATGGCGTCTTTGTCATCGCCCTTCAGAACTTCACGAAGCTCTTCAATGGCCTTCTCGATATTAGCCTTCTCTTCCTCTTCAACCTTGTCTTCCAGGTCTTTAAGGCTCTTCTCAATGCCGTGAATCAGACCTTCACCACCGTTACGGGCATTGATCAGCTCGTTGAACTTGCGATCGTCTTCCGCATGTTCCTCAGCATCCTTGATCATCTGCTCGATTTCTTCATCAGAAAGACCAGAACTTGCCTTGATAACAATCGACTGTTCTTTATTAGTCGCTTTGTCCTTGGCAGAGACATGAAGAATGCCGTTGGCATCAATATCGAAAGTCACTTCAACCTGTGGCATGCCACGCGGTGCTGGCGGAATATCAGCCAGATCAAATTTACCCAGTGACTTGTTAGCCGATGCAATTTCACGCTCACCCTGCAGGACATGTACAGTCACCGCAGTCTGATTGTCATCAGCCGTGGTAAAGGTTTCCGTCTTGCGAGTCGGAATCGTGGAGTTCTTGTCAATCAGCTTGGTCATTTTGCCGCCCATGGTTTCAATACCCAGTGACAGCGGTGTTACATCGAGTAACAGTACATCTTTTACGTCACCAGCCAGCACGGCAGCCTGAATGGCAGCACCGGCAGCCACGGCTTCGTCAGGATTCACATCCTTACGAGGCTCACGACCGAACAGGTTTTTAACTTCTTCCTGCACTTTAGGCATGCGTGTCTGACCACCGACAAGAATGACTTCGTCGATATCAGAAGCAGACAGGCCGGCATCCTTCAGTGCAACCTTACAAGGCGACATGGTCCGGCTCACCAGGTCCTCAACCAGAGATTCCAGTTTTGAACGTGAGAGCTTCATGTTCAGATGCTTCGGTCCGGAAGCGTCTGCAGTAACATATGGCAGGTTGATATCTGTCTGCTGCGTGGTTGAAAGCTCGATCTTGGCCTTCTCAGCTGCTTCCTTCAGACGCTGCAGAGCCAGTGGATCGGTACGCAGATCAACCGAGCTTTCTTTCTGGAACTCACTGGCGATGTAATCAATGACACGCATGTCAAAATCTTCACCACCCAGGAAGGTGTCACCATTGGTAGACAGCACTTCAAACTGGTGCTCACCGTCTACGTCAGCCACTTCAATAATGGAAACGTCGAAAGTACCGCCACCCAGATCATAAACAGCGATCTTCTTGTCACCCTTCTTGTCCATGCCATAAGCCAATGCAGCCGCAGTCGGCTCATTGATGATGCGCTTTACTTCAAGACCCGCAATCTTGCCGGCGTCTTTGGTCGCCTGACGCTGTGAGTCATTGAAGTAGGCAGGCACAGTAATGACTGCTTCTGATACGGTTTCACCCAGATAATCTTCAGCAGTTTTCTTCATCTTGCGAAGAATCTGTGCAGAAATTTCAGGCGCAGAATACTGCTGGCCTTTGGCCTCTACCCAGGCATCGCCGTTCTTGGACTCGACAATTTTGTAGGGAACCATGTGAATGTCTTTCTGAACCACATCGTCCTTGAACTGGCGCCCAATCAGACGCTTGATCGCGTACAAGGTATTGTGTGGATTGGTAACCGACTGGCGCTTGGCGGAACGACCGACCAGAATCTGGTCATCGTCTGTATAGGCAACGACGCTTGGCGTGGTGCGTTCACCTTCGCTGTTTTCAATTACCTTGGCTTTTCCGCCCTCCAGGATGGCCACACATGAATTAGTGGTACCGAGGTCAATGCCAATTACTTTACCCATGGTTCAATACTCCGAAAATTCTTAAATGCGGTTTAAATCCGCGTTCACAAAGGATATGGGGGATATGCCTGCCGTTTTCAAGAGTCACCGTTGGACTCAGGCTCGGCATTTGCTTCAGGCGCTTTCGCAACGATAACCATCGCGGGTCGCAGTACACGCTCATTCAGTCGGTAACCCTTCTGCAATACCTGTATGACAGTATTCGGCGCCTGTTCTGCTGTTTCCTGCATCGTCATCGCCTGATGCGCCTCAGGATCAAAGGCCTCACCTTCAGGATTGATTTCCTTGATGGAGAACTGCTCCATCAACTTGCCCATCATCTGGGTGATGAGCATCATTCCGTCACGGGCATGCTCGACTGACGCATCTTCTTTAACCAACTCGGCAACCCCTAACCCCAGGCTGTCATGAATTGGCAATAATTCACGGGCAATACTTTCCAGACCATACTTACGCGCCTGCGAAACTTCACGCTCGGTGCGCTTGCGCATGTTTTCCATTTCAGCCTGGGCACGTAATAACTGATCCCAGTGGTCGTCAGCTTTGGCCTGCGCTTCTGCCAGTTGTTGTTGCAGAAGTTCGAGCTCGGTTAGTGGCTCCGCAGGTTCCTGTGCAGCCTGGACATCACTACCAGCCTCGATATCTTCAGGGCCGGTCTCAGATACAGGCTCGGATGCGGTATCTGTCGAGGTCTCAGTCGTGGCTTGAGGCTTGGGTTCAGAATTGGAACTGTCGTGATTTTCCACCGACATAGTTCAGGCTCCATCAAAGCTTTAGTTAAGGGATAACATGCGGAAAACCCGCATTGCGTCTTTCTATAGCAGCCTAAATGGGGTCTGACAGGGAAGATTCAAGTAATCAGGTGAAAAAAACTGACATCAATTCTTTCTTAGCGCTGAACCGAGTAATCGCGCAGTGGATTCAACCAAAGGAATAATACGATCATAATCCATACGTGTCGGGCCGATGACACCGAGCGTACCCACCACCTGGCCTTCAACCGTATAAGGAGCAGTCACCAGACTGCACTCATCCAGCACGGTATACCCGGACTCTTCGCCGATAAATATATGCATACGCTCACCAGAAAGACAGTCGTCAAATAATTTAAGTAAGTCACGTTGCTGATTAAAGGCTTCAAACAGTGTTCGAAGACGTTCAACACTGGAAAAATCATTCAGGCCCATGAGATTGGTCTGCCCTGCTATAAAATATCCCGTAGAGGGTTTATCGGTATCAAATGCCTGCTCTGCCATGGCAATGGCTTCTGCCATCAATTGGTCCATGGTTTGACGGGTATCCTTCAATGCCTTCAGCAAACCACCGCGTATGCTGTGCAGATCCCTGCCGGCAAATTCGTTATTCAGGAAATTGGCCGCGACTTCAAGCTCATGCCGGGTGTAATTACGTCCTACATTTAATATGCGATTTTCCACTTCGCGCTCGTTCACAACCAGTATCGCGAGCACGCGGTTATCTGACAGCGGCAGAAACTCGATCTGTCGCAGCAGTGCATAGTCATGTTTTGGCACGGTTACGACGCCTGCCATGTTACTCAAGCCAGACAGCAACTGTGACGCAGACTCGACTACGTTAGTGCTGTGGTCACTCAGCGCCCTGAGCTGTTTCTGGATGAACTCGTATTCCGAATCACTGACGGGCTGTGGACTCAGCAGACTATCTACAAACAGACGGTAACCCTGAACGGTAGGAATACGACCAGCAGATGTATGGGGCGAACGCACATAACCCAGGTCTTCCAGATCTGACAACACATTACGAATCGTCGCCGAACTCAGGCCCATGCTACTGGCCTGCGCGAGCGTACCCGACCCGACTGGCTCGCCATCATGAATATAATGCTGCACCAGCGTTTTCAATAACTGCTGCGCGCGTGCACTTAAATCCGGAGCGGGCTTGTCTTCCTGCATTCTACATTCAATGGTTTCAGATGAAGATAGTGGCACTAGCTTCCAATGCTCGCTGGTCGCTGTCAATCCGGATTCAATAAGGTTGAAATGTAGAGCCCAGGTACTACGCCGTGTTAACGTTGCCACCACTACAGAAGATAAAAGCACTAGCAGATAAAGATGAGTACCCCAACCCACTTCAGTCGCATTGGCATCGTTGCAAAACGCGGTGAAGCCCGCATTGAACCCACACTCCGCACACTTGTGGAATATCTGGATGCGCGTGGTGTTGACATTAATCTGGATGATGCCAGTGCCGAGTACCTCCCAGAAAGCAATCACAACACTTACCCTCGCTCCGAATTGCCCAAACATGTAGATCTCGTCGTCGTACTGGGTGGTGACGGTACTTTGCTGGTGGCTGCCCGCGAAGCTGCACTTGAAGATGTACCGCTACTAGGCATCAATCTGGGCAGACTTGGCTTTATGGTTGATGTCTGGCCGGAAGAAATGCCCGCCACACTCGACAAGGTGCTGGCCGGTGAATATGTCAGTGAAGATCGATTATTACTTCACGCCCAGCTCGGAAACAATATCGCTCAAAGTGTTGCACTAAATGAAGCTGTTGTACGCAACAAGGATTTTGCACGTGTACTGGAATTTGACACCTATCTGGATGGTGTCTTCATTTCACATCATCGTGCTGACGGGCTAATCATCAGTACGCCGACGGGTTCTACAGCCTACGCACTTTCCGGTGGAGGGCCTGTTATACACCCCTCCCTGAATGCATTGGCGCTGGTCCCCATCTGCCCACATACCCTGAGCGACAGACCCGTCGTGATCGATGCATCACATCAGGTCGAAGTGGTCATTGCGGAAGGACAGAGTAATCAGGCGTTAGTAACCTGCGATGGTCAGTGGAATCAAACACTGGCGCCCGGGGAACGGGTCAAAATATTGAAATCAAAACATAAAATGCAGCTCATCCACCCTCCCGAATATGATTATTTTTCTATCCTGAGAAAAAAACTTCGCTGGGGACGTGACCAACAGCTACAAAGTCGAGGATAATCTGCAAATAGTAAGAGATTGAATAAACCTTATGCTACGTCACCTCAATATTCGCAACTTTGCCATCATTGACCATCTCGAATTAGAACTCGAGTCAGGTATGACAGTCTTGTCTGGCGAGACAGGTGCCGGCAAGTCCATATTGATTGATGCACTTGGCTTACTACTAGGCGACCGGGCTGATAGCGACAGTGTAAGGGAAGGCAGTGACCGTGCAGACATCAGTGCGGAGTTTTCACTTACCGATGCGAACATTGCAAGTGAATGGCTCACCGAACGCGAACTGCTTGACCCCGATAATGAAGATACCTGCCTCATACGACGCACCGTTTCGGCAGATGGACGCGGCCGAGCCACTATTAACGGCAGTACTATCACGGTTCGAGAGCTCAAAGAACTGGGCGAACTTCTGCTTGATATCCATGGACAGCATGCACATCAGTCGCTACTGAAGCCTGAAATCCAGCGAGAATTGCTCGATGGTTTTGGCAAGCACCAGGCACATTGCAAGAAGGTCAATGATATTTACCAGGCCTATAAGACAGCGGCCGAGCGCCTTGGCAGCCTCGAAAACAGAGATGAAGAAGGGGGAATGCGAGCCGATTACCTGAAATTTCAGCTACAGGAACTGGACGCCCTTAATCTCCAGACAGATGAACTTACATCACTGGATGAAGAACACAAACGTCTGGCAAATGCCGGTCGCCTGCTTGAAGACGGCCAGAAAGCCAGCGAACTTTTATATGAATCTGAAGAAGGCTCAATCTTCGAACGACTCAATGAAGCCCTGGTTCTCATTCGTGGCTTACAGGAAGTCGACGACACTTTTACAGATATAAAAGAAAGCATTGATACAGCCAGTATTCAGATCCAGGAAGCCAGTCGTTCCCTCAGGGATAAACTTGAAAAACAGACGCTCGATCCCGAACGCCTCGAACAAGTGGAAACACGACTGGGAGTCGTTAATGATCTGGCACGCAAGCATCAGGTGCGTACAGATGAACTCATTGCGCACCATGAAAATCTCCGCCAGGAACTGGCCGGGCTTGAAAACTCCAATGAAGAAATCGAGCGTCTTAAGAATGAATTGAAAATACTGACGGGTTCTTATCAAAAAGCAGCCGTAGCATTATCAGAGGCTCGCGCAGAATCAGCATTGAAACTGGCAGACCAGGTTGAAAAAATCATCCATGAACTGGGTATGCCCAAGGGTTGCTTTGAAATTGCCATCAGTTCTTCTGAAGCCGCCGAACCCAGGGCGCATGGTATAGATCATATTGAATATCAGGTCAGCGCTAACCCTGGTCAATCCCCAAAACCGCTGGGCAAGGTCGCCTCAGGCGGCGAGCTCTCCAGAATCAGTCTGGCCATTCAAGTCGTCGGCGCAGAAAACACGCACGTTCCGTCACTCATATTTGATGAAGTCGACTCGGGAATTGGTGGCAGTGTGGCCGAGATAGTCGGGAAGCAATTATCAGCTCTCGGGGCCACCCGCCAAACGTTATGTGTAACGCACCTGCCTCAGGTTGCGGCCCAGGCCGACCATCATCTGTTCGTCGGAAAAATAATTACCGAGAATTCAACACTTACTAAAATCCAGACTCTGAACGGCACGGCAAGAGTCGAGGAAATCGCACGTATGCTGGGTGGCGTGAACATCACGACACAAACACGTGCACATGCCGCAGAAATGCTGGGCATGGAGTCTGACGCTGACGCAGACTAACCTGCGCGGACTCGTTTAGTCTTTCTCACCCTTCTGGGCTTCAGGACTCAGGCCATAAATAATCAGACTATGGTCAGTCATCTTCCAACCATATTTCTCGGCGATTTCGCGTTGACGCTGTTCGATAACCTCATCCACAAACTCAATCACCTGGCCAGTTTTTACACAAACCATGTGATCGTGATGATCACCACCGTCCAGCTCAAAAACAGCATGACCGTCTTCAAAATGGTGGCGTACTACAAGCCCTGCAGCTTCAAACTGGGTCAGAACCCGGTATACCGTCGCCAGACCGATCTCTTCACCAGAGTCCAGCAGCATCCGATATATATCTTCAGCACTTAAATGACGCGTTTCACTACCTTCCAGCATTTCCAGAATTTTTACGCGCGGCAAGGTAACTTTCAGGCCTGCATTGCGTAAATCCTGCGTTTCAAGGCTGGCGGTAGAAGGTTTATTGGGTAATTTTGTCGACATGCGATGCCTTGATCGTTGAGTTTGGGTATTATGGCATGCTTCATTCGGCACGACCAAAGACATGCCCGCATTAAATCAGCCATTAAAGACCAAATTCCGCCTCGGCGCCCTGCTTGCATATATGCTGCTGATTAGCAGTCTGAGTGCCTGCTCATATTTCCGGCTTCCTGTATTACAGGGAAACGTGGTTGAGCCGGATAAGGCCGAGCAGTTGAAAATAGGTATGACGCCCAAACAGGTAGAATTTCTGCTTGGCACGCCCCTGATCCAGGAAAGCTTCGGTCGTCCCCGTTGGGATTACGTCGTGTATTACCGCAATCCCGGAGATGATGTTTATCAACAGCATCTAAGCATCTTCTTCACTGAGGGCAAAGTGTCCGAAATGCAGGGGCTCGAAAAGATTGTTGAAGCCCGTCGCAAACTACGTGAAGCTAAAGAACGCGCAGCCGAGCAAATCAAACCGCAACACGACGAATAAATTTGAAGAAACACTACACGGATACGTGTATCCGGGTCTAACTCATCCACCGGAAATGATTACTTCTTCTGGTCTTTTGCTCGACGACGTCTGGATTCTTTTGGATCTGCAATGAGAGGTCGGTAGATTTCAACCCTATCACCGGCTCTTAAAACCGTGTCAGGTTTCTGTGCCTTACCAAAAATACCCAATTTTGCCGATGCAGGATCAATCTCGGGAAAATGTTCAACAATGCCCGACTTTTCAACTGCAATTAGCGCAGTTGCCCCCTCTTCAACGTCAACTGGCACGATTAGCTGCTTGTCAGGACGTGCAAAGGCGACTTCTACTCGAATTAATTCTTTAGGCATGATCAATCTGATATTCAAAAATTGCGCGGCATTATACGCCAGCCGGCATCCATAGATTAATCAGAGCATCCAGCAAACCCGAGACATATACCAAAACCAGTATTAAACCGATCCGCGCAGGATAAACCAGACACCAGTACCAATACTGAAAGCTGCGTGGACTCCCCTCACCCCATGCCTCTTTCAGCAGGGAAATGGGAAGTATCCGGGACACGAATATACAAAGTCCCAAACCCACAAGCGGTATAAGTACGCGGCCCGACATAAGACTTAACCAATCGAATACCGTTTTATCAAAGAATCTCAAATCACTCATAAAACTGAATGACCCGAGTGTGGCAATGCCCAGGAACCACATGATCAGTCCCAAATAACAGGCGGCAAATATACGACTCAACATGAACCGCTCAGTCATGCGCTGGACCACGGCCTCCATCATGCTCACGGCAGTTGTCATCGCCAGCAATACCAGCACCAGGTAAAACATAGCCAGAATCAGGTTGCCCGCCGTTGGCACGATCGCCTGAGGCAGCACCTGGAATATCAATCGCACCCCGCTGCTCGGCTCCAATCCAGCAGCGAATACAAAAGCGAATATCACCAGGCCTGACAGTAGTGAAATCAGTGTGTGCAGCAGAATCACCCTTATGCCATTGCGAAACAAAGGCACGTCATTCGGTAGCAAGGCGCCAAACGCGGTCATCACACCCACGCCAAGGGTCAGACTAAAGAAGGCCAGATGCAGCGCTTCCAGAACACCTCGCCAGCCTAATGCGGTGAAACTGAATGCAAACAGGTGATTAATAGACGCCGGCATATCACCATTGATTCCAGCGGCTATCAGCAGCCCCAGCAAGAGAGCGAAGGCCGCCGGCAGGAAATAGACCGCTAACCGCTCAAGCCCCTCACGCGTTCCCTGAGCGACTACCAGCGTTGCCATGGATATAAAGATCGTATGCCAGGCAAGTGCCCTTTCCGGATCACCGACCAGTTCCAGAAATACACGCGTAACGGTTTCTTTATCACCAGTACCAAATACACCGGCGGCAGAACGTATGACATAGGCCATACTCCAGCCGGCAATAACACTGTAGTACGACAGCACCACAATGCCGGCGACCAGAGCCATCCAGCCAATCCCTGTCCAGGCTGGATGGGCACCGCCTTCCAGCGCCATAATCCGGAAGCTGCCGACCACATTTCGGCGCGACCAGCGACCAATTAACTGCTCGGCAACCAGCAACGGTAAGGCCACAACAGCCAACATAAAGATGTACACCAGGAGAAACGCACTGCCCCCATACTCGCCCATCAGGGGCGGCATACGCCAGACAGTGCCAAGACCAATGGCCGCTGCAGCAGTGGCAGTTACAAAGACCCTTGGTGAGGACCAGTAACCATGTGCGCTCTCTCTATGTAGCATTTCTTTTCTAAGCAGCCGCCGATTTGTTTGTGTCACGCTTATAATGCCCGCATGAGCAAAGCAAAGAAACCCGCCGACAAGCCGACCATCGCCCTGAATAAAAAAGCCCGTCATGAATTTTCCCTTGGGGATAAATTCGAGGCAGGCATTTCCCTGCAAGGTTGGGAAGTTAAAAGCCTGCGTGCTGGGCGTGGCCGCATTGCCGAGTCCTATGTCTACCTAAAGAATGGCGAGGCATTTTTACTCGGGGCACATATTGACCCACTGCCCTCGGCATCCTCACATGTGCAAACTGATCCGACACGCACCCGAAAACTGCTCCTGCATTCGCGCGAAATCAGTCGACTTGTTGGCGCAACTGAGCGCCAGGGTTACACGCTCATCCCGACAGCCATGTATTGGAAAAGGGGCCGGGCCAAACTTGAAATCGCATTGGCAAAAGGCAAACAGAAACACGATAAACGCCAGTCCGAAAAGGAAAAAGACTGGGGAAGACAAAAAGCCAGAACACTGCGGCATGCAGAATAACTGTCATTGCGAGGGCATAAGCCCGAAGCAATCTCCTAAGCAGAAACAGTTATCCTAGATAAATGACCCTGAAGGAATTACAGCAGTACTGCCGCGACTTTTCCGCAGCCGACGAAACCCTTTTCCCTGAACCCAAAAATATCCTCTGGTACAGCATTGCCGGTAAACAATTCGCCTACTTCAAAACCAGCGATCCGGAGAAATGGCGTTTCAGCATAAGAGTCATGCCAGAACGTTTCCTGGAACTCACCGATATCCCCGGTGTAAAACCTGCGCGCTACTGGCACCGCTTCCACTGGATAACCATCGTCAACATTGAAGAATTCAACGATGATTACCTGAAAGAACTCGCTGACTGGTCATATCACAGAGCGCTGACCAGCCTCACGAAAAAGAAACAGCGAGAGATACTCGGACAATCAGCAGAGTAGGCGTATAATCATATCCACCAAGGGGGCGACCTGGCTTCGACGCAGACGCTGAAACCCGAGGTGCATGCCGAGCTGCTCTCTGCTCGTAAAACCGTTAGCAAAACTAAGCTAGTTGCAAACGATAACAACTACGCCCTAGCAGCTTAATATAGCTCTAGCGTCTGCCCGGCAAGTGCTTGTGCTTCCGGATCCAGGCGTCGACTCTCACAAGATCGCGGTGATTCAGGTCTCTGGGTGATCCGTTAAAACTAAGTGAGAATAAGTTCTGGCTTTCCCTGCCCTTCGGGTAACCAGCGCCGACAAATAAAGAACGGGCTAAGCATGTAGAGCCAACGGCAGAAGGTTCGCGGACGCGGGTTCGATTCCCGCCGCCTCCACCAACAACGATGAAACCACCCTTGCGGTGGTTTTCTCGTTTTAAGGGGTTATGATGCACAACTTAAATAACTTAAATTCTAAATTGGTGTATTAAATGAAAATCTTTCTAATAATAATTTTCTGTGCATTGAGTTTCACCTCAAGCACCTATGTGTTGGCCGCGAGCAGCCAGAGCCTGAAGCAGCAGTTAAATGCTCAATGCGGCAAATATTTTGATGGCGTTAATGCGACTTTCATTCCCGGACTTGAGTCAAGCCTGAAAATGAGGCAAAAGAATTCACCCTACCCTGAAAAAGCATCTGAGATGCGTGAATTAAAGTGCAGAATCTCCATATTGAAACGACGTAGTTAGCGCATACGTCTATAATCTGACGATTAATATATTTGAAAATTCGGGTCTCTGATATGAAGTTCGAAAACGCGTCGCATTATCGACAGATACTGTCGAAATCCGTTCCTTTCAGGGATGTTGCCGATGAGGTGATAGATCGCCTGCTAGAACAGGGCATGGTGCTTAATGCAGAAGTTGATGAGCTGGTTTTCTATGAGCACATGCGCGGCGGTCTCGGTTTATATGTAATCCTGGAAGGTGAGATTGAAATATTTCGCTCGGAAGTCGGAGAAGAGAATGATCAGGCCAACAGTATTCATCTCGCAACGCTTGTTGCAGGCCAATGTTTTGGTGAATACTCGCTGATTGATGGCCTGAAAACATCGGCGGCCGCCAAATCTCTTAGCAACTCCAAATTGTTTCTGTTATCACGTGGTGTGTTCGAAGATGTGATTCAGAATGATGCTGAAGCTGCCAGGACCATTTATCACAATCTGCTGGTCTTCCTGGTTGAGAGATTACGTCGTCATCCTTGAATTAAAATTTCCGGCACCAATCGTTAATTATTTTAGCTAAGTGAACTTAATCGATAGCACCCTTATGGCGAAATCTCGCAAAAAGAAAAACTCCAACAACAAAAGTATTATCTGGAAGCTCTTTCTACTGCTTATTGTGGCATTTGCCGGGCTGCAGCTTTGGTATACGGCGCATGTGCTCACCTACAGGTTTACTGAACCTGCCGCCACGTCATTCATGCAAATCCGCTTGGCAGAAAAACAAAAAAAACATTCCGATGCAGAAATCTGGCATGAATGGGTGGAGTACGAATCTATCTCACTTCATTTAAAACGTGCCGTTATTGCCGCTGAAGACAGTAAATTCGTCAATCACTATGGATTTGACTGGGACGGTATCAAATACGCTGTAGAAAAAAATATCGATAAGGGAAAA
The DNA here is from genome assembly GCA_041622995.1 of Nevskiales bacterium. Lineage (GTDB taxonomy): Bacteria > Pseudomonadota > Gammaproteobacteria > Nevskiales > CAJXLF01 > CAJXLF01. The sequence continues at coordinate 40,027 of JBFJXR010000010.1, forward strand.
CTCGTAGCGGGTGGCTCTACCATTACCCAGCAACTGGCTAAAAACCTCTTTCTATCTGGCGAGCGCTCATTAATTCGCAAGGCCCAGGAAAGTGCTATTACGCTCATGCTGGAAGGCATGCTCAGCAAACGAAGAATACTGGAGTTGTACCTGAATTTTGCTGAGTGGGGTGATGGCATATTCGGAATTCAGGCAGCTTCCTGGCATTACTACAACAAACCCGCCGCAGCGCTGTCCGAATGGGAGGCAGCCAGACTTGCTTCTATGCTACCCCGCCCTGTGCACTACGACCGCAACGGTGCCAACACTAACCTCAAGGCTAAAACAAACGTCATACAAAAACGCATGCAGCACGTTTGGGTGCCTGCATAGCTAATCTGAATATCTAATTTGCCTGGCTAATTTGCTCTACTAATCCGACTTGAGTCGTTCCGGGAAAAAGGTTCTCAGCTTTTCAACTTTGGGCATGGAAACCCCCTGTATATAGGGCTGTCCCGGGTTTAGTGCGGCGTAATTCTGGTGGTAGTCTTCTGCCGGATAAAATGCTTCCAGCGGTTCAAGTGTTGTCACGATTGGATCGCTATATACGCCTGCTTTACTGAGTTGTTTGATATAGGCGTCAGTCATTTCACGCTGTTTCTCACTGCTGTAAAAAACAGCAGAACGATATTGCCGGCCACGGTCATTGCCCTGCCGGTTGAGATGTGTCGGGTTGTGAGCGACCGAGAAGAATATCCTGAGTATTTCCCCAAATCCGGTTTTGGCCGAATCATAGTCAATACGAATGACTTCGGCATGGTCGGTGACACCACTACATACCGCATGGTAATTGGCTGACTCTGTTGTGCCCCCTGCATAACCGGATTCCACGTTCGTTACGCCATCAAGCTCCCTGAATACCGCCTCTACACACCAGAAGCACCCCCCGGCCAGTACAGCTGACTGCATGCCCTCTTCTGCCAGGGCAAAGTCAGGTGCGGGAAACTCATTGGGTTTGATGCTCATGCCCGCTGGCAACTCACAGGATATATCCATGGCGGTAACCTCCAGTTTTCGGCGTATCGATTCCCATAATCCCATCAGATTCAGGCATCGACAGCTATTCGATTATTACGTCTTACCAGTCGTTTTTTAATATCCACTTGCATGGCTTCACTGCCCCCCACCTGGTTGAGCAAGGCATTCACATCTTCTTTCTGGCTCTCGTTGAGACCATGGTAATACTCTACCGGGCGCTGCAACATCCATTGCGAATAGGGGAACACCAGTCGCGTACCTGCCACCCCTCCTACCTTGAAATCATGCTTGCCAATACCACGGGATACGTATTCTTTTTCTGGATGATCATCTACCCATGTGGCCACTTTCTCGACTGTATCCAGCAATATCGGGAATTGCTCTCTGAAAATAAATGCCAGCATGGGCAAAACTGTTTCAGGCACTTCATCGATAGGCAGAAATGACCCCTGCGGCTGGTCTTCAGCATTGATTCGCTGAATCCATGCAACAACGTTTGGTGCTTCCCGTTCCATAATCGCCTTGGGATAAGGGTCCAGCCACAAGTGGGCATATAACGGTCCCGCCAGTGCAAAGTCGCCCATGGAGGGTCGCGAGCCGAGTAAATAACTGTATTTGGATAAATGGGCTTCCAGTAAAGCCAGAAACTCCAGGTAACTGGCTTCTATGCCCGGTGCTGTTTCATCGCTGATACCCAGAACAGGTAGAAAACCCTGAAACGGCTTGCTCAATTTTCGACCGGCTGCACGGCGCACGGGTGCTGGCGCCCACTTACCCACGATTCTTCCAAACTCACCCATCAGCCATTTTTCATGATGGGCGACATAACTCCAGCGATAGTGCATGGCCGGGAATAACAACCATTCATCAGCAAAAAGCTCAAACAGCAATGCCGTCAGGCGTTGCTTTGGCGTTGACGGGTAAATGGGTCTGTCTGGAAAACGTTCTTCCAGAAAATCAATGATATCGGTTGTGTCCTGTACGAACACACCATCGGGTGATTGCAATACTGGTATAAACCGCACGCCTGTTTCGGGAATAATGACCGTTTTGTAAACCCATAGTGTGGAAACTATCTCCTCATAGGGAATCCCCTTGTATCGAAGATAGGGGCGAACCTTTCCGGAGTAATAGGAATGGTCCATGGCATAGAATTTATAGGTACTTTTATCTGTCATTTCCTGCTCTATATATTGTTACGTCATTTTGAATATGTGGGCACTTACCGATCTCCTGTTGCTGGAGATTCCTTCACATTACTCGCAATGACAATGTTTCATTTCTGGATGTTGGCGGCGGGCATGTCCTGTGGAGTACCCGTGACTGAAAGTTTCAGTTTTAACAAACCCCTGGCAGGCTCGTAACGTTTACCCAGAGGCAACTGGTATTCATGCTCCAGACCCGATTCTACAACTCCAAATCGATTCATTAGACCCTCAAGATCACTACCCTGCAAACGCTTATTCACCTGTTCACGGATTTCATCCGTTAAACCACTGTAGGCGCGTTGTAACTCACCACGACACCACACACGGTATTGGGAAACAGGCAGATCAGGATAAGTTACCGGCCCTGCCGTGAAGTCAAAGCGTTTCTGACCTTTTGACCAGGCCTGAGCATTGTCTGCCAGATAGGGCAAATACACTTCTCCGATATCACTAAAAATATAGTCATAGCCTGAGTGGGAAAAATCCGTCAGCGTTTGTTCCGTACCCAAGCGACTCACTTTAGCATTCCACATCCTTGCCACCCACTCATTCACCGAAGGCGCACGGTCACGCATGATGCGGGCCGGCGTAGGATCCAAAGAAAAATGCCGGAACATGGATGCGAACAGCCCGAAATCGGCCAGCGTGGGATGAGAACCGAGCATGAACGGCGTATCGGTCAATATCGCCTGCATGCTGTCGAGCAGTTTCAGGTAGGTGTCACGCACATGGGCTTCATTCTCAGGCCGTACGCCATCACCCCTGATTTGCACCTTGCGCTGTCGCATGCCGAAATACCAGCCCAGCAATTTCCTGGGCATGGGCACATCACCCATCACCTCGGTAGCGATGCGGCTGCCGAGCAATGTGAAATCCTGTGAATAGTTCCAGCGGTAATACAAGGCCGGTCGCCATAACCATTCATCGGCATAGTCTTCAACCAGACGCGAAAGAAAATGAACGTAGGGGTCTTTTGGAATAATTGAGGCTTCCGGATAAAGCCGGTCGAACCAGTACAGCATGGGCGTGCTGTCTTTCAGCCACTGCCCATTCGCCATTTTCACAACCGGCACCTTCATCAGGCCGGTACCGGGATAAATAACGTTCAGTAATGTTCGAGTATCCGGTTCAATCTTTCTGAACGGGACTTCTCTGTATCGAAGATAGGCTTCCAGTTTGCCACTGAAATACGACACATCCATCAGGTATGCATCGTAGGGTTCGTACTCGCTTGCAGAAAGCATGGACTACGGCTCTAGTCAGTCACCATCGTTCTGGCGCCCTTTATGAAGTCTTCTTCGGCCTGCTTGTTCTCTTCTTCTTCCATGTTCGGTAGTTTAAACGGCACTTCGATGCCCTTCTCACAGGCGGGTCTTGCACGGCAGGTATCCATCCATCGCTTCAGGTTATCCAGCCCATCAATACTAATGCCAGACCATTTATAGGTACGCACCCAGCACCAGTTGGCAATATCGGCAATGGAATAATCGCCGGCGAGCCATTCATTATCGGCCAGACGCTGATCCAGCACTTCAAACAGGCGGCGCCCTTCGTTCTGGTAACGATCGATAGCCGGCTGCAGTTTTTCCGGGAAATAACGATAAAAAACATTGGCCTGCCCCATCATCGGGCCAATACCCCCCATCTGGAACATCAGCCACTGCATCACCAGAGACCGGCCCTTGGCATCCGTCGGCATAAGCTTGCCGGTTTTCTCAGCCAGATAAACCAGAATCGCACCGGATTCGAAGACCGCAAAATCATCATTATCACGGTCAACGATAGCCGGTATGCGGCCATTGGGATTGATAGCCAGGAATTCCGGCTTCTTCTGATCCTGTGACATGAGGTTAATTACTTTCACCTCGTAAGGCAGCTCAAGTTCTTCCAGAGCTACTGAAGCCTTCCAGCCATTGGGGGTGGCGAATGTGTATAGATCAATCATGATGTTCCTGCCTGCCTTTATGAATTTTTAAGAGGTGGCAAATAGTTATGATGTGACCGTTGGCCGCATGGATGCGGCCGTCGAGCCCCCATGGATGGGCCTAGAAAAATGACTAGGGGCGTGTCACTTCATAACTATTTTCCACCTCACCCAACTTTACTACTGCATCTACCTACTAAACATACGGTCTATAAGACCAGGAGCAAAACGATGACCAAGGTAGGCTGCTTTTGCATCCTTGCCAATGGTGACAAACGCCTCGTTTTTAATAATTGCCTTGATCGTGCGTTTTGCCACATCCTCAGCAGTGAGCTTGTTGCGCTTCATATCGCTCGCCACCTTGCTTCTGACCTTCTCGGTATTCAGCTTACCCACGAGCTTGAGATTATCCATGATGGGTGTCTGAACATAGCCAGGGCACATGGTTGTGACACCAATCTTGTTGCCGGAAAGCTCATAACGCATGGAGGCAGAAATACCGACAACCGCGTGCTTCGTTGCGCAATAGGTACTCATGCCAGGCTGACCAATCAGTCCTGCTGCAGAGGCGATATTCACGATATGCCCACCCGTGCCACGCTTGATCATGTCCGGGAGGAAATAACGACAGCCATAGACCACGCCCATTACATTGATACCCAAAAGCCGATCCCAGTCTTCCGGCTCGACTTCATGCATCAGGCCCGACATAACCACACCGGCATTATTAATCAGAATATCCGGCACGCCGATTTCACTCATGACCGTATTGGCTAACTGTTTCATCTGCTCCAGATCAGCCACATTCGCCTGCTGTACATAAGCTGTGGCACCAATATCCTCGCAAAGCTTTTTGCTTTCGCTCAGACGCTTGATATTGGTGCCAACCAGCACCACCGATGCGCCGTGACTGGCCAGCTCAACCGCAATCGCCTGACCAATACCACTACTAGCACCCGTGACGACCGCAAGTTTGTCGTTAAAGTTTTTCATTCAGTTTCTCTATTCATCGTAAGACATTGGTCCAGACAATCTCCGACAATGAGATTGTCTGTACATGCTCGCAATGGCGATTAAGCGGCTTTATAAATGCCTTTCTTGGCAGGCAACCACCAGGTAAAGCCGAATAAGATTGTACCCACGATCAGGCGACCCATCGAAGGGCTTTTATCTTTCAGCACTTTCATTGCCAAGGGGATTTCCAGCACATGTGCGACCACGATGACAGCAGCTAGAATCACCAGCCAGTGCGAAGTTTGTCCCTGGAAATAAAGTACAGCAGCTACTGCGTACAATCCCAGAATGACGGCGTTATTCCCTAGCCAGAAGGCTTTTGAATTCATCATTTACTCTCTCCCAAAAAAACAAGACAAAAAATATGAAATTTAAAATGTAACTATGTTTAATACTTAAACATGAAGCATACCGACTACCGGGTTGCTATGTCACTGCGGCAGGGTTTCCCTCAATACCCTGACCACATTCTGACCGGAAATATACTGAATCTCTTTTTCGCTGAAGCCTGCGGCTAACAATGCTTCAGTGATCAGTCCCATGCCACTGGCATCAAACGGTGTCACGACCGAGCCATCGAAGTCCGAGCCCAACGCCACATGATCCACACCCACCAGATCAACCACATATCTTATGGCCCTGGCGATTGCTGCAGCATCGCGTCCACAGGTCGCAATTTCCCAGTAACCAATGGCAATCACCCCACCTGTGCCTGCTATGCCGCGAATTTGGGCGTCGGTGAGATTACGGTTGTTGTCACAGGTGCCACGAACACCGGCATGCGAAACTACAACGGGCTTGTGACTCATCTCCAATACATCATCAATCACGGCAGCCGAGGCATGGGCCAGATCGACCACAATGCCGAGCTGCTGCATACGGCTGACGGCAACTCGTCCAAACCCTGTCAATCCACCGTGTGACAGACCATGCGCCGAACCACCCAGCTCGTTATCGAAGAAATGCGTAATGCCAGCCATACGCAGGCCAGCATCATAGAGTCGGTCAAGATTCTCTATATCACCTTCCAGTGGATGTGCGCCTTCAATACCCAACCAGCCGGCCACATTCGGATCCCCTGGCCTGTAACTGGCCAGCCATGCTTCCAGATCGGCCCGCGTTTTAATAATGCTGAGAGTGCCCCCGGATTTATGTTCAAATTCATGTAGCAAATCAATCTGGTATTGAGCACGCTCAAACAGGCTGCCCCATGTACGCACCGGCCAGCCGGAAGCAATCACCAGATCGGTAATGCGATCGGTATCTGCACTATTGCTATCGATGTTCTGCCCGCGCGGTGACTTGGTGACGATGGTAAAGCCCTGCAGACCGACATTGCCCTCGATCATGCGTGGCACATCCATTTGCCCGTAGTCAGAATGCTTAAGCAGGTCGCGCGACCACAGCAGGCTGTCGGCATGCATATCAGCAACCAGTAAACTCTGATGCAAGTCTTTGGCTTTATCTGAAACCTCGTAAGGCGGCTGTACGTATACCTTGTTGAATCTGGGCTCCAGCACACCTGGGATAACCTGTACGGCCAGCGTGTACAGCACGCCAAGTACGATGGCCGTAATTAACAGTCTTCCTGCCAGTTTCAGCATGTCAGTTCCTATTGCGGGTTGGTTTCGTACCAGATGGGTGATGCCCAGGCACGCTGCTCAAGCGTATTGAAATAACTCTCGCCTGTGAATGATCCGGGCTCACCCACTATTGCACAACAGCCTTCATAACCACGCAGCCCCGATTCTTCCGGGAACATGCCATTGGACGGGTCGAGCAGACTGCAGTCAGCCTGTGCCTCGACATTACACATCCAGGCACTCCAGCGACAGGATGGTACCTCGCGGACGCGGGCATACCAGTAAGCACTGGAATCCGGCTGGAAATCACCATCCGACCATGTGGCACACAATGATTCAGGGTGACTGCCCACTTCAACGGCACAGGTCTGTGATGAGGGACGATTCACCGCATGCTGAGTTCTCACAACATCGTTGAATACCCGGACCTTCGCTTCGCCGGCATCGTCCACGTAGCCCTTGATCAGGTCTATCGCCTGCAGTGGATGACCATCGGGGTCCTGCTGCGCCCATACGGCAATGTAAGGGGCATCGCCCTGGGTGGCACCCGTCAGTGTGTCGCCCATTCGTGCGCCTGCGATTTCACCACTGGCAATCAAGTCTTCGCCAGTGGCAAGGCGTTCACAAATATTTGCCGGCAGCGGTTCGAATGATGCAATGCTGCGAATGCGTATTCTCGGACCCGAAGTACCGAAGCTTTCGCCGCGATGAATCGCATCCCAGATGTCTTCGCGTGTATTTTGTGGTGCCCAGACGCCCGCGAGACCACCTGTATTCAGTGCACGAGCAAAATCAAGAAAGGTGCGATTGGTGCAGTTCGACGGATCAGCGGGGTCTTCGCCTGTGGGTTCGTTATCACAACCCCAGAACCCGAGCAGCTCGCGCGGGTCATCATCCAGCACGCCACTGTGCCCCATGAAGGGCCACTCCTGGGCATTCCCTGAATCCCCCGCGTGGGTATCCAGTGCCGCGGTGATATTTACCTTGTAGGGATTTACGCCCAGGGTCTTCTGAATTTTCAGGCCTTCCGACATGGCATTACGATAGTAGTCCAGGGGCGACGAGCAATTATCGGTACCCTCACTGCCGCCGGCTGGCACCGAGGAACCATCCGGTCCGCCCGTTACACAGACATCGCCGGCATTGTTGTTATAGGTCTGGTGGCTACACCAGTTGGGATCGGTTTTCGGATCACCCTGGCAGTATTCGGCACAGGTGGCAGGGTCATCCGGCCGTCCTGAACAGACGATTTTGTTCACTTCGAAATCACAGTACGGGTCATAACCTTCATCATTCGCGAGATAGTTGCCCTCGAGGCCACCGGCACATTCAGACGCACCCTTATGCTGGGTCATTTCAAATGAACGATCCAGGGTGATTCGCAGGTTCGCATCTTCCACTGTCATCGGGAAATACACGGAGGTGGTTTCTATTTTGCGACCCAGCGGCACGCCAGTAATGTCACCAACAACAGTCATTCCGGATGACTCACCGGCCGCCAGAAACATACGCCCGTCAGACAGATTGGAATTATGTGGAATGGTCAGCACATCGCATTCGGGGTTGATCAGGCAATTCACATTCAGATGATCAAACAGATCCCAGTCATCATTGCCATTCTCTGGAATCGCAGGGGTTGTCAGTTTCACTGAGGGAAATACATTCACTGGAACCGAGGCACTGGACCCCTTAAAAATAATATTTCGATGCAGCATTTGCGAGAGTTCATTGGAGGTGTACTCATAGGCATGCAGAGTTGTATATGAACAAGGCTCGTACTCCTCCTCATTCATCTGCTGAATCAGCTGCCAGGCGATACGATCTGTCGGTGACTGACTCGCCGCACTCTGGGCTACAAGTTGGGTAAAAGGTGTTTCTCCAGCCGCAAGTGCCCGCACCTTGTCACGGATGCCCTGCCCGATCGCCTGATCACATGCCTGCTGGGTCTGGCCAGTCTGATCACAGGTGAGCACAAAGCCGCCCAGAAACTCGGCATGATCAGTCACCGCGTTAAAATCCAGTGGCCGGTCAATCGTGATTTCCCGACCCTTGGTAAACACATCCTGCGTGCCCTGAGCCGGTTGCGGCAGCGGATCAACACCCTTGGCATAACGATGCGCTGCCCGCGGATCAGTCAGCGCATTGAAGAAATATGCATCCAGTGAATAGCTGGTGTGACTATGCAGATCGCCGAAATAAACATTCTTGAAGCCATCCCGGGCATCCTTACAGCTGCCATCAGCATTCATCCCCGGCCCGGGTGGTTGCGGATTGTTATTGCCGGGGATGGGTGCAGCAACCGAATCGCGGTCAGAGCCACCACAGGCAGCCAATGTGGCGACTAGCGCACACACACATAACAATCTAACCATGACAACGGTCCTCAAGACACGAATACCGGCACAAGCCGGTCGATAAACCAGAATGCAGACACAGCACCGATTACGGTCACCATGGCAGGCATCAATGCAGATCGCCTCGTCTTAATAAAACGGACGAACAACCAATAACCGGCCAGAACGGCTGCAACAAACAATAGCTGTCCGGCCTCTACACCAAGATTAAACAGCAGCAAAGCCCAGCCTTCAGCCGCCTGCGGCAAACCAATCTGTGCCAGCGCACCGGCAAAACCGAAGCCATGCAGCAAGCCAAATGCAAAGGCCACTGTAGCCGGATATCGCAGACTGAGCCCGGGAAGCACATCAGGCGAACGATCTCGACGGGCAAGCTCAACAGTCAGCAGAAGAATGCTCAGGGCGATGACCGCTTCAACCGGCGAAGATGAAAGCTTTATGCCATATAGCACCGAGGCAGCCAGCGTCAGACTATGAGCCAGAGTAAATGCCGTAATTGTTGCCAATAACCTGCCCCAGCCAAACTGCATGGAAGCGACGACCAGCATCAGGCAAAGCACGAATAACAGATGATCAGGACCACTCAGAATATGCATAATGCCGATGGGGATATATGCCGCCAGTGCCTGCACATTTGAACTTGAACCGTCCCGCCCCAGCACCAACCAGAATTCACGGCGATCCAGCACCTGCGTATCACTACTGCCATCGAGATATTGCACTATCACGACGGCATCGGGTGTCGACGGCCCCAACCCTTCAAGGGTCAGGGTTCGCCCTTTCAGTCCGGCCTCACATTTCAAAGTCCAGGAACGCAGCATCAAATCTGCCAGCCGTTCCTGCCGGGCGTTTCCTACTGGCTCACAGTCCGGCGTTAATCGCGGGGCGACATGGGAAGGACGGCCTTCTCGGCCCATAGACACTTTCAGCACGACGCTAACAAGTTGCCCTGGCTGCTCTTCAAGCGACACCGCCAGCGTCTCGAACTGATGTGCATTCGCCATATTGGCAAACACAAGGGCAAGTCCAGCAAGCCAGAATCGCATTAACCTGACCCGGCCGAGGACCGGCCTTCATACTCGATTTGGAATCGTTTACGCAGGTTCTCCATGGCCTGCGCATTGATCTGTTCACGCTGATCCACACGCCAGTCGTTTTCGACTTTTGCCCTGACTTCGCTTAACTGTGCAGGTCGAAAATCATTGCGGCCGGTGATGCGAACCATATGCAGCCCCAGACTGGAGGCCACAGGGCCCTGCCACTCGTTATCGGGAAGCGACACGATACGTGGATAGAAATCACGCCCGAATTCCCGGCGCACATCACCTTCATCGAAGGCCTCGACCACCTGCCCGGTCGCAAAGGCATCTCCCTGACCCTGAAAGTCATCCGGGCTGGCCTGCAGATGTTTCAGAACCTGTCGTACCGATTCGCCCATTTGATCGCCACGTCCTCCACGGCTCAGGAATACCTGTTCGAAACTGAGTCGCGGACTGTGTCCATAACGTTCTGCATGATTTTCCAGGAAGGCCTGAAGCTCAGCCTCACCGGGTTCCGCCAATGGCATGGCATCGGCCAGCAGAAACCGCATCTTCTGCACCATTTGCCGACGCACTATGGAATCACGCTGATCCAGTCCCAGAGCCCTGGCTTCCTGATAGAGAATCTGTTCATCCAGCCACTGCTGGAGCCTGACCTGTAATTCTGCATCGGAGGGTAGGCGACTATGCTCTGCCTGATAGGCCGCTTTCAGTGCGTCTATGTGCTGGGCAGTGACGCGAATCGTTCGATTATTTTTCGAATCGTCACTGTTCAATAAGGCATCAGCCGCGAAGATCAGTGCCCCCAGCACCAGGAACTGAATAAGGGGTTCTGAAAGCCAACGCGTAAATACAGATTTCACTGACAGTATTCTACGGTCGGTGCCGTTGACCAGATTTCGGTTTTCGACAGACCGGCATGTCGATGTTCCAGCGCACGAATATATCGGGGTGTCTTCACCATGCGAATGAACGCAGGTCGATTCGGATATTGAATAACCGCGATTTCATCCCATGCATCAGTCGCCGGGTCACCATCGGCGCCTACCAGTGTCATACGGTATCTGCCCAGCATGATGATTCGACCCTTGAGACGCAGCACACATTCCATGGCGACACGACCGTAACCATCTTCATAGGCACGACGCCCTGACCGGCCCCTGTCGCCATCGACATACTGCGCCCGCTCATGAAATTTCAGCAGATTGAACATATGCACCGTGCACTTCTGATTCGCTTTCTGAAAGGCCTCGAACTGCGCCTTGCTCGGGTTGATGCCTCCCTGCAATTGATCTTCCGGCATAACCTTGCCCGAACGTGGAGCCGGGAACCACGGCAGGATTCTGTTCACCCATTTGACGATGCGCCACATCCGTTGCGGCGGGCTTGAGGCCATATGCAATTCCAGCCCACCGAGCGCTGAAAAAATTTCCTGCGTTTCCGGGCTATCCATATGTGCCTTTACCAGAGAAATTTCAGGAAATTCCACCAACAGGATTTCATCATAAGATGAGGGGTTTTCACCAATCGTGAGCAGATCAACGGCGGCAATGGATAATATGCGTCCGGAAAGCTCATGAATTGCGTCAATCAGACGTTCTCTTAGCACGTCGCGGTCTTCATCTATATCCCAGAGAACCTGATACTGAAGCAGCACAGCACCCTTCACTTGCAAGGCATGCAGGTACTCGAACTGTTTATCGCTCGGCAACAAACCACTGACATCACTTTGATTAATCGTATCCATTTACTCCCCCGCCAGAACCTGAATTTACCAAATGTTTACATATTGTCAATATTTGTTCATTATTGGATCAAACCTGCATTCATGAGTTTAAAGAGTATGCCTCAAAGTAAAACATCAAAAACGGCCAAGCGCCCTTACCTTGCACGGGATGACCGGCGCCGACAATTACTTGAAGCGGCCTCCGGCATTGTGGAAGCCAAGGGCTGGGATCAACTCAGCATGAGTTCACTTGCCAAACAGACTCATACCAGCAGGCAATTGATCTACCAGCATTTTGAATCCCTGGAAGAATTAATGGCTGCGACCGGCACTCACATCTTCGAGCAGGTATATCTGCAAACCCGTGAGGCCATCGCCTCCCGCAAGCAGGACATCGTTTCAGTACTCAGCAACGCACAGCGCATCACGTTGGAACTGCCGCCCGGGCGTGCCCGTGCCTTGTGGCAGATCATTGCCGCAAGTTTCCCGGTTAATCATGAACTCAACCGTTTCGGGCAGCGTATGCGGCACCTGGTCACCAACCTCTGGAAGCCGGCTGTGGTCGAGGCATTCGGCCTGGATGACGACGCAGCCGCTACAGTGTCCTGGATGCTGATCATGGCTTTCTGGGGCGGTTATCGCCTGATGGAAGATGGCGAAATCACTCAGGCACAAGCCATTGAACGATTGAACTGGATGGTCGAGGGATTAATAGCGGGAACCGGCAAAGCGCTATAGCAGACTGCCCGTTTCTATTGCTTTACTGTTTGCAGGCAGACTGATCATTGTTCCGTCGCGACCGATTGTCATATCACCGGCAAATGCATCCTCAGTCCCTTTAAGAAAGAACTTCTCCATAGGGCGCGCCGGTAATGGCGGCACCAAATGGTAAAACAGCAAATGTCCTACATTCGCCTCGCTGGCCACTTCTGCAGCCTCTACCGGCGTGGTGTGATAATCGAGTACATCGATTGCAATCTTGGCGACGTGTTTCGCACCCGCCTCTTCAGCAGCTTCACCGATAATTGCCATCACATGCGGGGCCAAAGCTTCGTGCACCAGTAGATCAACACTCCGACTGAATTCAATCAGGTTAGTTGATTTTTTCGTATCTCCGCTGATCACCAGACTGCGCCCCTTGTAGTCGAAGCGATAACCCACTGCAGGCGATACCGGCGCATGCTCAACAGCGAAGGCGGTTACAACCAGACCATTGTGTTCCAGTACCCTGTGCCCTTCTCCCGTTTTTGGTAAACGGAAAGGCTGAGGACTGGCTCCGGCTCCACTTCTGGCGGTCACTGTTTCGCCATGATGAGCAATGCGATATTCGAAGTCCTGCGCGTAGGCCATGTTCAACCCATTCACGACCTGCTGAACACCCTCCGGACCATGCACAGGTAACGCCGACTTATGCGCCCCACCCGCCCAGCGTGTAGTCATTAACTCGCCGAGGCCATCAAAATGATCAGAATGAAAATGAGTCAGGAAGACTGCATTAACACGACCAGCAGGGATGCCCATCGGTGCAAAATTCCGAGGTGAACCCGAGCCCACATCAACCACGTATAGGTCCTGTCCGGCGAGAACGAGCACACAGGCGCCTGCGCGGGTAGGATCAGGCAGTGGTGCGCCAGCGCCACATAGAACGAGATGTAATCCATCTGGCAATTCGGCCAGCACCTCGCCGGTCATATTACGCTTGGCGTAAGACTTGCCAACCTTGATGAGAATTGAATCACCGAATACTGACCAGCCAATAATCAGACCCAGTACAACCACAACCAGACATACTGCTAAACGCTTCATTGCTTTCCCCAATTTAGATTTTTACAGTGTGTATACTTTAAAAGATACTGTCAAATAACTGAACTTAACGGCACAATATGTTTAAAGAAACGACATACAAAAGTGCACAGGGAGAACTGAATGTCAGGTGGTCCAAAATCCACGACCAAATCCGCAATCTTCGAGCGGATAGCAAATAGCCGCGGCCCGATCAATCGCCTTCGGGCACGACGCTATGGTCTGGACTTTATTCAACGCAAACCCCCGGTTCTGGAGTTTTTTTATGAACCCGGAGACCCACATTCCCACCTGAGTCTGCAATCACTTTCCAATTGGCGTGACCGTGTACATGCTGAAATTAAGATAAATATCGTGCCCCCGCCACGCGCTGAAGCCTATCCAGAAGAAGAAAAGCAGCGATTATTTGCTCTGGAAGATGCCAAAAGAATTGCACCGGCATGGGGTCTGGAATTTGGACTGGATTCCGTGCTTCCCAAAGCCGGGAATCTGAAAAAGGCCACACGGGCATTACTTGCCTGTAAAAGTTTTAAGGAATTACTGGCACGTGAAGGCATAATTTCCAGGGCCCTGTTTACAAATGATTCAGAACAGCTTGATAGCCTTCTGGAGCAAGGCAATGCACCGGATGAGATAACTGCCAATCTTGTACTGGCTGCCAGTGAACAGCGCCGCGAACACCTCGGACACTATTTACCCGCCATGTGGCAGTACGATGGGGAATGGTTCTGGGGACTGGATCGTCTGGATCATCTTGCAGACAGGCTTCGCAAACAGGGTGCGCTGTTTGGGCCGGAGCCGTTAGCAGTGTTTGATCCGGTGACTGCCTACCTTCCTGAAATCGATACGACCCAGCCACTGGAATTCTATTTCAGCTTTCGCAGCCCATATTCTTATCTGGCGGCAGTTGAAGTTCAGCAACGCTTTCAAAGCTGGCCGCTAGAACTCAAAGTGAAGCCGGTGCTACCGATGGCCATGCGAGGATTGCCGGTGCCGCTGGAAAAACGGCTCTATATAGTCCGTGACGTAAAACGCGAGGCGGACAGTCTTGGCATCCCGTTTGGCCGTATTGCAGATCCGATTGGGGCAGGTGCAGAGCGGTGTCTGAACACTTTTCCGCTGGCCAAGACCACTGAACTACAAATGGCCTTTCTCGTCACCGCTGGCGCCAACATCTGGTCTAAGGGGATTGATGTCGCCACGGATAAAGGCCTGGATTATGTATGCGAACAGGCCGGCATTGGCTGGCCGGCGGCCAAGAGTAAACTCGATAAAGGCATTGACCTGGAATATGCCGAGTCAAATCGGCAGGATATGTTCAATGCCGGTTTCTGGGGCGTCCCAACGTTCAAGATTGGCAACTTTGCCACCTGGGGCCGCGATCGTATCTGGATGATTGATGAAATGCTTCGGCGGGCTGAAACCTAGCTATCCGCTTCAGGGTTTCGGGATTTCAGGAATAACCAGCCCCAGGTAGCGAGCATACCAATGACGGCCACCGATCGAAGCAATCCGGCCAGTGACTGATCGGCTTCCAGCATTCCCCAGCGACTGAGAATATTCGTCCAGTCATGTTCTCCACCCCCGACCAATGGCAACAACTGATCCCTGGCATCGCCCATGTATCGGGCAATATTTATTAAGTTTTCAAACAACCAGATCAGTCCCAGGGAAAATGCGAAGCTGTCGCCCCGTCGCCAGAACCGAATTGAGATAACAACAGGAAAGACCAGTTGCCCAAGTGTTCCACCATATAAGCCCATGGTTGAACCCAGAAAGCCGAAAAACACATGCCCCGCTTCATGGAAGGCAAGGTTGGCAGAATCAAGTACGGGTACCCATCCATCCTGTGTAAAGAGCAATAGCCAAAGCAACGACAGGATAATGATGCTGATTAAAGGCAGCTGCCAGGGCTGGAGTCTGTGCCAGCCCTGGGTACTCTTATCTGCCTGACTCATCTCGCCAGAGAATCAGAACCAGCCTGATCCCGCTTTGTAATCCACAAAGATGGGGGATGACCAGGCACGCTCCGAGGCCGATGCCACACAGTCGTCAGCCGGATCAGTACGGGCATCGCCGTAACAGATATTGACCTTGGTGCAATTACCGTCAGCGTCCTTCTCACAGCGCAATGGATCGCCATTGATTGTGGGCGTCGGAGCCTGAATCGCTCTTACGTAGTAAAGCGTGTCACGCTTGTCCTTTTTGAACTCCTCATCTTCGAATTCCACCACGCAACCAGCGGCATCCCCTGAGCATTCAAGTACTTTCCAGGGATCCTCGATCAGATCACCCACGGGCTCGCCCTTTTCCGCCTGCGGCCGGATACGGATGACTTCAATTCTCTCAATGATCTTGCGGGTATCGCTGGGGTTGTAGCATTCGCCGCCACACATGTACTCCAGCCGATCTTCACCCAGCGCATCTATGCTGTGCTGGGGGCAACCCGGCTTCTGTTCAAGCGCTCCCACTGCACGCACCCGGAATTCAGGCGTCTTCTTGAGCTCAGTTTCAGACCCCATGGGCAACTCACCGTCAGGACCATTCAGAAGATCAAACCACAGCAACATACGGTCACCTGATGTGCCGTACACCTCTTTACGCTGCATGGCATCCCAAACGGCATTGCGTTGCCTGCCCTCACTGTGTACAGCGACAAGACCGCCAGTATAGAAGTAGGAACTCAGGCGTTCGGACTCGGCGTACTGGAACAGATTCAATTTCGTGTTCTTGCGATCGAAGGGAATCGACTCGGTGCCATATTCCTTGCGCTTGCCCTTGTCGCTGAAGTTATTCCGTGTGGAATCATCCATCGGCCCGAAAGTTTCAGTGTTCTTGTGACGACCGACTTCCTTGTAGCCTGTGCCGGGCTGGGCAGCATGATTATCACTGGAAGCGATGAATCCGAATTTGAAGCGCTGGGGTTTCTGTTCCCCTTCTTCATTGGTGACGGGCTCATCAAAGTTCGAAAGTGCCATCATGTATTGCACCGAATTCCCGGAACGATAATTCAATGCTGGCAGATAGCAGTCAGGACATTGCCCACAGTTCAGCCAGTCCTCCGGCTGCACATCAGGAATAACAAGATGACCAGCAACCGAAGCATTCAGGTAATCCAGTTCGGCTTTATCCACCTTGCTCTGGCAGGCTTCCGAATTTCCATCTTCACAGCGCTCACGAATTATTTCACCGGCACGATGACAGCAAGGCAGATAACCATCACTTGGCTCGGGACAGGTCATATTGCCCTGCTCATCATAATCCACGGCACGCCAGTCGCGATATTCCTCCGAGTTACCGTGCCCTGACATGACCTCAACGATTTTCTGGTACTCCGTATTGTTATGCGCATTGGTCAACTGCTTGTCCCACTTCACACCCGGTGGTGTGTAAAACCCCCAAGAGGTGCCATGTGGAATGGCCATCACATCCCCGCCCCACTGGTCCAGCTTTGTCCAGAGTTTCTCGGGGGTTTCAGCAGATTCCACACAATCAGCCGGCAGGTCATTCACATGCACTCCATCCGGGCAGAGCGTAGTGGCGCGCAGCTCTGCCTGCTTGGCAAACTGGTTCTTGATACGTTGACGGTTTTTGAAATCAGCCACATAAGGTGCAAAAGCGGTTTCTACCGGCGTCAGCGCTGCCCTGCGCATATGCTTGAGTGGCAATCCGCCGGAAGTAATTGGCCGTACTGGTACCTTGTCATCCTCAGTTTCCAACAGCACTACGTTGCGGTGGCCATAATGGTCTTCGGGTGTCTGCCCTACCTGGGTCCATTCCCAACCCAGGAACGTTACGAGATCGGGATCAGCCGGATCAGTCACCGCATTACACTGCTGCACCATATTTTTAATCATGCCCCAGTGACGTGGTGTCATGGATTCTGCGTGATCTGTAAGACTCCAGAAATCGAGGTTGGAACAATAGCGGGCGTAGTCACAGGCATCCGCCGGTGGATGAGCGCCCTCACCATTCATGATGGGCAGGCTCCACAGGAAAGCATCCATGGAGAAGGTACTGTGCACGTGCAGGTCACCAAAAAGAATTTGCTTCTGGGGTGGGATGTCCAGAATCGCGGCTGCGGCCTGTTGTGATACCTCTGCCTTTTGTACCCACTCCTTGGGTAACTCGCCACCCATAATGGTTCCGTCCTGCTCAACTTCACCCTTGACATCAAAAATGGCAAAGCCGGCAATAACCAACACCGGTATCAGCGACAGAACCAGAATGATTTTCAGTAACTTGCTCATGACAACTCCCTATCCTTCACACACTGCCGGCTCGAGGCTGGTCAGATAAATGCTCTCGTTATAAACCAGAATGTACCCAATCCCGCGATCGCTGTCGCGCCCCATTGCTCAACAGGCATTTTTCTATTGAGCAATGCGAGCAATGGCCAGATCAATACAACCACCATAAGCTGCCCGGTTTCCACGCCCAGATTAAAGCCAAACAGTGCGGGCAACAGGCGAGCATCAGGCAAGGACATCTCGGCCAGAATACCCGCGAAGCCAAACCCATGGAACAGCCCGAAGGCAAAAGCGATCAGCAGTCTCCAGCGTGCCGGATGATCTGAACGTTTAATAATCGCAAAATAGCAGCCCATAAAAAGGCTGATACCGACAAGTGCTATTACGGATAAACCCGGAGGCTGAATCAGCGCCACCAGTAACAGAGCGATACAGGCAATCGCAGGCAAAGTAATTTTCTGCCCACCTCGCTCCCAGAAGTACTCAAGCGCCACCAGCAAAATGGACAGGCCTATCAGTGACTCTATAGCCGACCCTAAGGGATGTACCTGACCCATAGCTGCCAGTGCCAGAGTCAGGCTATGCGCGAGTGTGAAACCAGTGATCAGCCAGGCCAGTTGGCTCAGTGTGGCTGCTAACAGTAATAGTCCGAATATAAACGCCAGATGATCCCAGCCACTGAGAATGTGCTGCACACCCAAATACCAGTATTGACTGATAGTCTGCGGCGACTCGGCGACTTCGCCACCGGAACCGTCTACTTTCCAACTGGCCTCCATTTCAGTAAGCACTTTCTCTCGTACCATGCCGCTTGCATCACGCACGGTAACGAAATGCATATGCGATGAAATGGCATCAAGCAACAGACTGGAGGTCACTCTGAACTGGGCAGGATCATCACAATCAATGGTTGCACGCAGGGCAACCCAGCCTTCAGCAGACTGACTCATCGAGGGCCTCACAAAACGACAGGCGGATTCTGCAGTTTGAGCCGTAACGTGCTGCACAATCAGATGGGTCACCTGTTGCTGATAGTTACTTGTGAAATCAGGATGCAGGTCCAGTCGAGTAAGGTCGTATTGATTGATTCGGACCGTCACCCGGGCAGGTTCTTTATCCAGCTCCCAGAGTGAATAGGAATAACTTCTTGTATGGGCTTCGGCAGATGTTGTTACTGCGAGACAGAGCAACAGGAGAAAAAACCTGATCACTGCAGCTCCCCGGAGATCTGCAAAGATTCAGATTCACGCATTTCATCCAGTGCCAAACGAAGAGAGGCCTCCGCAGCCCGGCGACGCATTTCCGCTACGACCTGTTCACGCACATCTTCCAGACGCGCAACAGGCGCCACCGTTCTTTCGAACACATGCAATAGTTGCCAGGCCCTGCCAATCAGGATTGGCTCAGCTGTCATGCCGGCATCCAGTTGCAAGGTCATATTTGCCAGTGTCGGACCAAGGTAATCGACCAGTTTCGAGGGTGGAAGGAGCGTATTGGGAAGATTCAGTGCCCCGCCTTCGTGATAGGCCAGTGCAACCAGCGAGTACTCTTCTCCGGCCATGAGGCGTTCACGTGCTTCCCGGGCCAGTGTGCCGGCCTGCGCCTCGGTACGATCGTCGGTCACGGGCACGCGAATCATGCCGACACGCACCCGCTCTGTTCGCGAGAATAAAACCTGATGTTCATTGAAGAACGCCCGGATATCCTCCTCGGGTATTTCTCTTGCCTCAGCTTCGAGACTTTTTGCCTGTATAACCGATTGCACCAGGGTCGATTTAACCTGTCGGTCACTGCGCAGCAGGCCCTGTCGAATGCCGTATTGAATCAGTAATTCCTCGTCTATGAGGCGATCGAGGACTCGCTGTCGGTCTTCAGGGCTTAAAGCCTCGCGTTTATCCGCATCAACCGAGGCCAGTGCACGTTCATACACCGCTTTGGTGATGTACTGATCGTTCACTCGTGCCACGGCAAAATCCGGCAATGCTCTGGACTGCAAGTCCAGCACACTCACCAGTGCCGCTATCAGGCCAGCGAACAAGCCTAAAACAAGATAACTATTATTATTAATTTTCATATAGATACAATAAATACATAATGCTTAATATCATGGTGCAGGAATAATCCCCAAATACAGATTCTCCTGTCCACTATTGAGCATCTCCTCATGACAGGCTGCGAAAATTGCCGAAGGATTCGCGCCGGCTGCCTCAAAGGTTTCACGACTACAGTAGGCGCCTACAGCGACATATTCCCCCATCACATCTTCTGGTGCTGTGCCCCTTGGCACATTCTGAATAGCCTGGGCGAAATGTGCCGACGGCAGCATATGCCTGTAGATCAGCAAACCATCAGGAAATGGCCCCCAGGGAATCCAGTTAATTGCATTCTCAGGGAGGGCATTATGTGGGCGGTCAGGGTCATCAGACACCACAACCGTGTAATACCCTTCTGCGTCCAGCAATGCCTGATGGTCTGCCACGCAAGCCACATAGCGCTGGGTTATAAACTCGTTCTGGCAAATCGACCAGTAACGCAGGTCTTCTGTCGCCCCGGCCAGTCGTGGGTCACCCGGATAAGTCGGTGCCTTGCCGCGTAACAGGAAGATATTCCCGTCATTACGGGAAAATGTCGTGGTTGAATAGGCATTGTGGATATTAGAAAGGAATCCACCTCCACTGCCTAAGGGTACATTCTCTTCGAGTTCCGGTGGCAGCGGGGCAGGCAGGACGTTACTCAAAATTGCTACGCCAGTCGGCCCAAGCCCATAAAAGACACGGGTGGTGGGAGGATAAGTCGCCGTAGGGAAACGTACAAGCCCAAGTTCTTCTGGAAAATCAATAGTTAGCAATAAATCGTTAATGCCGGGATCGGGCAGGAGGCCACCCAGATTGGGCAGTAATGGCTCTTCACATTGCGTGTAGGGCAGAAGTTCGGTTTCCCCGTCCGGGCCCACTAGCGTCAATACTGGCAGTTCAACACCACCTTCAAAGCCAAACCCGTCATCTGGCACATAGGTCCGGTAGATAAGGCCAGTGCCGACAGGATTGGGCACGGCGTTGTCGTTAAAGCCGCTTTCACCGGAATAGATGGTATTTACGGTAGGCTCATCAGGCTTGCCACCGAATTCCACCCAGCCAGTGTAATGGCCACCTGCTGCTGATAATTCATTATTGAATGGGTTCGTACTGCCCTCATCGGCTATTAATTCAAAATCCGCGATCGCATCCACCGGGCGAAGCAGTGGGTCATACACGTTATATGAAAAGTAACGCACGGCCGGGTAACTGCCATCGATACGCAGAC
>JBFJXR010000011.1:0-59479 GCA_041622995.1 Nevskiales bacterium
GCTGCCTGAAGCAGCAATATCGCTGACCTGCGAATGCTGATTTTAAAAGGCAGTACGGATTGTGGATGACTAATTGAAAGCAGGGTTGCGGTAATGAGCCAGACACCGGCGACAAGCCAGAGCACCATCACCAGCTCCTGCGAAAAAAGGAACTGGCTGATTAGAATGAAATAGGCGAGCAATGCAACGACGACATGATCGCGAAAACTGTTTAATTCAGTGAGCTTGACCCCCAATAGAACAATCAGTAGGGCGACACCACCCTGTTGGCCATTGATGCGGCCATAGGTCATGTATATCGCGACAAAGGCAAGCAGGGCTAGTCCTAACCTGACACTACGGGCCGGCATTGGCCAGTACTTGATCGCGGCCACGGCCCGCCAAATGATCATGACGCCAAAGCATACCCAGGTCCAGGCCTGCAGGTGGCTGGTATGTGGCAATACCACAAGGGTCAGGCATGCCAGCAATTGCAGCGTGACTTCCCTGGCAGGTTTACGGTGAAGCATATTCATGAATCAGACTCAGGCATCAAAGAGTGCAAGTTGTTCAAGGCAGCGATGCCGATGTGATTCGTCACAGGCAGGTGGCGTTTCCTGTGTTGGTAATCTGAGGCCGTACTGAATCCCGGCGCGGTGTGCATCGAGAATCCAGCGACTGAGTTGCTGAAGGCGATTTTCCGTATCCATCCCTGTCAGGCTTGCCCAGTCCAGCCATAAGGTATCTGATTGAGGGTCTGCAAACTGTTTAACAACCAGTTTCCTGTTTCGCGGGAATGCTTTCCAGTGAATCAGGCCCGGAGAATCATTACGTTGATAATCCCGCAGGCCGGCGAAGTCTTCCTGACCTTTGTCCTGACTATGGCGCCCTCCTTTGTCGCCTTTGCTCGGGGGTGCCTGTAGACGAGAATCCGCCGGTGTGGGATACACAATGCAATGCATATCAAGTTCAACATAGCACCAGGCATAAAACAGACCAAGCGGAAAGGTCGTATGGATCGTGAATCGGGGCGCCGGCAGTCGCCCACGTAAGGGTGCATCCAGACTGATCTGGGTATTGATTGTCTGTGCTGCAGGCACATCGATTTGTGCAACAGGGGTATCGGCTACCCAATGCAGGGCGAGGCTGTAACGGTCATTTTGACTCGGGTTTTCTATATTGATATGAAAACGGGCAGCCTGGCCTGCAAATACGGGCTCCTGGTGGCCTATGGAGAGCTTTAGATTCAGCAGATTACGATGGGTATGGTGCATGGTCACCAGTCCCAGGCCTGTTAATAAAAAGGTCAGCGCAAATGCCAGGCTATTCATGTAATTCATAGCACCCATCAGCATCAGGAATACAAGGAAGCCAAAGGTGAATCCCATGCGGGTAGGAATGATGTAAATGCGTCGGCGATGCAGTTCAACAGGCCCCTGTTCGCGCGGACGCCGGCGTTGAGACCACTTCAAGACACGCAGGGCGGCACGACGTTTTACCTGCCACCATTTCGGAGGTGCGGGTTGAGCCGTTGTGAGGGTATGCACCATATGCCCGGATCAGGGTATGGCTACGGCCTGTAGAAGCTGGTCAGCCAGCAGGTGGCTGTCCGGACTGTCGTGGTCCGCCGCTTGCAACCGGTGGCTGACCACGGGCGGCAGTACTTCCTGCACGTCTTCGGGAATCGCCATCGTCCGGCCATCCAGTAATGCCCAGGCCTGGGCAGCATGACGTAACGCTATGCCGGCTCGCGGTGACAGGCCCTCATGAAAACGACCGCTATTACGCGTGTAATGCACAATCGCCAGTATGTAATCCAGCAGTGCAACGCTACAGTTCACCTGTTCCACCTGGCTCTGTAACTCCATCAGCGTATGTCCATCCATGACCGGTTTGAGTTCTTTAAGAACATCGCGTCGGGCTTTGGCTCCCAATAATGCTCTTTCTGCTTCTTCAGGGGGATAGCCCAGTTCAATTCGCATCAAAAAACGATCAAGTTGGGATTCGGGTAACGGGAATGTTCCAATCTGGTATTGAGGATTCTGGGTGGCAATAACGAAGAAAGGTTCGGGTAGCGCACGTGTTTCACCGTCGGAGGTGATCTGGCGCTCTTCCATGGCTTCCAGCAATGCGCTCTGGGTCTTGGGGCTGGCGCGGTTCACCTCATCGGCCAGTACTAATTGCGCAAAGATAGGGCCTTTGTGAAATACAAATTTAGCCTGTTCAGCCTGTTGTTCATAAACGGATACACCGAGAATATCGCCAGGTAACAAGTCACTTGTAAACTGTATTCTCTGGAAGTCGAGACCCAGTACACGTGCGAGTGTATGTGCCAGTGTGGTTTTCCCAACACCAGGGATATCTTCGATTAGAAGATGTCCTTTTGCCAGCAGGCAACATAGCGCAAGCCGGATAGCCTGCTCTTTACCCAGGATAATATTTCCAGCTTCATCAAGCGCGTCTTGTAATTGAGAATTCATAATGTTCAAAAGGAGTTGCAGTCGTGTAAGGATGTATATGTTAGAAAATGACAACATACGGCAGCAGCGCGTTATGGACAACTATGTATCATCTCTGATTTATTGTTGCAGTACAGCAGGTTAAACAATGAGTAATGAGAATATCGATGCCAGGTAAGAAAAGAGCACTACAGCGTGCGTTGAAAGCAGCCGGTGATTACGACACCTGGTATGAGACCGCACAGGCTCTGGAGCGTCTGGATGGTACGGATGAATGGCGTGAGGCCGATGAGTCGCCTGACTATGACTATGCCCTGATTCGGACTCGTCTTGCAGAGTTCCGGCGCCTCAGACGGCAGGGCCGGATTGATACGCTTGTGTATCACATGCGGCAGGGGCTGCACTGGAATCAGGGGAATGTCGGTAATCCATTGCTCTATCAGCGTTCGGTGATAGGCACTAAACGCCTGATCGAAGAGTATGTTGAAGAAATCGCCAATACGCTGAATTACCTGTGTGATACCGAATTTCCCAGCCTTAATCTTGAAGAAAAACTTCGCCTGTTCCGCGAAGCCTCACTCAGTTTTGGTCGTTCTGCGCTGATGTTATCCGGTGGTGCCACTCTGGGTATGTTTCATCTGGGTGTCGTTAAAGCCCTCTGGGAACAGGACCTGATTCCGGAAGTGCTCTCTGGTTCCAGTGCCGGATCAATTATTGCCGCGGGGTTGGGCACGCGGCCAGATCACCGTTATCTGGAACTATTTTCTGCTGAATTTATTTATATGGAATTTCTGCAGAGGATGAAACTGGAAGAGGCATGGCGACAGCGGGCTGTAATGAATCCTGCACGCCTTAGAAAATGTCTGGAAAACGTCATTGGCGATATGACATTCGAGGAAAGTTATCAACGCAGCGGGCGTTCAATCAATATTACTGTGTCGCCTACTCATAGTAATCAGATTCCCAGGCTTGTAAATCATCTGACTTTCCCTCATTTGCATGTTCTGGATGCCGTGATGGCCTCATGCGCTCTACCTTTCCTGTTTCCGCCAACCACGCTCATGACCAGAAATGCTGAAGGGCACAAAGAGCCTTTCATGCCATCACTGAAGTGGGTGGATGGCACCTTGAAGAGTGACTTGCCCCATTTAAGGTTGCGTCGCTTGCATAATGTAAATCATTACATTGTCAGTCAGACGAATCCGCATATCGTGCCTTTTGTGCAGGATGCACGTCGTAAACGCGGAACTTTGCTTGGCGCTGCCCGGGACTTTGCCAAGGTCACGGCGAAATATCAGATTAGTGCGACTGCTGATCTTCTGGGGCGCTTTATGCCGCTGGAAGCAGGCCGTACACCATTAAAGAATATTCACTCAGTGCTTGAGCAGGACTATCGTGGCAATGTCACGATTGTGCCTTCTGTGCGAATCAGGGATTATGTGGGCCTGTTTACCAATCCAACGCCAGACATGGTAGAAAGCCTTATTGCAGAAGGCGAACGGGCAACCTGGCCACAGATCGCCATGATTCGATGCCATACACTCATCAGTCGTACTTTCAGTGATTGCCTGGACCGCCTGGAGAAGAAAGCGGCTGCCAGTGGCCTATCAGTCGTGCAAACGGACATACTGTCCGAAGCCGCCAACGGATAGGCCTCCTCGCGCGACCTACAGGGATTGAATTTTTTTCAGCTGGATACTGAGGTCATCAAGAGCTGCCTGCTGTTCTGCTAGTTGTCCGCGTTCCTTCTCAACCACCGCAGCAGGGGCACGAGCCACAAAGCTTTCATTCTGAAGCTTGGCTTCGCCCCGTCGAATTTGTTCCAGGCATTGAGCAATCAGTTTTTCCAGTCGCGCCGACTCGGCATCCTTGTCTATCAGACCGGCCATTGGTACGAGAATTTTCATCTGTCCCAGAAGGGCAGTCGAGGATTCAGGTGCCTCTTCACCGGGTTTCAAGACAGTAATCTGTTCGATTCTGGCAAGAAAATCCAGCAGGTTTCGATGATCTTCCAGATGCTGAATATCCTTCTCACTCGCATCTGCGAGCAGCAGGGGAATTGGCTTCCCGGGAGAGATGTCCATTTCGCCACGGATTTGCCGTATACCAAGAACAAAACCCTTTAGCCACTCCACTTCTTGTTCGGCGTCAGGGTCATGACGGGCGTTATCTGCAACGGGGAAAGGTCGCTGCATGATAGTCAGGCCTTCGCAACCAGCCAAAGGTGCAATCTTTTGCCAGATTTCTTCAGTAATGAACGGCATGACGGGATGGGTCAGTCGCAGAATGGTTTCGAGTACACGCACCAGTGTTTTTCTGGTGCCGCGTTGTGCTGCAACATCGACGTTACCCGTGAGTGCCGGCTTCGATAATTCCAGGTACCAGTCACAGTATTCGTACCAGACAAATTCATACAGGGTTTTGGCCGCCAGATCGAAACGATAATGCTCAAAATGATTGGCAACCGTCGCTTCGACCTGTTGCAGGCGTGAGACTATCCAGCGGTCAGCTATGGATAATTCCACTGCATCATTTTCATTAAGACCAGTATCCTGATTTTCAGTGTTCAACAGAACATAACGGGCTGCGTTCCATAACTTGTTACAGAAATTTCGATAACCGGACACGCGGCCAAGGTCAAAACGTATGTCACGCCCTGTTGAAGCGAGTGCGGCAAAAGTGAAACGTATGGCATCTGTGCCAAATGCGGGGATACCCTCCGGAAATTCCTTGCGCGTTGCTTTCTCAATGCGTTTGGCCATCTTCGGCTGCATCAGACCGGTTGTGCGTTTTGCCACCAGTTCTTCGAGGTCAATGCCGTCAATCAGATCAATAGGGTCCAATACATTACCTTTGGACTTGGACATTTTCTGACCTTCCGAATCACGGATCAGTCCAGTAATGTAAACCTCATTGAATGGGACATCGTCCATGAATTTGAGTCCCATCATGATCATGCGGGCAACCCAGAAAAAAATGATGTCAAAGCCTGTGACCAGAACACTGGTTGGATAGTACCTGTCAAGTTCCGGTGTTTGATCGGGCCACCCCAGCGTAGAAAAAGGCCAAAGTGCAGAAGAGAACCATGTATCCAGAACATCTTCATCCTGGCGTAAATTCACGTCGTCAGCGAGGTTATATTTTTCGCGAACCCCGGCTTCACTATGGGCTACGTAATATTGGCCATTATCGTCATACCATGCAGGGATGCGATGTCCCCACCATATCTGGCGGGAAATACACCAGTCTTCAATGTTCCGCATCCACTCAAAATAGGTTTTTGACCAGTTTTCCGGTACAAACCGAATCTTGCCGTCTTCAACAGCCTTGATGGCCGGGGCGGCCAGCGGTGCCGCTTTCACAAACCACTGATCTGTGAGGTAAGGTTCAACAACAGATCCCGAGCGGTCTCCTCGAGGGACCATGAGTTTATGGTCTTTAATCGAATCCAATAGGCCGGCTGCGTCCAGATCGGCCACTATTTGCTTACGTGCGACATAGCGATCCATTCCACGGTAAGCCGCAGGTGCTTCATCATTAATGGCAGCGTCTATAGTCAGGACGTTGATTATGGGGAGATCATGCCGTTTGCCGACTTCATAATCATTGAAGTCATGTGCAGGGGTGATTTTTACACAGCCGCTGCCAAATTCAGGGTCGACATAGCTATCGGCAATAACAGGTATCTTCCTGTCGCATAATGGCAGGTCAACCATTTTTCCAATCAGGTGCTGATAGCGTTCGTCATCCGGATGTACGGCAACCGCGGAGTCTCCAAGCATTGTTTCCGGTCGGGTCGTGGCGACAACCAAATATTCCTGACTGTCACAGATCGGATATCTCAGGTGCCACATATGACCATTTTCTTCTTCAGATATCACTTCAAGATCTGAAACAGCAGTGTGCAAAACCGGATCCCAGTTCACCAGTCGTTTACCACGGTATATAAGATCTTCTTCGTATAAACGGACAAAAACTTCATTAACGGCTTTGGACAGGCCCTCATCCATCGTGAAGCGTTCGCGGGACCAGTCTACCGATGTGCCGAGCCGGCGCATCTGACGGGTGATGTCACCGCCTGACTCGGACTTCCATTCCCATATTTTATCAATGAATGCGTCGCGGCCTAGATCATGACGGGACTTCCCATCCGCTGCCAACTGACGCTCAACCACCATTTGCGTAGCGATGCCGGCATGGTCTGTGCCTGGCTGCCATAAGCTGTCTTCGCCACGCATACGATGAAAACGGGTAAGGGCGTCCATGATCGTATGTTGAAACGCGTGCCCCATATGCAATCTTCCGGTCACATTGGGAGGCGGTAACATTATGGAGTAGGTTTCTGGTGCCTCCGGACTGCCATTAGGCACAAAATAGCCCTGTTCTTCCCAGGTCTGGTACCAGCGCTGTTCTATATTCTGGGGGTCGAAAGTTTTATCCATGTTTATCTTTGATGTTTCCGGTCAGTCATCAGACTGAGCTATATTTTATGGGTTTCAAGCGGGTAACCGCGGTCTTTGTAGTACTGGTAGCGTTGGCGGCTTGGCTCAGGATGGGCCGGATCCACAATCTCCAGCAGTCGTTCAAAGCTACTGAAAAATTCGGGCGTTTCTGTCGCCAGATTTATCAGGACCTGATGATGACTATCCGGCGGCGCTTGCGTGCCAATGAGTACATCACAATGGGGTGCCTCCGGCTGGCCACCCCAGATTTCATGCGGAATAAAACTCGCCGGATTGTATGTCCATATGAGGGCATCCATGTTTCTGGCTTGTTGTTCGTCATCTACATACAGGAAAACCGAGTGGCCTGACTTCGTGATTTTTTCAGTCAGGCGACAGGTAAACTCTAGATGATTCCTCTGGGCCGGGCCAAGGGCATAAAAGCTGATACGGGTCAGATGATTGTCCTCAGTCCTGAGAGTTTGCCCGTGATATCAGGTATTCAGTAAGTAAAGGTACGGGGCGTCCGGTTGATCCCTTGTTTTTACCACTGTTCCAGGCAGTGCCGGCGATATCAAGATGAGCCCAGCGTAATTTCTTCGTAAATCGATGCAGGAAGCTGGCGGCAGTAATCGCGCCTGCCTCTCGTCCGCCTATATTGGCGACATCAGCAAATGGACTTTTCAGTTGCTGGTCGTATTCATCCCACAGGGGTAACTGCCAGGCACGATCACCGCTGATGTTACCGGCATTTAACAGCGCTTTAGCCAGCCTGTCATGGTTACTGAATAAACCAGTCGCATGGCTTCCGAGCGCGATGACACAGGCACCCGTCAGTGTGGCCATATCAATCACAACATCGCTGTCATAATTTTTTTCTACATAAGTAAGTGCATCACAAAGTATCAGGCGGCCTTCAGCATCTGTATTCAATATTTCTATCGTTATGCCTGCCATGCTTTTGACAATGTCTCCTGGCTTATTGGCATCACCATCCGGCAGGTTCTCTGAACTCGGCACAATGCCGACTACATTGATGGGTAAATTTAATTCAAGGATGGTTTGCATCGCGCCAAATACAGAAGCACCGCCGCACATGTCATATTTCATTTCATCCATGGCTGCAGCAGGTTTAAGGCTGATGCCGCCGGCATCAAATGTCAGACCTTTGCCAACGAGAACAATAGGTTTGGCGTCTTTTGGGCCAGCCATATGTTCCATGATGATAAATTTGGCAGGCTGTCGACTGCCACGGGATACGGAAAGCAGGGAACCCATGCCCAGTTTTTCCATGTCGGCTTCTTCAAGAATTCTGGTTTGTAGCGTGCTATAGGTTTTAGCCAGTGAAATGGCTTTGTCAGCAAGATACGTCGGCGTACAAATATTACCTGGTAAATTGCCCAGGTTTTTAGCCAGGTCCATGCCTTCAGCAATAGCCACAGCTTCGATAAGGCTTTTTTCTGCGACAGGCAGTTCAACTCGACTACTGACTGCAAAGGTGAGACGTTGAAGTGCTTTTTTGCCTTTTTCTTCCTTATTTCCCTTGCATTCATCAAAACGGTAGAAGATTTCACGGCTACTTAATAATGCCTGTTTGACTTTCCAAGCAGTATCTCGACCCTTTACTCGTAGTTCAGTCAGGTAATTAACGGCTTCGATTGTGCCTGTATTACTAAGTGCTCTGGCTGCGGCTGCATTGGCTTTTTTAAATGCTACATCATCAAACTCTCTTTC
Organism: Nevskiales bacterium; assembly: GCA_041622995.1. Classification (GTDB taxonomy): domain Bacteria; phylum Pseudomonadota; class Gammaproteobacteria; order Nevskiales; family CAJXLF01; genus CAJXLF01. The sequence continues at coordinate 8,615 of JBFJXR010000011.1, forward strand.
TTTACCACAGCCAACCAGCAGCACCCGATCAGCGAATAAACCTCCGGGTCTTTGTAAAATCATAGTTTGTCCGAGACGTCCGTCCAGATCTCCCCGTCGCATGACACTGCTGATCAGATTGTCTGAGTTGTCATCAACCAATGTGGCGGCAGAGGAGAGTGTACGACGATCAAAAATACCTACGACGACACAACCAACACGTTGTTTTTCGGGGTTGCCGCTTTTAACGAAAAATTCCATTACACACTCCTATCTGGATTCTGGCATGCTATGTATTATCTGAGTTTGTAATACGGTAATCGGTTATTGGGATACTTGTGTATTACGGTCATTGATAATGATTTACTGGCAAAGTTCTGGTTGGATGTTTTTTTGAAAACCGGGAAGAATTCAAGCATTCAGCCTAACGAGGCGTATTTTACGTGAATTTTAAGAAAAATCATCAATATCTGGCTCGTCAATTAATATATATTTGTCTGTATTGAGCGAAATTGTGAATCCCCGTTCTTATTTTGGAATTCTTGATAGGTACTTTATCCGTGAAGCTGCCATTGTTTGGGTGGCAGTCACATTAGTTCTCTTTGTCATAATGATGGGAAGTGGTTTCGCTCGCTTTCTTGGCAGAGCTGCAGCAGGAAAGTTACCCCAGGAACTTGTGCTTCAACTTGTTGGCTTATCCAGCCTGGAGTATCTGGTTATCATTATTCCCATTTCAATTTTACTGGCAATTATGCTGGCACTTGGCCGCTATTACAGGGACAACGAAATGGCCGCTATGGGTGCCGCAGGTATCGGGCTGGTTCGGCTATATCGTCCATACATATGGTTAATAATGGTCGTGGCTGCGTTAACCGCATGGTTAAGTCTGGAGTTGAGTCCCTGGGCGAATGGACAGGTTCGCCATTTACGCGATAAAGGCAAAGCTCAGGCTGTAGATTTCAATGCATTTACCCCTGGGAAATTTCATGTGGTTATGGATGGTCTGGGCGTTTTTTATACTGAAGGCATAGATAGTAAAACCGGGGATTTCAAGAAGGTATTTTTGAGGGCAGAAGCGAAAAACAACACTATAGTAATATTGGCAAATCGTGCGGAGCCGGGAATCGATCCATCTACTAAAGAAAGTTTAATGATATTGCGAGACGGGTATCGTTATGAGGGTCAGCCTGGGCAACGAAATTACAAGATTACTTCGTTTCGGGAACATGGCGTCAGGATTGAGCCGCGCCCACTGGGATTAAGAGATGAAGTTGGCACTAAATCATTGAATGAACTCCTGCAATCGGTAGAGCATCGAGACTTTGTTGAATTAAATTGGCGTCTATCAATACCGATCACCGTTATATTACTTGGTCTTCTGGCAGTGCCGCTTTCACACACACAGCCCAGGCAAGGACGATACGCACAGCTGGTTGTCGCCCTTCTGATTTATATGCTTTACTCAAATCTGCTTACCGCTGGACGTATTTGGACTGATGATTCGAAGGGTTCGCCATTGCTGGGTATCTGGTCCATACATCTTGCGCTGTTTGTAGTCATAGTCTGGATAATCGGTAAGCGTGAAGGCTGGTGGGCCAGAATGGGCAAAACAGGATGACGATTCTCACACTCTATATTTTACGCACCATAGCTGCCCCTACATTTCTTGTTACCTTGGCGCTTATGGCTATTACCAGCATTATGGCGCTGGTTGATGAGCTGGCAATTGCGGAAACGTACGATTACGGAGCAGGAATCGCCCTGCAATTTGTTTTATTGAGTCTTCCGAACAGTATCTATCAATTATCACCGACTATTATGCTCATTGGCTCACTTTTAGGGCTGGGCGTACTGGCAAGCAGTAGCGAGCTTATCGTAATGCGGGCCTCGGGGATTTCGTTAATGCGGCTTGGGTTTGCTGCGGCGATCAGTGGAGCAGTGTTTGCCGTACTGGCTTTTATTATGGGTGATTTATTAGTTCCAAAAAGCCATAAAATTGCTTTTGATTTACGCTCAGAATCAAGATATGGAGGTACACGTGTTGGTGAGGGTGGTGCCTGGTTCCGAGAGGATAATCGTTATATTTTTATCGAAGAAATATTTTCCTCAGAGCAATTGGGCAAAGTACATATCTATGGTTTTAATGATCGATATCACCTGACCGGTGCGTTGGCCGCCGAAAGAGCTATGTTTAAGGATCAACGCTGGCAGTTGGAAGCTGTAAGGATGAGCACTTTGGAGAATGAAGAGGTCGATATTTCGTTATATCCAAAGATGGACTGGCAGGTCACAGTAAGTCCTGAAATTCTGCAACTTTCAATCGTAAGGGCTGATTCCTTAACTACTGCCGGTTTATGGCGATATGCGGAATACTTGTCCAGTAACAATCTCGATGCAAGTGAATACTGGACGGAGTTGTGGCGAAAACTGGCGATGCCAATCACAATTATTGTGATGAGCCTGATCGCGGTTCCATTTGTCAGCGGTTCCAGGCGCAGCGGCGGCGCCGGGCAGAGGTTATTTGTCGGTATATTATTAGGCATTGGTTTTTTTCTGCTTAACGAGATTGTTGGGAGTTCCGGGCAGGTATATGGATTGGCACCCTATGTCACGACTTTGTTGCCAACGGTAATTGTGTTGGTCGCCGCTGTTGCTTGGTTAAAGCGATTTAGTTAACGCGAAGCGTTTTTTGGTATGTGAATGATGTCCGACTGACTTATCAGGTCATGAGCGGCTCTGCCGCGGGATTCAAACAGACACCACACAATCCCGATAAGGCTAAACCAGGAAACGACTGCCACTAGGTATCGTCTGGTCGCATGCAGTGTTGAAAGATTTTCTCCATTTTGATTCACCGCCCACAAGCGCCATGCACGCATGCCCAGTGTTTGTCCACCGTGGGTCCAGAACCAGATGTGAAAAGCCCCTGTAATGCTTGCCAAATATAAGGGATACCAGAGTGCCCCGGCACTTATGGCTTCCCCGTTATTGATGGTCAATAAAGGGAAGGTTGCAGCCATCCAGAGGGCAATCATTAGCATCCCGTCATAAGTTGCGGCAGCTATTCTACGCAGCAGTGTGGCAGGCATATGGGTTAAAGGCATCAATGGGCTGTCTGAAGCGGTTCGAGGTAATATTATAACGAGCTGGATGCCGTTTACGTAATGGATTAAGGTAATTAAAGACAGGTTTGAGTAAATTGCTGACTTGAAAAGGTGGGCTCATCCATGAGCCCGGGAGCGTCGTCCATGTCCTTTCATTTCCAAGTAAATTTATTATCAGGTACTTCAGGTGCTGGCGGTATAGGTAGTCCTCTCAAACTTTTGTAAGCAAATACGTTCAAGTTTTATCCGCGTTAAATTGAATCTATCGGGGGTGGATGTGAGAGTTTGTTCAGCTAACTGAGCCCGAAGCCATAAGATGTCTTGTAGACTTAAGGGCGTCATTCAGCAGGATCCGAATCAGTTGTATATTTATCGCTTGTTACGAATTGGACTGCATATCATATGGGGATTTATCCTTATGCTGATTACAGCCATTTCCGGAACGAAAAGTCATCGTAATAAACTGGCTCAGCAATGGTGTGCCCAGGCACTGGGCATGCTGGGCATTGAAGTAAAAATGCAGGGTGTCATTAAGCCGGGATGCCTGCATGTGGCAAATCACATTACATGGCTGGATGTTGCGGTCATGATGTCGGTAGGATGCCGGGGTTTTGTCTCCAAGTCAGAAGTGGCTCAATGGTCTGTGGTTGGTCCCCTCGTTAAGTCAGTGGATACTGTTTTTATTGAGCGCGGTGCATGGAAAACCGAAGAGGCCCGAGATGTCATGACAGAGCGTCTCAGGCGCGGTCAGAGTGTTCTGTTTTTTCCTGAGGGCACTACTTCGGACGGGCGACAAGTCCGAAGATTTCATGCGAGACTCTTTGAGGCGGCCCTTTCCAGTGGTAAGCCCGTTCAGGCATTGGCCATACGCTATGAAGTACAGGCGGGCGATTATGATGCTATTCCCTATATCAATAATGTACGATTTGTTGAAAATATTGTGGCAGTCACCCGTCAGCCGAAAATTATTGTCCATTTGATAGCTACCGAGCCACTGCGCTGTCAGGGCTTCGATCGTAAAGGACTGGCAGAGGCAGCGCGTCAGAAAATATTGGCTGAACTTGCAAGCAACAAGGTCCGGTCAGATGGGAAGGCTTCGGTACCTGAAGCTGCGTAATATGAATACATATACAAAAGCCGGGCACTGCCCGGCTTTTGTATTACACAGTGACTATTCTCGAAGTTGCAAAATGATTTGTGTATCGGTTGAAATTTCTGACTTGCTATAGGGAAATTAAATCCAGTCTATGGCGGAGTAGGGCCTGATCATATGCTTAAAAGAGTCAATTATGGCGCGTGTTAAAGAAAATATGATGCCTGAACTGGAATCCGGCAAATGGGGTGATTGTTCAGTTTCAACGCAGTTGCTAACTGTGAAGGATGGCGCTGTGGTTTCGCTTACTAAAATTGTTCGGGAAGGGGGGCGTAAGAAGTCCCCGGTTATATTTCTCCCTGGCATGTTCAGTAACCGTCATTTCTGGATGTCGGCCAAAGGTATTGGTCTGGCTGCTCAACTGGCATCTGTCGGACATGATTGCTGGCTTGTAGAACGGCGAGGCACCGGGATATCTCCCCGACATTCCAGTGCCAGGTGCGGACTTGATGAAACTGTGCAAATTGATCTGCCTATGATTCAGCAACGGGTGGCAAGTGATAGTTCTCTGCCGGCTTACTGGATCGGGCATTCATTCGGCGGTGTGGCTATCAGCCTTGCAGTCGCAACAACGCTGAATCAGGATCGGGTTGCCGGATTAGTGCTTTTTGCGTCGCAGTTCGAGGTGGGGAAGCAATCATTACGTTGGCCCGGACGTATTTTTACCCAGTGTATATCGAGAATGTACGGTTACTTTCCGGCGAGGCGTCTTGGGCTGGGGCCTGAGAATGAGCCCGTTGCGGCAATTGATGATGCCTGTAAATGGACAACAAGAGCGTGCAGGGATCAGAGCATGCAGCAAATGCTTGCGGGTATTCATTGTCCGGTCATGGCGTTAGTCGGAGCCGCAGATAAGGTCGATCCCGCCGCGGGTTGTGAAAAATTTATCAGTCATATGTCGAGTAATGACAAAACCTATTGTCTGGCCGGGAAAGCTCATGGGTTTAAAGAAGACTACAATCACCCCGGTATAGTGGTTAGCAAATCAGCTGCATTCGAGATTTGGCCCAAAGTAGGCGAATGGATGTATGAAAGATGACATGCAGGATGTTTATAAGTGAATTTATTACCTGAGTGCTTGGGACTATAAAAATGGCCAAGAGCAGAAAACCCAGAATTCTATTATCCACGCGTATTATGCGTGGCCTCAGTGGCAAAGTAACTTTGTTGAAACATAATGTTGAAGCATTGTCAGCAGCGGGCTGGGAAGTATCTTTTTTTGCAGAAAAAATAGATAAGGCATTAATGTCGAACATCGGCGCAGATCCGATTACGTTGTGGAATAAACCCTTTCCCAAGTCTTATCGTCTGAAGCGATTCATGAACAAACATGAGCGACTGGCCCGTTCGGGGCAGTACGACATAGTGGCAGGACATGGTGAAACACTGGTACAGGATGTATTGCATGTTCATAACTGCCGACATCTGGAAAACGAGGTATTGATTGGCAAGCCGCTGCTTCCCGGAATGAAAGATACCGCTGACCTTCAGACAAGACAGATCAGGGAAAAATGTTATACGCGTCTGGTGGCAAACTCCCAGCTGATGAGGAACGAATTTGTCAGCAGGTTTGGTGCTGATCCCGGGAATATAGATGTCGTTTACCCTGGTTATGATCCTGCCCGATTCCGGGTGAATCCAGCAAATGAACAGAGCCGGCTACTGAAAGAATCTCTGGGGGCCGAGAATGATGTTTTATTAGGGCTCATAACCTCGGGCAAACTAAAATTACGGGGTGCAGACCTGTTGATTCCTGCTATAGCGCAATTACCGGACAGCCTCCGAAAGCGGTTGCGTGTCATTGTGGTCGCAAAGGACGATGCCGAACCGTTCCGCCAGCAGGCGGAAAATATGGGCTTGGCAGACAGGGTGCATTTTCTTCCGCCACGACCTGATGTAGAGGTGTTCTATAATGCGCTTGATATATTTGTGAATCCAGCGCGGTTCGAAACTTTCGGTATGGCGTTGCTAGAGGCTATGGCATGTGGCGTTGCGTGCATTACGGCCCAGAAAAATGTTGGGGCCGCAGAATTATTCAAGGGAGATTTGCACGCCGGACTGTTAACGGATACTTCACCGGAAGCTTTTGCAGAAACAATCAAACCATTTATAGAAACGGAATCTGCGCGTAAAAACCATGCTGCCTTATGTTTACAGGCGGCCAGTCCACTGGATTGGGACTGTAATACCCGGCGTCATCTGGAAATATATGAGCATATATTTCAGGAAAAGCAGCTTAAAAGGACGTAGGCGGATGGCGCTCCCACGGGGAATCGAACCCCGGTTTCCGGCGTGAGAGGCCAGCGTCCTAACCGCTAGACGATGGGAGCGTGTGCGCGGTTTCAAGAAGGCGGGTATTATAGCGACCAACCGCACATCTACAAGTGTGTATAAAAGTCATTCCTTTCATCCAATGGTTTAAAAGTTATTAGCGAGCCCAGGATTATCCCGCGGCCGGAGCACAATGTTTCCCGCTCCCATATTTCGCCCGGTGCATTAAAAACGCTTTACCGCTTCAAGGAAGCGGGTATTGAAGCCTATCTGGTCGGCGGAGGTATCCGTGACCTGCTGTTGGGCGTTGAGCCGAAAGACTTTGATATTGCAACAGCTGCCAGTCCTGAAGAGGTCAAAGACTTGTTCGGTCGACAGTGCCGTCTGATTGGTCGGCGTTTCCGTCTTGCCCATGTGCGTTTTGGTCGGGAAATCGTGGAGGTGGCTACCTTCAGGGCCGGACACCATGAGGCAGATCACGCCGGGCAGGCCCAGCTTGATGACGATAGCGGCCGCATATTACGTGACAATGTTTTCGGCAACGTCGAACAGGATGCCTATCGGCGGGATTTCACGATTAATGCGTTGATTTACGATATCAATGATTTTTCGATTCGTGATTTCGTCGGCGGCATGGAAGATGTTGCTGCACGCCGTTTGCGTCTTATTGGTGACCCCGGGGAGCGTTACCGTGAAGACCCGGTGCGAATGCTTCGGGCAGTTCGGATTGCCAGCAAGCTGGATCTGAGTATTGAATCAAAAACAGAAGCCCCGTTGTATGAAATGGGAGATCTGTTGCAGGATGTGCCTTCAGCTCGTATGTTCGATGAAGTGCTCAAAATGCTGCTTTCTGTAGACGGCCCTACAGTGTTTGAAAAGTTGCTGCACTACGATTTACTGGGGCAGTTGTTTCCCTGTACCGATGAGTTATTAAAAAGAGAGGGCGATGGTCCTTCTCTTGAACTGATACGAGCAGCCCTTCAGGGCACTGCGGACAGGATCCGACAGGACAAGCCGGTCACGCCTGCATTCTTGTTTGCAGCCATATTGTGGCCACCGGTGCGAGAGAAAATGCTCGCAAGTATGGAGCAGGGCCTGCCTGAAGCAGAAGCGTTACAACGGGCTTCAGAGCAGATTATCTCCCGGCTGCTGGAGCGGGTGAGTCTCCCAAAACGGTTTTCTGCACCCATGCGTGAAATCTGGCATATGCAGCGCCGGTTTGATCAGCGACGTGGGCTGCGTCCTATCAGGCTAATGGAACAGGCACGTTTCCGTGCTGCCTACGATTTTTTGCTGTTAAGAGCTGCTGCTGGCGAGGCAAATGCCGAGCTTGCACAATGGTGGACGGATATTCAGACAGCAAATGATGAAAAGCGAGCTGAAATGACAGCTACTGCTCCGGGCGCAGGGGGCGGGGGAAAACGGCGGCGACGTCGCCGTGGAGGTCAACGTCGGAGCCCTGCCGAGTAATGACGACTTGCTGTTATATCGGTCTTGGTAGCAATTTAAACAACCCGGGTCAGCAGATTAGAATGGCAATAGGGGTTTTAAAGGCCGAGGCCGACTTGCAGGTCGATGCAATTTCTCCTTTTTATAGATCGGCGGCAGTTGGGCCAGGTGAACAGCCGGATTATTGTAATGCCGTCGTTGCAATACGCACTGAGCTGACGCCCAGGGCGTTGCTGCTTCTGTTACAGGATATTGAAAAGTCGCAAGGGCGAGATCGTGAGAACAGTGTGCGCTGGGGTGCGAGAACGCTCGATCTGGATATTCTTTTATATGGAAATGACGCTATAAACGAGACAGATCTGGTCATCCCTCATGCGGAAATAAAAAACCGGAATTTTGTATTAAAACCCCTGTTTGATATTGCGCCAGGGTTAAAGGTGCCCGGATTGGGTGATGTCTCAACTATGTTGCAGAATGTTGGCGAAGCCGGTTTGCGGCTCTGGGATGGGGCCGAAGGATGAATGAACTTCGTTATATAGCCGTGGAAGGACCGATTGGTGTTGGTAAAACGACACTTGCACATCGATTAAGTGAAAGTCTTGCCGGCGAGGTTTTTCTTGAGCGACCACAGGACAATCCATTTCTTGAGCACTTTTACAACGACCCGAAAGGGTATGCGCTCGCAGCCCAGTTGTCTTTCCTGGTACAGCGAGCAAAGCAGGTAGACCAGCTTCGACAGGGCGATTTGTTTGCCAGTCGCTGTGTAGCTGACTTTCTGTTTGAGAAGGATCGCCTGTTTGCCCAGATTACACTGGAGGGTCCCGAGTTTGATTTATATGATGAAATATTCAGACGTCTGGCATGGCAGGCACCCACGCCAGACTGTGTCATTTACCTGCACGCTCCTGTTGATGTTCTGATGAAACGGGTGCGCAAGCGAAATCGTCATGAAGAAACAAATCTTACCGAAGAGTACCTCGGTAAGGTGGCAAATAGTTACCAGGGACATTTCAGCCATTACAAGGCGTCCCAGTTAATTGTTGTCGATGCCGAGGCGCGGGATCTTGTAGGTTCCCGTGAAGATTACAATGCACTACTGGAAGCCCTGGCAACGCCACAGTCGTTAATTACGTTATAGTTAGGTCTGCTCAACAGGACCACACCGCTCGTTGTTCTGGAGTTTCAATATGTACGCTGGTGAACAATTAAAACAAACAAAACCCCTTACCCTGACTGATTTTCGCAAGATGCGGGAAGATGGCGAAAAAATCGCCTGTCTGACTGCATATGACGCGAGTTTTGCCGCCATGGAAGATCGCGCCGGGGTGGATCTTGTATTGGTAGGTGATTCACTGGGTATGGTATTACAGGGGCACGATAGTACCGTTCCGGTTACTGTCGACGACATTATTTATCACAGCCGTGCCGTTGCGCGCGGCTTACACCGCGCATTTTTGCTGGGTGATATGCCATTCATGAGTTACGCCACACGCGATCGTGCATTGGAGAGTGCCTCACGCCTGATGCAGGAAGGCGGCGCCAAGATGATCAAGCTTGAAGGCGGTGAAATCGAGGCAGATATCGTTGATTACCTCAGCGCCCGCGGAATTCCGGTATGTGGGCATATAGGTTTGCAGCCACAACTGGTGCATAAGCTGGGCGGCTTCCGGGTGCAGGGGCGGGATGACGCTGCTGCCGAAGCCATGCTGAGAGATGCACTGGCGCTGGAAGAAGCCGGTGCAGATATGCTGCTGGTTGAATGTGTGCCGGCTGACTTGGGGCGAAGAATTACCGAGCAGGCCAACGTACCGGTCATCGGTATAGGCGCGGGCCCGGATACCGACGGCCAGATACTGGTCAGTTACGACATTCTGAATATCACCGAAGGTCGAAAGCCGAGGTTTGTAAAGGATTATATGAGTGGAGCAGATAATCTTGAGGCAGCAGTCGCGGCCTATGTGCAGGAAGTGAAGTCAGGACAATATCCTGCCGTTGAGCACGGCTTTGTAAGTTAATCAATGCAGGTTATTAATGAAATTCAGGCACTGCGTGCCCAGATCGCCCGGTGGCGGGCGAAGGGTGAGCGCATTGCACTGGTGCCTACAATGGGTAACCTGCATGCAGGTCATCTGCATTTGGCGGAAAAGGCAAAGGAAAATGCAGATCGTATCGTCGTCAGTATTTTCGTTAATCCAACCCAGTTCGGGCCCGGTGAAGATCTGGACCGCTACCCACGTACACTTCAGGCAGATTGTGAGGCTTTGGAAAAGATAGCAACCGATGCTGTTTTCAATCCGGATGTGCAAACCATGTATCCGCTCGGTGAGGGTGCGGTACAGGTACAGGTGCCAGGGCTAGATAGTATGCTGTGTGCTGCGCATAGGCCGGGGCATTTTACCGGGGTGGCCACGGTTGTGAGCATGCTGTTTAACCAGGTTCAACCTGACGTGGCGCTTTTTGGTGAAAAGGATTATCAGCAGCTGGCCGTGATAAGGCGCTTTGTCGCTGCCTTGCACATGCCAATTGAGATATTGGGAATCCCGACCGTCAGGGAGAGTGATGGTTTGGCCATGAGTTCACGTAATCAGTACCTGACCAGTGAAGAGCGTACATTGGCACCACAGATTTACCGGCAGCTTTGTGAAGTGGCAGAGCGATTGCAGGCTGGAGAGCGTGATTTCGGAGCCATTGAAAAGCAAGCGCAGTTATCACTGGATTCACACGGCTTTACAACAGAATATATGACGATAGCGTCACCAGACTTGACAGCACCCCATGACGCAATGCAACATTTCACGGTTCTGGTGGCAGCCAGGCTGGGTTCTGCCCGCCTGATTGATAATATTCAAGTATAATAACGGGCTGTCTGATGCAAAATGGGTTGAGAAATTCATACATGCACAGGTACACTGCCGCCTTAGGGGGATGGATGAGTAGACGCACTGCTCGCTATCCGATAAAGTCTCACGCCGCTCAACGACCTGGTGAAGCTTAAGAGAGCCATACCATGGAATTAACGTTGCTAAAATCTAAATTGCACAGAGCCTGTGTCACTCATGCCGAGTTGGACTATGAGGGCTCCTGTGCCATTGACGGAAATCTGCTGGATGCCGCCGGTATTCTGGAATATGAGCAGATTGAAATCTATAACGTGACGAATGGCGAGCGATTTACGACTTATGCCATTCTCGCGGAACATGGGTCTCAGGTTATTTCAGTGAATGGTGCTGCCGCACATAAGGCACAGGAAGGCGATCGCCTGATTATTTGTACTTATGCGCGCATGTCAGAAGGCGAGGCAGCTAACTATAAGCCCAAGCTGGTTTATCTCGACGTCGACAACAATATTACCCATACCCGCAATACCATTCCGGTTCAAGCCGCTTAGACCGGTTTATCAATCATCACGAATGATGCGGCTTCGTTAAAGGAATTGACTATGCCGCGTCATGATACGCTGCCTGCGTGGCAGGAATTGCAAGCTCTGGCAGCGGCTCCGGCGCCGATCATCTCTGATTGTTTTCTGTCAGATCCTTCCCGACTGACTAAGTTTTCAATCGAGGCAGCGGGCCTGTATGCCGACTATTCCAAGCAGCCTGTTACTGAAGAAATATTTTCCAAGTTAATGACATTGGCGGAACAGTCAAAACTGTCTGACTGTATTCATAGCCTTTTCGCCGGCGAGAACGTTAATTACACAGAGAACAGGCCTGCCCTGCATATGGCATTACGTGCTGACCTGCAGTCTGTTTATCCTGATTCGGAAAAGAATGTGATGCCAGAGATTGCCTCTGGCCTGGCGCAGCTTGCCCGATTCAGCGAATCGGTCCGTTCAGGTGACTGGAAGGGCGCTACCGGCTTGCCCATCACGGATGTCGTGAATCTGGGTATAGGAGGGTCGGACCTTGGCCCGAGATTTCTGACAACAGCGCTGGCACCTTACTGTGATGCAGGCCCTCGTGCCCATTTTGTAGGGAATGGCGACGGTGCAGATCTGCATGAAGTGCTTTGCGGACTTAACAGGTCAACGACATTGTTTCTGGTGGTTTCAAAAAGCTTTACGACCAGCGAAACCCTCGATAACGCAAGACTTGCGCAGGACTGGCTGCGGACAGAGCTGGGAGATGATGGTCTCGACAGGCATTTTGTCGGTATTACAGCCAAGGTTGAAAAAGCCAATGAATTCGGCGTTGCTGAGGTTTTGCCATTCTGGGACTGGGTTGGTGGACGTTTTTCAGTCTGGTCAGCAGTAGGGGCGACAATCGCATTATCAGCCGGGATGTCTGTGTTTGAATCATTGCTGGCAGGCGCGAGGAAAATGGACGAGCACTTTCGCCATGCGGAATTCGGTTCCAATCTTCCGGTCATCATGGGCATGCTGGGGATCTGGCATACCAACTTTTTAGGCGTCAATCAGCATGTTGTTCTGCCGTATAGCCATTATCTTGAAAGATTGCCTGCCTATCTGCAGCAACTGGAAATGGAGAGCAACGGAAAAAGCGTAGATAGGGATGGGCGTTCAGTCAGCTATGCAACGGTACCCGCGCTTTGGGGAGAGGTCGGTACAAATGCTCAGCATGCTTTCATGCAAAGACTGCATCAGGGTATACATAACGTTCCAGTGGATTTCGTATTGCCTCTGAAAGTACGTCACCCATATCAACGCCAGCATGATGCGTTGGTCGCGAACTGTTTCGCGCAGGCTGAGGCCCTGATGAACGGGCGCGATGCCAATGATTTGCAGGCGTCGGGTATCGAGAATCTGGAACACAGGGTGCTGCCTGGTAATCGGCCCAGTACCATGATTTTATTACCCGAGCTGTCTCCACAATGTCTTGGAGCTTTGTTGGCACTTTATGAGCACAAGGTGTTTGTGCAGGCAGTCATCTGGAATATAAACCCCTTCGATCAGTGGGGTGTGGAAGAGGGCAAGCGACTGGCTCAAAAGCTTCTGCACGAAATTGATTCTGGCGAATTGGGGCAACACGATGCATCGACCACTGCATTGATGCAGCGTTATCTTGGACAGCGTAATAAAGACTGAATAGCCAAAGAACGTTCCAGTCTTTCTATAATGACGTCATGAACGTTATCCCCGAACAGTTATATCGAGCCGAACAGGTGCGTGAGTTGGATCGTCGCGCCATCGAGGGTCATGGCATTCCTGGGTTTGCATTAATGCAGCGCGCCGCTCAGGCCAGTTTCGAAATATTGAAATGCACATGGCCAGAAGCACGTCGGTTGCATGTGTTGTGTGGTCCGGGGAATAACGGCGGGGATGGGTTGGTTCTGGCATCCATGGCCCTGGCCGAAGAATTTCATGTTTCTCTTGAGCTGCTTTGCAAGCCTGATGACCTAAAGGGTGATGCTGCGAAAGCCCTGGAGCTTTTTCACGAGGCAGGGGGGCAACTTGAAAGCGGCATTGTTGCTGGAATTGACGCAGAGGTTGTAGTGGATGCCTTATTGGGCACAGGCGCGAACAGAGCCGTGGCTGGAGATTTTCTGAATGCCATTGAGCGTATAAATTTAGCGCAGGATGCAGGTGCAGGTGTTATTTCATTAGATATTCCTTCTGGCTTGCATGCGGATACTGGCGCGGTGCTCGGGGTGGCAGTGAAATCAACTGTCACAGTGAGTTTCATTGGCATGAAGCCCGGTTTGCTGACTGGCGCCGGTCCGGAATACGCAGGAGAGTTGCATTTTAGTCATCTTGATGTGCCTGGAGATATTTACGATGGGGTATTGCCGTCGGCCCAATTGATCCCGGACGGACTCAGGCAGAAGTATTTGAAGCCCAGAAGCCGGGATGCGCATAAGAACCGCCATGGTCATCTGCTTTGCATAGGCGGTGACTATGCGACAGCAGGGGCAATACGACTGGCCGCCGAAGCCGCATTGCGGAGCGGTGCAGGCCTGGTTTCGGTCGCCACCCGTCCAGAGGTCGCCGTGGCCATGTCTCAGGCATGTCCGGAGTTGATGTGCAGTGGCGTGGAAACGGCCAATGATTTAATTTCGCTCCTTGCGCAATCTGACGCAGTGTTAATTGGTCCGGGTCTGGGGCAAGAGGAATGGGGGCAGTCCCTGTGGTCTAAGGTGATGGAGTCTGATTTGCCTGTAGTGGTTGATGCCGATGGCTTGAATTTGTTGTCTGCCAACAGACAGTCAAGAGACAACTGGGTCTTGACGCCTCATCCGGGCGAGGCTGCAAGATTGCTTAATGTTTCAAAAGATAATGTTCAGGCTGACCGGGCAAAGGCAGTCACAGCCCTTGCTGAACAATTTGGGGCCATCACCTTGCTAAAAGGCGCAGGGAGTATGGTGACTCAGCCGGAGTCACCGGTTTTTATCTGTCAGTACGGGAACCCCGGTATGGCGGTAGGCGGCATGGGGGATTTGCTCGGCGGCATTATTGTGTCTCTTATTGCCCAGGGTGTTCCGCTCATGGAGGCGACATGTATTGCAGTCGATATTCACGCCCGTGCCGGTGATCTGGCGGCAGTAGATGGCGAGCGTGGATTGCTGCCTCACGACCTGTTTCCCTTGATTCGACAGCTTGTGAATCCTTAGATCCGCAAATGACACTCACGATAGAATTGCCAGATGAAGCGGCAACCCTGCAATTTGGAACATCGCTGGCAAAGAGTATTAGTGGTCAGGGTGGCGTCATTTTGCTTGAGGGCGATCTGGGGGCAGGGAAAACGACCCTTGTCCGGGCGACCCTGCATGCCCTGGGCTATTCGGGACGAGTAGTCAGTCCTAGCTATACGCTTGTAGAACCTTATAATGCCGGCCCGGTTCGCATATTCCATCTGGATCTTTACCGTCTTTCAGATCCTGAAGAGCTTGAGTTCATCGGCATACGGGATATCGATCCGGTATGCGATCTCATGTTTGTGGAATGGCCCAGCCATGGCAAAGGTATGTTGCCTGCGGAGGATCTCACCATCTGTTTGCAAGACCGTGATCCGGGAAGGGTTTTGGTTGCCAATGGATACACTGAAAAAGGCCTGCTGTGGTTGCAGCGTCTACGTCACAACCATGCGTCAGTGGGATAGGGCCGATATCTCTTGCTATAGATAAACTAGCAGCCCTTGTGTTTTGTTTATAAATGAAAAAACTTGCATTATTTTAAAATCATGACTACGCTTTATGCCTGTGTCCGGCTTTGGGGGCTTCGAGGAGGGTGTTGCCAATGATACGGAATACCAACTCTAAACCAGTCTTTCGTGCAATTTTTGCACTATTGCTGCTATGTGTGGCCAACAGTGCGTGGGCAAAAGTGGCCCTGCATGATGTACGCCTGTGGGCAGCCCCGGATCATACCCGCATTGTTTTCGATCTTGGCGGGTCAGTTAAGTACAAACTCTTTACCCTTGAAAACCCACATCGGGTTGTTGTTGATATTCGTAATGCCTATGGGAAAAAGGGGCAATATCAGAACATTCAGGGTAAAGGACTGATTACGGCTGTCCGCACCGGGGTACGCAATGGCAAGGATATACGCGTCGTACTCGATGTTAAGGGTGCGATTAAGCATGAGAGCTTTACCCTTGCACCCAATGCGCAGTATGGACATCGTCTGGTAGTAGATATTAGTCCAACAGGTAAACAGGTCGTTGCAGATGATCCTGAGCCTCAGATAGCACAGATCGTAGTACCTGATAACGGTAATAGTGGACAGAAATTTACGCCATCCCTCCGGGTAGTGGCTATTGATGCCGGCCATGGGGGTGAAGACCTGGGCGCGCGTGGCGCACGAGGCACCAAGGAAAAAGACGTTGCACTGGCCATTGCACGCAGGGTCGCAAAGAAAATAAATGCACAGCCAGGCATGAAAGCTGTACTGATACGTGATGGTGATTATTACATTGGTTTACGTGAACGCATGGCACGTGCTCGTAAGCATGATGCTGATCTTTTCGTATCCATTCATGCAGATGCCTTTCGAAAGCGTTCAGCTCGAGGTGGTTCAGTATTTGTTCTGTCTCGTCGGGGCGCCAGTAGTGAACATGCCCGATGGTTGGCCCAAAGGGAAAATGCTTCGGATCTGGTCGGTGGGGTAACTCTGAAGGGGACGGATTCCACGCTGGCATCGGTGATGCTGGACCTCACACAGAATGCCAGTCTTGAAGCCAGCTTTGATGTGGGTGATCGTATATTGAGCGAGATGGGCCGTATCGGGCATTTGCATAAACGTAAAGTCCAGCAGGCCGGTTTCATGGTGCTTAAATCACCTGATATCCCATCGGTACTGGTTGAAACAGCCTTTATCTCCAATCGTAAGGAAGAGAACCTGCTTCGTACGAGTGCCTATAAAGAGAAAATGGCGAATGCCATTTACAAGGGTGTGAGTGGTTACTTCTCAACGTATCGTCCTATGAGTGGTGAAACGGTCGCGTCATCCGGTGACAATCTCAAGCATAAGATTCGCCGTGGCGAAACATTGTCCGAAATTGCCCAGCAATATCGGGTGAGCCTGAATCAGCTACGCTCTGCCAACCGGATTCGGGGTGATATGGTGCGAGTCGGCCAGGTTCTCACTATTCCGACAGACAGCTAGCGAATACTTAAACCCCTCTTTTCCCATTGAAGCGTTACACTAACGGTCTTTGCCAGACTGTTCGGATTTCGTATGCCCATACGCCAACTCGACCCCCAACTCATCAGTCAGATTGCGGCTGGCGAGGTCGTGGAGCGACCGGCTTCTGTCGTTAAGGAACTCGTAGAGAACTGCCTCGACGCAGGTGCGACCCATATTCAGGTCGAGATCGAGCAGGGTGGAGTACAGCTCATTAGAATTCGTGATAATGGCCGTGGCATACCACAGGCGGAATTAGCGCTTGCTTTGGCGCGTCATGCAACGAGCAAGATTTCCAGTCTTGATGATCTGGAACGTGTAAGCAGCCTTGGGTTTCGCGGTGAGGCCTTGCCAAGTATTGCCTCTGTATCACGATTGACACTAATATCCAGATCCAAAGATGCTGATAAGGCCTATACGGTTTCCGGTGATGGCAGTGATCAACGAGATACTCCACGCCCTGCTGCCCATCCTGTGGGTACTACTGTTGAAGTGTCTGACCTGTTTCATGCTATTCCGGCACGTCGGAAATTTCTAAAAGCCGAAAGAACAGAATTTCGTCATATTGAACAGTTATGTAAGCGATTGGCACTGAGTCGACCCGATGTAACTCTCGAATTGAAACATAATGGTAGTCAGATTTTTCGCGTGCTGGCTGCTGAAGATCAGGCTGGTCAACAACAGCGTGTTGCATCTATATGTGGAAAGGGATTTATTGAGCATGCCTTGAAGCTTGAACATGAGGCGGCAGGTATGCGAATGACAGGCTGGTTGGCCCAGCCCAGTTTTTCTAGAAGTCAGGCTGATTTGCAATTCTTTTACGTAAACGGCCGCCTGATTCGAGACAAGCTTGTGCAATCAGCCTTGCGGCGGGCCTATCACGATGTGTTACACAATCAACGTTATCCAGCTTATGTGCTGTCTCTGGAAATGGACCCTGCCCAGGTGGATGTGAATGCTCATCCTGCCAAACATGAGGTGCGTTTCAGGGATAGTCGTCTGGTATTCGACTTCCTGTTTCATTCTGTCCATCGTGCCATAGCCGATGAGAGGCCGGATGATGCTGCGCATGCTCACAGGGTGACGCTGGTGCCGCCGATCGGGCATGTGAATGATAGCAATTCCCAGCCCCGGCAAAGTCCCTTGCAGCTGCGTGTCAGCGAGATGGAAGCCGGTCAGCCCAATAGGTCTTATTCATTAAATACAGGGGATGGGCTTTCGTCAGCCGTTAATTCGGCTGGTGCAGTCCGTGAATCGAGCCGTCAGAGCCAGGAAGAAATTCCTGCAATGGGCTTTGCCTTGGGGCAGTTGCACGGGATTTATATTCTTGCACAAAATGCTGATGGCCTGATCCTCGTGGACATGCACGCTGCTCATGAGCGGATCGTGTATGAGGGCCTGAAAGAAAAGCTGGATAGCGGACAGGTACCCAGCCAACCACTGCTGGTGCCGGTGACACTCAGATTGTCCGAAGCTGAGGCGGACCTGGCCGAGCGGCATGCAGAAGTATTGCTCAAAATGGGGTTGGAAATCAGGCGTAGTGGCCCGGATTCAGTCATGTTGAGGAGCATTCCGGTGCTGCTGTCATCACAAATAGATGTAGAGCAGCTACTTCGTGATGTCCTGAGTGATATCGATGCGCAGAATGATTTGATTGATACAGCAGATGATTCGAGTGATCGGGTTCAGCATGCCATTGAGCATGTGTTGGGTACTGTGGCCTGTCGGGGCGCGATCAAGGCGAACCGGCAGCTTACCTTGCCGGAAATGAATGCATTACTCAGGGATATGGAACATACCGAGCGTGCGGGCATGTGCAACCACGGTCGGCCGACCTGGGTGAAGCTTGAGTTATCTGAACTTGATCGCCTGTTTTTGCGTGGTCAGTAATATTCACTGTTTATTCCGGCATGAATGAGGTTGCTCCGTTACCCGTTGTGTTCCTGATGGGACCAACAGCTTCGGGCAAGACCGGGCTCGCTGTCGAGCTCGTACAACGCTTGCCTATGGATATCATCAGCGTGGATTCCGCACTGGTGTATCAAGATATGAATATAGGTACCGCCAAGCCTGATGCCGATATTCTCGCCAGAGCACCACATCGCCTTATAGATTTTCTCGATCCGGCATTGAGTTACTCTGCAGCCCAGTTTGCCAGCGATGCCCGTCGGGAGATCGCCGATATTCATGCCAATGGACGAATCCCTTTGCTAGTGGGCGGCACAATGCTTTATTACCGGGCTTTGTACTCTGGCCTAAGTGAGTTGCCCGAAGCAGTTCCTGAAATCAGGACTCGCATCGATCAGGAGGCCAGTCAGCTCGGATGGCCCGTCCTGCATGCACGACTCGCGGCAATCGATGCCGGAGCAGCCGCTCGCATTCATCCCAATGATGCACAACGTATACAGCGTGCTCTCGAAATTATTGAGATTACTGGAGAAGGCCCCAGTGTCCATACTGATTCCAGACATGAATTTCCTTACGAATCGATACAGATAGTCGTAAACCCGACTGACCGATCCATCCTGCATGACAGAATTGAGCAAAGATTTATGTCCATGATGGCTGCGGGTTTCCTTGGGGAAGTAGAGAAGTTGCATCAACGTGAAGATCTGGATCTTGATAAGCCGTCAGTGCGCTGCGTCGGATATCGACAGTTATGGAAATACCTTGATGGCGAGTGGAGTCTTGACGAAGCTGTGCAGCGAGGAATAGCTGCTACGCGTCAGTTGGCCAAGCGTCAGCTAACCTGGCTCAGGAACGGTTTTCAGGCCGAATGGCTGGATGCAACAACTGATGATTTGCTGGATCAGGCAATTTCAAAGTTAGGTAGTCTGAGGATGACAAAAAATATCGGCAGCGCCCCTTGACAGCTGTGCTAAACTTTTTCGCAGACTCGTGGTCCTAAGCGAGCTAATCACAATCATCATTTATCCTTAATAAGGAGCACACCCAAATGTCCAAAGGCCAGACCTTACAAGAGCCGTTCCTGAACGCATTGCGTCGAGAGCGTGTGCCCGTGTTCATTTACTTGGTAAACGGCATTAAATTACAGGGCCAGGTTGAATCCTTCGACCAGTTTGTTGTTCTGCTTAAAAATAATGTTAGTCAAATGGTTTACAAGCATGCCATTTCCACAATCGTCCCGGCTCGCAACGTTACGCTTACAGAAGGTGGCGCTGAAGATGAGATCGTTGATGATATTGAGGAAGAAGGGGAAAACGTCGGCAACGTTTAAGCTGAGATAGGACGCTTTGTTCGAACGTCCACAGCTCGGTAGCCGCAGTATCCTGGTACATATGGAAATCGGTGCCTCCGGTTTGGGAGGCACCGATGATCCCGCGTGTCTGGAATTCGTCGATCTGGCTAAATCTGCCGGTGCTGAAGTACTCGAAATTCTGGGCGGTAGTCGTGTCAGGCCAGACCCGAAGTTCTTTGCTGGTAGTGGAAAGGCCGAGGAGATAGCTGATGCGGTCAAGGAATCCGAAGCTGACCTGGTGTTGTTTAATCATGAATTATCACCAAGTCAGGAGCGGAATCTTGAAGCCCTCTTCAAGTGCCGGGTACTGGATCGCACAGGCCTGATACTGGATATCTTTGCACAACGCGCCCGCTCTCATGAAGGCAAGTTGCAGGTAGAGCTTGCCCAGTTACAGCACTTATCTACCCGACTTGTACGTGGCTGGACACATCTGGAGCGGCAGAAGGGTGGTATCGGCCTGCGTGGCCCGGGTGAAACCCAGTTGGAGACCGATCGCCGATTGCTGGGTGCCCGGATCAAACACCTGCGCCGCAAGCTTGATAAAGTTCAGGCACAACGTGAGCAGGGCAGGCAATCCCGTCGTAAGGCAGAATTACCTCTAGTATCTCTCGTTGGATACACCAATGCCGGAAAATCCACCTTGTTTAACCGGCTGACCGGCGCGGAATGCTATGTGGCCGATCAATTGTTCGCGACGCTGGATCCAACGATACGTCGCTATGATCTGGGCATAGGCGAGCCGATAGTGCTTGCTGATACTGTTGGGTTTGTTCGTGATCTCCCGCATGATCTAGTTGCGGCATTCCATGCGACCCTGGAAGAAACCCGTCAGGCGCACCTGCTATTGCATGTGATCGATGGTTCTGACCCGGAACGCCTACTGCGCATTGACCAGGTTCAGACAGTTCTTGAGGATGTCGGAGCGCAGGAAGTTCCGCAAATCCATGTCATCAACAAGATAGATGCCTGCGAGGGGTTGCGGCCCCGTATTGAACGTGACGAAGAAGGCAGGGTCAGGCGAGTATTTGTTTCTGCAATTGATGGTGCTGGTCTGGAACTGTTGCGTGAAGCGCTTGCTGATATTCTTTATCCAGACTGGGTGGAGTGTGAAGTGCAGTTACATCCGAGCGCTGGACAGTTACGTGCACGCCTCTTCGAAATGGGAGCCGTCAGGAGCGAACGTATCATTCACGATGGTAGTCAGGTGATCCGTATCGCAATGCCAAGAGCGAAATTGGATCGAATAATGGTAGAGAGTTCCGGTATCACCTTGATTTAGACGATTTTGCCCACATCTTGTTAGATAGAGTCGACTTGATCCCCCTTGGCGGGCTAAACTCCTGCTGGTAATAATCTTGTCGGAATATATTCCGAACGTAACGTAATTTTAAGGAGTCAACAGGCATGGCCTGGAATGAACCCGGTAAGGGTCAGGATCCCTGGAGCGGCGGACCTAAGAAAACTGACGGTCCCCCTGATCTTGATGAAGTGTGGAAGCAGTTTCGCCAACGTTTTGGTGGCGGTGGTCAAACAGGAACGCCAGGTGCCGGCATGGGTGGCAAAGGTGTAGTGCTCCTGATTCTTGCAGCTTTGGCTGTATGGGGCTTTTCCGGTTTCTATACGGTTGATGATGCCGAACGGGCCGTGGTACTTCAGTTTGGGAAGTATAATTCTACTGAAGGTGCTGGCCTGCATTGGCGCATACCTTCGCCGGTTCAGCGTGTCGAAATTGTTAATGTCGACGCGATTCGTAATGTGACCGAACGCGCCCAGATGCTGACGCAGGACGAGAATATCGTCGATCTGGAAATTGCTGTGCAGTACAAGGTCAGTTCTCCCGAGGATTTTCTGTTCAAGTTACGTGGCCCTGAGGTTACTCTGCATCAGGCGCTTGTGAGTGCAGTGCGTGAAACAGTGGGTAAGGAGAAAATGGATTTCATCCTGACAGAAGGCCGTCAGCAAATTGAGTTCCGTACACGCGATATATTGCAGGAAGCACTCGATAGTTATGCGTCTGGACTTGTCATAACCGAAGTGAATATGAAGGACGCCCAGCCACCGGAAGCGGTGCAGGATGCCTTTGCGGATGCAATTCGTGCCCGTGAAGATTCCGAACGTCTGCAGAATGAGGCGCAGGCCTATTCGAATGATATTTTACCGAAGGCGCGTGGTAATGCGGCCCGCCAGGTTGCCGAGGCCAATGCCTACCGTGAACGTGTTGAAGCACAGGCTGAAGGTGAAGCGGCCAGATTCAGTCTCTTACGTGCTGAATATGAGAAAGCGCCACAGGTAACTCGTAAACGTCTGTATCTGGATACGATGGAATCTGTACTAGGCAGTTCAAGCAAAATTCTGGTGGATAGCAAGGCCAGCAATCAGATGCTTTACCTGCCGCTTGATCAGATCATGAAGCATCAAACGTTAAGTTCAGATCCTACCGCCAACAGTAACGCTCCGAATCCAAGCCGGAACAATGCCAATAACCGTAATGCCCCGACACGTCGTGAGCAGGACTTGCGTAGCCGGAGGAGAAACTAATGAGTGGTCGTCAAATAGTATTACTGGCTACTACATTGCTGGGCCTGATGATTCTTTCCGGTTCGGTATTTGTCGTTGATGAACGTGAATATGCAGCACTGTTCCAGTTTGGTGAAATCAAGCGTGCAGATTATGAGCCGGGTATTCATTTTAAAACGCCTTTTGTCCAGAATATCCGTCGTTTTGAACGCCGCCTTCTGACGCTGGATAACAAGCCAGAACGTTTTCTGACCAAGGAAAAGAAAAACGTAATCGTCGATTTCTATGTGAAATGGCGCATCAAGGATGTAGCGTCCTACTATCGTGCTACCCGGGGTCAGGAATCACTGGCGCTGGATCGTTTGTCTGACATCATGCGTAAAGGACTGAGATCGGAATTTGGTAAGCGGACAATCCAGGAAGCGGTGTCCGGCGAGCGTACCGAGATTATGCAGAATCTTGCTGTTTCTGCGAATGAGCAGGTGGGTGAGCTAGGTGTAGAAATAATGGATGTACGCGTCCAGCGTATTGATTTGCCAGATAATGTCAGTGAGTCGGTCTATGACCGTATGCGTTCCGAGCGTAAGCGTGTAGCAGCTGACTTGCGTGCTAAGGGTGCCGAGGAGGCGGAAATTATTCGCGCTGAAGCAGATCGTGAGCGCGAAGTCATCCAGGCGAACGCTTATCGTGAAGCGGAAGAGTTACGTGGTGAAGGCGATGCCAGGGCCGCCGACATTTATGCGACCGCCTATGGTCGCAACAAAGAGTTCTACAGCTTCTATCGCAGTCTTGAGGTTTATCGCTCTGCATGGCGCGATAGCGGCGATATTCTTGTGATGGAACCAGATGGCGAGTTCTTCAAATATTTCAATCCGCCAGCTCGCTGATAATTGATGGCCTGGGAAGATCTCTGGCGCGCACTCGCCCTTGTTATGGTGCTTGAAGGGTTGTTTCCCTTCATAGCACCAGCGCGTTGGCGCCAGATGTTGCTACAGGTGAGCCAGACAGAACCAAAAATATTACGTGCAATTGCAGGTGGAGTGCTGATCAGCGGCCTGTTCCTGTTACAATTTCTCCGTCACTAATTACTTCCGAACGGTTTATACATGGAACGCTGGCTATTGCCGGAAGGCGTAGAAGAAAGCCTGCCGCCTGAGGCTTGGCGCCTTGAGCGCGCTCGTCGTTGCCTGCTCGATCTCTATCGTAGCTGGGGCTATGACCTCATACGTCCCCCATTAATTGAATTTCTGGATGCGCTACTGACAGGCGCTGGGCATGACCTTGATCTGGAAACCTTCAAGCTGACCGATCAGTTGAGCGGGCGCATGATGGGAGTCCGTTCGGATATGACGACTCAGGCTGCCAGAATAGACGCGCACAGCATCAAGCAAAGTGCAGTGGCCAGATATAGCTATATCGGCAGTGTGCTGCGTACACGACCAGATGGTATGGGAGGTAGCCGCACGCCATTGCAGGTGGGGGCTGAACTATTTGGCAGTGACAGTGTTCAGGCTGATCTGGAAATTATCGGGTTGATGCTCGCCTCACTTGAAAGCCTGGGCCTGAAGGATATATCCGTTGATCTCGGTCACGTGGCTATTTACCGGGCGCTGGAGTCGCAGGCGAATTTGTCTTTATCTGCTGAGCAGGAACTGTTTGATATTCTGCAGCGTAAAGCGGTGCCTGATCTTCAGGTGTTTGCCAGTAAACAGGGTCTGCCAGAAAAACTGACACAGTCGTTCAAAGACCTGATTCAGCTAAATGGCGGACTTGAAACACTTGATTTGGCTACACAGCGTCTGGCCGGTTCAGGTGAGGAAGTGCTAAGAGCGCTATCCACTCTTTCTGACACAGCAAAACAGTTATCGGCTAGGTATCCGGATTTGCCTATTCATATTGATTTGGCTGAACTCAGAGGCTATCGGTATAAAACGGGGATTGTCTTTGCAGCCTTTGTGCCAGGGCAGGGACGGGAAGTCGCCCGTGGTGGTCGCTATGATGGCATTGGCGCCAGTTTCGGCCGGGCCAGGCCGGCCACGGGATTTAGTGCGGATTTGAATGCATTGGCGGATTTAAGTGCATTTGATGAAACCAGTAGTGCTGCAGAACGTATTCTGGCACCTGCAAATGGTAATGCTCAGTTGAGCAGTGAAATTACTGCACTTCGTGCCCAGGGTTGCTCAGTACTCATCTCTCTTGCAGAGAATGGACTCAGTGAAGAGGCCGCCAGCCTGGGATGCAGCAGTGTTCTTATCGAAAAAGCGGGTCAATGGGTTAAGCAGGCTGTTTAGGCTGATTTATTGTTATTTTCTATATTTTAAGTACAAGTTAAGAAGGGCAGGATGGGCAAGAACGTTGTCGTAATAGGCAGTCAATGGGGTGATGAGGGTAAGGGCAAGATCGTTGACCTGTTGACTGATCGCTGTGCTGCTGTTGCCCGCTTTCAGGGTGGCCATAATGCGGGTCACACACTCGTCATAGACGGTGTAAAAACAGTCCTGCATCTTATTCCCTCAGGCATACTTCGTGAAGGTGTGCAGTGCCTGATTGGCAATGGTGTCGTAGTTTCTCCCGAGGCCTTGCTCAAGGAAATGGATGAACTCATTGCACGGGGTGTTCCTGTTACTGAACGCCTGCGTATCAGTCCGGCATGCCCCCTGATTTTGCCGTATCACGTTCGTCTGGATGTGGCGCGTGAAAAAGCACGTGGTGCTGCCAAGATTGGTACGACGGGTCGCGGTATAGGCCCGGCCTATGAGGACAAGGTTAGTCGTCGTGGTTTACGTATTGGTGATTTATTCCACCGTGAAAAGTTTGCTGCAAAGTTGGGTGAGGTTTTGGATTATCATAACTTCGTATTGCAGCATTACTTCAAGGAAGTGCCTGTTGATTTCCAGAAAACCCTTGAGGAAGCTCTGGCACAGGCCGAACGCCTCGCACCCCTGATTGTCGATGTAACCGATGTTCTGCGCAAAATCCGTCTGGATGGTGGGAGCATACTGTTTGAAGGTGCCCAGGGCGCCTTGCTTGATATTGATCATGGTACCTATCCCTTCGTTACCTCTTCAAACACTACTGCAGGCGGGGCTTCTACGGGTACGGGCGTCGGACCCAGTTACATGGAATACGTTCTGGGTATTGTAAAAGCCTATACCACGCGCGTGGGTTCCGGGCCTTTCCCTACCGAACTCTTTGATGAAATGGGCGAACATCTTGCCCGCCGAGGTGCTGAATTTGGTGCGACAACTGGCCGGGCTCGCCGTTGTGGCTGGTTTGATGCGGTTGCCCTGCGTCGCTCGGTATTTAATAACAGCATGTCCGGCCTGTGTATTACCAAGCTGGATGTATTGGATGGTCTGGAAACGCTACGTATCTGTATCGGTTACGAATCCAACGGTAAGCGCCTGGATATGCCGCCCATGGGTGCCGATGCACTGGAAACCTGTGAACCTGTTTATGAAGATTGGCCGGGTTGGCAGGATTCTACTGTGGGCGTTCGCAGCTATGAAGAACTACCTGAAAATGCCCGCGCATATCTGAGACGTATTGCGGAAGTGGCGGACGTACCGATTGATATTATTTCTACCGGTCCCGACCGCGCCGATACAATCATTCTCAAACACCCGCTCGAATGAGCGGGTGTTTGAGGCAGTAGCGACGTTTATCTACTTGTTTATCTAAATAGGCAAAGATGTTGATCACTGCGGGCATCTATTTCGCTGATGCGTGTTGCCAGTCGGGTGATTTCCTTGGTATTAAGGCGAGACAGCTTTACATACAGTCGGTGTGCCTGATTCCCCGAACGCTGTGTTGCCATAGGCAATAATTTCTTGCTATCCCATACCTTGACGGCTTTTGAACCGTCGATGGCAAATATCTCCCAGAATTTTTCCAGGTGTCCTTGCTGAAGTCTGTTTGGGGTAATGCTGGTCATTTTTAATCTCCTGTTGTTTTAACCGTATTAACGGCTTTGTTTCTCTGGTTACGTATCTAGTTACGTATTAATCCTACATACAGACCTTCAATTACCACCTGATCAGGTGGAATGCGTATGGGTTTGTATGCAGGGTTGTGTGGCATGAGAACGATTTCTCCGTTCTCGATCGTGAGTTCTTTTACCGTTACCTCGTCATCAAGACGGGCGACGACTATTTGTCCACGGTCGGCAGTGGGACTTTTCTTTACGGCAATCAGGTCACCGTCCAGTATGCCGGCGTCGATCATGCTGTCACCCTGAACGCGTAACAGATAGTCGGGGCGTTTATTGAACATGTCGGGTGGAATTGATATCTCACGTTCGACATTTTCAATCGCTGCGATAGGCCCACCGGCTGCGACCTTACCGATCAGTGGAATATCCCAGTCATTCATCGACGGCTGATTCAGCAGGCGTACACCCCGCGCAGTGCCGGGGAGGCGTGAGATATAGCCTTTTCGTTCCAGCGCCTTTAGATGGTCAGCGGCGGCGGTAGGTGATGTAGAACCCAGTAACTGCATGAGTTCCGGGATGCTCGGCGCTATGCCGCGGCTGGCAACAGATTCTTCAATCCACTGTAGTACCTCGGCTTGACGCACGGTAAGCGGTTGCATTTCTGTATGATTCACGGCCTTGCTCCTGTAACTGTTTACACTATACTGTAAGAGATAACAGTATTCGTCAAGTTTTAATTTACCGGCAGGGACAACGCAGTGACGCTACGCGCCTTATATGTTGATTTTGATAGCTATTTTGCATCGGTCGAACAGCAGGAGCAGCCTGAGCTCAGGGGGCGTCCGGTAGCGGTGGTGCCAATGATGACCGATTCTACCTGCTGTATTGCGGCGAGCTATGAGGCCAAGGCATTTGGTGTGAAAACCGGTACCGGTGTCGGAGAAGCCCGGCATTTATGCCCGGGCCTGGTCTGTGTACAGGCCCGACATGAGGTTTATGTACGTTATCACCACCAGCTGGTGGATATTGTCGAGAGCCAGATACCTGTTGAGGCCATACGTTCCATTGATGAAATGTGGTGTGCTTTGACCGGCAGCTGGCAGGAACGCAAAAGGGCAGAGCAGGTGGCCACCGATATCAAGGAGAAAATCGCGGAACAGGCTGGTGAATTTGTGCGTTGTTCAATCGGCATTGCCCCCAACCGGTTTATCGCCAAACTGGCTTCAGCAATGAATAAGCCGAATGGCTTGAAGGTTATTCCGCTGGAAGCATTGCCAACGGCCCTGCATGGCCTTGATTTAAGCAATATCACCGGAGTTGGCCGACGCATGAAGCAGCATCTGAAAGCGCATGGTATTGCCAGTGTGGCCGATCTGTGTGCGGCTGATGTCCACCTGATGCGCAAGGTGTGGAATGGTGTCGAAGGCGAGCGTATGTATGGGCGATTGCGTGGAGAGCAGGTATATGAGGCGCCCACCGAACGAGGCAGTGTTGGACATTCACATGTGCTACCACCAGAGCGTCGCAATGACAGGGACGCACTCAAGGTGTTGCACCGCATGTTGCAGAAAGCTGCCCTGCGGTTACGTAAACTGGGGTATCACGCGGGCGGCATGCAGATATTCGTGCGCCATCGTGGCAAGCCTGGATGGTCGAGGCAAACCCGTTTCACAGCCACCCAGGATACGGTTGAATTCGAGCATGCCTTGATGGCGTTATGGAATTTCAGGCCACCGCTGGATCCGGTAGCAGTTGGTGTGACTTTAACCCGTCTGGTGATCAATGAGCAGGCAACTTTGCCTTTGTTCGGGCCGCTGCAGACCCGTAATCGTGAACGCCTGACAGAAGTCGTGGATGAACTGAATAATCGTTTTGGCAAGGAGGCTGCCTATTTCGGTGCCGCGCATGGTGCGCTGGATGAAGCGCCTATGAGAATTGCCTTTACCTCGATTCCCGACCTCAATACAGAAATATAAAATCCCGTAACTCCGGAATTTTTTATCTGCAGAAATGGTAAAGTGCCCATCTACAGAAATGGGATGCACACAGGATGGAAGCAGGTAAATGTGTGACGATTATTATCGTTACATTCAACAGCGAACAGGTAATAGAAGACTGTCTCAGGTCCATTCCAGAAAATATGGATGTATGCATTGTCGATAACGCATCCGCTGATAGTACTATTCGTCTCGCAAAGTCTGTCCGTCCGGCAGTTAAAATCATACTCAGCCCTGAGAATCTGGGTTTTGCAAAAGCAATGAACCTGGGAATAGGGCAGGCTGAAACCGAATTCGTATTGCTCCTTAATCCGGATGCGCGACTGGCGGACAATACAGTAGATGCACTTGTGGCCAGAGCGCATGATTACCCGGATGCAGCCATCATTTCACCGGTGCTCTATCACCCGAGTGGAGAGCAGCAAAGTTCATATCGGTCGAACGTATTCACGCGAGAAAAAACTTCAACGAAATATATTGAGCCAGATGGCGACCTCTGTGTGGAAATGGTTTCTGGTGCAGTCATGTTATGGCGCATGAGTGATATGCAAACCATTGGCTTTTTTGATGACAGCTTTTTCTTTACCTACGAAGATGATGATCTGTGTATGCGTGTTCGACTTGCAGGGAAATCAATAGTCGTCGTACCTGAGGCAACGGTTGTACATGATTCCGGAACGTCAACCCCGCCAAGTGCAGCGCTTACGATTAAAAAAACACGTTATGTTATGGCTTCACGTTTGTATTTTGAGCAAAAGTACAATGGTTTGTCTGCAGCTAGAAAAATGGCATTGTCCCAGGCGGTTAAATATTTCCTGAGAACCGTTCTGTATCTGCCATTTATGTATAAAAAAGGCATTTTAAGAAGTTATGGCCGCTCCAATGCCGCTTACCGATTCCTGAGGGAATCATTCAGGTAATGCTTCGTGCTGATTCATTTATATGACCAGGACCTGACGGCGGGAAGGGCAGTAGGGGCCAGGTAGTACCCCAGACATAAAAAAGCCGGGCATTGCCCGGCTTTTTGCATGGATACAGATTCAGAACATCTCCGAACTGCCCGGTGCCTCACTGGCTTCATGCCCTTCACGAGTTGCAATAAAGTCACCAGTGATCATCTCCTGGTAACTCATGCCCGGGCCGACCATAGGATAAACGCCTGCATCAGGATCAATAATAACCTCAAGAAACGCCGGACCGTTGAATTCAACGAACTCCTTGACGATGCGTGGCAGGTCTTCATTTTTATCCAGACGCACAGCAAACTGAAAGCCGTCAGCTTCAGCAGCTTTAACAAAGTCTTTCTTGTGCAGTGACTTGTCCGAGGCGGACATGCGGCCCTGGAAAAACAGTTTCTGCCATTGACGAACCATGCCGTCACCGAAGTTGTTCAATACCACGGTTTTAATGGGCAGGTCGTAGGTGGTGACCGTTTCCAGTTCACCCAGATTCATGCGAATCGAGGCGTCACCATCAATGTTGATGACCATTTTATCCTTGCAGGCAAACTGCGCCCCGACGGCCGCGGGCAGGCCAAAGCCCATGGTGCCCATGCTGCCGGATGTCAGCCATTGACGTGGATTCTTGAAATCGAAGTACTGGGCGGCCCACATTTGGTGCTGACCCACGCCGGTCGAGACAATCGCCTCACCCTTGGTGAGCCTGTTGATTTCCTCGATCACGGCATAGGGTTGGATCATGTCGCTCTCGCGGTCATAGTTCATGCCATGATCGCGTTTGAGTGCCATGATGTGCTGATGCCAGGCGCTGTAGTCCTTGCCAAAGCCGGCTTTTCGGCCGTGCGCGAGCAATTTGTTCAGTGCATCGGCCAGCAGGCCAATGTAGCTCCACTGTACTGCCTTGACCTTGTTGATCTCGGAAGGATCGATATCCAGATGCGCAATATGTCTGGCATTAGGCGCGAATTTCGCAGGCACGCCAGCCACGCGGTCATCGAAACGTGCGCCTGCTGATATCAGAAAATCACAGTCATCCACCGCATAGTTGGCGAAAGCCGTGCCGTGCATGCCCAGCATGTGCAGGGACAGGTCTTCAGTCGTGTCATAGGCGCCGATACCCATCAGCGTGGTGACGACGGGGATGCCAAATTCATGCGCCAGCGCACGTAAGGATTCAGCGGCATTGCCATTGATCACGCCGCCACCGGCATAAATCATCGGGCGCTCGGATTCCTCCAGCATACGGAAGAAGTTTTCACATTTTTCGTCAGACAGCTTGCTGTTGGTAATTGCCGCCATACGCTGGCGGTAACCGGGCACAGGCAATTTCCCCGCGCCCTGGAAGGTGCCTTCCCAGTTCTGGATGTCCTTGGGAATGTCGACAACAACCGGGCCGGGACGACCAGTACGGGCAATTTCGAAAGCCGTGCGAATGGTCGCTTCCAGTTTTTCCGGATCCGTGACCAGGAATACATGTTTGGCCGCCGCGCTCATGATGGTCGAAACAGGCGCCTCCTGAAAACCATCGGTGCCGATGGCAGGTGTTGGCACCTGACCGCAGATCACAACAATCGGCGTGGAATCAGCCATGCAGTCACGTACCGGCGTAACCGTATTGGTCGCGCCGGGGCCGGAAGTCACCATGCAGGCGCCGACCTTGCCGGAGGCACGGGCATAACCTGCGGCCATGAAGCCGGCACCCTGTTCGTTCGCAGGCACGATTAACGGCATCGCATCATTGTGTTCCTGGTTATAGCGGAACACAGCGTCGTAAGTGGGCAGAATGGCACCACCGGAATAGCCGAAAATAACGTCCACGCCCTCATCCGCAAGTACCTGTACGACGACATCTGAACCGGTCATCGTGGTGCCTGCCAATGGGTGTTTAATATCCTGTGCGTGGTCTTCAGTCATCTTCGATCCGAACGTTTTTTTCTAAGTAGGCCAAAAAGAGCCGCGTAGTTTAGCCCACTGTGGGGGCGCCATGCACGCTTTTGTCTAGGGTTTTTGTGCCTTTTACCTTGATTTTTGCAGGCGAAAACATTACCTTGGCGCGCTATTTTATGTGGTCTGACGATCACCTGGGCAACGGTTCACTCTGAATGCGGCATATCATCTCGGTACTAATGGCGAACGAAGCAGGCGCGCTGGTGCGTGTTGCTGGCATGTTTTCCTCTCGTGGGTACAACATTGAGTCACTGTGCGTTGCACCCACCGAAGATGAAACCGTATCGCGCCTGACCATGGTCACTACGGGCTCGGATGAGGTGATCAATCAGATCAACAAGCAGCTCGCCAAGCTGGTTGACGTGGTCGATACCGCGGATTTGACGCGTGGCGATCATATCGAGCGCGAATTGCTGTTTATTAAACTGATTGTTGATGAATTGACCCAGAGTGAAATTGAGTCGATTGCAGTGCGGTACGGCGCAGAAATTCTGGATGAGCGCAATGACAGTTTTTCAATTCAACTGACCGGTACCGGTCTGGAAGTGGAAGATTTCATCAAGGAAATTTCTGCCCTGGCAAAAATCATCGAGGTTGTACGCAGTGGCGCGGTTGCCATTGGTCACGGCCCTGAAGTCCTTAAACTGAGTATTGATTAATTATTGTCGGGCCAGTGCCTGACATGTGATCCCAACGGAGATTCAAAGTGAGCTTGAACATCTATTACGACAAAGATGCCGACCTGTCCCTGATTCAGGGCAAGAAAGTCGCAATCGTCGGCTACGGTTCCCAGGGCCATGCCCATGCCAACAATCTTAAGGATTCCGGCGTAGACGTCGTAGTGGGTCTGCGTGAAGGTTCTTCATCCTGGGCCAAGGCGCAGGAAGCCGGTCTGGCAGTAGCAGAAGTGGCAGATGCCGTCGCCAGTGCTGACGTGGTTATGCTGTTGGCGCCTGATGAGCATCAGGTACAGATTTATAACAATGTTATCGAGCCGAACATCAAGCAAGGTGCTGCCCTGGCATTCGCGCATGGCTTCAATGTGCACTTCGAACTGATCGAGCCACGTGCTGATCTGGACGTCATCATGATTGCACCAAAAGGTCCGGGTCATCTCGTACGCTCAACCTACACACAGGGCGGTGGTGTCCCGAGTCTGATCGCTGTGCATCAGGATGCTTCCGGCAAGGCCAAGGACGTTGCACTGTCCTATGCATCTGCCAACGGTGGCGGACGTGCCGGCGTGATTGAAACCAACTTCCGCGAAGAAACCGAAACCGATCTGTTCGGTGAGCAGGCCGTGCTTTGTGGTGGTGCTTCTGCACTGGTACAGGCTGGATTCGAAACCCTGACCGAAGCCGGTTATGCCCCGGAAATGGCTTACTTCGAATGCCTGCATGAACTCAAGCTGATTGTTGACCTGATGTATGAGGGCGGAATTGCCAACATGCGTTACTCGATCTCCAACACCGCAGAATACGGTGATATTGCCAGTGGTCCTCGTGTGATTACAGAAGAAACGAAGGCTGAGATGGGGCGCATCCTCAAGGATATCCAGCAAGGCAAGTTTGCCCGTGAATTCATTGCCGAGAACCAGGCGGGTCAACCGGTATTGAAGGCTGCCCGTCGTCATGCACAGGAGCACCAGATTGAAGTAGTGGGTGCCAAGCTGCGTAGCATGATGCCCTGGATCAGTGCCAATAAACTGGTAGACAAAACCAAAAACTGATCTCAAAACTGAAGTAAATGGAAAGCCCCGGCTTAGCAGTCGGGGCTTTCTTGTGTAAGACTGCTAATAACAAGGTATGTATGTGGCCTAGAAATGCGGGACGAGGGGGTAGAGTGAGCGAGGGACACCAGGACGAGCAGCAGGAGAAACGTAGCAGGGGCATTTACCTGCTGCCAAATCTCTTTACCACGGGAACGTTGTTCGCAGGCTTTTATGCGGTCCTGTCCGCTGTGGAAAGCAATTTTCTCTACGCGGTTATTGCCATATTTCTGGGCATGCTTTGTGATGCTCTGGATGGTCGTGTTGCCCGTTTGACCAACACGCAAAGTGATTTCGGTAAGGAATACGACAGTCTTGCCGACATGGTGACTTTCGGTCTGGCCCCGGCACTGGTGATGTATCAGTGGAGTCTTTACGACCTTATCGAATATGGACGCTTTGGTAAGCAACTGGCCTGGACTGCGGCATTCTTCTACGCCGCCATGGCTGCGCTGAGGCTCGCACGATTCAATGTGCTTGAGCCCGATAAGAATGAGAGCGGATTTTTCTTTGGTCTGCCCAGTCCTTCAGCGGCGGCCATGACCATGGGTTATGTCTGGGTCGTACATGATTTCGGCATTGAAGGCACAGGGCCGATGGCTTTGGTCTCATTGGGGATCACGTTGGCTGCGGGTGCCTTGATGGTCGCGGATATGATCAAGTATCCGAATTTCAAGGAAATCAAATTCAGCGAGCGCGTGCCATTCACTTATGTGCTGATTATGGTGCTCGGATTTCTGCTCGTCTGGTTTGATCCGCCGCGGGTGTTGTTTGCCGTATTCATGGTTTATATCATTGCAGGGCCGGTACTCTATTTAAGAAAGCTGGCTGTCGGGAAAAAATAATGTCAGCAATCTCCTGCTTATAAATCAGAGTTCTGCTCTTGGTTTATAGGCTTTGCTGGGATATATTGTCGCCACTATGACGAATGAACACTTTAATTCAACGTTTGCACCGGAGGCCGCTCAGGCTGCCGGGCATGCGTGTGTTTATTTGTTCTTGAAGCAGCTTGATGCTCGACTTCTGCCGTAAGGCAGACAGTAATGTGCCTGGGCGGGGGCAAAACCGCCATAATATCTCCCTGAATATTCTGATCGCTGCTCAACGTAGCGATGAACGAGTGATAGCACAATGAGTTCAAGTAGCAATAAAGACCAATTGATCATTTTTGACACCACCTTGCGGGATGGTGAGCAAAGCCCGGGTGCCTCCATGACCAAGGAGGAGAAGGTTCGTATCGCCAAGGCGCTGGACCGTCTCCAGGTTGATGTCATCGAAGCTGGCTTTGCGATTGCGAGCCCCGGTGACTTTGAGGGTGTACAGGCAGTCGCCAAAGAAGTACGTAACAGCATTGTCTGTAGTCTGGCACGTGCCAACCCCGGTGATATCGAGCGGGCAGCCGAGGCACTGAAGCCGGCGCAGCGTTCTCGCATCCATACCTTTATCGCGACGTCCCCCATTCATATGCGTGAAAAACTGCGTATGGAACCGGATGATGTGGTGAAAACGGCTGTTGAGGCCGTCAAACTGGCGCGCAACTTCACAGACGATGTGGAGTTCTCTCCGGAAGATGCCGGGCGTTCCGAGCCAGACTTTTTGTGCCGCATTCTGGAAGCGGTGATAGATGCAGGCGCCACGACCGTGAATATCCCCGATACGGTCGGGTATACCTTGCCGCATATGTTCGGTTCGCTGATTCGTGATTTGCGTGAACGCGTGCCCAATTCAGATAAAGCCATCTTCTCGGTTCATTGTCATAATGACCTGGGCCTGGCGGTCGCAAATTCATTGTCAGCGGTGCTGAACGGCGCACGGCAGGTGGAGTGCACCATTAATGGACTGGGTGAACGTGCGGGTAATGCATCGCTGGAAGAAGTGGTGATGGCCGTGCGTACTCGTCAGGATGAGTTCCCCTGCGATGTGCAGATCAACAGCCGGGAAATCATGAATTGTTCACGCCTGGTCTCCAATATCACCGGTTTTCCGGTGCAGCCGAACAAGGCCATAGTGGGTGCCAATGCTTTTGCCCATGAATCCGGTATTCATCAGGATGGCGTGATCAAGAGTCGCGAGACTTATGAAATCATGCGTGCCGAAGATGTCGGCTGGTCTGCAAACCGTATGGTGTTGGGCAAGCATTCCGGGCGCGCAGCCTTTCGCCAGCGGCTGGAAATCCTGGGCATAGAACTGGGCTCGGAAGTCGAACTGAACGATGCCTTTCAGCGTTTCAAGGAACTGGCTGATCGCAAGAAAGATGTATTTGACGAGGACATTCAGGCACTGCTGACAGAAACCGCGCAGGCGCAAATCAATGAGCGTATGCAGCTTCGGCATCTGAAAGTCACCTGCGAATCCGGCGTAAAACCCGTGGCAGATATCACCATTGAAGTCGACGGGCAGGAGCATTCGGCCTCGGTTGAAGGTGGCGGTCCGGTTGATGCGGCCTACGGTGCCATTGAGCAGATCGTAAATAGTGGCTGTGAACTGCTGTTGTATTCAGTGAATAACGTCACCAAGGGTATTGATGCCCAGGGTGAGGTAACTGTACGGCTGAACAAGGGAGGGCGGATTGTGAATGGGCAGGGGGCAGATACCGATATTGTGATTGCCTCGGCCAAGGCCTACCTCAATGCCTTGAACAGACTGGAAACACCCAGTGGCAGAACCCACCCCCAGATGGATGCTGTTTAAGCGTAGATAGTCTGGTACAAAAAGTAGTATTCGGGGCCTCTTTTAGAGGCCCCGGTTTTTTCACTTTCGTTTTAGTGGGATTCCCCATAGGCTATGCGCATGGATACGGCGAAACGACATCGATATTTAAATGCTCTGGGCATCACTGTCTGGCGTTCGAATACCGCAAATGACGTGGAAGTATCTGCCGCAGAACCGCTGATAGATAAAACACAGGACCAGCCAGACCCTTTGGATGCAGCATTGGAGCGTGCCATACAGGCACCCGCACCAGTACTCGCCGACCTGCCGCCGGTTCAGAAGCCGCCCGTTGCTGCTGACCCACAACCGGCAATGGTTGCCACGTCGGCAATGGACTGGAATCAACTACAATCTGCTGCATCATCCTGTACACAATGTCCCCTCTGTGAAGATCGTCAACAGGCAGTATTCGATGCCGGCGTAAGAACGGCAGACTTAATGGTGATTGGCGAGGCGCCGGGCGAAGAGGAAGATCAGCAAGGCCAGTCTTTCGTCGGCCCGGCCGGACAACTGCTCGATAAAATGCTGGCCGCGATCAACTATTCACGATCCCCCAAGGGAGACCAGCAGTCGGTCTACATCACCAACGTGGTGAAATGCCGTCCGCCGAAAGACCGTGATCCGAAAAAGGACGAAGCCGCTGCCTGTCGAGGCTATCTGGATCGTCAAATTGCTTTATCGCAACCCAGACTCGTTATGGCGTTTGGCCGCACTGCTGCCCAGAATCTGCTTGGATCCGGCGATAAACTGGGTGAGCTCAGAGAGGGGTTCCACGAATACAGGATGCCGGATTCGGAAGTCATCATTCCTGTACTTGTCACGTATCACCCTGGCTATTTGTTACGGACACCTTCTGATAAAGGTAAAGCCTGGGAAGACCTGAAACGTGCCAGACAGGTGCTCACTGTCACATCATGAGTGCACAACCCCGGTCTTTTGAAGATAAGTGGCTGGATCGCCCGATGCTGGAAGCGGATATTGACCGCATACTGGAAATTGAACGAAGAGCCTATCAGTTTCCCTGGGGGGCAGGCGTGTTTCGTGATTGTTTGCGCATGCACTACATCACTTGCGTGGCCGAAGATGTCCGTCAACAGATTCATGGTTACGCCCTGATGTCGCACGGAGCAGGTGAGGCGCATATTTTGAACCTTTGTGTCGATGTGGCTCGCCAGCGCTGTGGTCTTGGACGTTTCTTGCTGCACAGGTTGATCGAACAGGCGCAGAAGAAAAAACTCTCTACGGTTTATCTGGAGGTTCGACCTTCCAACGAAGCGGCGCTTGCCCTCTATGATTCTGAAGGCTTTAACGAAATCGGCCAGCGCCGTGACTATTATCCCGCTGCAAAAGGTCGGGAAGATGCCATTCTCCTGGCGCGAATTCTTTTTTAAATAATAATCCTATGGCAAGTTATTCCCGTCGAAGTGTTATGTCATGGGCATTCTATGACTGGGCCAATTCCGCATTTGGCACGACGGTCATTGCCGGGTTCTTTCCATTATTTCTGAAAAGTTACTGGGCGAAAGATGTGCCCGCGACAGAAAGCACCTGGTATCTGGGCAATACTGTGGCGGCCGCCAGTTTCATGGTCATGCTTCTTGCGCCAATCCTCGGTGCAATTGCTGACAAATCCGGAGGCAAAAGACTTTATCTGGCTGGCTTTATGCTCATCGGTGCCGGGGCGACTGCAGGATTGTATTTCGTGCCTCTCGGTGGCTGGAGTTGGGCGCTGGTGGCGTATTTCCTGGGTGTAATCGGCTTTTTTGGCGGCAATGTTTTTTATGACTCCCTGTTGCTCGACGTTTCACCCCCGGAAAAAACTGACCGCATCTCGGCACTGGGTTTCGGTCTGGGTTATCTGGGAGGTGGGTTGCTGTTCACAGTGAACGTTACCATGACCCTGAAACCGGACTGGTTTGGTCTGGTGGACCAGGCACAGGCCGTTCGACTCTCATTCGTCTCGGTTTCACTTTGGTGGCTTGTCTTTTCCATTCCCATTCTTGTGGGTGTGCGTGAGAAAAAGGCGGTTGTCCGTATTCCCTTTGGCAGCGCAGTTAAACAGGGGTTTCGGCAATTGTTTGATACATTCAGGGAAATCAGACAGTACCGGCCTATATTCGTCTTTCTCCTGGCTTACTGGTTGTATATCGACGGGGTCGATACGATTATCCATATGGCGGTCGATTATGGCGCCGCCCTGGGGTTCCCCTCCGAATCATTAATCACAGCATTATTAATGACCCAGTTCATCGGATTTCCGGCAGCCATTGCCTTTGGCTACATTGGTGAGCGCTGGGGGACATTACGAGGCATTTTTCTCGCCCTGGCTGTTTATATGGCTGTGACTTGCTGGGGGTACTGGTTACAGAGTGTCTGGCAGTTTTACGTCATGGCGGCCGTTATAGGACTTGTGCAGGGCGGTATTCAGTCACTGTCGCGTGCCTATTACGCCCGTATTATTCCGGAAGACAAGGCGGCCGAGTTCTTCGGGTTCTATAACATGATGGGTAAATTCGCGGCCATACTGGGGCCATTGCTGGTTGCCTGGACAGCGACTCTCACCGGGAATTCGCGACTGGCCATTCTCTCCATACTATTGCTGTTTATTGCGGGCACTCTGGTGCTCATTAAAGTGGCACGTTATGACCGGGCTGCGAGTCAGGCAACTGCAGATAAATTAGGGCAGGCGCTATGAATAGCTACTGGGTGATTCTGTTTATCGCTGTGCTGGTGGAAATAGCCTGGGCATTGAGTCTTAAACTCATTTATACACAGGCCTCCGTGTGGCCCATCGTGGCCTGTATAGTCCTGACGGTCGTGAATGTATTTCTGTTGTCCTATGCGATGCGCGGTATTCCCGTGGGGACCGCCTACGCAGTCTGGACCGGGCTGGGAGCAATCGGCATCGCAATATGCGGAATGATCTGGTTTGGTGATCCTTACAGCCTTCAGCGGGTGGGATTCATGGCCATGATTATTGTCGGTGTGATCGGGCTTAAATTTAGCAGTAGCTGATTTCCGCTGGTGGTGAGTGCCGATTCGGTGCGGCTTCTATCCGGCTTGCATGTACACTCCCTTGTTAAGATTGATTGCCCGGAAAGCATCGGGCACTGAATGCCAATGATATTGAATACACATCACCAGCTATCAGATAAAAACGATGAGTAATGCCAGATTAAAAACCATTTATAACTGTGAACAATGCGGCAGCCAGCAGCCCAAATGGACAGGTCAGTGCCCTGACTGTGGTGCCTGGAACAGCTTTGTAGAAGCGGCAAAACAGAACGTGTCCTCTGCGCAGGTAAAAAGCCGGTCGGTCGGCTATGCCGGCGAAGCCAAGGTGCGTATGTTGAAAGATGTGGGGCTCAGCAACACACCGCGTACATCCAGTGGTCTGGCAGAAATGGACAGGGTGCTGGGCGGTGGGTTCGTGCCAGGTTCGGTCGTACTTATAGGTGGTGATCCGGGAATAGGCAAGTCTACCTTGCTGCTTCAGGTACTGACCGGGCTCAGTACCGAAATGAAGGCGCTATATATCACTGGTGAGGAATCCCTCGAACAGGTGCATCTACGTGGTCGACGACTCGGGTTGCCAGATACCGATCTCGCGTTGCTGGCTGAAACCTGTGTCGAGCGGATAATTGATCTGGCCAGTATGGAAAAACCGCAACTGATGGTGATTGACTCCGTACAGACAGTATTCAGTGACGGGCTGAGTTCAGCACCCGGATCGGTCTCCCAGTTGCGGGAAAGTGCCGCAGCTCTCGTGCGTTTTGCCAAGCAGACCGGCACCACTGTCATTCTGGTGGGTCATGTGACCAAGGAAGGCGTGATTGCAGGTCCTCGCGTGCTGGAGCATATGGTCGATACCGTGCTGTACTTCGAAGCAGACCGGGGCAGTCGCTTCAGGGTGGTACGCGCGGCCAAGAATCGCTTTGGTGCGGTCAACGAGTTGGGTGTTTTTGCCATGACGGACACCGGGTTGAAAGAAGTGGCGAATCCTTCCGCCATTTTCCTCTCGCGTCATGAAGAGGCTGTGCCGGGCAGCGTGGTTATGGTGGCGCGAGAAGGTACTCGCCCCATGCTGGTCGAGGTGCAGGCACTGGTGGATGAAAGTCATCTGAGTAACCCCAAACGGGTATCACTGGGTCCGGATGCCAATCGCCTGGCGATGCTGCTGGCGGTATTGCATCGTCATGGTGGTGTGGCGATGTCTGATCAGGACGTGTTCGTTAATGTGGTTGGCGGCATGCGAGTCAATGAAACTGCGGCTGACCTGGCAGTCCTGTTGGCGATGCTTTCGAGTTACCGGGACCGTCCTTTATCGCATGAACTGGCGGTATTCGGTGAGGTAGGCCTTGCGGGTGAAATACGACCTGTTCAGGGGGGTGAAGAACGGATCAGGGAAGCCGCCAAGCACGGCTTTAAACGTGTGATCGTGCCGCAAGCCAATGCGCCAAAACGGGCGATCAAGGATATAGATATCCAGCCCGTCAGGCGATTGTCCGATGTTCTGGATTTAATCTAGGTTTGAAGGCCCGGCAGGATGAAATTAAGCAGGCTGGGTTTTTTCGCCTGAATCTGAAGAAACCGGTTTGATGCGCACGGTTTTTACTGCATTGGTAGATGTTTCCATGATTTCGATCAGGTAATTCTCTATTTGCATCGTGGCGCCAGCCTCGGGAATCGTTTGAAGATGCTCCACGATCAGACCATTCAGGGTTTTTGGCCCGGTTTCAGACAGCGGGAATTTCCAGCTCATGGCCTTGTTCAGGGTACGCACGGTTACACTGCAATCAACCAGAAACGAACCATCGTTATCACGCAGGATTTCCTTGGTACGTGCGGCAGGTTCCGAGGTGAATTCACCTACGATTTCTTCCAGAATATCTTCCAGCGTCACCAGGCCCTGGATATCGCCATATTCATCAACCACAAAGCCGATACGACGATGCTGGTTCTGGAAATTAAGCAATTGCTGGTTGAGTGGTGTGCCTTCGGGAACAAAATAGGGCTCACGTGCCAGATCCAATAAGGTTTCCTTGTTCAGGCTGTCATCAGCAATCAGATTAAGCACCCGACGTAAATGCACGATGCCTACGAGGTCATCTATGCTGCCCCGATATACGGGCAGCCGTGTATGCTGGTTTTTGATGAGATGATCAAGAATCTGGCTCCAGTCATCTTCGATATCAATGCCTGCGATTTCATTACGCGGCACCATGATGTCTTCGACAGTGACCTTCTCCAGATCCAGAATACTCACCAGCATTTTCTGATGGCGCCGCGGGATCATGGCGCCAGCTTCTGAAACAACAGTCTTCAGCTCTTCGCTACTTAGGCTGTGTTCCGAAGCCTGTTCTGCGGTTACCCCGAAAAGTCTTAGCAGGCCGTTGGCTAACAGATTAA
Organism: Nevskiales bacterium; assembly: GCA_041622995.1. Classification (GTDB taxonomy): domain Bacteria; phylum Pseudomonadota; class Gammaproteobacteria; order Nevskiales; family CAJXLF01; genus CAJXLF01. The sequence continues at coordinate 49,651 of JBFJXR010000011.1, forward strand.
TGATGAAAACGGCCGGGTAGAAAATTTTCAGCATCGGCTTGTAAACGTAGGCAGCCGGAAATGCGATGCGCTCGGGATGAATCGCCGCCAGTGTTTTCGGTGTTACTTCAGAAAACAGCAGAATCACCACGGTTAATAATATCGTGGCAATAAGTACACCAAGGTCCCCGTATAACCGAAAGCCGATAAGTGTGACAATGGCAGAAGCAGAAATATTGACCAGATTGTTGCCAAACAGAATCACGCCAATCAGGCGGTCAGGGCGTTCCAGCAGTTCTGCAGCTTTCTTTGCGCCGCGATGACCGCTGCGCTGCAAGTGTCGTAATCGATAACGATTGAGTGTCATTAACCCGGTTTCTGAACCGGAGAAAAAGCCCGAGAGGATGATTAAAACAACCAACAGACCGTATAAATACGGTAAAGGTATGTTGTCCAATTAAGTGTGATCTCTTTAGATTGAATTTATTAAGTACGGTTTTGGCGGGAATCTGTCAAGTTTGCGAGCAATTATCAATACCTGCCTACCAGCCAGTGCCCAGTAAGATTTCAAGCACCCATTTACTGCCAAAGTATGCAAGTAACAGTGATACATAGCCACCGAGTGTCCATCGGATTGCGATTTTGCCTCGCCAGCCAAAGCGCCATCGACCCCAGATCAGGGTGCCAAATACGGCCCAGGCAAAAATGGATAAAGCGGTTTTATGCACCAGGTGTTGCGCAAACAAATCCTCGACAAAAACGAGGCCGGAAAGTAACGCGAGACTGAGCAGGAAAAAACCTCCGCCCATGAACTGGAACAGAATCTGTTCCATGGTTTGCAGGGGCGGCAACTGCCGTAGCCAGTGACGGGTGTCGTGGCTGCGCAGTAAATGATCCTGAACAGCCAGTGTTACACCCTGTATTGCGGCAATCGTCAGCAGACCATAGGCAAGCATCGAAAGCACGACATGAACGGCGATTGTCCAGCTGATGGCCGTTGGGCCGCCATTTTGCGCAGCAAATGCGATTGACCCGAGCGCGGCCACCGCTGTCAGGGGCATTAATGAAAAATACAAATAGCCGAGTGGACGGCGAAAGCTCATGAGCCAGATCAACAGGGCGCATTGCCATAGAAACAAAGAGGCAGCCTCACTCACACCAATGCTCAGGCCGTCATTTGTCACAATTTGCTGCTCAAGAGCCAGAGCGTGGCTTAGCACCGCAACCCCGGCTAGCCAGCGGCTTATAGCAGGCAGACTGTCAGAATCACTTCCTCCGATGATCGTGCGAAGTAGCGAATACAGCGCTGCGAAGTAAAACAGCGCAGCGGCAACAGCAAAAAGTATTTCGTTAGATATGTCCATCTGAGCGCCTATGATGATCAGGTCTATGCCAGTCGGCAAGAGCCAGACAATATTTCATGGGCCGAATCAATTTCATAAGGGCTGGCTTGGGGTCAATTCGCTGTCAGTGATAACATCGCCAGCCATCTTTAACGAGCATTTGCGGATATTTAATGTTTGAAAATCTTAGTGATCGCCTGAATCACACATTTAAACAGTTACGTGGACAGGGTCGACTGACAGAAGACAACATCAAACAGAGTTTGCGTGAAGTGCGCATGGCCCTGCTTGAAGCCGATGTTGCACTGCCAGTAGTTAAAAAGTTTGTTGAAGATATACGCGAACGTGCGGTGGGCAAGGATGTACTCGACAGCCTGACTCCCGGGCAGGCACTGGTCGGCATTGTTAATGAAGAAATGGTTCGCCTGTTAGGCGATTCCAACGAAGGGCTGGACCTGAAAGCGCAACCGCCAGCCGTCGTCCTGATGGCCGGGTTGCAGGGCGCGGGTAAAACCACCAGCACTGGCAAACTCGCCCGCTACCTCAAAGAACGTGAAAACAAACAGGTCATGGTGGTGAGCTGTGACGTATATCGTCCGGCGGCGATTGACCAGCTCAAGACCGTTGCTGAGCAGGTTGGTGCAGAGTTCTTCCTCAGCCAGCCGGAGCAAAAGCCGGTAGATATTGCGCGCGCGGCGCTGGATGCAGCACGCAAGGGCTTTTTTGATGTGCTCATCGTGGATACGGCAGGTCGCCTGGCCATTGATGAAGCGATGATGACCGAAATCAAACAGTTGAATGAGGCGGTCAAGCCTGTTGAAACCCTGTTTGTAGTCGACAGCATGACCGGACAGGACGCGGCGCGTACAGCGGCAGCATTTGGCGAAGCCTTGCCGTTAACCGGCGTCATTTTGACCAAAATTGATGGCGATGCCCGGGGCGGCGCGGCCTTGTCAGTGCGTCAGGTTACCGGAAAACCGATTAAATTCATGGGCATAGGCGAAAAGCTGGATGCCCTGGAGCCGTTCCATCCCGACCGCATCGCCTCACGCATTCTTGGTATGGGCGATGTGCTGAGCCTGATTGAAGATGCCGAGCGCAAAATTGATCACAAGAAAGCTGAAAAACTCAGCAAGAAGTTACAAAAGGGTAAAGGCTTTGATCTGGCCGATTTCCGGGATCAGATGCAACAGATGCAGGCCATGGGCGGTATGGGCGGCCTGATGGACAAGCTGCCTGGCATGGGCGCCATGGGGGGTATGGCACAAATGCCGAATGCGGCGCAGTCTCAGGCAGGGGATGCCCAGATGAACAAGACGATTGCCATCGTTAATTCCATGACGCCACAGGAACGCCGTTTCCCCGACATCATTCGTGCTTCACGTAAACGCCGTATTGCTGCCGGCTCCGGCACACAGGTGCAGGATGTGAATCGTTTGCTCAAGCAATTTACGCAGATGCAGAAAATGATGAAGAAGTTTTCCAAGGGCGGCATGTCCAAGATGATGCGGGCAATGAAAGGTGGAATGCCCCCGGGAATGCCACCAATCCGTTAGTGATTACGGGCGTTTCAGGGCTCGGCCCGGCTATGGCTCCCGCAGTGGCATCGTGATAGTCCCGGCAATATCCAAAGCCCGGTGAAAAAGAGATCCGCCGCTCCAAGCGTATTTCCTTAAATAAACCTTCACTTTTGGGCAGAAATCAGTACAATGCGCGGTCTGTTTAGGGCTCCTGGGTTGCTGTGGGGGTTCAAATCCGCAGTTTTCCTTAAATGAATACAGGTGGACCGAGGTAGATGGTCAAGATCCGTTTGTCACGTGGTGGTGCTAAAAAGCGCCCCTTTTATCAAATAGTTGTTGCCGATGAGCGTAACCGTCGTGACGGTCGCTACATTGAGCGCATTGGTTTTTACAACCCCGTTGCCCGCGGCCAGGAAGAAATCCTGCGTCTCGACCTGGAGCGCGTGGATCATTGGGTGTCCAAGGGCGCCCAGACGACTGAGCGTGTCTCTAGTCTGGTTCGCAAACTCCGCAAGGGTGAAGCACTGGTTTCAGCTGACGAAAAGGCCGCCAAGACTGCCGCCAAACGTGAAGCGACTGCCAAGGCTGCCAAAGCCGCTGCTGATAAAGTAGCCGCAGAAGAAGCCAAGGCTGCTGCCAAGGAAGCCAAAGAGGCTGAGAAGGCAGAAAAAGCTGCTGCTGAAGCTGCAGCCGCCGAAGCTGCTGCTGCCGAGGAAGCTCCTGTAGAAGCCAAGTCTGAAGAGGCATCTGCAGAAGAAGCTCCAGCTGAAGAAGCCAAAGAAGAAGACAAGGATAAAAGCGCAGAGTAATTCTGCGTTGATGTACATCGGCACGCGTTGCCGGGTACACAAAGTTGCGAATGACACAGAATGCTGACCACCGGGTCCTTTTAGGTAAAGTCGGCGCACCACATGGTGTTCGTGGATGGGTCTGGATTTACCCTTCAACGGATCCCCTGGACAGTATTCTGGACTATCGCAACTGGCAGTTGGGTCGAGGCGAAAACTGGAAAAATTTCCAGGTGCTTCAGGCCAGACCGCAGGGCAAGGCGATTGTTGCCCAGTTGGCTGATGAACATGGACAGGCATTTTCTGATCGTGATCAGGCCGAGGCTGTCAAGAATCTGGATATTGGTGTGTGGCGATCAGAAATGCCGTCATTACCCAAAGGTGAATACTACTGGATTGATTTAATCGGTCTTGAAGTGGTCACCACGTCAGGTGAATCTTTCGGTAAGGTGGATTCGCTGATGGAAACCGGCTCGAATAATGTGCTGGTAATTAAAGGAGAACGGGAAATACTGGTTCCCTTTCTTTTTGACCAGGTGGTTAAAGATGTGGATCTGGAGCAGGCTGTAATTACAGTCGACTGGGATCCGGACTTTTAAGGTTCGGTCACCTATGCAGATTCATGTAGTGACGCTGTTTCCGGAATTAGTGGAGCAGGTGACGAATTTTGGCGTTGTCGGCCGTGCTATCAAGCAGGGCAAGGCAGCGTTGCGGTGCTGGAACCCGCGTGAATATACGCAGGACAAGCATCGCACAGTGGACGACCGGCCTTTCGGCGGCGGACCCGGCATGGTTATGAAAACCTTGCCGACCCAGGCAGCGATTGTGGAAGCACGAAACGCGGCGCCAGAAGGCACAAAGGTTATATACCTGAGTCCACAGGGTGAACCGTTGCATCAGGGACTGGTTGAAAAACTGGCTGAGGCACCGGGGTTGGTGCTGCTATGCGGCCGCTATGAAGGCGTAGATGAGCGTCTGATTGAAACTGAAGTGGATATGGAAGTTTCAATTGGTGATTACGTACTCAGCGGTGGTGAGTTGCCGGCCATGGTATTGGTGGACGCGGTATTAAGATTGCAGCCCGGTGTATTGGGCGCAGCTGAATCTGCAGCCGAGGATTCTTTTTCCGAAGGCTTGCTTGATTGCCCGCATTACACCCGGCCCGAACAATCGGATCTGGGCGAAGTGCCCGAGGTGCTGATGTCAGGCGACCATGCTGCAATTCGCAAATGGCGATTGCAACAGGCCCTGGGGCGTACCTGGCTAAGACGGCCAGAGTTATTGGAAGACATGGTGTTGAGTGAGGCAGACGAATCGCTACTCAAGGCCATGATTGAGGATTACTTACAGGATCTTAGTATCGAATCAGCGGATTCGGACAAGAAGGAAAATCGAGGTTCGGAATTATGACCAACATTATCGAACAACTGGAAACAGAGCAGCAGCGTGCTGACATGCCTGAATTCGGCCCCGGCGACACCGTTGTTGTACAGGTGAAGGTTAAAGAAGGCGAGCGCGAGCGTTTGCAGGCTTTTGAAGGCATTGTGATTGCCAAGCGTCAGCGTGGCCTGAACTCATCTTTCACCGTTCGCAAGATTTCACATGGCGAAGGTGTTGAGCGTGTGTTCCAGACACATAGCAAGCAGGTTGCAGAAATTGAAGTGAAGCGTCGTGGTGATATTCGACGTGCCAAGCTGTACTACCTGCGCGGTCTTACCGGTAAGGCTGCTAGAATCAAGGAAAAGCTTTCCTAGGATTCGGAGACAGATATGCGCGACAGCGCGTTCAAAGCGAACCCTCGGAAGAGGGTTCGCTTTTTTTATGCCCTGAGTTTATTGATGCTGTTGCCGATGGCATCAAATGCCAGCTCGGAGCGCACCGCATTATGGCTGAACAACGGCGCCTACGAACTCGCACTGAGCGAGTTATCGCAGAAACAACCCCAGCCAGCAGCTAACTATCCCGTTTGGGAAACATGGGAGCGGCAGCGTTTTACACTCTATGAATCCCTGGGGCGCTGGAAAGGAATCCTCGAGCGTGAGCAGAGCCTGCCGCCGAATACGGATGCTGATTTCCGGCTATGGGCGGGTGTACAGGCCGTACATGCGCATTTGGCACTTAGGGATTTCCCCACCGCATTGGCAAGCGTTCAGAAGCAGTTATGGGCGGATATATCCGTAGAAGACCTGCAGATATGGCGAGCTGTTCTGGTACAGGTCTACGCAGCGAAAATGGACGATCAGGCCGCCGTGGTGGCCTGGAGACGTTATAAGCAGGACGAGCTTCAGAATCAGGCGCAGCAAACAACAACAATGTCCGATCTGGCCAAACTGGAATACAGCGCCGCTCTCAGGGCCTTTGCCCAGATACTCATACGTGAAGAAAAATATAGCGAGGCAGTCAGGGAACTGACCGATGACAGCAGCGTGGACGGTCGTCTGTTATTTGCTGCCGGTCAGTTGCTGGTAGCGGAGGGTTCTGTAAAACAGATATTCAAGCTCAGCGAGCAACTGGCGGAATCCGACTACGCAAATCCGGCTCAGAAACGTAAGGCCTATGTGCTGATGTCGCGTGCAGCCGGCAGGCAAAAGCAGTATCGCACCCGCGTAACGGCGTTGGTTAAAGCACTCGCCATCCCGGAAGATGCGCATCAGTCGATAAGCCTGATGTCTGCCACGGCAGATGATCTCTGGACAGCCTACGAAGCCTGGGGACTTTCAATAGGTCTGGCAGAAGGCCTGACACCGGAATATGAAAACCAGTGGGCGGCAGGGCTGGATAAGCCCCGGTCCGCAGATGAAACCGTAGCACTTGCCAGTGTGCTGGTTCTCGGTGGTCGCTCGATTCAGAATCGCGGGCGGGCAACGACCGCACTACTCGCTGCATTGCCCCAGCTGGAGCACGGTGCAGAACAGGCGCTGTGGCTGCTGAACGATAGCCAAAGACTCCTGCAAAATTACGTCGATCTTCCAGAAGACCTGCAGCGCGCTGCACTTAGAGCCGCACTCCGCGTGGCTAATCTGAATGCCGTGAAAGAATTCAGACAACGCCGCGGACCCGTGGCAGACCCGATTGCTGACCAGGCTAACGGTATTCTGGATGTGCATGCTCGATTGCTCCTGGGTGAAGCAGCGCCGGCCAGTAAATTCCTGAACGACGGGCTCGAAAATCTTAGTGCATGGTTCAAAAGCAGTCAGCAGGATTTGCTGGTGCTGCTGCGCGATATGGAAGCGGGTGGGTATTACTCGGCCGTGGCCGCTGCCGGATACAAACTGGCGACCGTAAGTAGTGACATGACCATCAGGATTCCTGCGGCAAAACATGCCTGCAATGCCATGATGAAGCTCAATCAGCATAGAAGAGCCTCACTGCTCGCACTGGATATCCTGGGAGAATCGGCAGACGCCGAGGCCAATGATCTGGCATTGCTGGCCTATGCATCATTGTGGAAAGCTGGCTTAAAAGCCGACGCCAACCAGTTATGGCATCGTCGCCTTACGGCACCAGAGGTGCAGGAAGAAGCCGCTGATTTACGCAGACGGTTGCAGATTCCGAGTCGCAGGTAATTCCGCTGAAACGTGTTTTATAGAAACTGTCCGACGATATCCCCGAATCCCCAGATCAGCGTGCCAAATATCAATAGATAAAGCCCCTGACTGCGCCCGCTGAACTCACCGTCGCCCCAGCGCAGCTTCTTATGGTTTTCGGCTTCGGCCACCCAGTCATGGCTGGACCAGCTGTCCTGATGGCGTTCACTGTGCATGCGTCTCTGCTTCATCAAATGCAGTTCATCGATAATCTGCGTAGAAGTCAGCATGATGCCAATAACCACCACAAGAGAACCACTGCGGGATAGCCACTGCCAGTCGCTACTCAGCAAACTCATGCCGAATCCAAATACCAGGCTCGCCAGAGTGAGCAGATAGGCGTGGCTTAGGCGCATGGTCTGAAGTCAGCTTTCCTGTACAAGATCGCCAATCAGCATGCCCAACAGCGTCATCTGCAGCATGCTGCCGGCCATCCACCACAAGACCAGTTCCGTGGGAAAGGGCATCACCGCATAGGTAATCAATTGAGAGCCGGCCGATAACAGCCCGAATAGCAATCCGTACTTCGCACCTTCCTTCAAACCCTGAGAGCCCGTCGCCCGGCCAATAATGCCAACCAGTGCCAGCGCAACCATAAACTGACCCAACATCAGCCAGATGAAGAAATCCTGCATGGTGTCCTGTGGCCTATAAAGTTGGGAAAGACTTTTATAGATATCGTCCAGCAACACCCCGTGAAATGCCCAGCCAAAAATGAAAATAAATATGAAGCTGGCAATGGTTGCTGTTACATACCGCATGCTCATGTCTTACCTCCGGATTTCACTCGGGTTAGTATGGCGCGCTGAGTCATAAAGTAAAACCGAAGAACGCGAATCAAAATGCCGGAAAGTTTCTATATCAAAGACGGAGATGCCTGGATATCCACCAGGGCTACACGCGGTCCGTGGAGCCCGGACCATCAGCACGCAGGCCCGCCCATTGCGTTGCTGGCCAGGGCAATGGAACAAATTGCAGGTGAGGGCTTTCGCTTTGTTCGTATCAATGTCGAAATTCCGAGACCTGTACCCATAGCACGATTACAGGTGACAGCCACGCTGGATCGCTCCGGCAAATCAGTTCGATACCTTTCTGCCGAGCTGCGGGACGAAGCGGGCACCTTGCTCATACAGGCCACAGGCGTGGCCATGCGTGAAGCTGAAGTGCCCATGCCGGACTATGAATTGCACGACCCGGTAGAGATGCCACTACCAGACCAGTGTGACAAATTCGAATACCCCTTCAAAACCTTCAGTTCAGAAGGCTACGACACCGCCATGCAAAAACAACATGCCAAAGGCGAGTTCCTTTCCGGGAAATGTGCCGTGTGGTTTCGCATGAAGGTCGCTTTGGTGGCAGGCGAAACCCCAAGTGCACTACAGCGGGTGATGGTCGCTGCGGATTCAGGCAGTGGGATCAGCATGCTCATGACGCCTGAGGAATACACTTTTCCGAATCCGGATCTCACGGTTTACCTGCGACGCTACCCACAAGGTGAATGGATTTGTCTGGATGGTCTGACTGTGCCGCATGAAAGTGGTATCGGAATTACCACGACCCATCTCAGGGATGAAGAAGGGTTGTTTGGCGAGGGGTTGCAGAGCTTGCTTATTAATAAGCGGGCGTAGTTGATATCGCTGTCAGGGAAGTTCCGTCCCGTAACGTGGTGCCCGCCTTGAATAAGTATTAGGCGAGATGGCTTCTATAATCTTCAAGCAGTTTAGAGTTTAATGGGTGTCAGCATTTCGCATTTCCGCAGCGAGTCGTCGGCAGTTCTCGTCGAGATGAGCGAGGTCTGGCATAAAGGGTTGGCTCACAGTAACGGTAATCCTGGAAAACGGCAGCACTATTTGCTTCCTGTTCCAGCCGTAAACCTGCACAAATGGCCACCAGTACCAGCGAAGCTGGTCTATCTAGTAACGGTTAAAAAGGTCGTGTTGTGCCATTTGCGAATAGCTTTAATTACGACGAGCCCCATAATCTGGGTGGCGGCGGTGGTGCCTGATGAGGAGCACTCTAATTGTGTCGTCGTCGATGAGTCGATAAACAATTGAATATGGGAATCGATAATAGTGCTCGTCGCACGCCACTAATCTCGGGATAAATGAGAGGGCTAAATTTGATGCGATCAATCGCTTCGTAGATTTCTAATCTGAAGCGATCCCCTAGGTTAGGTTGGAGCTTGCTGTAGTGTTTTATAGCGTCGTTTAGGTCAGAGGCTGTTGAAGGATGAAATTCTATCTTCATTTGCCGCCGTTCGTGCGTTTCAAAAATTCGGTTTGGCTTATTGTTTTAACTTTACCCGATTCGATTTCGCTGTCACGGCGGAGTGCTATTTCGATGCCTTCAGGGTCTAGAGCAGGGCCATTTTCCAAACTAGCCCATGCGGTTAGAGCCACGTGCTCTCGCTCTTGAGCAGTTAGGCTTAATATTTCATTCTCGATTTCAGAAAGATTGTGCATTTTTTGATTTTAACTCAGATGTTCAGTCAGGCCTAGTGACTTCGGCCTGACCATCATGGCGCTAACACCATACACTGGCCCGGGACTGAAAAATTGACTCCGACCCCATTTATTGAAACTGCCATTACTACGTTAATATCGGCTCATGCC
>JBFJXR010000012.1:0-56538 GCA_041622995.1 Nevskiales bacterium
ACTCAACAGTGGGGTGTCCATCATCTTGCGAAGATCCATGCCCTCCAGATCTGGAAACGCCGCCGTTCGGTCTTCGTCGGTGGGTTCGGGGATATATGGGTCAGCGTCATCATCCGCCTGCTTTTTGGATGCCTTTTTCATATGCATGGAGTGATCCATGCCCTGATGATGGCTGTTGTCGGTCGCGGCTTTGTCTTCGGGTGCAGTCTTGTGATGCTGCATACCGTGGTGACCGGCGTGCGGGTCTTCTGCAGCCAATACCGGCAGACTGAATGCCATCAGGCAGCTGACAAAGAGTTGTGCGCGTTTCATGCTGAACCCTCTTCATCAATGCGCACTTCTCTGAACATGCCTGCTTCCATGTGGTACATGAGATGGCAGTGATAGGCCCAGCGCCCCAGGGCATCGGCGGTGACGCGGTAACTGCGTATCGTGCCGGGCGGCATGTTGACGGTGTGCTTACGCACCAGGAAGTTGCCCTGTTCGTCTTCCAGGTCACTCCATACACCGTGCAGGTGAATGGGATGCTCCATCATGGTGTCATTGACCAGTCTGATGCGAACACGTTCGCCGTAGCGCAGGCGCAGGGGCTCGGCGTCGGCAAACTTGATGCCATCGAAAGACCACACGTAGCGTTCCATGTGGCCGGTGAGATGTAGTTCGATCTCGCGGCCGGGGTCGCGCCCATCCGGGTCTTCAAACAGGCTTCGCGTATCGGCGTAGGTCAAGACCTTGCGGCCGTTGTCGCGCAGGCCAATACCAGGATCATCCAGCCTGGGTTCCGGCGCCATGGTCTGCATATCGACAAAGGGGTTGCCTTCTTCACTGGTGGGGTGACTCAGGCCGCTACCATGTCCAGCGTGCATGCTGTGATCCATACCACCCATTTGGCCGTGATCCATCCCTTTCATGTTGCTGTGGGCCATACCGCCCATATCGCCGTGACCCATGTCGGCCATAGTGAGTAGAGGGCGGGGATCTGGTTCCGGCACTGAGGCCTCCAGACCAGGGCGGGGTGAGAGGGTGCCGCGGGCATAGCCACTGCGATCCTGCGACTGGGCAAAGATCGTGTACGGTTCATCGCTTTGTGGTTCGACGATCACGTCATAGGTTTCGGCCACCCCGATGCGAAATTCATCGACGGAAACGGGATGGATGTTCTGACCATCGGCGGCGACTACGGTCATCTTCAGGCCGGGGATGCGAACATCGAAGAAGGTCATGGCGGCACCATTGATAAAGCGCAGGCGAATCTTCTCGCCTTTTTTGAACAGACCTGTCCAGTTGTCCGCCGGGGCTGTGCCATTCATTAAGTAGCTGTAGGTGTAGGCCGATACATCCGCCAGATCGGTAGCCATCATGCGCATCTCGCCCCAGAGCTTGCGGTTTTCCATCGTCGGTTTGAGGCCGTTCTTTTGCATGTCGCGCCAGAAGTCGCCCAGGGTCTGCTGGTTGAAGTTGTAGTAATCCGACATTTTTTTGAGTTTGCTGAACAAGCGATGTGGGTCCTCGTCTGTCCAGTCCGAGAGCATGACTACATAGTCACGGTCGTAGGTGAAAGGGTCAGGTTCGCGTGGCTCCACGATCAGCGGGCCGTACATGCCGGTCTGCTCCTGAAACATGGAGTGGCTGTGGTACCAGTAGGTGCCGCTCTGCTTCAGCCTGAATCTGTAGGTGAACGTTTCACCGGGTGCGATACCTCTGAAAGACAGGCCAGGCACGCCATCCATGTTCGCGGGTAACAGGATGCCGTGCCAGTGAATGGAGCTGACATGCGGCAGGTTGTTTGTTACTCGCAAGGTGACGGTGTCGCCTTCTCTCCAACGCAATGTGGGGGCAGGAATTGAGCCGTTGATAGCGGTGGCCATGCGTGCCGCACCAGTGAAATTCACCGGACTCAACCCGATATTCAGGTCAAAGTTAGTGCCGCTGAGTGTTTGAGAGCGGCTATCGGTTTTCGCCCAGGCGGGCAGCCACGGCGTGAAGCCGGTCATCAGGCCGGCGGCGCCCAGGCCCCGCATGAACTGGCGGCGATTCAGGTTATTCATAAGTCTTTTTCCGGAAAGGGTGCAGTAACTGGTTCCAGTAATCCCGTGGGTATTCCGGCTCGGATCCCACGCCCAGATCATCAGATACAAAAACAGTTTTCCGGCTCTCGTAGTGGAATGTGCCTAGCAAATGGTCCCAGAGGGTAAGAAACAGGCCGAAGTTTACATCGCCTATGCCCTTTTCTTTCTGGTGGTGGAAGCGGTGTACTTCATTGGCCGCAAACAGATATTTCAGGGGCCCTAGACGTATATCGGCATTGGAGTGTTGCAGCAATAATTGCACGGCAATGCAGAAGGCCATGGCCAGTGCAACGTCAAAGGGGATGCCCAGCAACACCAGAGGCATGGCACCAACTGCAGTTTCAAATGCCTGGTGCAGTGGATGTTTCATCAGGCCATTAAAACCGTAGAAACGTTTCACACTGTGATGCACTGCATGGAAGCGCCATAGAAAATCGATTCGGTGGCTCCAGTAGTGAGCGAGCGTGATTCCTATGTCAATGATCACGACGGCAAGTACGACCTGAGCTGTGAAAGGCAGTTGTTCAGGCCATAAAGTTCCGAAGGGAATCAGGGTAACCAGCAGGGGGAGTAGCAGCAGGCTGCCCTGTTCACTGAACTTGTTAACAATGAAATGGCAGATATCACGCCCGAAGTCGTTATGCGATCGATTGAAATCCGCGTTGTAGGGCAATAAACGTTCGGCCAGAAACATGAGACCAATCGCGAGGAAAAGCAGTGCAAATACCCCGGCTTTCTGTGACTGCTGGGTGATTAGCCATATCGCCATGCCGTTCATGCCAAGCAGCATGAACGGGAACAGTCCGTAACGAATGATCTTGTCCATGCAATAAGCATAAACCCTGTAGTCCGGTTCAGGGTCAAGTGCTCTGATAAGTGTGAGGCGTTACAATACATTAATAACTATTTCAGTCAGGACTACAAATGTTGCATTCCACTCTCGGTCAGAGGTTATCACTGTCGACGATTTCCTTTTTGCTTTCCATGTTTCTGGTCGCCTGTGGGGGCGACAGCAGTTCAGATTCGGGTATTCCCGGATTAAGTTCCAGCGGCGCAAACCTTCCGCCAGGTATGGTTATCGAGACCATTCAGACAGATGCGTCAGCCGTGCAGGCCGCCGCCCCGCCCAGTGCCGGCAAGTCTGATCCCGGGCTGCCACTGGGAATGCTTGGCTATATGCAGGGTGATCAGCCGACCAAGCTGGTGGTGTTTGCCCACGGTCTCGGGCATGATGTTTTTGCGAGCTGGACGCAATATGTGGTGCGAACGGTGAGACCCGATGTGGCGGTGGTGACGACCAACTATCGTGATAATTCCCACTTCCCGATACTGCGTGGCGCACATGACACGATCGCAGGCACTTTGCTGGCGCTGGAGCGATTTCCGTCCGTAGAGACCGTTTACCTGCTAGGTATTTCCATGGGCGGTGGTGTGTCAGGTACGGCCATTAGCGAGTCTGTACATGTGACTGAAGATGGCAGCAGTTTGTACAATTATTGGGTAGCACTGGAACCATTCACAAATATGATCGAAGGCTATGCCGAGGCCTCCGTGGCATTGCCCGAGATTGCTGCTTATATGGAAGAGGAGACAGGCGGTAATCCGTCTACTCATCCCGATGCCTATCAGAGAATGTCGCCTGCACTACGCGCACAGGACATGGCTGCCGCCGGACTACGAGCAGCGGTCGTGATCCATGGGTTTAACGACGGACTCGTGGCCTACAATATGGGGCGTGAAATGTGGTCGGCACTGGTTGCCAATGCTGTACCGACTCAGTTCTTTAATGTATTGCGGACCGAAGAAGGGCAGGGTACAGGTACGGATGGCACCGGCCTGATAGCGAATGCGATTGGTATTGGCGACCCCAACGACAGTATTGGCTTCGCCGGACATGCCGACGAGGCGGATGCGCCGCATCCCATTATGCGAGTGGGATTCGAGCAGTTGGAATTATTACTCAATGGTGAATACGACGAAACCACACCGTCGATGGAGCATTTTGTGGATGACCGTTGACTTCGCATTATCAGTTGCACTGAGTAATCGCAGTTGTCGCGAGTAGCCAAAAGTAGCTGATTGGATTGCAAAAAGTCGGTTTATTACCTATTCTCGGTTCTTAATAAGAGCGAGTATTCGCCATGGATTTCATTTTTAACTAACAATCAGGGGGGAATATGAAATATTCCAAACCATTACTAGTCGGCGCATTTGCATTGGCTTCCACGGCTCTTCCAATGAGTCATGCTGCGACCACAACCAATACCATGGCAGTGTCTCTTACAGTTGTTGGTACATGTGCCGTCGCAACCACGCCGATGGTTTTCGGTCCAAGCAGCTCTACAATTTCTTCTGATGTGGATGCAACCTCTACTCTTGAAGTGGTGTGCACAACAGGCACCGCCTATGACATCACGATGGATATCGGTACTGGTGCTGGCGCCTCATATGCAGCACGCCAACTTACCAACGCATCAGATAGCACAACTGTAAACTACAATTTGTATACAGATCCCGGATACGCTGTTGTCTGGGACGATGACAATACCAAGGTAACAGGCACTGGTGACAATACCGCCCAGGATTTCACGGTATACGGTCGTGTGCCTTCCGGGCAGACTGCGTCACAGGGTGATTTCACTGACACCATTGTAGTAACGCTGACCTTCTAAGCTCTAAGTTTCTTAAACGATTGTGAATCGCTTTAAGGCGGCGGCTTTACTCTGCCTGTTTGCCTGTTATCCCGTCTCTGTTTTGGCGGGACAATTCAGTGTGAGTCCGGTACTGCTGGAACTCAAAGCACCATCTAAAGCGACCGCGTTAACAATCAAGAATGAGAGCGATAGTCCGCTGACCGTTCAGTTCAGACTGTTTGAATGGTCTCAGCCGGATGGTGAAGATCAATTGCTTCCAGCAAATCAACTGGTGATCAGCCCGCCAATAGCCTCTGTGCTGCCCCGGGGGGAGCAAGTTGTACGAATTGTTAATGTAGGCAATATCAATCCTTCATCAGAACAGTCATATCGATTGCTGGTAGATGAATTACCAAGCCCTTCCGACAGGAAAGAGGCATCGACAACTGAAATAAATGTACTGTTACGTTACTCCTTGCCAGTATTTATTCTTCCGTCAGCAGGAAAATTACAGCCGGATCCCATTTGGTCACTCCGCTTAACTGATAGCCGCCTAGAGATGGCAGTGACAAATAAAGGCAATCGACGCCTGCGTATTACAGACCTTGTTCTGGAATCCCGGGACGGTTCCGATAATGCGATTTTTGGACAAGGCCTTATAGGCTATGTGCTTGCCGGTGCAACCAGAAAGTGGTCTTCGGATGTTGAGAAAAATAATTTCGTATTAAATGAGCACGGGACAACAATGCACTTGCGGGCAAAAACTGACATCGGAGAGATTAGTGAGCCTGTTCCACTTTCCGTGGAAAAATAACGCACGCATTGCCTTGTTTTTATTGGCGACATCAGCGCCTGTGTATCATGCTTCGGCAAGTCTGAGCCAGACTGCAAATTTGGGTCAGTCAGCCAGTTTTAGTCAGGCGGCACTTAATACATTGTTTCACTATCAGGACTTGCACCTGGAAACCTATCTGAATGGATATCCGACGGGAAAGATACTCGCACTAAAGTTTGTCCAAGGCCGAATTTACATGGCACCTTCAGAATTGAATGCCATAGGTATTCCCGTGTCGCCTGACCTGATTGGCAGTGATGGCCTTGTTTATCTTCTGGATATTCCAAGTCTGTTTTATAACTTAGAACAGGACAGGCAATTACTGTTTGTGAATATTGACCCGAAACAGCTTAATGGTCAGTTTCTGAATGCCAAAGGCAATGCAGGCATTCCAGCACCTTATTCCGGCTTTGGCAGCGTTCTGAATTACGATGTGTTTGCTATGCGGCAGCTAGATTCCAGAGCCACCCGAAACACAACCAATGTTTCCAGCTTTCTTGATTTCAGGCTATTTGGTAGCCGGGGGTTGTTTGCTCAAACAGGCATAGTTAGAAACGGTCAGGATGAAAACAGGATCAGGCTGGATTCCTACTGGAGTTATACCGATGTTGATGCCATCGCTACTTATCGTCTTGGTGATACCGTGAGCGGTGGTCTTGCATGGTCTCGTCCGGTACGAATGGCGGGCTTTCAGGTTCAGAGGAATTTTTCCGTCAGGCCTGATCTGGTGACATTTCCAGTCCCCCAGGCATCAGGAACAGCGGCTGTACCCTCAACGCTGGATGTATATATTAATAATGTTCGTAGGTACTCGGAGGATGTACAGGCGGGGCCATATGTCATTGATAATTTGCCAGTGATCACCGGATATGGGGAGGCCAGACTGGTTTTGCGTGATGCACTTGGGCGTGAACAGGTAAGTACCCTGCCATTTTATGCGGCACCCAGTTTACTCGTGCCGGGTTTATGGGATTTCTCGATAGAAGCCGGATTTCTGCGAGGAAACTACGGCGCTGAATCCAATGATTATGAAGATGAGTTTTCGTTTTTGGGCACTGCCCGATATGGTTATAACGATTATTTAACGTTCGAGGGGCATACCGAAACCAATGAAAATATATTCAATATTGGATTCGGTTCATCTGGAATATTGGGTTCTTTCGGTGTTGTATCTGCAGGACTTGCAGTGAGTAATTTTCGAGGTGACAAGGGAGAGCAATTGAGTTTGGGTTACCACTACAGCACTGGACAGTTTTCGTTTCAGGCATCTACCCGGCAGGCATCAGATATGTATGCAGATCTGGCAACGGCGATGGGGAGTGCCACTGCCGCTGAAGTAAACCAGATTGGAGTTTCTTATACGGCCAAAAAAGCAGGTTCATTCGGTTTAAGTCTGATAGACATTGCCCAGAATAATATGCAGGCTTTTACCGGCCAGCCAGTCGGGAACTGTTCGGGGAGAATCAGTTGTATTGAGCCAATTCGTGGTGAATCCAGGTTGGCCACTTTTTCATATTCCCGCCAGCTAAAAAACAGGATGGCTCTGTTTGGTAGTGCGTTTAAAGATATCCAGAATAATAAAAATGGTATCTCCCTCGGGCTGAGCTTTCCACTGGGAGAAAGCGTATATTCTGTGGCAGATATCAGATCTTCCGAGGATGGCAATACTGCAACATTTCAGGCGTTTCAGTCCATTCCGTTTGAAGGTACGGGCTTTGGGTGGCGCATGCGGAAGTCTGTCGGGGAACAGTCACTGGGATCAGCTGCAGTTGGCTATCGCGGGGGTAATGCGACGGTTGAAGTGGGTGCCAATGATTATGCAGGTGATAGTGAAGCATTTATGGATTTAAGAGGTTCAGCCGTGGCCTTGTCGGGTGATCTGTTCTTGTCCAATACGATATTCGACAGCTTTGCAGTGGCGGATGTCGGCACAGCAGATGTAACGGTCTTGCATGAAAACAGAGCGGTTGGACGTACAAATAAAAACGGACGTTATCTGGTCACAGGTTTGAATGCTTATCACGCAAATAAAATTGGCATTGATCCGCTGGACTTATCGGTTGATTACCAGCCTGCAGCAATCTCAAGGGTGGCCGTTCCGCATGACCGTGCAGGATTACTGGTTGATCTCAAGGTTAAAAAGTCCATGGCTGCCACTGTGATTTTTCATCAGGACAATGGCGAAGTCGTGCCTGTTGGCACCGTTCTAGAGTTAGATGATGATGACAAACAGCATGTGATTGGCTACGACGGTCTTGCGTTTATCAATGATCTTCAACCGTTGAATTCGGCAATCCTCAAATGGGAAGATACAGACTGCCGTGTGGAGTTTGCGTATGAAGCCACTCCTGGGGCTCTGACACGTATAGGCCCTGTTGTCTGTGAAGTGGTGAGCCAGTGATGCTATTAAGTATTCGCCGACCTGGTTTTCTTATGCTGCTCTCCCTGTTGCCTGCTCAGGCAATGGCGCTGGATTGCTCCGTAAGCCTATCTGATCTGGAATTCGGCAATGTTCCGACTTTGACGGCAAGGCCGGTTAATTCCCAGACCAGTTTAAGTTATCGCTGTAATGCATCGATCCAGGAGTTGTCCCAGGGCACAGGTGTAACTTTGTGTTTGAGTATTAATTCAGGCTCGGCGATGCATTTCTCAAGTGAGCCAGCTGGTGTGAGAAAGCTGGGCAATGGGTCAGAAGTGATGACATATGACCTTTATACGGATGCGGCCAGAAGTCGCGTCTGGGGTTCGAACTTTGATGCGGCATTTGGTGTTACACCGCCAGCAATTCATCTGGAACTGAGTCCTTTGTCTGGCGCCTCGGGGGCATCCGGAGCCGGAAGCAGAACGGTATTTGGGCAGGTGTCAGGGTTCCAGGCTGGAATTGGGCGTGGAGTGTACACCTCAAGTTTCGGGCCTGGCCAATTGCAGCTCATCTATGATTTTTCCAATCGTTTGCCTGACTGTAAAACGCAATCAGGTTACGAAAGTGTTCAGCAAAGCGGGTTCAATGTTAGAGCTCAGGTTCTGGGCCAATGTCAGGTGAGCACGACTCCAATGAGTTTTGGACGAATTGATGGGTTGTTGTCACGAGCCACCGCCCAGGCCGTTGTGACAGTGAGTTGTGTAAACCAGACGCCCTATCAAATTGGACTGGGTGCTGGCAATGGCAACGGCGCAACAGTGCAGGAAAGGAAATTGACCAGACAGGGGCCCGGCCCGGCAGTGACTATTAACTATAATCTGTATCAGGATGCCAGCCATCTTCGTATATGGGGGCAGGCGCTTGATTTTGACACGGTTTCGGCAATTGCGACCGGGAATCAACAATCCTTCACCGTCTTCGGTCGTGTGCCACCACAGCCCGCGTCTGTGCCTGGCGTCTATTCGGATACTGTCGTGGTAACAGTTACTTTTTAGTATTCGATTCTTAATTGGAACTGAGTGCTAGCGCCTGAATATTAATGTCCACACGTATGTTGCGAGAGACATATTCTGCATCCGGATCTGATTCCATACCCAGGTTGGCGAGCGTTCGGTCTATCTCGACACTACCGTTGATACTCATTTGTTCATTCTCGAGTATCAGGCTTAAGGACGGAACTTCCAGTGTCTGTTCCTTGATGGTGAGTAGGCCTTCAATTATGTAATTACCTTCACGGACTTTTGAAATCCGGGTGCTTCGGTAGTTTGCCAATGGATAGTGTTCCACATCAAACCATTCTTCCTGTAGCAATGTTTCATCGTGCAGGGCAATGCCGTCTGTAATGGATGCAGTTTCAAAATTTCCCTGGATTTGTGAATGCTCCAGATCATCGGCATTAAAATTTATATCTGCCTGCCAACGACGGAAGTGCCCGTTAAATGCCAGCCCGGCATGTACACCCGAAAAACGCACCGTACTGTTCTCCGGTACTACTTTCCAGTTACTGGAGGCTGAACTACTGCCCATCGATTGCGTGGTGCTGGAAGATTGTTTTATCGCCGGGCCTTGAAGAACTGCCCAGATCAATGCCGTTACAGCAATCAGTATTAGAACCAGACCGGCTCTCAGTATGTTGCTACGGCGCCTGTCTTCCTTAGCGGCTGGCTGCCGGTTTAGCAATGGCGCCATTTGTACCAGCACATCGTCGTGATGAATAAAGTGATGTTTGAGCGCAGCGGCGACATGTAGGATAAGCAGGGCAGCCATGCTCCATGCCAGTAATTCATGTGATTCCAGTGCCAATGATGCATACGCTGCCCGAAGCTCATCCGCCAGCAGATTTAAGCCAAATAAATGTGGCACTTCAAATGTCCCGAACCATAGTGTGGGTATATTGAGGGGTGAATCTCCCCGCCACTGGGTTGAAACGTACAGCCAGCCACTGAGTGGCACGGCAATCATCAGTGCATAAAATACCCAGTGCGTAGCCCTCGCTATCCTCATTTCCCAGGCAGGCATGCTCGAAGGAAGGGCCGGCGGAGGGTGTCGCCAGCGCCACATAAGCCGAATGATGCTGAGCAGCAGGATGCTGAGGCCAAGCGATTTATGTAATTGAAATACAACCACTGCCTTCGCCTGGTTGGCCTCCTCATCGATGGCACCATGCATCCAGTAGCCAAGAATGAAGTTTGCAATGATGGCGGTGGCTATTGCCCAGTGCAGAACAATAGCCAACGCACTGTACTGACTATTTCGCAGGGGGCACTACCTGATTGAATTCGCCTTCAAACCTGATGGTGACATCGTCACCGACTAACGCAGGCTTAAGCAGATGGGTCATACCGAAATCGGATCGTTTAAAAGTGCCACTGGCCGAGAATCCAAGCGCGCCGGCATTGGTGAAAGGATGCTGTGCCACTGCACCAACAAGCTGTGCATCAAGCGTGACAGGCCTGGTCTTGCCCAGAAAGGTGAGGTTACCCGTTACAGTAAACTTGCCCGACGATAATGGACTGACTTTGGTGGATACAAATTTAATTTCCGGAAATTGCCCGGCATTCAGAAATTTAGGACTCAAGGCCAGATCTTCATCCCAGGATTTATAGGCAGACTTCTTGTGCGTGGCCTTGTAGTCACCTGCGTAATCAGTGCGTATGGATGAAGGCGTTATATTGGCAGTCACTGAGGACTTGGCGAAATTGGCAGGATCCAGTTTCAATGTTACGTCGTAATCAGTGAAGCGGGCGATGTAGCTTGATAGGCCAAGGTGATTGACCGAGAAGCTGACACTTGAATGGTTGCGATCAAGTTGATAGTTACCGGCGGGCGCGGAAACGGCGGTGGGTGCAGGTGCGGCTATTGCGTGATGGGCAATGCCTGTAAGGCTCAGTGTTAAAGCAACGAGGCCCAAGCGTAGATAAGATGATTGCATTGTATGCTCCTTGTAATGGGGTCGCAGTGTGTTGCATCGGTAGACATTAAATCAAATGGACAATTCAATGCAGCTGAATTAATAAAGTCTGTCGAGTCTAAGTCTAGACCGTTCATCAAATAATTTTATTGCAGTCAGCTTCAGGGCGATCAGTGTACCGAAACCGGTGCCGGCACTGACCATGAACATGATCAATATCTGGTATTTGACGGCCTCCATCGGCGGACTGCCGGCCAGAATCTGTCCTGTCATCATGCCGGGCAGGCTCACAATGCCGGCTGCTGCCATGGCATTGATGATGGGGATCATGCCGGCACGAGAGGCGTCTCGCATCGGATTACGCAGGGCATCTTTTGGGCCTTCGCCGAGCATCAGACGCTGCTCAATCGTGTCTTTTTCATCGTGTACGGTTTTTAACAGCCGCTCCATACCGACAGCAATACCGGTCATTGTGTTACCCAGCATCATGCCCAGTAAGGGGATGGCGTATTGCGGCTGGTACCAGGGCGCTGGTTGTACAACAACCAATAACGCGAGCACAGTAATGGCGAAAGACGATACAAACATGGCACTGGTGCCGACCATGAAGCCACCCGCAAGACGTTTATCCTGTCGTGCGATGACTTCCCGACCGGCTGCCAGTAGCATCAGGATGGCTATCGGAATGAGCCAGAGTGGGTCGAGTTCTTCAAACAGGAGTTTAAGAACGAAACCGATCAGTGTGAGTTGTACAGCTGTGCGAATGGCGGCAATCAATAACTGGTTTTGAACGCCGAGATTCATCTTCCAGCTAAGTGCTGCCAGCAGTAATACCAGGCTGCTGGCGATACCAAGGTCAAGAACGCTGAGTGGAATGATATTCATCAGTGAACCCGGATGAGTGTTTCAGCGCTTAATTGCCAGCGATGGTCAGCCACACGTTCAGCCTGAAGCTCATCGTGTGTCACCCATAGCACAGCACGCTTTTTTGCAAAGTGGGCAATGGTGGTTTCCACCGTGAGTGCGGAAGCGGGGTCCAGGCCAGAGGTGGGTTCGTCCAACAGCAGCACTTGTGGTTCATAGCTCAAGGCCCGTAACAGGGCACAGCGTGCTTTTTCCCCTGTGCTGAGGCGGGTGACCGGTGCACTGAGTCGGTCGGGTGAAAGTTTCAAAAGCTCTGCTTCGGCACTCATGTCTTTTGCCATGTGCTCGGCGGCGGTGTTCAGCCACCAGCGGCTATCGGTAGGCACCAGCATCACTTTGCGTCGCCAGTCCATGGCGGTGAAGTTTCCTATGGATTGATGATGCAGACGAACTTGGCCTTCAACCTTATCAAGGTCTGCCAATGCCCGAAGCAGGCGTGTTTTGC
The DNA here is from genome assembly GCA_041622995.1 of Nevskiales bacterium. Lineage (GTDB taxonomy): Bacteria > Pseudomonadota > Gammaproteobacteria > Nevskiales > CAJXLF01 > CAJXLF01. Next base: position 12,240 of record JBFJXR010000012.1, read on the forward strand.
CCACGCCGGAGGGGCCATTCAGACTGTGAATTTCACCTTTGGCCAGATGCAGGCTGATGAGCTGGCCGGTTGGCAGACGCAGGTTATGAACACTAAGCAGATTTGCCACATATCCGCCGATCAGGTCGTGGCCCGGGCAAGCTGTTCTGCTGTGAGCGTCTGACCCTTTCCCTGTTCAAGTTTGTGGATGATGTCGATCAGTTTGTTATTAATGGGGGTAGGGATTTTTTTGACCTTGCCCAGTTGTTGTATGACGCCATTTAAATGTTCGATTTCTGTTTTGTTGCCAGCTGATATGTCGGCCGCCATGGATGGGTAGGCCTGATCCGTGAGTCCGTTTTTAAGTTTGGCTATCCACCAGGCGACAGGGCCGCCGTTCAGCAACATCCAGCGGTATAGCTTGTAGGGTACGGGTACCGGCAATGTGTACTGGATGTTCGCGGCCTCATACACAGCAATGGCTTCATCCATCAGGCCGACAAACACGCCGGTGAGTGTCTTGTTGGTAAGCAGGTCCTTGAATGTTGTGTGCGTAGCGCCGCAGACAGAATTATTTAGATTAATCAGCAGTTTGCCCCACTCTGCTGCGTCATCCACCTGGCCCATCACAGCGCCGCTGCCATCGAACATGGTGAGTAATTCCTGATTCTCGGTGTTGAACTGCAATTCGGGTTTGGTCGTCAGAATGGCAGATAACGGGCTATCAACACGGGCATTAAACATGATGGTGAGTTGAGCAATTTCGGTACCGGGAAAACGCTTGCGGAGCCTGGGCGTAAGGCCGACACCATTCAGGCAAGGCACGAGCACCATATCTCTTGGAAGCGTTGCGGGTAGCAGGTCGAGTATTGCAGGCAGTGCCGGATGCTTTACGCACAGCAGCAGCACATCGACGCCAGTCAGATCGAGTGAGTCTGTTATGGCAGGCCTCGAAAAACTGACCGAGGGGGCATTGCCAACAGACTTGATGGATATGCTGGAAAGCTTCTCATAGTCGCTACGTTTTTCAGGCCGAACATAGCAACTGACCTCCTGTCCGGCTTCCAGCAGGTAGGCTGCCAGGACAGTGCCAACTGAACCTGTGCCAACGATTAAGCAATGCATTCGTGACTCCTGCAATAACTATGGCTGAAGACGTGCACGTGTCCAGCCATCAGAATTTTTTGTATAGCTAAGACGATCATGCAGCCGATTTCGTCGTCCTTGCCAGAATTCAATATATTCAGGTACAACGCGATATCCGCCCCACTGTGGTGGGCGGGGAATATCGTCTTCAAAACGCTCTTTTACCTGCAGCATCTGGGCATCCAGTGCTTCGCGACTTTCAATGCGATGACTTTGGTTTGATGCCCATGCGCCGAGCTGGCTGCCCGGATCTCGGCTGGCGAAATAATTATCAGAATCGACCTCGCTGATTTTCTCTACCGCCCCTTCAATACGAATCTGGCGTTCAAGTTTGTCCCACCAGAAGAGCAGGGACGCATGTGCGTTGGCTGCCATCTCCGTACCCTTGCGACTCATGTAGTTAGTGAAGAACACAAAGCCGTCTTCACTATAACCTTTGAGCAATACGGTGCGGGCCGATGGATGGCCATTGGCATCTGCTGTTGCCAGCGTCATGGCTGTTGGCTCAATCAGACCGGAGGATTTGGCGGTGTTAAACCAGTCCTCAAACAACAGTAATGGATCTGCAGGCGACAGTTCTTCGGTCAGGTCCTGACGCTCATTCTGCGGTTGCCAACCCGGGGCGGTAGGTTTCATTTGTTATCAGGCCTTGTCTTCGTGTTCCATGGTGAATCCTATTTTCAACGTGACCTGCCAGTGGGCAACCAGTCCGTCGGTAATGTGGCCGCGTGTTTCTGTCACTTCAAACCAGCGCAGGTGGCGCAGGCTCTGGCTGGCTTCATGAACAGCGGTTTTGATAGCGTCTTCCATACTGATGCTGGATGATCCTACGACTTCGCTAATTTTATACACATGAGAGCTCATGATTTTCTCCTATTGTTGTCTTGTTCAAAGCCTAAGCTGCGTGTGGGCAATGCACAACCATTATTTATAGGTAATAACACTGGTTTTTGGTAGGCTACGTGCCTTCGTTTTGGGGATACTTATAAAAGGAGCTCGTATGAGCCTGTTCAGAGCCATTCGCGTACATCAGCTGGATTCGGGAATTGAATCCCGTCTGGAAGAGATTTCTATCGATGATCTTACGCCGGGTGAGGTCGTTATTGATCTGCATTATTCCAGTCTCAATTATAAGGATGCGCTGGCGGTCACCGGTAAGGGTCGCATCATGCGCAGCTTTCCACTGGTGGCGGGCATCGATATGGCCGGTGTGGTCGAGAGTTCGACGGATGAGCGCTTCAAGCCCGGTGATGAAGTCCTGGTCACGGGCAATAACATCGGTGAGCAGTTCGACGGAGGTCTGGCTGAAAAGGCGAGAGTCGCCGCCAGCTCGGTGGTTCGCTTGCCGGAAGGTCTGAGCCTGAAGGAGGCCATGATGCTGGGGACAGCAGGATTTACGGCGGGTCTTGCTGTACGCCGCATGCAGGAGAATCATCAGAAACCGGAGATGGGGCCGATAGCTGTGACCGGCCCGACCGGTGGTGTGGGCTCGGTTGCCGTGCAGATTCTGAGTGCATTGGGTTATGAAGTCGCTGCGATCACGGGCAAGCCTGAAGCCGGCGCGGATTACCTTAAAGATCTGGGTGCTACACAAATTATAGATCGCACCACGCTTGATCTCGGTTCCAAGCCGATGGAGAGGGCGGTCTGGGGCGGTGCCGTGGATAATGTTGGCGGTGATGTGCTGACCTATCTCACACGTACTACCAATTTATGGGGCAATATTGCGTCCATTGGTCTGGCCGCCAGCCACAAGCTGGAAACGACTGTGATCCCATTTATCTTGCGTGGCGTCAATTTGCTGGGTATCCATTCAGTTGAAACACCGATGCCCATTCGCCAGGCGGTGTGGGATAAGCTGGCCTCCGACTGGAAGCCCGCCAGACTGGGCATGATTGCCAGCCACGAGACTAATCTGGACGGCGTGAAGGCTGCCTGCGATGAAATTATTGCAGGTAAGGTGACAGGCCGTTACGTCGTTAACTTAAAAGACTAAGAAGCACTCATCAGGAATCAAGCATGCCCAAGGCATCAGAAGTTAAAACCGGTATGGTCGTCGATGTTGACGGGCAGCCTTATGTTGTTAAACAGATGCATTCCCAGAATCCGAGCGCTCGTGGTGCGTCTACCTTGTACAAGATGAGGTTGAATCATGCGGGTACGGGTCAGAAGCTGGATCGCAGTTTCAAGGGTGATGACATGTTGCCTGATGTCGACTTCCAGCGACGTGCTGTTCAGTTTCTGTATTCCGACGCAGAAGGTTATACCTTTATGGATAACGAGGACTATAACCAGTACAGCCTCACCGCCGAGCAACTGGAAGATATTACCCCGTTTCTTACGGATGGTGCTGCAGGCTTTACCGCACTCCTTGTTGAAGATGTCTGTGTTTCGGTAGAGGCACCTGCATCTGTAGAAATGGAAATAGTAGAAACATCGCCGGCGATGAAGGGCGCATCGGCAAGTGCACGAACCAAGACTGCTAAATTGACCAGCGGTCTTGAGATACAGGTGCCGGAATATCTGGCTGAAGGCGAGCGGGTGAAAGTGAATACCTCAAGTCGCGAATTCATGTCGCGAGCCTGATTGATGACCGGGCTAGAAGCTGACTTTTCTCTGCATCCACAACTTGTTGCAGACACAGCTGAGGTCGGTGATCTCGAGCTGTGCAGGGTCCTGCTCATGGATGACAGTCGTTATCCATGGCTAATACTTGTGCCCAAGCGTGAAGATATACGTGAGGTTTATGAACTTGATGCTGAAGATCAGGTTGAGCTGGCCTATGAAGTTACCCGGGTCGGCAAAATCATCATGGAGCTGCTGGACGGCCACAAGCTCAATGTGGCAGCGCTCGGAAATATGGTGCCGCAATTGCATATACATCTGATCGTCCGGAACGAAGATGACCCTGCCTGGCCAGCGCCGGTATGGGGGCACTCCCCGGCAGTGCCGCATACGCCACAGCAACTTGAAAATCGTCTGACCATCATCAGGCAGGCACTCGCTCAATAATCACTCTTACCCGTATGGGCTGCCTGATCCGGGTTGCAGTGATAGCATCTCGCGCCTGATTGAACACTTAGCAAATAGAGAAACCTATGGACATTAAAGATTCCGTTTTTATCGTAACTGGCGGTGCCTCAGGACTGGGTGAGGCGACTGTACGTCGCATCGTGGCTAATGGCGGCAAGGCACTCATCGCAGATTTGAATGCAGATCGGGGTGCCATGCTTGAAGGTGAGCTTGGTGCTGCAGTGAAATTCGTGAAGTGCGATGTTACCAGCGAAGCGGATGGCGAAGCTGCTGTCGCAGCAGCCCAGGAACTTGGTGCGCTTCGGGGCGTGGTGAGTTGTGCTGGCGTGGGTGTGCCTGCCAAGGCCGTTGGCCGTGATGGGCCGCTGCCGCTGGAAAAATTCGAGTGGATCATCAAGATCAATCTGGTCGGGACTTTTAATCTCATCCGTCTGGCCGCTGCAGTAATGCAGGACGCTGAACCGACTGAAGGCGGAGAGCGTGGCGTATTTATTAATACAGCTTCTGTTGCTGCCTATGATGGCCAGATTGGTCAGCCAGCCTACGCGGCATCCAAGGCGGGTGTCGTCGGTATGACTCTGCCGCTCGCACGTGAATTTGCCCGTGCGGGTATGCGAGTTAACACAATTGCTCCGGGCCTGTTCCTGACCCCGATGATGGAGCAGCTGCCTGAAGAAGCGCAGCAATCACTGGGGCAACAGGTACCATTCCCGCCACGTCTGGGCAAGCCAGATGAGTATGCACAGCTGGTGCAGCAGATTATTGAAAACCCGATGTTGAATGGCGAGACTATCCGATTAGATGGTGCCATCAGGATGGCGCCAAAATAAACGCATTCGGCATCTGTATTCGATACTACGTTTGTTGATGTTTGAAATATCGGAAATGGATGTGAATGATTTTGCTGTAAACCGTTGGCGACATGGATGTCGCCGTCGGGGCTTACATGGATGTACTTGCAGCGATTTACGGCAAAAGCGTTCATAGCCATTTTACCCAGCTATAGAATCAGGAGAAAACCATGTCTGATCCCATCGTAATTGTCGGCGCAGCACGTACCCCTATGGGCGGCATGCTTGGCGATTTGCAAACAGAGCCTGCCCATACACTGGGTGCTGTAGCCATTGCCGCTGCCGTTGATCGTGCCGGTCTGGCCCCCGAAGACGTCAACGAAGTCATCATGGGTAATGTTCTCTCGGCCGGTCAGGGTCAGGCGCCCGCCCGCCAGGCTTCGCTGGGTGCCGGGCTACCGCGTTCAACAGGTTGCACCACTATTAACAAGATGTGCGGTTCGGGCATGAAAGCCACCATGCTGGCCCATGACTTATTACTGGCCGGCAGTAATGAAATCATGGTCGCCGGGGGTATGGAAAACATGAGTCTTGCGCCCTACCTGTTGCCCAAGGGGCGGGCTGGTATGCGTATCGGGCATGGTACGGTCTACGACCACATGATGATGGATGGTCTGGAAGATGCCTACAAACCGGGTCAGTCTATGGGCGTATTTGCTGAACTCTGCGCGGATAAATACGGCTTCACCCGCGAAGCCCAGGATGAGTTTGCTATTGAGTCCCTGAACCGGGCCCAGCAGGCTTGTGAAAATGGCAGCTTTGCTGACGAAATTGCGCCCGTAGCTGTTGCGACACGCGGTGGTGAAGTGCTTGTTGATCTGGACGAGCAACCCCGTAAAGGCAGGCCGGAAAAAATCCCCCAATTGCGGCCGGCCTTTAAAAAGGATGGTTCGGTAACCGCAGCCAATGCCAGTTCAATTTCAGATGGTGCAGCTGCGTTGGTGTTGATGAAGTCGTCGACTGCTTCAGGCAAGAATCTGAGCCCGGTAGCACGTATCCATGGTCATGCCAGCTTTGCCCAGGATCCGGAGTGGTTCACTACAGCACCTGTCGGCGCCATTAACAAACTGTTGCAAAACACAGGCTGGTCAAAAGACGAGGTTGATCTCTGGGAGATCAATGAGGCATTCGCAGTGGTGACGATGGCTGCCATGCACGACATCGGCATTCCTCGTGAGAAGGTCAATATCTATGGCGGTGCCTGTGCGCTGGGCCACCCCATCGGTGCCTCGGGTGCCCGCATTATTGTGACCTTGCTGAATGCGCTGAAGCGTACGGGTGGCAGGAAGGGTATAGCGGCGCTGTGTATCGGTGGTGGCGAGGCAACGGCCATAGCGGTTGAGCTTATCTAGATAATCGCTACAGCAGACGTCTTATGTAACACTCTGTGAGTGCTTGCATGAGATCCTAATGTTGTATTCACCCTATCATTTACGACGTTTAAGCCTTTCCTATCTGGGGGAGTTGTCTCTGCGGCTGTTTATCTGGCAGCAGGAAGGGCAGGCGAAGCTGCGAACGCTGTTCGGGCTTAGTACTGAAAAACCGGAAGTTAAGCAGACAAGCCAGAATCCCACACGTCCGGAGGATTTCGATCCGACCTCGACAGGTAATATCGAACAGCCCTACGAGTACTATAGGCTGTTGAGAGATCAGCGTCCGGTGTATAAGCCCGACGGTCTGGATTTTTACTGCATCAGTCGCTATGAGGATATTCAGGAAGTCGCGAAGAAAACCGACGTTTTCTCCTCGAATATTGTGGGTGTGTTACTCGACAAGCGAAAGGGTGGGGTGGCCGGCATTCATTCTGTAGGCAAGCCCGGTCAGGCAAGTCAGCGAAATATGGGGGCGCATCCGGTTGATGTGCTGGCCATTCAGGATCCACCCGCACATAAATACCAGAAGCTGCTTACGCATAAAATTGTATCGACATCCTTTGTGCAGAATCTTGAACCAGACGTACGGGTATTGGCAGATGAACTGATCAGTGAATTCATGCCTGAGGGGCGGGTGGAGTTTATGACACAAGTCGCCTGGCGTCTTCCCATGCTCATGGCCATGCGACTGGTCGGTTTTCCCGAGCCGGACTATGAACAGGTGAAGCGCGGTTGCTCCCACGCAGTGCAACTACTGGCAGGTGTGCTCACGCCAGCAGAATTCGCCCGTCACTCTGTCGAGGCGCTGGTGTTCTTTCGTTATTGCTGGAATCAGTATCTGATCGCAAAGAAGAATCCGAAAGATGATATTACGGGTGGTCTGGCAAAGGCTGCGAGTGACCCTGAGCACCCTCTCACTGATGAGGAAGCCGTAAGCATAATTTTCCAGCTACTGATTGCAGGGAGCGACTCTTCGGCGAGCACGATGGGTAATGCGGTCAGGTTACTGAGTGAGAATCCGGAACTGGAGCAGCGACTGCGTAAGAATCCGGGACGAATTGCAGACTTTATTGAGGAGGTCTTTCGTCTTGAGTCCGCGTTTCAGGGGCACTTTCGAATTTTGCTGGAGGATGCAGAACTGCATGGGGAGATATTGCCAAAAGGTTCGCGTCTTTTCCTGCTTTGGGCGTCAGGCAATCGCGATGAGCGTTACTGGAGTCATCCGGATGAGATCGATATCGATCGCACCAATCTTAAACGACATCTGACCTTTGGTTTTGGGCTGCATGCCTGTCTGGGCAGGGAGTTGGCCAGAATGGAAATTCGTGTAGTCCTTGAAGAGCTGCTCGCCAGAACATCGGCTTTCAATATTGTGGGTGATACACCTCATGTAGCCAGTCTATTTACCCGCACACTGGTGCAATTGCCGATGAAGTTCGAGATTAATAGTTCTAATCTGAAGGTTGCATAAAGAGCTACACACTTGACATAAAATGGTACAAAAGTTATAAATAGGACATATGTTCCATAAGATGCATGGTTGTGTGGGATCACTGCGACCATGGTGCGGAGACCGCAGGTGAAAATTCTCAGGCTTCTATTGGTGGCTTTGTTAGCTTTGATGCAGTTTGCCTGTGGCGGTAACAGTGATGGTGTGCCGCATGGGACAGAGGCGGGGAATGCAGGCGGCACAGGCAATAGCAACTTCGCCTCGTCGGAAGAATTCTTTGCTGCCCGTATCGCACCACGTATGGAATTTTGCCGTACCTGCCATATACCTGGTGGTGTTGCCGATACTGATGAAGGAAAACGTTTCCTCCTCTCGTCAAACAGTGGCGACGACTATGCCAATACATTTTCCAGTTGGCAGGTTCTTGGTAATGGCGTAGAAACCAACCTGTTAATCGTTGAAAACTCTGATCCGGATGAACCGCATAGCGGGGGCAAAAGCTGGCCGGTCGGAAGTGATGCCTACAATGACATGGTGACGCTGCTTTCATGCTGGGAAAACCCCGTCAGCTGCGTTTTTAACAGTTCAGGAAATGATATCGATTCCTTGCCGCTGCTGGGAGGAGTACGTGGAGGTAATCTGTGGGCGAACTTCTGTGCAGGTAAGCCGGATAATGCAGTACTTCCCCGTGATCCACGTACTCTGGTTGTGCCTGGCGTCAACGAAGGGAGGGCTGTCGCGTTTAATGCTTACTGGAGTGACTGTAATAATGTCGTCCCGCACCCAACCACCTGTGGCGAATTTCGCGAGCAATTTAGCCTCGGTGAATTTGTAGGCCTGGGTAATGGTGAAATTGGTACGCCAACTTCATTCTCCGGAGGTAACTCCAACCCCTCTGGCTTCGCAGTTGAAGACTTCAATAATCTCTGGGAAGTCTGGGGTTTGTCAGAACGACCGGACAATTTTGACCAGTTGGTGGCGGAACGATATGGCTCGCCACAGAGCCTGGTTCGTAACCCTTACCCGCTTCCCGGTGAAGATCCCAATGAAACCGATGGAGGCTCCGGTCAGTTACCCATGGTATTTACCCAGCTGCGTGAGCCTGATGGCACCTGGCGTGGAGAGATAGGTACCAAGGTTTGTGTGTTCTGCCACAGCGGCCAGCTTGGCACGGCTGAGGACGGGCCGGGTATGGGCCCGCAGCCAGGCGGTGCGGGAGCGATTGGCGATTTCGCTGTTTCTTCCTATGATTTCGCCAAGGCGGGAGACTATCAGGAAGGTGCAACCGCCGGGATTACCATTGCGACCAACCGCGGTACGGGCGCTATTGATTTCTTCCAGCTTGGCTTCGTATTGTTCAGCCGTGGCGACCCCGAACTACTGGCCAATGACAAGATTCTGTTGAGTCAGGCGATCGGTACCATCAAGAGTCCGCCATGGTGGAATATGGGATTCAGGCCACAGAAATTCCATGGCGCTGTGTTGCCGACGGACTCCTCACGTATCGATATGGCAGCGTACTATGATCTGGCCGCAGGCCTGTCAGGTGGCGATCCTATTACCTGGGTAGATCAGCATGCCGGGCCCTTCCAGGTTTGGGCAGAGGCGCTACCTTCACCGCAGTATCCTGAAGCAATTGATTCCGCGCTCGCGGAACAGGGCGCTGTCCTGTTTCACAGCAAGGACCTGTGGGCCGAAGAAGGCAATACGGTACCTCGCCCAGCGGACGGCAATGGTTCCTGTGCCTCGTGTCACGGGACATATTCCCCGCGCTACGCCAATGACCCCGCTTATCTCGAAACACCGGAGCTCATGGGTGTGGCCGGTTATTACGTACCCCATACCATTGCCGGTACCGATCCGGTGTATGCAGAAGCCATGCAGAGTCTCAGGAACAGTGACGGTAGCGTCAGTCCGGCGATATTGAATAATGACCTGCTCTACTGTGGTGTAGGTGCAGCCGGACATACGCCAGACAACACCCCCATTTATCTGGCGCCCCCACTGTGGGGCATCTGGGCGGCCGCCCCTTATTTTCATAATGGCTCAGTGCCTGATATCTGGGGTGTACTAAGCCCTGCATCCGAACGCCCTGACATCTGGCGCCGCGTGTCGGCACCGGCTCGTGAAGATCAGGTCGGTCAGGTGGTGATGGGCTATGACACCAATTTGCAGCGTGCCTTTGATTTCGAAAAGCTTGGCTGGAAGTACGATGTGCTTGAGTGCGGGCAGACGGGCACTATGCCGTTCGTGGATTGCGATCCGGTCTTTACCGATTCTCCGCCGGTACTGGAGCAGGTGCTGGGATTGTTCTATACCCGGCTGGCCCTGCTATGGAATTTGCCACGTGTGGATATGGTCGGAATGAGTAATCAGCAGATTGAAGCGCGTAAGATATACAACACATTTGAATACAGTCAGGGCAATCAGGGGCATGAGTTCACATCAGTGCTTACCGATGCAGAGCGTCTGGCCATTCTTGAATATTTGAAAACCCTATAGCTGACTTGGCGGCCATGCCGTTTAGGCGCAGGATGACTTTTATGAAATTCAAATTATTACCTGTCGTGATCTGGATTTTCCTGACCGCTTGTGGCGGCAGTAGCGACGGTGAGCCACATGGCGGCAATGCGGGTGGCACAGGCGGTAATGGTGGAAATACAAACTTCGCCAGTTCTGAAGAATTCTTTGCCGCTCGCGTGCAGCCGCGTATGGATTTTTGCCGTACCTGTCATATCCCGGGCGGAGTCGGCGATGTGGAAGAGGGCAAGCGTTTCTTGCTGTCTTCGAATAGCGGCGATGATTACGCGAATACATTTTCCGCTTGGCAGGCAATGGGTGAGGGCGTTGAACAGAATTTCCTGATCAGTAAAAATGCAGAGCCTGCTGAGAAACATGCAGGGGGCAAGAACTGGCCGGTGGGCAGTGAGGCCTATAACGATATGGTCACCTTGCTGAGCTGTTGGGATGACCCGGTGAACTGTGTGCTTAATACTGCAGGCGGAACGATTGATCAATGGCCTCTGCTGGGTAGTGCTCGCGGTGGTCATTACTGGAATGATTTCTGTGAAGGCAAGCCGGACAGTACCGTTGTGCCGCAGGATCCACGTGAACTCGTCGTTCCCGGTGTCAACGAGGGTAAGGCGGTCTATATGAACGCCTGGGCCCAGGTCTGTCAGGAGGATAATCATCCTGGCACCTGCGGTCAGCTTCGTGCCTGGGTGGCTGAGGGGTATCCCGTGGTTGCCTCTGACGGAGAAATCGGTGCGGGCCATTTCTTTAGTGGTACTTCATCGGAAGCGGGTTTTGCCTTTCCGGCCAGCGATTATGCCGGTATGTGGGAATCCATCTGGGGCATGTCTTCACGGCCGGAAGGTTATGACCAGCTGGTGGCCGAGCGTTGGGGCATGCCGCTATCGCAGACGCCAAATCCTTACCCGTTACCCGGTGAAGATCCGAATGCCACTGATGGGGGCAGCGGTCAATTGCCAATGGGACTGACCCAGCTGAGAGGTGAAGACGGTAGCTGGAGTGGCAACATCAATGTGACCTGCAGTATTTGTCATGGAGGGCAGGTGGGTGAGGCCAGTGATGGGCTGCGCCTGGGCGCGATGTATGGCAATAACAGCGTCAGTGACATCACCCTGATGTTCAGCGAGCTGGCTAGACTGGCTCCGCAGCAGGGGTCACTGGCGTTAATCTCGCAGAATAAGGTTCGCGGCACTGGTAACATCACCAATTTCCAGTTGTTTGGGTTGGTAGAAGGCTTTGGCGAACCACAGGAGTCGGTTTTCCCGTATATCTCGATTCAGACTGAGCCCTCTACCGGCACCGAGGATCCACCCGTGTGGTGGAATGGCGGGCATCGCTCGGCCAAGTTCTATGATGGTGGTCAGGTTTGGGATGCCAAGCGTATTGAGCTTTCATTCCATTTCCCGAATGTGCCTAATCACGGCGCCCCTGGGCCATCGACCATCGAAGCTGATCGCCAGTGGATTCTTGATCATCAGCAGCAGGCGGATGCCTGGATCAGTTCCCTTAAATCGCCGCCATGGCCGGAAGACCGACTGGGTGTCATTGACGTTCCGCTGGCAGAGCAGGGCGCCATTCTTTTCCATAGCAAGGATTTGTGGGCGGAGTCTCTGAATAATCCGAGTCCGGAACCGGATGGTGGAAACGGTTCATGTGCCTCTTGTCATGGTGCCTATTCGCCAAGATATGTGAATGACCCCGCCTATCTGGATTCGCCTCTCCTGGAGGGCATGGCTTCCTATGTGGTGCCGCTGGAAGTCATTAATACAGATCCCCGTCGATTGCAGGGGAATAGCCCTGCTGTCGTTGCCGCATCACGCAGTGCATGGTTCGCCTACAAGGATGGCCCATTCAATGAGGCCGGTGCGCCGGTATGTGGTAACTGGAATGACCCTGAAATTAATGGGGGTCGCAAGCTCGGTTATCTGGCACCGCCGCTCTATGGAGTGTGGGCCACTGCGCCATACTTCCATAATGGTTCCGTACCCAATATTGAGCAGGTGCTGAATCCTGAGGGTCGCCCGACGATATGGAGTCGCATATCAAAACCGGCACCGGAAGGGCTGGAAGGTCAGGTCATCATGGGGTACGACACCACGCTGGATACCGGCTATGACAAGACTAACCTTGGCTGGAACTACACGGAGATGGCCTGCGGCACGGGTTCATCGCCATTCCTGGATTGCAATCCGGTGGATGATGAAGGCGCCACCATTCAGGATGCGTTAGCCGAGATCTGGGTGCGGGGTGGCTTGTCCTGGAACCTGCTGAATGTCCCGATTTTTTCAGATCAGCAGATCGAAGAGCGCAAGATCTATAACACCAGGTACTACAGCCAGAGTAATACCGGGCATGAGTTCAGCTCGGTGCTGACTCAGGCTGAGCGTCTGGCAATTATGGAATACCTGAAGACGCTCTAGATTTTATTGTCGATGGACGCAGCGATTCCCAATGATGGGATTATTGCGGCATTTGTGAGTTGATATAGGCCACGCACATGTCACTTAATCCCTCGACTAGTTGCTCGCGAGTCACATATGGGGAAGGGTCATCCAGATGGCGGATGATGTTGAAAGTGACGCTGTTAAATAGCAGGGTTGTGACCTTGGTAAGGTCTTTCACTTGTGTGAGCTCTGGATGTTGCACGGTGTAAACCAGCGACAGCTCCATCATTACCTGCTCTATTCTCCCGATCTCCTGGCCAAAACCGCGCTGCATGATATTTCGCATAAACGCCAGTTGTTTCCCGCCATCAGTTTCAAGTTCATTTAGAAACAGGCAGAGTATGTCGTGAATGACGCTGCCGATCTCTTTTTGAACAAGCAGCGGTATCAAGGCACGAATGCGTGTTACCAGATCATCGGTTAATGTTCTTTGCAGTGCCTCATAGACATCTGCCTTGTCACTGAAATAGTGATAAAGAGTCCCCACACTAATGCCTGCACGTTCAGCAATATGGCGGGTGGTGGTGTTATCCATGCCATATCTCGCAACGGCATCCAGAGCCGCCTCAAGTATTGTTTCCACCATTTTTTGTGAGCGTTGCTGCTTGGGGATATGCCGCATTTGAAAACCCGAATTGAATTCGAACAATCATTCAATTTAACGTATTGCTCATGAATACAACAGTATTTCCAGCTCGCCATGGCGCTGATCCCGAAGCCTGGCAGGAATTCATCAAGCCTTTGCGGCGTCTGTTTCGTGGTTCTGCGCTGCCTGACGCCGAGTTATGTGATGCCTATGGTCATGCCCTGTTGCGGGGTGATGCGCCAATGGATGACCTGCTTGAATGGATGCAAGCCACTGGGATGAATGAAACTCGACACTTATTCAGGCAGGCGCTTGAGCAGGGTGTTGACAGTGTTAAGGATGCTCCTGATTCGTTAAAAAACTTCTTCGAGCATATTGAGTCTAAACCCGAGTGGCTGGATGAGGGGCTTTTGGAAAAAGGCGCTGAGGTTTACGCCATGCTGGGGAGTGATGTCTTTTATGCGGCGCGTGATTTTGTGCTCATGGGAGGTTATCTCTCATCTTCCATTAACGAGGTGCTATACCGGGCGGGTGGCCTCGACCGCGGTGCGAGCAGACGCATAGCTGAAACAACAGACTGGTATTACTCCATGACAACGCCGGGCGCTATGGAGCGGTTTGGCAAAGGATTTACCTCTACCATTCATGTGCGATTTGTGCATGCCCTGGTACGCCGTCGAATATCGGCACAGGCTGATTGGGATAAGAGCAAAGATGGCTTGCCAATTAATCAGACTGATATGGTCGGCACCTGGCTGGGCGGGAGTATTGCGGCCTTTCTGGGAGCTCTCTTACTAGGTCGCTTGACGGTCAGCTATGCGGATGTGCGAGCTGTTATGCATCTGTTCAAATATTCGCATTGGTTAATGGGTGTTGAGGAAGAGTTTTTGACCGACGACCCTAGAGAGGCGGCTAATAAACTTGCCAATTTGGTGCTGATGCAGCCTGGGCCGACGGAGGTCTGTTTGAAAATGGCGGAAGCATTGGCGGAGCAACCCATGCAGCTTGAGTTTTCAAGGTTCTCGAGTATTAGGCGTCATTGGAAGCGCCACCGGCATTTAAGTCAGAATCGCTATTTTCTTAAAAAGGCGGGCATGCAGCGCCTGGGTCTGTCGGAAAACGTACTGCCCTGGTATCCCATGGTTACCATGCCACCGAAGGCGCTTTTTTACGCTGCCAGAAGGTTTGTGTTGCCGAGGCAGCGTGCAAGCCTTGCGGCAAGGGGACGTGCAGAACAGAAGCGTTTGCTGGATGAGGTTTATGGCACCCAGAAGCGTGATATTAATCCGGAAGCCGTGAGTGCTGCTGGCTAAATACATCAGGTACAAAAAAGCCCGGCGATGCCGGGCTTTTTTGTACTCGCTTTAAAGCTTACTTGGCTTCTTTGCGTGCCTTGGTTTCTGCTATCACTTCCTCGGCCACGTTCTTTGGGCAAGGCAGGTAATGCGAGAATTCCATGGAGAACTGACCACGACCTGAAGTCATGGTACGCAGGTCACCAATGTAGCCGAACATTTCGGACAATGGCACATCAGCCTTGATGCGAACGCCGGTAGGACCAGGTTCCTGATCCTTGATCATGCCGCGACGACGGTTCAGGTCACCGATGCAATCACCTACGTGATCGTCTGGTGTGAAGACGTCGACCTTCATGATGGGCTCTATCAGCTGAGGACCGGCCTTTGGAATGGTTTGACGGTAGGCGCTCTTGGCCGCAATTTCGAAGGCGATGGCCGAGGAGTCAACAGCGTGGAAGGCACCATCCATCAGCGTAACCTTGAAGTCCATGAGCGGGAAGCCGGCCAGTACGCCTTCTTCCATCATGAGCTTGAAGCCCTTTTCAATGGCAGGCCAGAACTCACGGGGGACATTACCGCCTGTGACTTTGGATTCAAACACATATCCACTACCGGGTTCGCCAGGCTCGATGATGTAGTCGATCTTGCCGAACTGGCCAGAACCACCGGATTGTTTCTTATGCGTGTAGGAATCTTCTACTGTCTGGGTGATGGTTTCACGGTAAGCCACCTGAGGCTTGCCAACGATCACATCCACACCGTGGGTACGACGCAGGATGTCGACTTTCACATCGAGATGCAGTTCGCCCATGCCGCCGAGGATAGTCTCGCCACTGTCTTCGTCCGAGCTGACATAGAAGGAAGGATCTTCCTGGACCATCTTGCCCAGAGCAATAGCCATCTTTTCGGCACCGGCCTTGTCTTTCGGTGCGATAGCCATGGAGATCACCGCATCCGGGAATACCATAGGCTCAAGAGTGGCTGGGTTCTTGACGTCACAGAGTGTGTGGCCGGTCTGGGTGTTTTTCATGCCCAAAACTGCAACGATATCGCCGGCTTCGGCGGAGTCGCGTTCAACACGGTCGTCAGCATGCATTTCGACAATGCGGCCAATACGTTCGGTCTTGCCGGTAAAGGTATTGAGAACAGTCATACCCTTTTCGATCTTGCCGGAGTAGATGCGTACAAAGGTCAAAGCGCCATAGCGGTCATCCATGATTTTGAATGCTAGTGCGCGTAATGGGCGAGATGCATCCACAATCGCGAATTCGCCGGTTTCGTTACCTTCCAGATCAACTTCAGGCTGGGGCTTCACTTCGGTCGGGCTGGGGAGATAATCCACAACCGCATCCAGCATCAGCTGCATGCCCTTGTTCTTGAATGCGGAGCCGCAGTAAGTCGGGAAGAAGTCCAGGGCATTGGTACCCTTGCGGATGCAGGTCTTGATGACTTCCATGCTGGGTTCTTCGCCCTCAAGATAGGTTTCCATGGCCGCATCGTCCTGCTCAACGGCAGTTTCGATCAGTTTTTCACGCCATTCTTCTACCAGATCGACCATGTCAGCGGGGACATCTTCGATGTGGTAGTTCATGGGGTCACCCGAGCCATCCCATATCCAGGCTTTGCGAGTCAGCAGGTCAACCACGCCGGTGAAGTCGTCTTCACGGCCGATCGGCAGCACCATGACCAGCGGGTTGGCAGCCAGTACTTTTTCTACCTGACCAACCACACGCATAAAATCAGCACCCATGCGGTCGAGCTTGTTAACAAAAATAATACGTGCAACGCCGGAATCATTTGCGTAACGCCAGTTGGTTTCAGACTGGGGTTCAACACCACCGGAGCCACAGAAAACACCCACGCCGCCATCCAGCACTTTAAGTGAACGATACACTTCGATAGTGAAATCCACGTGACCCGGGGTATCAATAATGTTCAGGCGGTGGTCATTCCACACGCAGCTGGTCGCGGCTGACTGAATGGTAATGCCGCGCTCACGCTCCTGATCCATGAAGTCAGTGGTGGCTTCGCCATCATGCACTTCACCCATTTTATGGATTTTTCCAGTGAGGCTGAGGATACGTTCGGTACTTGTGGTTTTGCCCGCGTCAACGTGGGCAAAAATACCAATATTTCGATACTTGGATAGGTCAGTCATTATTTACACGCAAATAGGTAAGTGAGCCGAAGGAGTTGCCCGCAGCCGGGATTTTTTAAAAAGTCGAGATATAACCGGCGAATTATACGTGATATTTTTAGACTTATCGATTTTTTGAACTTGTGTGCAGATAACTGATGTCCTGTGTAGTGAGGTTGCAATGAAATTGCTGTTACAGAAAGTGTGACAGTGGATGCTATTGGGCACTAATTACTATTGACATATTAATTAAATGTAACTAATGTACCATTTCAATTATTGATATAACCCTCACTCCCTCGATATTTCATTTGGGAGAAGAAGGCGCATCGGTTGAGGAGATGACCGCATGAATCTGCAACTTCGTCTGGCATTGGTCGCCACATTATTTATCGCCGTTTCCGCATGTGGGGGCGAAAGCTCGGGTGAGCCACAGGGCGTAGCAGGCAGCAGCCCGACTGGCGGGCAGACTACATTTGCTTCTTCTGAAGAGTTTTTTGATGGTCGCGTAGCTCCACTGATGAGTTTCTGTCGCACCTGCCATATCCCCGGCGGCGTTGCAGACACTGAGGAGGGCAAACGTTTCCTTCTGTCTTCCAATAGCGGTGATGACTATGCCAATACCTTCGCTGCCTGGCAGGCGATGGGTGAAGGCGTGGAGTCAAATCCCCTGATCATTGAAAACTCGGATGCAAGCGAGCCTCATAGTGGTGGTAAAAGCTGGCCCGTAGGCAGCGATGCTTATAACGATATGGTCACTTTGCTGACCTGCTGGGACAGTCCGGCCAATTGTGTGTTGAGCTCTTTGGGTGATGCCATTAATCAGCTTCCCCTGTTGGGCAGCCGTCGTGCTGCCCACGTTTGGGAAGAGTATTGTGAAGGGCAGGCAGATGATGCTGTGCTCCCTGCTGACCCACGTTCTCTGATTCAACCGGGAGTTAATGAAGGCAAGGCTGTTTTCTATAACGCTTACTGGCAGGATTGTCATGCCAACGCCCCTGAAGAGGAAAAACAGGCCACAACCTGTGGCGAATACCGCACAAGACGTGATCGTGGGTTGCATTTTCTGCTTGATGAGCTGCCTGTGGGTGCGGTCGCAGCCTCCGATTACAACAACACCTGGCAGAAGTGGGGTTTGAGCGAGCGCCCGGAAAACTTCGACGAACTCTATACCCTGCGTTACGGCTTGAATGCGGCGCCGTTCCATAATCCCTACCCATTGCCGGGTGAAGACCCGAATGAAACCAATGGGGGTTCAGGTAGTCTTCCCCTGGGTTTGCGTCAAAACAAGGATGCCGAGGGTAACTGGACCGGTACCATTGGTACTGCAGCCTGCTTCGCCTGTCATGGCGGCCAGGTGGGTGACCCTTATAAGGGTGATGGTGTATTGATCGGTGAGAACAGTATCGGCTCGGGTAACAATAACTACGATGTGCTGATGACCGCCAAGGACGGTTCACCGTTTAATGGCATGCCAGTGGTCGAGGATGTCCTCCCACCCTTCGATATCAATGCTGTGTTTAATATTGGTATCAAGCAACGTGGTCAGAACAATGCTGTGGGTGCGTTCGAGTTTCTGGTGACCCTGCTGGATTACGATTCGCTGGGCCTGAACCCGAATCCTTTGAAAAGTATTACGGCTGGCGGAGCCCAGGGGGTTCAGGATGTCGCTCATCCTTTGGCGCATACTCAGGATACCCCGCCGTGGTGGAACATGGGCATGCGCCCCCGTAAATTCTTTGATGCCGGCGTGTCGAACGACAGCACACGTATCATCATGGCTGCCGGCCCGGGAGAGCTGGAAGAGATATTCTCAGCTGACGGTGTGCCTTATCGGACGCGTATTGAGGAATGGGATCAGGACCTGGAAGCCTACTTCCTGTCACTGGAATCACCCGAGTATCCGGGTGAGGTGAATATACCACTGGCAGAACAAGGGGCCGTACTGTTCCATACCAAGGATTTATGGGCTGAGGAAGGCAATGTCGACCATCCCAAACCTCCGGGTGGAAACGGCTCATGCGCCTCCTGTCATGGTGTGTACTCACCCCGTTACGCCAATGATCCTGCATTTCTGGAAAACCCTGCACTGGAAGGTGTGGCTGGGCATATTTCACCGCTTGAGGTGATCGGTACTGACGCTGCACGTTCCGACATGCTGACCCCCACATTGCGTGCGGGCTGGGATACCACTTACTGGGGTTACACTGACGGTGTTGAAGGTTTCGTAGCACCGGAAGACAAGGACCCACTGACTGAAATGCTGGATGACATGCTGCCTATCGAGTCACGGCCGCAAGGGCTTTGCGGTTGGCAGAAGGATGTGATTGGTTACCAGGCGCCACCTTTATACGGTATCTGGGCGACCGCGCCCTATGTGCATAATGGCTCGATACCGACCCTTGAACAGCTATTGGATTCTTCCAGACGACCTGCCATCTGGCGTCGAATGATTCAGGAAGATGGACCGGTAAAAGGCTTCGATCAGAGCATGGCGGCTTATGATCACAATGCCGTCGGTTGGAAGCATGATGAGCTGGTGTGTGGAGATATGCCGGGTAATCCGCTGACGAATTGCAATCCCGTGGATGACAAAGGTCCATCATTGACGCAGCTGATACAGAATTTTCTGAACAGTACTTTGAGCTGGGCGGGTCTTGTGAGCATCCCTGATCCAACTCCGGATTCCATCGACAAGCGTCTGATTTATGACACGCGAATTCTAGGTAATGGGAATGACGGGCATATATTTAGTGACGTGCTGACAGACACTGAGCGTGCAGCAGTGATAGAGTATTTGAAGACCCTATAATAATAAGTTTATATCTCCTGCCGAGATATGTGCCGCTCCCTGCCGGGCGGCACTTTTCTATGTGCCGTATCTAACTGGTTAAGAAGATAAATTACGAACGTAGTCGCGTGTTATTGGCGCCTCGTAAGCTGTGAATTCGGCCATATACAGCAGCATGCTGTAGGCGGCCTCTACCTTGTATTCTTCGAGAATTTCACCGTGCATGGCGTGAGAAAGGCGGAAACTGGATGTGCCTATCTCAACGGCAACTGTCGGGATATCCGGTGGAGATGGGGGTAATTTTATTCCACGGGCTTCTATTAGCTGTCGTGCCACCATACCGAGTTGATGTACAAACATCTCCTGTGCTCTGAAGCTACGGTCAGTTACCGCTCCACCCAGAATCAACAGACGACCGACCGGGTTGCGGTTATGAAAATCAGCCGAGGCAAAGACCACCTTGGTGAGGAGTTGCTCAACGGGGGCGGTCGTCAGGGCAGGAATAATCTCAACGATTTCGGCCTGCATTTTTTCTATGTAACGTCGGGTCAGTTCATTCAATACCGCGTATGGGGTGGGGAAGAACATGTAAATACTGCGACGGGTGAATCCCAGGCGTTCAGCCAGTACCGGAATTGAAAATCCACCTAACCCGGAATCGGCGAGCAATTTGTCAGCTTCGGCTACGACTTTTTCGAAACGTTCCCGTGAGCGATCCTGTTGGGGGATTCGGGCTACAGCAAGGTCATCAATTGGGGCGTTCATGGCATAAGGATAGCGTATCTTCTGGTCAAAATAACAATTGTACGATTATCCGGGCTTACTGTTCCCGTGGCTTTGCTGCACAATCCAATGACGTACTCATTAAAACTTTTTCCATGTTGCAACAGCTTAGACATTTGTTCACTCAATATGGTGATTTAAATCCGGGTAGTGGGCTTTTGTCTGGCGTCATCGCTTTGTTTCTTTCTTCATTATCTGTTCTTGCGGTTTTAGCTTTCCACTTCCCGGAATACCTGACTACCCCGGAATTGCGGCAAAAATATTCTGTACCTGTTCTGCGTGAAATCCTGTTTTTCGGCTTGCTGTTGGCGGGTGGTATTTCAGTCACCAATGTACTTCTGGCTAGAACGCGCTGGTTAAATGTATTCGCAATAATGCTGGTTGTTGCTGCGTTCTCGATGGGTGGGCATCGAGTGCAGGTGGATGCATTCCCCGATAACACGCCATATCTTGGGGTGGACTACCTGATTCTGACCATCCTTGTTTCAGCGGTTGTTTTCGTGGGAATTGAAAAGCTGATGCCGTTGCGCAGAGGCCAGCCGGTATTTCGTTTCGACTGGCAAACTGATTTCGTGCATTTTGCGGTGAACCATCTGTTGGTTGGTTTCTTTTTGCTCGCAGTAAATGTGCTTGTATATGGTCTGTTTGCCTGGGCCGTATATCCACCCCTGCAGGCCGGGATACAGGCATTGCCGTTTGTGTTTGAGCTGCTATTAATCTTGCTGGTGGCTGATCTGTTTCAGTATTGGTTGCATCGGGCTTATCACAAGATCCCTTTTTTGTGGCGCTTTCATGCCATACATCACAGCCCAAAGGTGATGGACTGGATGGCAGGGTCGCGTATGCATATATTAGAAGTCATTGTGACCCGAACAGTGGTACTCGGCCCGATATTTGTTCTCGGGTTCTCCAAAGAAGTTGTGGATACCTATATCGTCATTGTTGGTCTACAGGCCGTGTTCAACCATGCCAATGTCGGCGTGCCCTGGGGGACATTGCGTTACCTGATCGTGACCCCCGACTTTCATCATTGGCATCACGGGTCAGACCGCGCTGCGGTGGATCGGAACTACGCAGCCCATTTTGCATTTATTGATTATCTTTTTGGCACAGCAGTTAAGTCCGAAACGAAAGCGCCTTTGGAATACGGTGTACTGGGTGATTACATGCCTAAGGGTTTTGTGAAACAACAGCTGTTTCCATTTACCTATAAGGAAGAGCCAAAGTCGTGATCCGCGTTTTTACTGCCCAGAGAATGCCCAATGTATCGGTGGTCAGGGCCATGCTCGAATCCCAGCAGATTCCCTGCCTGGTCAAGAATGAGCACCTGGGCTCGGCGATGGGTGAGTTGCCGATGCTGGAGTGTTGGCCTGAATTGTGGGTGATGCATGACTATGATGCAGCCCGGGCCAAGACGCTCATTCAGGAGTATCAGAACTCTGATTTAAATGATGACGAGCCTGCGTGGACATGTGCGAATTGCATGGAGCTTGTTGATGCCGTGTTTGCCCGTTGCTGGAACTGCCAGGAAGATAAGCCTTAAAGTTGTCATTGCGAGGCCGTCAGGCCGAAGCAATCCCTGAAGTTGGAGATCGATGCGTCTTTCGGCTCGCGATGACAGTGATTGAATGACAGGTTTGCGGCCTATTCACCAGCGACTCGTCGTGAACGCATCCATGCGGCCAACAGTCGCTGGAGAATAGACCGCAATCCTTTGGCTTCGTTACTACTCGATCACCTCAAACGTCAGCCCGGCATGTTTGGTCATACGTTCAATCAGGGCGTCGCCGTAGATAGTGGCAGGCGTCCAGAAGCCCCCCGGCTTGTCAGCAGGAATGTCCTTGGCCAGGCAAACGCCGGCCTCGCCGAGCATCTTGGCAGTTGATCCATAACCCGGATCACGATCTCCTGTAACCCGTGTTCTGATGGTGTCACCACTGGCTGTTTTGCCAATCAACATCAGGTCAAAGAAACCGGCTTCCTGTGCTTCAGGGCTCGGGCCCTCGCCGGGTTTAGGTACCACGAATTTTTCCAGTACCCAGCGTGTGGGCGGAAGTACAGCGCCGAACATAAAGCTGCCCATGCCCGCTGCAAAGCTCATGGCGGTCAATCGCCCTTTAAAACCATCGCCCATCATCATCGCTTCGTCGTAGACGAAATCCTGACCATAGGCATAGTTGGACAAGGCATTGGAGCGGTGCACGATGCGTGTGTTAATGCCGGCCATGATAAAAGGTGCGAGCCATGAGCTGGCGTCGCTGTCGTATTCAGCAAAGGCCACATTTGGCTGCCGTGCATTGGCTGGGGCGTCAGGGGCGCAGAGCGAATAAGGATTGGCCAGTTCCTTACGCAATGAAGGGTCTTTGGTCACTTCACGCATTACGTTCATTAAGCTTGCAACCGTGCCGCCCGACATGCTGCCCTTTATTTTCCTGACACGTAATTTCACTCGACTGCAGGCCGAGCCAAAGCGTTTCAGCGCTTCCTGTTGAAGGTGGTGTACGCCGAGGTCAGAGGGAATCGAGTCAAAACCACTGCAATGTACGATGCGAGCGCCGGATTTCCGGGCAGTCGCTTCATACTTCTTGATCATGCGACTAATCCACTGCACCTCACCAGTCAGGTCACAGTAATCGGTGCCGGATTCCGCACAGGCCATAACCAGTGGCTCGCCATAAAGGGCGTAAGGGCCGACTGTGGAGATCACGACGCGGGTGCTGTCGCACATGCGCTTGATATCGGCTTCATCCGCAGCATCAGCAACGACCATGTCCAGATTCGCAGCGTCCGGTCCCAATGATGCCCTGACCTCAGCGAGCTTTAATTCAGAACGACCTGCAATCGCCCAGTTGATTTCGCCATTGGCACCGTGACGCTCCATCATGTATCGACAAAGAATCTGTCCCACAAAGCTGGTGGCACCAAAAATGATGATGTCGTGTTTTGAGTCGCTCATGCGCTAGTCCTTGTTGAATCTGGCAGTGATGAATCGAAACATCATACCTCTTGGTATGCAATTTAACACCAGTGCCTGATAATAGGTGCAACTTAAATTCTGGAAGCGTTGTTTCGCAGAGCTGTGTCTGGCTGCACGTATTCCGATAATGCTTATGAGGTGAGCTATGACTAACCAACTTGTAACTTATGAACTCAAGGATGGCATTGCGACCATCACTATGGACGACGGCAAGCGCAATGCGCTTTCACCCGCGATGTTTAAGGAAATCTATGCCGCTTTTGATCAGGCGGAAAAAGACAGGGCGATTGTGATTCTTACCGGTCGTGAAGAAGTATTCTCTGCCGGCTTTGATCTTAAGGTGATGAAAAAAGGTGGCTCCCAGACGGTCAGCATGCTGAAGTCGGGCTATTCACTGACTGCGCGCGTGATGTCTTATCCCTATCCTGTGATTGCAGCCTGTAACGGACATTGTTTTGCCATGGGTGTGTTCATGCTGCTGTCCTGCGATTTCAACATTGGTACGGCCGGCGATTACAAGGTGTCGGCTAACGAGGTGGCGATTGGCCTCACCTTGCCACGTGTGGCAGAAGATGTGCTGCGCCATCGTCTGCGTCCAGCCGATTTTCAGCGTGCCGGTATCCTGGCCGAACACTTCACAGTGGATTCTGCTCATGAAGCCGGTTTCTTTGATGAAGTCGTATCTGCATCTGAATTACAGGGCAGGGCACTGGAAATGGCCAAGGCCTTTGCAGAACTGGATGTTCCTGCACATACGGCCACCAAGCTGCGTGTGCGCAAGGACGTCCTCAAGGCAATTCGCCGTCATGTGCCACTTGATCTTAAGGATGCCGTGATTTTTGGCGTGAAAACTGCCATGAAGAAGGGTAAGAAATCTTCATAGACAAACAATTTGCCACTTTGGCAGGTTGGCAGAACATGAGCAGATTGCTGGTAAGATGATAAGTCTACTTTCGCAGATGCGAATATTCGGGGGAATAAAATGAAAACACGTCCATTAAGTCCTATGGATGCCTCTTGGCTTTATGTCGAGTCGCACGAGACGCCAATGCATGTGGCGGCGCTCATGTATTTTCGGTTGCCTGATGGGGCGCCTGATGATTTTCTGCAACAGATGATCAATGATTTGAAGCAGAGCACCGAGTTTTATCCCCCGTGGAATTACAAGCTGCGTTCTCCAAGGCTGAAAACCCTGGCCCATGCCTGGGTGGAAGATAACGACCTGGACATCGATTATCACCTGCGTCATTCGGCATTACCGAAACCGGGCGGTGAGCGTGAGCTGGGCATCCTGGTTTCGCGGCTGCATAGCCATCCGCTGGACTTTCGCCGTCCACCATGGGAATGCCATATCATCGAGGGCCTGGAAGGCAATCGGTTCGCCATGTATATCAAGATGCATCATTCGCTGATTGATGGCGTGAGCGGTGTGCGAATGCTGCAGCGTACGCTTTCGGATTCTGCCGATCAGGACACGACTGCATTCTGGTCAGTCCCCCCCAGTAAGCCTTCATCTTCGGTAGTGGCATCTACTGCCAATGCCATGAACGGTGTATTCGATACGCTAAAGGATCAGGCCAGTTCTGTGCCCAGCCTGTTCAAGGCGATTGCGGAAGTAGTCAGTGCAGGTCGGGACGACAGTGACCCGATGACGGTGCCATTTGAGGCACCGAAGTCGGTACTTAACAAACGCATTACCGGTCAGAGACGATTCGCCACGCAGCAATATTCTCTGTCGCATCTCAAGACACTGGCGAAAGCAGCAGACTGTACTCTGAACGATATTGTGTTATGGCTGTGCTCCGCGTCTTTGCGACGTTTCCTGAAGGAAGGGAATGTGCTGCCAAGCAAGACACTGACTGCGGGAATACCGGTGTCAGTGCGCCCGGCAGATGATCAGGGCACAGGTAATGCGATCAGCTTCATCATGGCTACCCTGGGTACTGATATCGCTGACCCCATGAAGCGGCTGGATGCGATCAAGGCGGCCACCGGTCGTGCCAAGGATCATTTGCAGTCCCTGCCGGCCAGTGCGATTACCAATTACACGATGTTGATCATGGCCCCCTATATATTGTCATTATTGACCGGGTTGGCAGGCCGCACGCGTCCTGTGTTTAACGTGACGGTTTCCAATGTGCCCGGGCCAAGAGAGCCGATGTATTTCCGGGGCGCCATGATGGAGGCCACTTACCCCGTTTCCCTCGCCACGCATGGTCAGGCATTGAACATTACCTGTCAGAGCTATGCCGACACCCTGAACTTCGGTTTTACCGGCTGCCGCGACACGCTGCCGAGTATGCAACGCATGGCCGTGTACATGGGGGAGGCGTTGGTGGAACTGGAGAAGCTGCTGTTATCCAAGGGTCGGAGAAAGGTAGCTGCAACACGCAAGGCCAAAGCTTAACATTCGTCATTTCGACTGAAGGTGCGAAGCACCGGCATGGAGAAATCTCAAAGGCTGGGATTTCTCCAATCGCTCATTTCATTCGCTCTGTCGAAATGACAGATGCCTAGTGGTGCGGAGACAGTTATGGAAGTAGCTAAGTCCGGATTGTTGCAACGACTTCGATTGGCGCTTTATAAAAAGCTCGACCTCATCGGCGATCAGCGTTTATTGATTGGTGACAGTGGGCCACCGGTTCGCAATGCGCCTTCGCCGCTGAAGGCGTTATTCCGGTTTATACCTGCAAGACTGGAAGCAAAGAAATATGCCTTGCCTTCTGTTGTTGCTGAAGACTACAGGCAGCAAGTCGATGTTTCTATCAATGCTCTGGGCGACATCGTGCAGCACAGTGCGTGGTTCACAGTGCGGCCGAATACCGAGCAATGGCAATCAACAGGTATACAGGCAACACAGGACGATGAGTTCACACTGCTGGCCAACGGCATGCTGTACATCCTCAAGGCGCTGGATGTTGGCATTGGGCCCGGCGTCGGACTCTGGTACAAATTTGGCGACGGTGAGGTGCATAAACTTACGCGGGCCTCACAGGTGATTCGGGCTGATGTTACCGGTGAGTTGCAACTGATTGCTGCCATTCCCGGTGAGTTTGGCGATCCATCAGGTCAATTCGAAACCTCCGTGCCTCGCAAGCCCTTGGATGGAGAATATAACGTTGTTGTCATTCGCTGGTCTCTTTCTACACAGCATGGTCTTTCGGCAGCCGTACGTGAAAATGCTTCTTTGTTTGAACCCGTGCTTGAAAACTACGAGCAACCCGTGAATCCCCCCGAGGGCTGGAAATATCTCTGGAAGATCGGGAATGGTGAAGTCTTTAGTGCCTGTGAGCACGATGGTAAGCAAGCGATTTGCTGTCATGCAAAACATGACGTCGGCATCCTGCAGTATCCAGTCGAAATGGCATTGACCGCCGACACGAAATTCAAATGGTCATGGTTGATGGAGCAACTGCCGTCGAAACTGCCGGAGCATATTCAGCCGACCCATGATTATCTGTCCATTGCGATTGAATTCGATAATGGTCTCGATCTGACTTATATGTGGAGCGCCGAGTTACCCGTCGATACCATCTTCCAGTGTCCGTTGCCCTGGTGGGATCAACGGGAAACGCACTGGGTGCTGCGCAATGACGCCAGGGATATCGGCAAGTGGCTGGATGAAGACCGCAACATTTACGATGACTACCAAAAGGCGATCAGTGGCCCCATGCCGGAACGTGTGGTCGCCATATGGCTTATTGCCAATACCGCTTTTCAGCGTGGGCAGGGTGATTGCAGCTACCGGCGGATTTCGGTTGGCAATAACGCCCAAAGTATCGAGGTTTGCCCCTAACCGGTGATTCGGTTATTTGTAGATAAACAGGGGCTGAGTTGCTTCGAGCCAATCGCTTTCGTCGCTGTTGACTAATAGATCGAGGTCGCCAGGGGCGGCATCGGAATCGTCAACCCATTCACGTAGCAGTTCGCTACCATTGATCAGATCGATGGCGAGACGTTCGTGTTCGTATTCGTAGGCGAAATCACGCCACAGGTCGTAGTCGGGTTTTAGCGATCGAATGGCCTTGAAAGCCAGCGCCATCAGGCGCCATGGCCGGAAGGCGAGATGATCATAGGCGCCGTCATCGACATGAATCTGCACGCCACCGCAGAGTTCACCCTGATATTTATGGAAGGTGGGTTCAAACCAGCACTCCCTTAAACGGCAACCTGCCAGCCATTTGGGTGCCAGTTTCTGCATTTTAAGCAAGAGCTTGTCGGGCTGAATATCCGGCGCGCCGAATATTTCCAGCGGCCGAGTAGTGCCGCGGCCTTCAGAAAGCGTCGTGCCTTCCAGCATTACCGTGCCGGCATAGGCACGCGCCATGGACAGGTTGGGTGCATTAGGGCTGGGGTTGATCCAGCTACGCTCACCCAGCGGCCAGCCGTAACCGGGTCCTGATCTGGGTAGCCAGTCTTCCATTTCAATGACTGTGCATTCCACGTCAAGATCGTAATGCTGGATAAACCATTTCGCCATTTCACCCATGGTCAGGCCATGTCGCATGGGGATGGGGCCTGCACCGACGAAGCTTTGCCAGCCGTCTCTTAATAGTGTGCCTTCGACAGGGCGACCCGCTGGATTGGGGCGATCCAGTATCCAGACTTCTTTTTTATGATTGGCGGCTTCTTCAAGCACATATAACAGCGTTGTAATAAAGGTGTAGATACGGCAGCCCAGATCCTGCAGGTCAACGAGCAGAACATCAAAGTGCTCCATCATTTCGGCGGTGGGGCGACGGACATCTCCGTAAAGGCTGAACACGGGAATGTTATGCGTTGGGTCCAGATAGTTATCCGACTCGATCATATTGTCCTGCTTGTCGCCGCGAAGGCCGTGCTGTGGGCCGAAGGCTGCGGTGAGCTCTATTTCATCACAGTCGGCAAGGGCATCCATGGCATGCACCAATCCTTTGGTGACGGAGGCCGGATGGGCCAGCAGTGCCACACGCGCGTCTTTTAAGGGTGCACGTAGTACGGGTTCGTCAAGTAGGCATTCAAGACCGGTTTTCATAAACAGGATATTACTCAAGCTTCAGCGTAAAAGCATCGGGGTGATGAAAGTCGGGCTGGTCAGCAGGGTGACGCAGTGCCCAGTAGCTCAGTCTGCCTTGCAGGTCTTCAATCACGGCGGAGAGGCCAATGTAATGGATGCTGTTGTCCAGCGGCACAATGGTATTGAGTTCGAAGTAGCTCAATTCAGTCTGGGTCTTGATAACAGGTGCATGAATTTCAGTCTCTGCTGCTGTGGCTTGTCGATATTCATTAAAGACGTAATGTGCCCAGGCACCGGAAGGAGAGAAATTGTATTCCTGATAGGCAGGTCCATTGTCAGTCAGGAGAAAGACTTCAAAGCAGCTATGTTTCCAAAGGTTGTCAGCCCGAACGCTTTGCGCAGACGCCGGTATCTGTAATTTCGGTATGACAGCCCTTAGTTGGTAACTGAGGGCGAGTCGGCCTTCCTTTATTTCGGTGGCAACCTTGAGCGTATGAATGTTTTCCAGATATGAACTTGGGTGGGGTACAAGGCGGGTCGTGGTCACAGGCGTTCCAACAAATCATTAACGCGGCGCCCAATGTCGTCACGTACCTTGCGGAAATCCTCTGCGTTCATGTGTTTGGGGTCATCCAGTCCCCAGTCCTCGCGTAACCGGGCACGTACATAGGGGCATTCATCACCACAGCCCATGGTAATCGCGGCATCGAACTCAACGTCGGGTAGTTCATCCAGAGCTTTGGAGTCATGCCTGCTCAGGTCGTAATCGAGTTCTGCCATGAATTCGATGGCGCGCGGGTTTACCTGTCCCGAAGGCCTGGAACCGCTGCTATAGGCTTCGATGTCGTCGCCCGCCATGTGAGCAAAGGCTTCTGCCATCTGGCTGCGGCAGGAATTTTCAATACAGACAAATAAGACGCGTTTCATTCAACTGGCTCGCAGCATTCCGTATCACAGGCCAGCCGGCAGGCCGGCACCGCCAGTGCTGTACCGATGACAGGTGCACTCAGATAAATCCATAACTTTGCCCATTCGCCACTCACTAATGCGGGGCCCAGCGAACGCGCGGGGTTCATGGATGCGCCTGAAATTGGGCCGCCGAACATGGCATCAAGTGCCACTGTTGCGCCGATAGCCACACCCGCCATGAGGCCTTTCTCCTTGGCGCCAGTGGCTACATTCAGGATTACAAACATGAGGAAAAAGCTGAGCACAACTTCCAGTATCCAGCTTTGCATGTCACCGCCTGCAGGGAGGGTTGCACCGTAGGTTTTGTGATCAGGTACGAGTACCAGCCAAAGGGCACTGGCAGTAATCGCGCCCATGCATTGACTGATAATGTAAGGGGCGACAGTTTTGCCCGGCAGGCGACCTGACAACCAGAACGCGAGGGTGACGGCGGGATTGAAATGCGCACCCGAGGTGTCTCCGACGGCATAGATCATCGCCATCACAACGAGCCCGAAAGTCATGGCGATGCCGGCGTGACCAATGACTCCGCCGGAGATGTCATTGACGATAATGGCTCCGCAGCCGGCAAATACCAGAGCGAAAGTGCCGATCAGTTCTGCAATCAGAGGGCGTTTCATGGCTGTGATTCTAACTTAATTAATCAATGCTTCGGAGAAGGAAGTCTGATGAGCTGCGGTTAAACCAATGTGACAGACAGTATGGTTCGGGCATCTGCTAATATGCTGCCCGGTTTAATAAGGAATATTGAGTACGAGGTCATGGCGCAGCAGGGGAAGGAATCAACGGATTGGCGGTTATGCGGGCAAATGCTCGAAGACGGTGTACTGGATCTGGAAATAAAGGTGTCGGCCAGGGTGCGTGGCGAATTGATGCGCTATATTCAGGAACTGGTGCAGTGGAATCGCACCTATAATCTCACCGCAGTGCGTGATCCCTTGCAGATGGTGGTCAAGCACCTGCTCGATAGTCTGAGCGTGCTGCCATATCTGGGCACGGGTCGAATTGTGGATGTGGGCAGTGGTGCGGGAATCCCCGGAATCCCATTGGCCCTGGCCGCGCCACGCAACGAATATGTGCTGATTGACAGTAATGGCAAAAAGGCGGCATTCATGCGTCACGTTGTAAGAAGGCTGGGTTTGAAGCATGTGCAGGTGGTTCAGTCGCGCTCAGAGGACTATCAGCCTGAACAGGCCTTTGATACGGTGATCAGTCGTGCCTGTGCTGCGGTTGAAGACTTGGTAAGCGTTGGCGGGCATCTTTGTGGGAATGATGGGCGTATATTGGCCATGCTGGGCAAGGCACCGGGGGCCGGGGCTGAAGTGCCATCTCCATTCAGGCAGGCTGAAGTAATAAATCTACAGGTACCGGGATTGGCTGCTGAGCGTCATCTCGCCATATTAGAGAGAGCTTTGCTCTGACCGGGCGGAGTAAGGGAAATAAATGAGCCGAATAATTGCGGTAACTAATCAAAAAGGCGGCGTGGGTAAAACCACCACGAGTATCAATCTGGCGGCTTCACTGGCCGAAGCGGGTCGTGCCGTCCTGCTAATAGATATAGATGCACAGGGCAATGCCACCATGGGTGTTGGCGTCAATAAGGACGATATTGAATTGACGGGTTGCGACGTGCTGCTAGGAGATGCAGCGATGGATGACGCAATCATTGATCTGGCCGAAATCGGATTCAGCTTATTGCCCAGTAATGCCGATATGACGGCTGCCGAAGTGGGGCTGCGCCAGCAGCAGAATGGCGAGCTGGCATTGAAGACTGCGTTGGAAGGCATGAATCGTCGCTTTGACTATGTGGTCATCGACTGTCCGCCGGCGTTATCCATGCTGACGGTGAATGCGCTGTCAGCCTGCAGTGGTGTGCTGATTCCCATGCAATGTGAGTACTACGCTCTTGAAGGGCTGACAGCATTGCTGGATACCGTGGAGAAAGTACGCACCGTGATCAATCCCGAGCTCCAGATAGAAGGTCTGTTACGTACGATGTACGACTCGCGGAATCGATTATCTGACGAGGTTTCTGATCAGTTAATCGCACATTTCAAGGACAAGGTGTATAAAACCATCATTCCACGTAATGTGCGGCTGGCCGAAGCGCCAAGTCACGGTCTGCCGGTAATGCGTTACGATGCGGCTTGTACTGGTGCGTTGGCATATAAGGCTTTGGCCATTGAAGTGCAGAAGCGTGCAGCACTTCAAGCTGCATAAGTAAAAGAGGGAGGAGGGCGATTGGCTACTAGAAAACGCGGTCTGGGACGGGGGCTTGATGCCCTGCTGACCGGATCGGTGAGCTCACCAGAGCCAACTGGTGACGAGAATCTGAAGGAAATAGCGCTGGATGACCTTCGTCCGGGGCGCTGGCAGCCGCGCAGAGATATTGACCCTGAGGCGCTGGAATCACTGGCGCAATCCATTCGTGCACAGGGTGTTATACAACCACTGGTGGTGCGCGAGTCCGATGAGGGTTACGAAATCATCGCGGGTGAGCGTCGCTGGCGTGCTTCCAGATTGGCAGGCATTAAGAGCGTGCCGGCGATTGTGCGGGAGGTGTCAGATGACGTGGCACTTGCGGTTGCCCTGATCGAGAACATTCAACGTGAAGACCTGAACCCGTTGGAAGAAGCGGCTGCGCTGCAAAGGTTGATTAAAGAATGCAAGATGACGCACAAGCTTTGTGCCGAGTCGGTAGGGCGTTCCAGGGCTTCGGTGAGTAATCTTCTACGGTTGCTGGATTTGAATGAAGATGTGCAGGCCATGGTGCGTGGTCGCCAACTTGAAATGGGTCATGCGCGGGCATTGCTCTCGCTCAGTGGTCAACAACAATCAAATGCGGCGCAGAAAGTTTCTGCCCTGGGGTTGTCCGTCCGCCAGACCGAAGCGATGGTGAGACAGATGCAGCAGCCGAAAGCACCTGCTGCTGACAAGTCTGAGCCTGATCCGCGTCTGCATGGCCTCGAAGCAGCCTTTGGCAAGCGACTTGGTCGTCCGGTCAAGATTCAGGAAACCGGCGACGGCAAGGGTCGATTGGTGCTCAAGTTCGGTCATCTTGCTGAACTGGATGAATTGCTGGCCAAACTGGGTTAGGGCGCTTTAGCGCGTAATATGCGCCCTGGTTGCTGCAATGCAGCATTATAAGGCATTGATTCCCGTTGATTTCCCGTCAATTACCTCTGGTTTCGTTGACCTCCCAAAGTGAAATGCGTATAGTTCGCCGGCTTGCAAGCAGGGAGTCAGGATTTTCTGCGGGTGAGAAGGTCTGCCGGATTGCCTGACCAGTGCGAACAAGAATTAACTGGAGCGGGCAATGACAGGAATGCGTCCACGGGGTAAACGCCTCATGTTAGGCATCCTGTCGGGACAGATCGTAATAGGCACTATCGCCATCCTGCTGAGCTGGTCTCGGACAGGTTTGGAAGCTGCTCAGGCTGCCGGTTACGGCGCCGGCATCGCGATAGTCCCGGGCCTGTATTTTGCCCTGCGGGTGTTTGCTACTCCGCCGGGCACACCGCCAAATAAAATGTTGGCTAAATTTTACGCCGGGGAGGTTGGCAAGTTTGTGTTGACCATGGTGCTGTTCTACGGAGCAGTGAAGTGGTTCCCGATGCAGATGTTGCCGGTCATCCTGACCTACGTTGCCTGCCTCAGTGTGAACTGGGCGGCAATGTTAAAAACGAACTGAATTTAAGGGTAGGACAGAAAAGTATGGCTAGCGGAACTGCTCCCCAGACTTCGAGCGAATATATCGTTCACCATCTGACTAATCTCAAGTTGGATCTGACAACTATGCAGTTTGATGCCCATGCCGATGGCTTCTGGGTGTTGAATGTGGATTCCCTGTTTTTTTCAATTACCCTGGGCCTGTTGTTCCTGTTTTTCTTTCGCATGGCGGCCCGTAAGGCGACTGCCGGCGTACCTTCAGGGCTGCAGAACTTCGTCGAACTCATGATCGAATTTGTCGACACCCAGGTAAAAGACACCTTCTCGGGCAAGAGTGAGCTTGTGGCTCCACTGGCACTCACCATTTTTGTGTGGGTGTTTCTGATGAACTTCATGGATCTGTTGCCGGTTGATTTGCTGCCTTACGCAGCGACTTTCGTGGGCATTGATTATCTTAAAGTGGTGCCAACCACTGATCCCAACGTTACGCTGGGCATGTCTATCAGTGTGTTCCTGCTCATCGTGTTTTACAGCCTCAAGGTCAAAGGACCTGTCGGCTTTGGTATGGAATTTATTACGCACCCGTTCTTTATAAAGTCAGGTCCCCTGATTCTACTGAACATTGTGCTTGTCCCCTTCAACTTTGTTTTGAAAACGATCGAAGAGATTGCCAAACCGCTTTCTCTTGGTCTGCGACTGTTCGGCAACCTGTATGCTGGCGAACTGATTTTTATCCTCATTGCGTTACTGCCCTTCTGGGTGCAGTGGGCATTGGGTGGCCCATGGGCAATCTTCCATATTCTGGTGATTACCCTGCAGGCCTTTATCTTCATGATGCTGACGATTGTTTATCTCGGCATGGCACACGAACACCATTAATTCACGATTGGAAATTAGGAGAACCTCATGGAACTCACCGCTCTTATAGCTGATGTACAAGGTATGACCGCGATTGCTGTTGGTCTGTTGATTGGTCTGGGTGCTATGGGCACTGCAATTGGCTTTGGCCTGTTGGGTGGCCGCTTCCTGGAAGGCATTGCTCGCCAGCCAGAAATGGCACCACTGCTGCAGGTACGTATGTTCCTGGTAGCTGGTCTGCTGGATGCTGTACCAATGATTGGTGTTGGTATCGCATTATTCTTCACTTTCGCTAACCCGTTTGTGACTGCCCTTCAGGCTGCAGCTGCTCAGTAAGATCAGTTGTTAGAACTTAGGCACATCAAACTAGAGAGGCGATTGGCATGAATATTAACGCCACCTTGTTTGGCCAGGCGATCACTTTTGCGATCTTCGTCTGGTTTACAATGAAGTATGTATGGCCGCCGATGATGGCTGCCATGCAAGAGCGTCAGAAGCGCATCAGTGACGGCCTGGCCGCTGCTGACCGCGGTGCCCGTGCACTGAATGAGGCTCGTGAAGAGTCTGAAACGTTTCTTAAGGAAGCGCGCGAGCAGGCCCAGGAAATCCTGGCGGCTGCTAATCGGCAGGCGAATGAAACCATTGAAGGTTCAAAGGCCCAGGCCCGCGAAGAAGGTGAGCGCATCGTGGCTACTGCCAAGGCTGAAATCCAGACGGAGATCACCCGGGCACGCGACACATTGCGACGCGAAGTGGGTGTGCTGGCGGTTGCCGGCGCAGCTCAGATTCTTTCACGCGAGATTGATGACAAGGCGCATGCCGACATCATTGATAACCTCGCTTCACGGATCTAAGTACCCATGGCTGAATTGAGCACGCTGGCACGACCCTATGCTAAAGCCGTTTTCGAACTGGCCCAGGCGCAGGGAAAGTTGGCTGACTGGTCTGAAAAACTCGCTGCAATTGCCGCGGTTGCCGCAACGCCTGAAGTACGGGCGTTGATGGGTAGCCCGCTGGTCACCGAGGGCAAGTTGAGTGAGCTGGTTGTTGAGGCGGGCAAGCTGGATGAAGCAGGCGCGAACGTGGTTCGACTGCTGACAGTTAACCGTCGTCTCAATACCGCGACCATGATTGCAGAGCAGTATGAAACCATGCGTGCCGAGGCGGAAAACCGCATCGACGTGGAAGTGGCTTCAGCATCTGAATTATCGGCAGATCAGAAAGACAAGCTTTCAGCGGCACTGGCGAAACGCCTGGGTTGTGAAGTGCGTCTGGAATGCCGTATCGAGCCCGACATGTTGGGTGGTGCGGTAATTCGTGCCGGTGACCTGGTTATCGATGGTTCCCTGCAAGCAGAATTGCAGCGCCTGTCCCATAGCCTGGCTCATTAAGTTTTGAAGATTAAAGCCCTGGCCAGTGTCAGGATAACGAACACATTATTTCGAGAGGAAAGACGATGCAACTGAATCCGTCGGAAATCAGTGAGCTGATTAAGCAGCGCATCGAGAACTTCGATTCCGTAACCGAGGCCCGCAATGTGGGTACGGTAGTCTCTTTGGCTGACGGTATCGCACGCATTCACGGCCTGGCAGATTGTCTGCAGGGCGAGATGCTGGAGTTCCCGGCCGGTGCCGATGGTCAGCCGACCTATGGCCTGGCGCTTAACCTTGAACGCGACTCTGTCGGTTCGGTGGTTTTAGGTGACTACAAGCACATTGCCGAAGGCGACACGGTGAAAACCACCGGTCGAATTCTGGAAGTGCCTGTTGGCGAACACCTGCTGGGTCGTGTTGTTGACTCACTCGGTAACGCCATTGATGGCAAGGGTGCTATTGACGCCTCCGTAACCTCTCCTATTGAAAAAGTG
The DNA here is from genome assembly GCA_041622995.1 of Nevskiales bacterium. GTDB lineage: Bacteria > Pseudomonadota > Gammaproteobacteria > Nevskiales > CAJXLF01 > CAJXLF01. Next base: position 47,979 of record JBFJXR010000012.1, read on the forward strand.
GCGCCGGGTGTTATTACCCGTCAGTCTGTGGATCAGCCAGTGCAAACCGGCATGAAGTCCATCGATGCCATGATTCCGGTGGGTCGTGGTCAGCGTGAGTTGATCATTGGCGATCGCCAGACCGGTAAAACTGCCATTGCGATTGATGCCATCATCAATCAGAAGGGCACCGGTGTTAAATGTATCTATGTCGCTGTTGGCCAGAAGAACTCTTCCATCGCCAACGTGGTGCGCAAGCTCGAAGAGCACGGCGCCATGGAGCACACCATCGTGGTGGCTGCTTCGGCTTCCGAATCCGCTGCACTGCAGTTCATCGCTCCCTACGCCGGTTGCGCGATGGGCGAGTACTTCCGTGATCGCGGTGAAGATGCCCTGATTGTTTATGATGATCTGACCAAGCAGGCCTGGGCCTACCGTCAGGTGTCATTGTTGCTGCGTCGTCCGCCTGGCCGTGAAGCCTATCCGGGTGACGTTTTCTACCTGCATTCCCGTCTTCTGGAACGTGCGGCGCGAGTAAACGCCAACTACGTTGAGCAGATGACTAATGGTGAAGTGAAAGGCAAGACCGGTTCTCTGACCGCGCTTCCTATCATTGAAACCCAGGCAGGTGACGTATCGGCCTTCGTGCCTACCAACGTGATTTCGATTACTGACGGCCAGATCTTCCTTGAGTCTGACTTGTTCAATGCCGGTATTCGTCCAGCTGTTGATGCGGGTGTTTCCGTGTCACGTGTGGGTGGTGCGGCACAGACCAAGATCATCAAGAAGCTGGGTGGTGGTGTGCGTCTGGCACTGGCTCAGTACCGTGAACTGGCGGCATTTGCCCAGTTTGCCTCTGATCTGGATGAAGCCACTCGCAAACAGCTGGAGCGTGGTCAGCGTGTGACCGAGCTCATGAAACAGAAGCAGTACGCACCACTGACCGTTGCTGGTCAGGCGGTGTCACTGTATGCCGCTGAGAAAGGACATCTTGATGACGTCGACCTGAATAAAATTGTAGCCTTCGAAGAAGCTCTGCAGTCCTACATGGGCAGTGAGCAGAAAGCGTTGATGGACAAGATCAACGAGAAGGGCGACTACAACGACGAAATTGAGGCCGGTCTGGAAGCTGCCATTACCACGTTCAAAAAGAACAACGTCTGGTAGCCCGGAGTAGTTAATCATGGCAAGCCCCAAGGAAATCCGCACACAGATTAAAAGTGTGCAGAGCACGCAAAAGATAACCAAAGCCATGGAAATGGTGGCGGCATCCAAAATGCGCAAAGCTCAGGATCGTATGTCTGCGGCTCGCCCCTATGCTGAAAAGATGAGACGTGCCATCGGGCATCTGGCGAAGGCTAACCCCGACTCCAGTCATCCGTTCATGCAGGAACGCGAGATCAAGCGCGTCGGCATGATTGTTGTCACGAGTGACCGTGGTCTTTGCGGTGGCCTCAATATCAATGTTTTCCGCCAGGTAGTGCAGCAGTTGTCTGACTACAAGGCCAGGGGTATTGAGGTTGAAGTCTCGGTGATTGGCGGCAAGGGCATTGGCTTCTTTAAGCGTATGGGTGGCAAGGTGGTGGCCGAGGTTTCCCAACTGGGAGACAGTCCGCACCTGAATGACCTGATAGGCACGATCAAAGTGATGCTGGACGCCTATCGTGACAGTCGTATTGATCGTCTTGAGCTGGTCAGTAATGAGTTCGTGAATACCATGACCCAGGCACCTACTGCGCTTCAGCTGTTGCCTCTTCAGGCTCAGGCTGAAGAGGAGATGCCGGAGTTCTGGGATTACATCTACGAGCCGGACGCGACCGAGCTGCTGGAAAGCTTCCTGATGCGTTATATCGAGTCTCAGGTCTATCAGGGCGTGGTGGAGAATGTGGCCTGTGAAATGGCAGCCCGTATGGTGGCAATGAAGAGCGCCACGGATAACGCGGGCGACCTGATTGATGATTTGCAGCTGGTCTATAACAAGGCCCGCCAGGCGGCAATTACGCAGGAACTGTCCGAGATTGTGGGCGGAGCTGCGGCTGTTTAATGATTTTGGTAAATATTTTTATTTTTAGTGGTATCGCAAAAGCGAATACACAGAGAACGAGGAAACTGACATGAGTTCCGGAAAGATCGTTCAGATTATCGGCGCTGTGGTCGACGTGGAATTTCCACGAGACGCAATCCCGAAGGTCTATGACGCACTGACAGTAACAAGCACAGGTTTAACCCTGGAAGTTCAGCAGCAGCTGGGCGACGGCGTGGTTCGTACCATTGCCATGGGTGGCACCGATGGTCAGAAGCGCGGTGAGGAAGTGACCAATTCAGGTGCGCCTATTTCTGTGCCGGTAGGCATCGAAACACTGGGCCGCATCATGGACGTCCTCGGTAACCCGATTGATGAAGCTGGCGACATCGGTGAAAAAACCCGTATGCCAATTCATCGCAAGGCACCAACCTATGAAGAGCAGGCCGGCGGACAGGATCTGCTGGAAACCGGTATCAAGGTGATTGATCTGGTTTGTCCTTTCGCCAAGGGCGGTAAGGTGGGTCTGTTCGGTGGTGCCGGTGTGGGCAAGACCGTGAACATGATGGAACTCATCAACAACATCGCCACCGAGCACAGCGGCCTGTCCGTATTTGCCGGTGTGGGTGAGCGTACTCGTGAAGGTAATGACTTCTATCACGAAATGCAGGAAGCCGGCGTTGTTAACGTCGAAGAATTCGGCAAATCAAAAGTGGCCATGGTTTATGGTCAGATGAACGAGCCACCCGGAAACAGACTGCGTGTGGCGCTGACCGGCCTTACCATGGCTGAGCAATTCCGTGACGAAGGTCGTGACGTTTTGTTGTTCGTGGATAACATCTATCGTTACACCCTCGCCGGTACAGAAGTATCTGCACTGCTGGGTCGTATGCCTTCAGCGGTGGGTTACCAGCCTACGCTGGCTGAAGAAATGGGTGTGCTGCAGGAACGTATTACCTCTACCAAGTCAGGTTCAATTACATCGATTCAGGCTGTTTATGTACCTGCGGATGACTTGACCGATCCATCTCCCGCAACAACCTTTGCTCACCTGGACTCCACAGTTGTGTTGTCTCGTGATATTGCTGCTAAGGGTATTTACCCGGCGGTGGATCCTCTGGATTCCACATCACGTCAGCTGGATCCACTTGTGATTGGTGCCGAGCACTATGAAGTGGCTCGTGGCGTACAGGGTGTATTGCAACGTTATAAAGAACTGAAAGACATCATCGCGATTCTGGGTATGGACGAATTGTCTGATGAAGACAAACTGTCTGTGAACCGTGCTCGCAAGATTGAACGTTTCCTTTCTCAGCCTTTCCATGTGGCTGAAGTATTCACCGGCGCACCCGGTAAATACGTTTCCCTGAAAGACACGATTCGTGGCTTCCAGGGCATCCTGAATGGCGAATACGACAATCTTCCAGAGCAGGCCTTCTACATGATAGGCACGATTGAAGAAGCGGTTGAGAAAGCCAAGACTCTTTAGGTCTTACTAGATAGGTGGTTGAACCAGTGATGCTACATGTAGATATCGTAAGTGCCGAAGGTCAGATTCATTCTGGCACTGCAAAGATGGTTTTTGCACCTGCCATGATGGGCGAAGTCGGTATTGCGCCTCGTCATGCGCCGTTACTGACCAAGCTCAAGCCTGGCACAGTGCGAGTGCAGGATGCAGATGGCAAAGAAGCCAGCTTCTATGTGTCGGGCGGTATGCTGGAGGTGCAGCCGCATATGGTCACGGTGCTGGCTGATACTGCTGAGCGTGCTGCAGATATTGACGAGGCAGCGGCGAAGGAATCACAACGTCGGGCCGAGGAAGCATTGCAGAATGCAAGCGGTGATATGGACCTGGCCCGTGCACAAGCCGAGTTGGCTGAGGCTGCTGCCAGACTGCATGCAATCCAGTCACTGAAGAAAGCACAGCGTTAGTTCCTGACAGGCTAAGCCAATCGTCTTAAAAAACCATCTAACCGGGTTGCCGGTTCGGTGGTTTTTTTATGTCTGCCAGTTTGATCGCGGGCGCAGTGACTTCACTCTGGTGTAATATTCACGTAACACGCATAAGTTATATACCAGACCCCATAGAAACAAAGTAATCGAATGTCATTACATATCGTAATTCTTGCAGCAGGACAGGGTACGCGTATGCGCTCCCGCCTGCCGAAAGTGCTTCAGCCTCTCGGTGACCGACCGCTGCTTACGCATACGGTTGAAGCCGCCTTTGCATTGGAGCCTGATCGGGTACATGTCGTTTACGGACATGGGGGCGATGTCGTGCAGGACCGACTCGGCTATCTTGATGTGAACTGGGTCGAGCAGGCTGAGCAGAAAGGGACAGGGCACGCTGTTCAGCAGGCGATGCCTGATATTCCGGACGAGGCTCATGTGCTGGTTCTGTATGGCGATGTACCCCTGATCTCAAGTAAGACACTCAGAAAACTGGTTGAAGAGGCCTCAGGCAGAGCCGTTTCCTTGTTAACGATGGTGTTGCCTAAACCCGATGGCTATGGGCGAATCGTTCGTGACGATTCATCTGCCATTGTGGGTATTGTCGAAGAGAAGGACGCATCTCCGGGTCAAAAGACTATCCAGGAAGTGAATACGGGTTTACTCAGTAGTCCAGCAAATCATCTGCGGCAATGGCTATCAAGTCTGAAAAGTGACAATGCACAGGGTGAGTACTATCTGACTGATATTGTTGCCCGGGCTGTGCATGATGATGTGCCGGTGGTTTCAGTCCAGGCCGCGGATATCTGGGAAGTCGCTGGCGTAAATGACAAGCGCCAGTTGGCAGAGCTCGAGCGTATTTACCAGACTCGTCAGGCTGATCGCCTGATGCAGGCCGGACTGACACTTAAAGATCCGGCAAGGTTCGATCTGCGTGGCAGCCTGGAATTCGGTAAAGATGTCACAATTGATGTGAATGTCGTCATGGAAGGTAACGTAACGCTTGCGGATGGTGTGAGCGTCGGGCCTAACTGTGTACTCCGTAACTGCGAGGTCGGTGAAGATAGCCAGGTGATGGAAAATTCCGTCATCGAAAATAGCAAAATAGGGGCTAATTGCCACGTTGGCCCCTTTGCCCGTTTACGTCCTGATACCGTACTGGGCAATAAGGCCAGGGTAGGCAACTTTGTTGAAACCAAGAAAACAACACTTGGCGAAGGCAGTAAGGTGAACCATCTAAGTTATGTAGGTGATGCCGAAGTCGGCAGCAATGTAAATATCGGCGCGGGCGTGATTACCTGTAATTATGATGGGGCAAATAAACACAAAACCATCATTGGTGATGGTGTTTTCGTGGGCTCTGATGTGCAGTTGATCGCGCCCGTAACTATCGCGGCAGGCGCCACTATTGGCGCGGGCTCCACCATTACCAAAGATGTTGAGGCAGGAGACCTGGCAGTGAGCCGCTCCCGTCAGACCAGTGTGGCCGATTGGAAACGGCCTACAAAGGAATAAGGGCAGACCCTGATATGTGTGGAATTGTTGCAGCAGTTGCAGAGCGGGATGTGGTTTCCATTCTCGTGGAAGGCCTGAGAAGGCTGGAATACAGGGGCTATGATTCAGCCGGTGTAGCAGTACTGGAGGGTGATCAGATTCAGCGTCGCCGCCGATTGGGAAAAGTTGCAGAACTTGATCTGGAAATTGCCGCGCGACCACTCACAGGAAATATGGGAATTGCCCATACACGCTGGGCAACTCACGGAGAACCCAGCGAGAAGAATGCACATCCGCATTTCTCCGGTGGAGGTCTGGCGATTGTGCATAACGGCATTATTGAAAACCATGCCGAGCTAAAGGAAGAACTACAGGGCAAGGGCTATGTTTTTACTTCCGAGACGGATACTGAAGTCGTTGCGCACCTGATCAAGGACAAGCTGAAGCAGGGTGTCGACCTGTTGGCAGCAGTACAGGCCGCCATGCTTGAGCTCGATGGCGCCTATGCGCTTGTGGTGATGTCACAATCAGAAAATTCCAGACTGATTGCAGCACGCAAGGGTTGTCCGGTGGTTCTGGGTCTGGGCGAACAGGAAAATTTCGTGGCGTCAGATGTGCAGGCATTGCTGACTGAAACCAAAACATTCCAGTTTCTGGAAGATGGTGATGTGGCTGAGTTGAAATCTGACAGTATCCGGATTTTCGATGAGGCCGGTCAGCCCGTCGAGCGCAAGGTTACTGAATCGAACCTGTCCGCAGACGCTGCAGACAAGGGTGAGTATGAACACTACATGCTCAAGGAAATATTCGAACAACCGCGCGCACTGGGTGACACGCTAAGTGAACGAATAGCAGACAACCGAGTACTGGAAGGGATTTTCGGGCCGAAAGCCCAGGAAATATTTGCCCAGGTAAAAGGCGTGCATATCGTTGCATGTGGCACCAGCTTTCATGCAGGCTGGGTTGCCCGTTATTACATTGAGCAGGGTGCAGGTATTCCCTGTCGTGTCGAAGTGGCCAGTGAGTATCGCTATCGGAACCCGGTCGTTCCGGAAGGGACATTGTTTATCGCGATTTCCCAGTCAGGGGAAACTGCCGATACGTTGGCGGCGTTAAGGTTTGCGAAAGAGTCTGGTTATGTTGCAACAGCCGCCATCTGCAATGTGCCTGAGTCTTCGTTGGTTCGTGAATCCGATATCAGTCTGATGACTCGGGCAGGGCCTGAAATCGGCGTGGCCTCCACCAAGGCATTTACTACTCAGCTTGTGGCGTTATCATTGCTTGGAGTTGCGCTGGCCCGTCATAACGGTATGCGCGAAAGAATCGAACGCGCCTATGTGAAACAGATATTGCAAGTCCCGGCACTGGTTGAAGAGACACTAAAACTTGAACCGCAAATCAAGGATTGGGCCCGACACTTTGCCAATAAGAACCATGCCCTGTTCCTGGGTCGCGGACCTACTTATCCGGTGGCGATGGAAGGCGCGCTTAAACTCAAGGAAATATCCTATATTCATGCGGAGGCCTATGCTGCAGGTGAATTAAAGCATGGACCTTTGGCATTGGTGGATCACGATATGCCAGTCGTTGCTGTCGCGCCGAACAATACTTTGGTGGAAAAACTGAAATCGAATCTGGAAGAGGTACGTGCCCGTGGAGGCCGGCTATTTATATTTGCAGATCCGAATTCTGGTATTGAGTCATCGGAGGGTGTGGAAGTGATGACCATGCCCCTTCATATCGAGGCCTTGCAGGCACCGGTAGTGTATACAATTCCATTACAGCTGCTCTCATATCATGTTGCCCTCATTAAAGGGACTGATGTAGACCAGCCACGTAATCTCGCTAAATCTGTAACAGTTGAATAATCCAGGATATATCCGAATGACCAAAAAAGTTGCTGTAATCGGTGCAGGTGCCTGGGGCAAGAACCTCGTGCGAAATTTCTATGAGTTGGGCGCTCTGGGTGCCGTTGTGGATCCATCTGAAGAATTGCGAAAATTCAATGCAGATGAATACGGTGTTACCACCTATGCCGAGTATCAGGCGGTCCTGGATGACCCTGAAATTGACGCTGTTGCCATTGCCACACCGGTTTCCTTGCATTACGACATGGGCCTGGCCGCCTTGAATGCCGGTAAGGATGTGTATATCGAAAAACCGATGACGCATACCGTTGCCGAGGGTAAGGAGCTGGTCGAGGTGGCTGAAGCTGAAGGCCGCATCCTGATGATCGGGCACTTGTTGCTTTATCAACCTGCCACTGCATTTATCAAGGAATACATCGCATCCGGTGAGCTGGGAGAGCTCTATGGTATCCACCTGGAGCGTCTGACCCTGGGTCGCGTGCGCTCCTTTGAGTCGGTGCTTTGGGATCTTGGCGTGCATGATATTGCCGTCATTCTGAATCTCGCCGGTGGGCAGACCCCGAGTCGTATTCGTGCAGCGGGTCACAAGATCATTCGTGACAATCTGGAAGACGACGTGTACGTGCATTTCGAATTCCCGGATGGAGTGCGTGCAGATCTGCATACTTCATGGTTATGGCCGGAAATGCAGCGCCGCATGATAGTGCGTGGTTCAAAGGCGATGCTGGTCTATAACGAAGTGGAACAAACCGTGACGCTGCATCGTAAGCGTATTGCAGAAGATTTGAGCAATGACGATCAGGGTAGCGAAGTAATTTTCAATGGCGATGGACAGCCGCTTAAACTTGAGTTGGAACATTTCCTTGCTCGAATGGAAGACAGGCAGCCGGCGATATCCGATGGCGTTAGCTCCCTGGAAGTCATGCGTGTACTGGAAGGTGTGTCTGAAATCTTAGCGAAAGCGTAATACAGGGTTACAAGACCTAAACCCGGGAGTGGCAGGATGGAGAATACACAAGCTGTGATCGAGAACATCGATCAGAGTATTGATGGGCAGCTAAAAGCGACCATTTTGCGACAGAAAACTGCATTCCGTGCCAAGGCGCCACTTAGCTACCGTGAGCGAGTGAATGCCCTCAACGCCCTGCTGGAAGGCATGGTGCGGTATCAGGACGATTTCGTGGCAGCCCTGAATCAGGATTATGGCAATCGGGCGGCACAGGAAACCCGCCTGCTGGAAATATTC
>JBFJXR010000013.1:0-52377 GCA_041622995.1 Nevskiales bacterium
AATAATTCTGTCAGGGCGGCAGCATCTTCGTTATTGACATAAATACTGATTTGTCGATCTGAAGGTTGCAGCAGTTCTACGCCTTCACGAATAAATTCGGCCAATGATTCGGGTTCCGTCGGGAGTACTTTGCGAAGAATGCGCTCACTCACTTTTACCGTGAGCTGTAAAAGCTCATGTTCGATTTCTTCATCCAGAGCGGTCAGCGGGCGGGCGAGGTTATCCAGTACACCCTGAAGTCGTGTAAGCAGTACATCGGCGTGCGCCAGCCCTGACGCGCGGCCTTCATTAAATCCCTCATTAAACCCTTCCTGTTTGGCGGATAGCGATATATTGTCCAGTTCGCCTGCCGTATGCAGAGAAGGTCTATTCTGTGGGTTGTCCGGGCTGTGCAAGTCGGGCATTTTCCAGCGTGTGGCGACTTCAGACCTGGCATCAGACATATTCGTCTCCGCCGCCGCCGCCCATGGTTATCTGTCCTTCTTCAGACAGTTTGCGGGCAATCGAAATAATTTCCTTCTGGGCGGCCTCGACGTCGGACACGCGTACCGGGCCCTGGTCTTCCATGTCTTCGAGCAGTATTTCGGCGGCACGCTTGGAAATATTCTTCATGATCTTGTCGACGACACGCTGGTCAGCACCTTTCAGGGCTATAGCCAATTTGTCGTTGGGGACATCACGCAACAGAACCTGTAAATCCTTGTCCGTCAGTTCGGCCAGGTTTTCGAATACAAACATCAGGTCCTGAATCGTCGTGGCCAGATCTTCATTGGATGAATTGATAAATTCAATGACTTCCTGTTCCTGTGTGCCGTCCAGGAAGTTAAGAATGCTGGCCGCCACCTTGACGCCGCCAACGTTGGATTGTTTGGTGTTTTTCTGGCCCGAGAACTGGCGCTCCATGATTTCATCAAGCTCGCTCAGGGCAGACGGGGGGATGCTGTCGAGTGTAGCGATGCGCATCATGACTTCGGGTCGTACTTCATCCGGCATCTGGCCCAGCACTTCAGCCGCAAGATCGGGTTCCAGATAGGACAGCACGATGGCAATAATCTGGGGATGTTCCCCACTGATCATTTCGGAGATAGAGCGGGGCTCCATCCACTTCAGAGCCTCCAGACCCTTGGTGTTGCGGCCCAGAAGAATGCGATCAATCATGCCGCTCGCCTTGTCCTCGCCAAGTGCCTGGACCAGTACTTTGCGTACATAGTCGTCGGTACCCACACCGATGGAAGTCTGATTGCCGATGGCTGATACAAAGTCGGTAATGACGGCTTCAACCTGCTGCTTGGTGACTTCGTCAACCGAGGCCATGGCCTGACCAACACGTTGTACCTCTTTCGCATCCATATGTTGCAGGACCTGGGCAGCTTCCTGCTCACCCAGTGACATCAGCAAAATAGCGGCACGCTGCGTGCCTGAAATTGCCTGTTGTGCTTCAGCCATCATTTGATACCCAGGTTTTTACGACTTGTGCGACCTGCTTCGGGTCTTGAGATACGGCACCACGTGCCATGGCCAGTTTGTCTTCATAGGCCAGGGCACCTGCACTGCCACCGGGAACAGCGAGCATGGGTTGTCCTGCGGTCTGAATATCTTCATCCGGTAACGCACCCGCGGTACGGTTCCGTATGAGGTTCGATTGCGTCTGCAACATGTTTTTCATGGCCGGACGAACCACGCCGAAGGCAATGACCAGCAGTACCAGTACACCGAGCAATTGTTTACCGACCGACTGTAACCATGGTTTTTCCCATACAGGAATGGCAGGTAAGGGTTCTATTTCAGGCCGCATGAAAGGCTGATTGGTAATAGCCAGTGTGTCGCCGCGCTCTGCATTAAAGCCCACAGCCTGTTTAACCAGTGCGTCTACTTGCTTTAACTGTTCGCCGGTTAAAGGTATGGAGGTGACTGTACCGTCCGTTCCGCGAGTAGGAATATTGTCTATCAGCACGGCAACAGAGAGTCGTTTCAACTGGCTTGAGGGACTCTTGGTATGGCTGATCGTACGATCAATTTCGTAACTGCGTGTTTCATTACGATTGACATTCTGTGCGCCACCTGCAGAGGGGCTACGGGCACTTGCAGCCGTATCCGGTTTATTGGCGGTAGCACCCGGAATACCACCAGCCGCCACTGCGCCGTTGCTGCTGCTTTTTTCACTGACCTGTTCGCTGCGTATGGCACGAGGTTCGGGGTTATAGCTTTCGGTGGCTTCTTCAGTGACCGAGAAGTCCATGTCGGCGGAGACCTGTGCGCTGACACGACCCAGACCGACCATGGGGGTGAGGAGTTGCTCTATGCGTTGTATCAGTGAGGCTTCCAGTTGTGCTCGTTGTTCAAACTGGGCGGCACTGGCAGCCATCGCCGGGTCGCGATTATTGTCGCTGAGCAAACGTCCACTTTGATCCACCACGGTGACGCGTCCGGACGGTAGATTGGGTACGCTGCCAGATACAAGATGAACAATGGCGTCCACCTGGGCCATTTCCAGTCTGCGGCCGGGATAAAGCTCAAGAAGTACCGAGGCACTGGCCTCCCTGTGGTCCCGGGCAAAGGCACTTTCCTTGGCCATTGCCAGATGTACGCGAGCGACCTTGACCGACTTCATGGAGGTCACAGTACGGGCAAGTTCGGTTTCGAGTGCGGTTTGGTAACGGGCGGATTCAATAAACTGGCTGGTGCCGAAATTCTGTTCCTGGTGCAGCATTTCCATGCCCACGGAGCTGCCACCGTTCACCTGGGTTGAAGCCATTTTCAGACGGGCTTCACGGACTCTGCCAGCGGGCACTTCAATAGCACCGCTGTTGGAAAATTTCATGGGAATGCCGGCAGCATTGAGCGAGTCAGCCACTTTGCCCGCATCACGGTCACTCAGGCCGGTGTAGAGCGGTTGATAATCAGAGCTATTGACCCAGAGCCAGGCCTGCACGCCGAGTGCGATACCCGCGATGACACTGGCCACTAACATGAGTGGGCGAACCCCAATTGTGTCTAACCAGCGAGTGACGTCCAGATCAGCCATGTCTACCTCAGATCGGCATGTTCATGATGTCCTGATAGGCACGTACAAAACGGTTACGTACCTGGGTCAGGGCGGTGAATTCCATTTGTGAGCGGCTTGATGCCAGCATGACATCCGCAAGACTCACATTGGGCTGTCCCAGTTCATATGCCTTGGCCGTTTCGGCCGATTTAGCCTGGGTGTCGCTGACGTGTCCTACAGCTTTACTGATCAGGTCGCCGAATTCTGCCTTGCCAGGCGCTTGCGCCGGCTGCTGATTCTGTACACCGTCAGAACGTGCCTGTAGGGCACGTAACTGGCTGATTACAGATTGAATTTCGACTGAACTCATTCCTGTCTCCGTGAGTCATTCATTGACTGCATGCTTTATCTGCAAGTCCTGTGCCTGTGAACATCAGGCAGCGCTACTGTTTTCGATACGAAGATCGTACTTGCGCAGTTTTTCAACCAGGGTCGTGCGGCGCAGGCCGAGTAGCTGTGCGGCATGGGCAACGACGCCTTCGGTTCGATTCAGGGCCTGGGTAATCAAATCTTTCTCTATATCTGCCATATGGTCACGCAGATTCAGACCTTCATCCGGGAGACAGTCTTCTGGTTGCTGGTTGCCGGTTTCTTTAACTTGTGAGGCTTGTGCTGTCTCGGGTTCTGCTACGACCACAAGTGTTTCTTCACGGTAGCGATCTGGCAGGTCCATATGGTCGATGCGTCCCTTGGGATTCAGCACGGACAAGCGCTCTATGAGGTTCGCGAGTTCTCTTACGTTTCCTGGCCAGGGGTAGTTGTACAGGGCCTGTAATGCGGTTTCCGAGAACTTGAGACCTTTGTTGTTTCTTGTATTCGATGAATGGGCCAGATTGCTGTCCAGTTCTGAAATGAGCTGGGGAATATCTTCCCGACGTTCACGCAGGGGCGGCATTTCAATCGGAAACACATTCAGGCGATAAAACAGGTCCTCGCGAAATTCGCCGTCATCAATTCTGGATTCGAGATTGCGGTGTGTTGCTGCAATGATACGTACATCACATTCAATGGATCGATTTCCACCGACACGTTCAAATACCCTTTCCTGGATGACACGTAACAGCTTGACCTGCATATGCAGACTCATGTCACCTATTTCGTCCAGAAATATGGTGCCACCCTCGGCCAGTTCAAAACGCCCGGCCCGTGAGTTGATGGCGCCGGTAAATGCACCCTTCTCATGACCGAATAATTCACTTTCCAGTAATTCGGCAGGGATAGCGCCGCAGTTAATCGCAATAAATGGATTGCCAGCACGGCTGGATGCATCATGGACCGCACGAGCCACGACTTCCTTGCCTGTGCCGGACTCGCCGAGCACCAGTACTGTGGTGTCATGCGGGGCTACCTGGCTGATCATCCTGCGCAGCATCCGGGCCTTATCCGACTGGCCGGTCGGCCCGACCATGCGAGCCATGACCTCTTCAGTATCCATGCGCTGCACACTGGCAGACTGCAGTACTTCAGACAACTGGGCACTGCGTAACGGATAATCCAGCATCCAGCAGGTTTCGGGTTCAAGGTTATGTTGTTCTGCAAATTCCCTGTTGTGTGGAGGCAGGGTCAGAACAGGAGGGTGCAGTGGGTCCTTTGCAAGCCATGTCATTAGCCTGTCTACATCGTCCTGTGGAGATTTGCCCAGCATAAGGGCTACATAGTCAGCAGGTTTATGCTGGTTTACAACTTCCTTGATTGATGTACAGAGCAGGGGTTTCATGTCCAGAAAATCCAGCAAAGTTGCCAGGGTTTCGGCACGTTCACTGTCTGATTCGACTATCAGAATTCTTGACTCAGACATGACAGTCCCCTTTTTGAAAAACCTGCAAAACCTTGTCGACTTCGTGCACATACCAGAGCTTGCTGATGAATGCGTCAGCCCCGGCCTTGGCGGCATGTTCACGATGCTGGGCATCGTCGTAGTGACTGACCACAGCCACCAGTGGTGGTGATGACTGGGCCTTGATAAGCCGGGTGGCCTGCAAGCCTCCCATTTCAGGCATTGATAAATCTATGAGTACAACATCGGGTTTCAGCTTTTCTGCCTCGCTCACACCCTGGCGGCCATTCAGGGCCCGACCCACAATAGTGACGTTGGGTTTGGCGCTGAGATAACGTTCGGCAGAGTCAAGAAAGCCTTCGTGGTCATCCACGATCAGTACAGTCATATCTGACATGACAGTCCCTCCGTTGGCATGGCGCCAAGTTGCTGCCCCATACGTTTTTTGGCTGGAGCTATTTTGAGAGCGTCCCGGTATTTGGCGACAGTCCGTCTCGCGATACAGACACCTTTTCGGGCCAGAATTTTTGCAATCACGCCGTCGGATAGAGGCGTCGTGCAATCTTCATTGGCAATAATCTTGTGAACCATGGCCTTGACCGCAGCGCCTGCTATTTCGCTGCCATCCTTGCGGTTCAACTGACTGGAGAAAAAGAATTTAAGTTCGAAGACACCACGTGGCGTTTGTACATATTTGTTTGTGGTAATGCGGCACACCGTAGATTCGTGCATGCCAATGGCGTCGGCCACTTCACGCAGGGTGAGTGGGGCCAGGCCTTCAGCCCCTTTTTCCAGGAATTTCTGCTGGCGCTGGAATATGACGGTTGCAGCTCTGGATAGTGTGTCGTTACGAATTTCCAGACCACGTACTATCCAGCGGGCTTCATTGAGCTGATCACGCAGAGCTTCATGTTTGCCAGCACCGGGATCGGTGGTCAGAAGATTTTCGTAAGTTGAATTGATCTTCAGTTTAGGCAGGCGATCGCGTGCCAGGTCGATGCGCCATTGCTGCCCCGAACGGCGAATAACAACATCAGGATAAATGGCATCAGCGGCAGGCGTAACCTGATCGCCCGGACGTGGGTCCAGACTCAGGATGAGCTGCTCGGCCTGCAGGGCCTCTTCATCACTGACCTGAAACCGATTCGCAATTTCTCTGGCATTGTGTGATGTCATAATGCTCAGGTCTTCATTGATGATACGAAGGGCCAGAGCTTTCCCTGCTGTGTTATCAGCTAGCGTTGCAATCTGCACGCTGAGACATTCACAAACGCTACGAGCAGCATAGCCAACAGGATCGAGTTGCTGAATTCGATTAAGTATGGACTCTATATGATGAGGGTTACTGTCGTATTGCTTGCTTAACTGGCGGCTTAGGGAAATAAAGTCGGTTTCGAGGTAACCACTGTCTTCACAGGCGTCGACCAGTTCGAGGGCGATAGCCTGATCAACCGTGTTACGGAATTCTTCATTGATCTGATTATGCAGATGGCTTTGCAGGTCACTTGGCTCGTCGGCCATGTTGGCCATTGGGTCGTAATCACTCGTGCTTGCCTGAGAGGGTTGGTCCCAACTGCTGTCATAGGCCTCAGCAATTTCGTCATGCACGTCTTCACCTACGATGGGTTCTTCCTGATCGTCAGGTTCTTCTGACTCAAGCATGACGTTGCTTGTCAGGGCGGTCTGCAGAGTCTGTTCCAGTTCCAGGCGTGAAAGTTGCAGAAGGCGTATTTGCTGTAATAACTGGGGTGTTAAAGAAATTTGCTGGTTCTGTTGTAATACTTGTGTTGCTTTCATAACCACTCCCTGACCAGATTTTCATTCTGCAAACCGTTTTGATTTGCGTCGTGATAATTAAAAGCCATGGCGCGTCAGAGAAACAGTCAGGGAGTTCACTGGGGTCGTGGGGGATGCCCCCACATTGGCAAGTAGGTGACGGCTTATTGGCGCCGCGAATTGTCCTGACTTGAGTGAATGTTTTATATACAGGCAGTCAGCACAGGCTTATTCAAGCCGTGATTGCATGAGCGACCGGATTGTATGGGGTATTCCGGAATGCTGAGATTCAGATAGTCGGAAAGGTGTTGTTTTCCCTGTGATGTTTCAGGGCATAACGCAGTAGTTCAGTGCCACGGTTCAGGCCCAGTGATTCCATCATTCTGGCTCGATGGGTTTCAATCGTTTTAACGCTCAGTTCAAGCTGCGAAGCAATTTCCTTGGTGCTGTAACCTTCTGAAATGAGTTCCAGAATCTCCTGCTGTCTGGGTGATAGCGTTGGACTCCCGGGTTTTTGATCTGCATTATTTACCCAGGCGTCTACAACGCCGTTGGAAACTCTGGGTGACAGGTAGACCTGATTATTCATCACAGTGTCCAGAGCCAGTCCTAATTCTGCAGGCGCTGAGTCTTTGACCAGAAAACCGTTAGCACCGAGGCTAAGGGCTGTTTTTACATGTGCCATGTCAGAGTGCATGGACAGCATTAGAATTTTTAGTGCCGGGTAGCTGCTGCGGAGCTCCTTGAGAATGTCCATACCGCTGCCATCGGGCATGGAGATATCAAGCAAGAGTACGTCCGGGCAGTCAGCTTCTACCCTGGCAAGGGTTTCGCTGCTGGAAGAGGCCTGGCCGACGACTTGATAATGTCCCAGGGATTCGATCAATTGACCCAGACCGGCCCTGATCAGAATGTGGTCGTCTGCAATTAGTATTCGCACTGGTCTCGCTCCCCAATCCTGAACGTCTGAACCCAAGGATGATCTTGTGGGTACTTTAAACAATTCTATGCGGGGGTGTTGTCAGTATTGTCTGACACAGGTTGTAATCGAAGTTCTGCAACTGCGCGACGGTGGCCGCGGAATACGAAGGCGACATAAGCGTCGTTTATGTCATCAGGCATAGGATCGAAATCACATTTGATCTGATATCCATCGCCGGTGCTTACGGGTTCTACCGAAGCTATTACGCCGGGAAAGATAACGGGTTGGGCAAGCAAGGGGTGAAGATAAAGAGCCAGGCGGCCACGACTGTTAATTTTCGGTGCTTTGTATGTTGTCCAACTGGCTGATTTTGTATCCAGGTCAACTTCGCAGGACTCAGGTCGGGGCACTGCCTGTTCCAGTAATGTGCCAAGCAGGTCAAGCGCCAGGTTCAGTTTTGTTTCCAGCCGCTGCATTTCAACTTCGACACCATTGTCAGGATCCGCACGTCGAAGGCCAGAAGCCTCCAGTGCCTCAATGGCATGCAGGCGTTGCAGATTTTGCAGGTGCAGTGTTTCACCGGGTACAGGGGCTTTCTTGCTACTCGACCATGACAAGGGGATATGCGTATGGCAGCTGACGCCTTTTTGCTGTTCGGTATTGATCGGGTTTGTAGCTTCCATATGGGCAGCCTATTGCATCAGGCGGGGACTTTGCACCATAAGCCCATTGTCATTGTAAGCCGTGGTGGCCTTGCGGCCGAGCTGCATATGGCTAATCTGGCTGCTGCATAAATCACGTGCATGCTCCAGATCATGTACCAGTAATTGATCGGATTGGAGGATTTCACTCAGGGTGTTAATGACCTGTTGTCGTGTAACGGGTTCCATTGGGCGTTCAAACAGGCCCTGCATGGCATCTCTCCGTGCCTGCTCTATTCGGGTGGCTGCTTCCCAGTCGCCGGCCGCTATCAGTTCGCGGAATTCAAAATTGAGATCCACAATCTGGTGCAATACGACTGACAGGTCGGGAGATTTAGCCATAGCGAGATTCATTCCACTAATGCTGCCGAAGTGGTGTCATATTCCATGCCATCCCAGCCATCCTGCAACGTGGAAAGTATGCCGCTCGCTTCTGTAAGAGCTGATTCATCTTCCTGTGCCGTGGCCTGCATCAGACGCCGGTACAGATAGTCATAGAGATCTTCAAGGTTAGTGGCTATTTCACCGCCCGCATCACGATCCAGCGACAGGCGCAAAGAATCGATAATCGTGCAGGCACGATGAATGCTTTGGGCACGTGTCGAAAGATCGTTGTTTTTGAAGGCTTCCTGAGCGAGACGGATTTTATTTTGCGCCTGCTTGAGTAGCATGCTGACCAGGCGGTGAGGGCTGGCATTCATGACATTACCCGCCTGTCCCATCTGCGTGTAAAACTGGCTCATTCCATGTTGGGTTTGCATGCGATACTCCTTATCAGCATCTAAAAGCTATCGATTAGTTGGAATTACGATTGGTAGTGAATGAAGCCAGGCTACTTAACTGACTGGTTAGAAATTCACTGGTGGAATTCAATTGGGCAATGAGACTGTCGAGCGCCGAGAATTGTCTGCTGTAACGGGCTTCAAGGGCAGTGGCTCTGGCTTCCAGGCGCAGGCGCTCTTCTGCAATGTCATCAATCTGCCCATCCAGTCTCTCGGTGGCGGCCGAAATGCGTCCGCCGCTATCCACGTACCGGCTGACCACGGCCGAGATCTGCACAGCAATACCCGAGGTGCCGGCTAACAATGCATGTACACGCTCAGGGTTGTTGGCCAATGCTTCTTCGAGCTTGGCCTCGTCGATGACCAGGCTGCCATCGACCTGAATATCAATGCCGATTTCAGCCAGTGAGTTTATTTGGGCGGCCAATCCTGGGGATATGGAACTCAGTGCCGAGCGCAGGCTATTACCTAACTGCCGGACGGTGGCATCACCGGTGAGTGCAGATGCGGTGTTGGAACTGCTGTCGAAACGGCTGACCGTGGAAATTGAGGCAATGGCCGCATTAAATGACTGAACGAAACCCTGCACGGCGGCTTTCTGGGTAGAGACATCCACCTGTACATACAAATCATGGGGGGTGCCCGGGTCTTCTGCCTTGAGTTGCAAGGTCACGCCAGGCAGTACGTCATCGACGTTGTTGGAAGAGGCTGTGTGCAGGAATCCGTCAACTCGAATCTGGCTGTCGAGCGCTTCATCCACTTCGGACAACTGCTCATCCACACCAGGATCGTAGACCAGGGCTGCCAGACCACCATCGCCACCACTCTGGGTGATACGCAGGCTGTTTGAAAGGCCGGTGTCTTCAGAAGTCAGTACCAGTCGGGTATCGCCGCCTGCAGTGATCAGGCTGGCGCGTACACCGGTATTGTCGGTGGCATCATTGATGGCATCCATGATGCCGCTAACGGTGTTGTTGGTGCCGTCAATGGTGACGGTAAACGAGTCGTTTCCGACCTCAATGGTGAGATCGCCTGTGCCGACG
This sequence comes from Nevskiales bacterium, assembly GCA_041622995.1. Taxonomy (GTDB): domain Bacteria; phylum Pseudomonadota; class Gammaproteobacteria; order Nevskiales; family CAJXLF01; genus CAJXLF01. The sequence goes on from JBFJXR010000013.1 coordinate 10,048, forward strand.
ACATCATCTCCTGAGGCATAAATGCCGGAGGCCAGCTTATGTGCCTGGGCCAGCGCGATCACTTCTACGCTAAAACTTCCGGCATTGGCCGTGCTGGTAGCGATGGCTGTGAACGTGTCTTCGCTGCTGCTGGTGGCCGACAATGTTTCGAGGTCACCGCCATCCACAAGGCCGTCTGCCTTGGATTTCAGTGCAGACAAGGCGCCTTGAAGGGTGCCGAACGCTGAAATTTTCGCCTGGGTAGTGCTTTCACGACGCGCCAGACTGAGTGCCTTCGCCGAGGTTTCTGCCTGCACAAGCTGCTCAACCAGTCCGCCAATATCAAGGCCTGAGCCTATGCCTGGTGCGCTGATACTTGGCATTACATACCTCCTGGACGGTGCTGTTGCTGCAGCTGACTCCGTCGGTTATTCGTGTATTGGCAGATCTGCCATTCTGCAAAGCAGGTCATATGCCATCTGCTTGCAAGGTAGGCCGGTCGCCTTGTCCATTACCTGAATACAGGGCCCGTATTCAGAGTTGTTAAGCTGTAAGACATAGGGCATGTCGTTGTCTCGCATGAGCCGATTCAAGGTCAGCACTTCTCTGGCCAGGGCTTGCAGATCACCGGAAAAGCCATAGGGCATTTGCTGTGACTGCAAATACGACTGAGCCCGCGTGTTTTTTGACGCAGGCTGATGACCGAATTTGCTACTTTGTCCGACATCCTGTCTTTCCATGTAACTAGAACCTTTTCATGCTCCGGTAAGAGGTACCCGGGGCGGATCTTCCGCCCCGGGCCTATCTCCTTACTGCAGCAGGCTCAGTACGTTCTGAGGTATCGAGTTAGCCTGGGCTAACATGGCTGTACCAGCCTGTTGCAGGATTTGTGCCCGCGTCAGGTTGGCAGTCTCTGCTGCGAAGTCAGCGTCACGAATCCGGCTACGAGCAGCCTCAAGGTTCTCACTCTGGGTGCTCAGGCTGGAGATCACTGAACTGAAGCGGTTCTGGATGGCACCCAGTGTGGCGCGGCCTGTGTTAACCGCATCCAGGGCTGCATCCATGGCCTGCATGGCAGTGTCAGCACCGGCAACAGTGGATATGTCAGTGGCATCAAAGCCCGTGTTTGAAACCACTGCGGTTACAGCAGCTGTCAAACCTGTGGTGGCCAAAGATGAGGTGCCGGCATGGGCAACGGTGATGGCTGCAGTAGATACCAGGGTGACAGTCGTAGCAGTGTCATTGACCGCATAGACACCTGTGGTATCGGATACGGAGTTCACTGCGTCACGGATTGAACCGGCACGTTCTGTTGCACTGGTATCAACACCTACTGCACCCACTGACGTACCGTTGATAGTCAGGTCGCCAGCAGTAATGGCTGTGAAGGTTGTAGCTGCGATACTTGTTACTGAGGCACGGTCAAAGGTACCCAGGGCTGTTGAGTTGGCATTTACAATCGAGGTAATCGAGATGGTCTCACCCTGATTGGCGCCCACCTGGAAGGCCTGGTTAGTGAACGAACCATCAAGCAGTTTCACACCGTTAAAGCTCGTGGTTGAAGCCACACGGTTGATTTCAGCAATCAACTGGGTTGCTTCAGTATTAAGAGCAGCACGATCTGAGGCACTGTTGGTTGCGTTACGTGACTGTACAGCCAGCTCACGAATACGCTGCAGGTTGTTGGTTACTTCGACCAGCGCGCCTTCAGCTGTCTGAGCCAGTGAAATACCGTCATTGGCATTTCGTGCAGCCTGATTGAGGCCACGGATCTGGGTCGTCATGCGTTCGGAAATGGCCAGACCAGCTGCGTCATCCTTGGCGCTGTTGATACGAAGGCCAGAAGAGATTCGCTGTAAAGATACGCTCAGGCTGGACTGACTGGAGTTCAGGTTACGCTGTGCGTTAAGCGACATTACGTTGGTGTTGATAATCTGAGGCATTTTACTGTCTCCTTTAGGGGTTAAAGTTAAATGCAGTGTCGCTAACGTTTGCGTCCCTGCTAATTACTTTATCGGCACCCGTCCGGGAAACCTTTAGGGTTGTGTGGGAAAGTTTTATACATGTCTTTTATTGGTGCGTAACTTATTGTATTTGTTTGGCTAATAAATTTTTCCAAGGTTGATATATTGGTTGGCAAGAGCGGTTCTCTGTAAGGAGTTGCCCATTTTGGTAAATTGTCATTGCCATTAAAGCGAAGCAATTTCCCAAAATTTAATGAATATGTAACTGCTTTTTTCGAGGTGTATAAATTCGGGGTGTATTAACAGCTGGCCACGTCGCAGCGGCGAGGTAATCGTCAATAAGTAATCATGGAAACCATGAACGCTCAATTGAGCGCAGAAACTGTTATTGCAGGAAATTAAACAGTGATAATCCCTGCACCCGTACAAATGCGGCCTGGGCGGCCTGCAGGGCCGTAAGTTGCTGCGCCATTTCAGAACTGGCCGCTGCATAGTCCAGATCTTTCAGCTTGGAAAGATTGCTCTGGTAGTACAGGTTAAGTGCGGAATGTGTGTCCAGTGCAGACTCAGTGCTGTTCATGCGACTACCGACACCGGCTCGCTGGTCATTGATGTGATCAAAAGCCTGATCAATATCTTCCAGCGCGGCATATACGGAGTTGGCCAGACGGGTATTGGATCCCGGACTGTCGTCAGCTGCCTGTAAAGCGGCCGAGATATTTGCCAGAGTGGTGAAAACATCCTGGTTAATGCCGCGATCCAGTCGCATGGCATCACCTGCATTCGGGGTGCCCCCGAAAGTCATGCTGACACCCTGTACATCGATAGAGTCACCCGGGGAATAACTGCCCGTACCGACGAGGGCCAGACTTGCGTCACGCACCTCATAGTTACTGGGGTCGGTGAAAGTGACCGTATAGGGGCCGCCGTCCCAGAGGCCGGCATCGGCCAGTCGGGCCGAGTTTAGTTGCAGACTTCCTGTGGCGCCTGCAGCTTCACGTACACGGAATACTTCAGCGCCTGAGGGGATACGTTGAAAGACTTCAGAGCCCGGAATATTGCTGGCTACAAACTGGCCAGGCGCGATTTCCAGTTGGCGTAAACCCTGATCTCCGGTGTAACTGACGTTGCTGCCATTCTGTACGAAGGGCGGGCCGGCAGCCTGATCGTTACCGGTAAACAGGTAATAGCCCTCGCCATCCTGACGATTGGATATTTGCAGAATGGCATCAATGCGTTGTTTAACTTCTGCGTTTATGTGTCCCAGCTGTGTGCTGTCGAGTGTGCCGCTATTGGCCTGCACTATCAGTTCACGTACGCGCATCAGGTTGTTGTTGATTTCGCCCAATGAATTATCCAGCAGGCCAAGGCGCTGGAAGCTCAGATCGGCATTATCACCGAGATTGCTGACATCACTGAGGCTTTGTTCAAGGTTGAGTATGCGAGAAGCCGCGGCCGGGTCGTCACCAGCAGTACGAATTCTCAGGCCGGTAGCAATTTGTTCCTGAATTCTGGATAGGGATATTTGCTGCTGATTCATGGAATCAACGGCTTGACGGAATAGGGCAGAAGTCGATATACGCATGGTTTATCTCCTTACCGCAGCGATGAGGGTCTGAAACAGGGTGTCGGCGGTGGCAATCACCTGTGCTGCAGCCTGATAGCTTTGCTGGAATTTCACCAGGTTGGCCGCTTCTTCATCCAGATTCACGCCGGATACAGCTTCAAGACGGTTTTGCAGTTCGCCGCGAACCGCGGTTTGTGCACCGAGCTGAATGTCTGCACTGCGTGCCTGACTGCCGATTCGGGCGATCATCGAGCTATGTGTGCCAGTCACCGAGGCCGTGCCGCCGGCAAGAATATTGTTCGTACCCAGGTTCGCCATAGACAGGGCGTTGCGATTGTCGCTGCTGCCTGCCGGGGTGGCGGAAACGGTAAATTGATCTCCAGTTGCAGGGTTGCCATTGATCACGACACGCCAGCCATTGGCATCAATCGGATCACCGGCGGTAAAGGTGAATGGTCCACTGCCGTTAATGGTGAAGTTGTTTGGATCGGTAAATTCTATGGTGGCTGTTGTCAGCAGGTTCGGATCATTTATATCCAGCACAGTACCGGTGTCAATGCTGCCATTGCCCTGATTGATGATGGATGAACTGCTGCGAATTGGCGCAGCAGCAGCAATGCCGGACGGGTCATCCAGTGCAACAGACAGGTTGTTCAGTGCATTAAGACCGGCCTTGACCTGGAAATTATCACCAGCGTTGGCTGAGCCACTTACGGTGAATGAAAGGCCCTCTACCAAAAGCGGATCTGCGGGCGTACCCGCGCCGGAGATCGTCAGGTTGTTGCCTGTATTAAGACCGCGTGCGGTCCAGTTGGCACCGTCAAAACTGAGCTCGAAGTTTTCTGTGCCCAGTGAGGCGGCGTCACTGAATACGCCTGAAAGCTGTGCGTTGCCGGTGTTACTGCTATGTGGCTGGCCGCTCAAGGTAGGCAGGCTGAACAGGGGCGCGCCGAAATTGCCATAAAGATCGACACCCTGTGCCTGTTGCTCGTTGGCTGCCAGTGCCAGTCCCGCCATGACACGACCCAGTTGGGCAACAGTCGGATCGAGCACTTCACTGCGGAAGCTGTTGATGCCGCCCAGTACGCCACTGCCATCACTGGTGATAGGCTGCAGGCCACTGGGTGTCTGCAGATTCAGTTCCTGACGCCCGTCGGCGTATCCGCTCTGGGCAGCAAGCACTGAGCTGGCCTGCAAACCAATGACGAGTGGCTGACCCTTGGCGGTAAATACGTTGATCGAGCCATCGTCCTGCGTCACTGTGGAGATTGACAGCATTTCGGAGAGTTTCGTTAACTGCAGATCGCGTGAGTCACGCAGGTCATTGGCAGGGGCGCCGGCAGCCGAAGCTTCGGCCAGCCCGATGTCGCGATTGAGTCTGGCCAAATCAGTAATAACGTCGTTGATGTCATTGGCAAGCTGTGAGACCTGTTGATTGGCTTCGGATTCAAGCTGGTTCAACTGGTCAGTCAACAACCGGCCACGGGCCACAACATCTTCAGCCTGGTCCAGCATGACCTGGCGGGCAGCGGTTGAAAGTGGTTCGGCTGCGACGCCATCAGCGGCGCTGAAAAAATCCCGCAGAGGTGCAGACATTGAGGTCGCAGTGTCGGAAAATAATCTGTCAACCTGCGATGTCAGTCCCGACATGCGTTGCAGGCCTGCCTGCCGGGCACCCGCCTCGAGTATCTGGTCAAAAACGAAACGTTCCTGCAGGCGTTCGATACTGTTGATATGGACGCCGTTACCAATGTAGTGCCCACCCAGTTGCTGCCCGACGTTGGTGCCGAATTCGACACGCTGACGGGAATAGCCTTCGGTGTTCACGTTGGCAATGTTATGACCTGTGGTATCCAGCGCCCTTTTGTAAGCAAGTAGTGCGGAAACACCTGTACTGAGCATGTCGGCCATGAATTACCCTACCTGCCGGGCAGTCGGGCCGGAGTCAATTTGAGCAACCATAGTGTTCATGCGTCGACCGTTCATGATGGATTTAATTTTGTCTGCATACTTAGGATCGGTCGCATAGCCCGCTTTCTGAAGGGCATCGACAAATTTATTTGCGTTATGGGTGACAGCAAGAGCGCCCTCATAACGAGGATTGGTTTTCAGGAAGTTGGCAAAATCCCTGAAACTGTCTTCTATTGAGTTATAGGCACGGAAGCTGGCACGTTCCTGTTGTGGCTTGCCGCTAATGATTTCAGTGGTGTTGGCGTCAATATGCCGGCCTTGCCACTGACCGTGACCCTTGATACCAAAGTAATTATTGCCACTGCTGCCATCGGTATGTTTTGGCATGGAATTACCCCAGCCGGTTTCCAGTGCGGCCTGGGCGATCAGAACGCGTGGGGATACGCCCAGTTCATCAGCGATTCGCTGGGCGGCGGGCCAAAGCTTTGCGATGAAGCTTTCTGGTGTATTTTCTGTCTGGGCGTGTTTTTGTGCCTGGTCAAGCCGCAACACGTCTGTCTGTAATGGGGCGGGGGGCTTTACAGCCTGCGTATTGAGGCCTGACGATTGAATAGGGTGTTGCATGGCCGTTTCAGCCGGCTGGGCCTGAATGACACCATAGGCCCTGAGTGCTGCTTCGCGCTGGTTGCTGCTTGTTTCGATATGCCGCATGCCGCGGGTTGCACCCGGGCGATGTATATAGCTTTGTTCCGGGATGACTGGATCAGTTGCAGTTGTTTGCCCAGAGGGATGCCTCAAGGGTATGGCGGTATCCGGCACTTTTTGGGGATTGAGTACATGCTGCAATGGCATACTCAGAACCTGTGGTTTGGCAAGGGTATGACTGCTGGTTTTGTCTGTATTGTCTGCTTTAAGGGGCTGAACTGTTTCCGGGCGATTGGCGCCGGGGCTGTGTAACTGCTGCTGCATAACCTTGGCCAGTCCCAGACCCTTGCCCTGGGAAAGACTCAGTGCAATCTGACGGTCGAACAGGTCGCGATACATGTCTGATCCGTTGTTACCCATCATGTCCTCGCCAAGATTAGCCTGACGCATGCTCTTGATAACCATATGCGTAAACAGTGACTCGAATTGTCGTGCCACCTGATCAATGTTTTCGGCTTCGTTTTCCTTTGCGCCGTGTTTAAGGGCGGCAAGCTGGGAAAAATCGGTATAGACCGGCGGTGCCTGCATCATCAGATCACCTCCAGCTCCGCACGCAATGAGCCTGCCTGCTTTAATGCCTCAAGTATGGCAATCAGGTCGCCTGGGGCGGCCCCTACCTGGTTGATGGCGCGTACTATTTCTTCCAGCGTAGTACCGGATTCCAGAAGGAACAGGCGCCCGCCATCGGGCGAGCTTTCAACAGAGACGTCAGTTCGTGGAATTACCACGGTTTCGCCATCAGAGAATGGGGCAGGCTGGCTGATCTGTGGGCGTTCAGTAATGGTCACGGCAATCGAACCATGCGCCACAGCTGCAGGCATGACCATGACCTCGCCACCGATCACGATGGTGCCGGTACGTGAGTTAACGACCACCTTGGCAGCGGACTCGCCGGGTGCAAAACGCAGGTTTTCGATTCGTGCAATAAAGGCAATGCGCTGATTGGGGTCTGAGGGTGCGGCGACTGCGACCGATACCGCATCATGGGCATAGGCTTTAGGGGCACCGAAATGCTGGTTAATGACCTCGACCATGCGAAAGGCTGTAGTGAAATCCGGATCATGCAGATTCAGCACCAGTTCCGGTGGTTTGTGGAAACTGTTGGGTACAGCACGCTCAACGGTGGCGCCGTTGGGTATACGGCCACTACTGGGCACGTTGATGGATATTCTCGATCCATCCGAGCCACCGGCCCCGAATCCTCCGACCAGCACACTGCCCTGGGCTATGGCATAGACCTGTCCGTCAGCACCCTTCAGGGGTGCCATCAGCAGGCTGCCGCCTTTCAGGCTCTGTGAGTTACCAATGGATGACACCGTAATATCAATTTGCTGCCCGGGTTTTGCGAATGGTGGCAAGGTTGCATGCAGGGCGACTGCAGCGACATTTTTTAGCTGCGGGCGAACATTGTCGGGGACTTGCACGCCCAGCTGGGACAGCATGTTCTTCAGGCTTTGTACGGTAAAGGGGGCCTGACTGGTCTGGTCACCGGTACCATCCAGACCGACCACAAGACCATATCCCACGAGGGCATTACCGCGTACACCGGCCAGAGAGGCGATGTCCTTGATGCGTTCTGCGTGAGCCACGCCCCCGGCCAGGAAAGTACCCAGCAGCAGGGTGAATATCAGACTGTTGCGTGCCATTAATTTCAAGGGTTTCATTTGAATCACCTTCATTAGAATGGCCAGAGCGGGGAGTTGAAGAAGCGGCTTAACCAGCCCTGTGCATTGGCATCAGCCAACGCGCCCTGACCGGCATAAACGATGCGGACATCGGCTACGCGGCTGGAGGGTACGGAATTGTCCGGGTCGATATCTTCAGGCCGAACGACACCTGTAATCTGCACACGTTCTTCGCCCTGGTTGATCCACATGGATTTCTCACCCTGGATAAACATACTGCCATTGGCGAAGACTTTGGAGACAGTCACGCTGACGGTGCCCTCCAGTTTGTTACTCTGGCTGGAAGCACCCGAGCCACTGAAGCCACGCGAGGCATCGAGTTCAGCGTTGAATAGTGGAATGCCGCCCTTGGTCGTTTTCTGACCAAGTAAAGTAGCGGGTGTTTCAAAGGCGATATCACTGTCTTTAGTTGTGCTGGTTGTGGCACTTTTCTGGGCAAGTGTGCGTTCCACCAGGTTAATAGTGAGTATGTCACCCACGCGGCGGGCACGGCGATCTTCAAATAGGGGGGTGCTGTTGCCTGCCATGTAAATAGATCCGCCGTCGTAAGTCGGGCCGGACATTGATTCCATGGCAGCAGGCTGGAGGATATTGGGGTCAGGAGTGTAGGCCATTTTTTCTGAGGCCATCGGAGGCATGGCAGAGCTCATCGGGACGGGTGAGCCAGACAGTTTGTTGACCGTGGCGCAGCCGGATAGCCATGCAGCCGCAAGTACGGCTAACAGGTGCAGAGCATTTCGTTTCATGGCTAACTCCATCGTCAGACTTTCAGGCCTAGACGTTGTTGTTCAGGTATTGCAGCATCTCGTCGGTGGTCGAGATGGCCTTGGAATTCATTTCATAGGCGCGCTGGGTTTCGATCATGTTGACCAGTTCTTCCACCACATTTACGTTGGAAGATTCAACCGAACCCTGTACGAGGCTACCCAGACCATTCAGTCCTGCAGTGCCAGACTGTGGAGGGCCACTGGCGCCGGTTTCAATAAACAGGTTCTGTCCCATGGATTGCAGACCGGCGGGGTTGATGAAATCAACGATCGACAGATTGCCGACCTGAACAGGTGCGGGATCACCCACCTGTTGCACGCTCACCGTGCCGTCTGAACCAATGGTGATGGACTGTGCCCCATCAGGAATGGTGATACCTGGCTGCACGGCATAGCCGCTGGCCGTGACCATCTCACCCTGGGCATTGACCTGAAAGCTGCCATCACGGGAATAGGAAGGGGTGCCATCGGGTTGCAGGATTTCAAAGAATCCACGTCCCTGTATGGCCACATCCAGAGCATTACCGGTTTGCAGCAGGTTACCCTGCGTATGCAGTTTTTCTGTTGCGACCACACGAACACCGGTACCGGTTTGCATACCGGTCGGGAGCTGGGTTTGCTGAGAGCTCTGGGCACCGGCCTGACGACCCTGCTGATATAGCAGATCCTCAAATTCGGCACGCTCACGTTTGAAACCTGTCGTGTTAACGTTGGCCAGATTGTTGGCGGTGACGGTCATGCGTGTCTGCTGAGCGTCGAGTCCGGTCTTGGCGACCCATAATGCTTGGTTCATGGTGAACTCCTGTTCACGATGGATTGACTATTCAGTCATTCCCTACAAGAGTCGTGCCTGAGGACACGTCTCGTTGAAATTATCAGCTCATCCTCAACAGGGTTGCTGAGCTTTGTGCATTTTCTTCAGCGGTTTTAATAGCCTTGGTTTGCAGTTCAAACTGGCGGGCCAGTTCGATCATTTTCACCATGGCATCGGCGGCGCTGACGTTGCTGCTTTCCAGTGCGCCTACTGCCAATGATGTACCAGCCAGTGGCTGGGCTGTGCCATCGGGAATGAGGCGCATCAGGCCATCCTCACCCCGTCTGAGTTCCGTAGGATCGATTCCGACGACTTCAATGCGTCCTACCACTGCAGTGGATTCAGGGCCTGAGCCCTGGGGTTGAACGGTGATGGTGCCGTCCGGGGCAATCATCATCTGGGTAAAGGGCGGCAGGGTGATGGGTGAACCTTCTCCCATCACCGGGTGACCATTGCCAGTAACCAGTTGTCCCAGTGGGGTGATTTGCATGTTTCCGGCACGGGTATAGGCGGTTTCCCCAGTTGGACTTTGCACCGCAAGCCAGCCATTCGGGTCGGTGACAGCGACATCCAGGGGCCGCCCGGTGTTATTCATCATGCCGGGTTGTGCATTGAATCCGGGTGCAGACAATTGGGTGTTGACCCGGCTGTTCCAGCCTTCGCCTTCAACCGGCACGGAGGAAGCCGCTGACATGGCGGCGCGGAAGCCAGGGGTAGAGATGTTGGCCAGATTATGTGCGTTGACCCCTTGCGCCCGGAGTGTCTCCGTGGCGCCGGTCATGGCGATATAAAGTGACTTGTCCATGTTCTACTCCTGGCTACGCTTCAGCCTTAACGGATATTGATAATGGTCTGGGTCACAGCGTCATTGGTGCTGATTACCTGAGCATTGGCCTGGAAGTTCCGCTGGGCTGTGATCATGTTCACCAGTTCCTCGGTGAGATCGACATTGGAAGCTTCAAGGGCGCCTGACTGGATGACACCAAAGCTGGAGGTGCCGGCCTGTCCACGGATAACCGGACCCGAGGCGAAGCTCTCTGCCCATGAGGTGTTACCAATGGGCTGCAAGCCCTGATCATTGGAGAAGTTAGCCAGAGCGATCATGCCCAGTGGTGTGGCCTGTCCATTGGTGAATCGGGCCTGGACAACACCTTCTTCGGTGATTTCCACACCACTCAGGCGACCTGTTGAATAACCGTCCTGTCGCAGGGCGTTCACACCGAACTGGTCTCCATACTGGGTGGATTCAGCCAGATTCAGAGTCATATTGATGTCTGCAGCACCCGTGGTCGGGGTGTAGGCCGGCAGCGTAATGATTCCGTTGGCCGGAGAAACGATTGAGCCGGTATTGGAATACTGAACGGTGTTTGCACCACCGACGTTATTACCGTCGATGACCGCATGTACATTCCATTCGTTCGGATTGGCGGTTTTTACGTAGTAGAGACTCGATACGTGTGGGGCGCCAAGTGAGTCATAGACTGTCAGTGAGGTACTGTGATTGAAACTGGTCGGGTCAGAAGCGGCAAATGGGGCAGTCGGTGCCGTAGCATTGCCGGGCAGATTGGTGAGCGTTTCAATCTCTGTGGTGGCCTGGGGAGGCGAGTCAGCAGATGAAAGGCGAAGGTCGGTTAATGCGCCGGTATTAAAAGTGCCATTAGTCAGGGCGTCATAAACCTGCAGGCGCTGGTTGGTGCCGCTGACGACATAGCCGTCGCGATCAACACCAAAGGCACCGGCGCGGGAGTAAATCTGCGTACCGCTGTCGGAAAGGATGAAGTAACCCTGACCGGAAATGGCCAGATCCAGTGTGTTATCGGTAAAGTCGACGTTGCCCTGACCAAACTGCTGGGCAACATTGGACAGGCGTACGCCACTGCCGATCTGACCTGATCCGAGACCGCCTGCAAAGCTGGCGTAGACATCGGCAAATTCGGATCGTGAGCTTTTAAAGCCTGTGGTATTTGCGTTGGCCACATTATTGGCCACGACGTTGAGGTCGTTAGAGGCGGCATTAAGGCCGCTAAGTGCGATTCTAAATGACATGATTCACTCCTAGAGAATTTGGCGAATGTCGCCGAAGGGCACCGTGCCCAGCCCGGTCAGCTCAAGATGAGCGCTGCCCGTACTGTTCAAAGTGACTCGACCGACTTCGCCGGCCAAATAAGTGGGGAATGCAGCCTGACCGTTGCCGGAGGCATCGGCCGCAGCTACGGCGGTAAAGGTGTAACGTCCAGAGGTGGCTGGCTGGCCTGAGCTATCCAGACCATCCCATTCAAAGTTTGCGAGACCGGGTGGCTGGTCGCCCAGGTGAATTTCCCTGACCAGGCTGCCACTGGCATCCGTGACCTGTACACGTACATCACTGGCACCTGAGGTCAGTCCTACGGCACCGATCTGTGGTGTGCTTTCTGTGTAATCGATGGTGTTGGCTTCCACCATGGCATGGCGGCCTACCAGTGTGGCGGCCTGCAGACCCTGGTTTACCTGCAAGGCGCCCGCCAGATCATTAAAGGCTGTGTTCAGATCCTGCACGCCCGTTACGGTTGAGAACTGGGCCATCTGCGTGATGAACTCGGCGTTCTCCATGGGTTTCATTGGATCCTGCGACTTGATCTGGGCAAGCATCAGGGTAAGAAAGTCATCCTGCCCCAGTTCCTTGTTGTTGCCTTTATCTGCCGCAGGCTGGGGCGCAAGGCCAAGGTCGCTGTAAGGGTTTGCTGCTGAAATCATTAGTTATTCCCCATATTGAGGGTGCGGTTCATCAATTCCTTGGTGGTGTTCATGACTTCAACCATGTTCTGGTATGAACGGGCGGTGGAGATCATGTTGACCATCTCTTCCACGGGATTGACGTTGGATGCAAAGACATAACCGTCCGGATCGGCCAGCGGATGTCCGGGCATATACTGTTTCTGTGGCGGCGGGCCCTGTTCGGATATTTCCTGAACACTGACACCACTCAGACCGCGTTCGGCATCCACGTCTGTGGGTACAAATACCGGCTGCCGGGCGTGATAGGCCTCATCAGGACTTGCCGCGACACTGTCGGCATTCGCCAGATTACTCGTGATGGTGTTCAGTCGAACTGATTGTGCAGCCATGGCCTGGGCGGCGATATTGAAGATGGCGTTTGAACTCATGATTTACTCCTTACGCAGCCACTGCATTATTCGGGCCGCAGTGCTGCGAGCATGGCGCGCATACGACCTTCAATCATTCGAAGGCTGGCCTGATAACGCAGCGAGGCATCGGCGAAATCGGCCTGCTCCCGGGAGACGTCAACCGTGTTGCCATCCAGGCTGGGTTGCGATGCCGTCCTAAAGCTCACGTGATTTTCGCCGATAGGGGTATTAGCAGACGCATTCACGCCAGACGTGTTTCGGGCGGAAGGTGGATTTGAAGTGCGATTGGCCAATTCAGCCAGAGCGGTTTCAAAATTCAGTGCCTTGGCCTGAAAGCCAGGCGTATCTGCATTGGCAATATTGCTGGCTATCAATTCGAGGCGGCGTGAATGCACACGCATTGAATCGGCGTGAATGCCGAATATCTTGTCAGTAAAACTGTTCGCTATGGGATCTGCCATGGTGGCTGTCCGTTCAGATGTAACCCCTTCAGGCAAGTCTTGTGCCAGCCGATTTGAAATGAAGCACAGTTGCGATGTTCATAACTATGTGCCGGACAAATTTATTGCAAGCCTGAAGGGTGTCGCAATCTCCAGATACAGGGTCAGCGTCATGTTTCTGTCGCCTTTAGTGGTAAAACTCCGGATTTGAAAGCGGTTCTGTCAGCTTTCTGCCAAAAAGCTGACATATCCCCTAGAGGTGAAATCTATATGCCTTTGATTCCTTTACTCAGCATGCATTGATGCAGTAGTCATTACCCTGATTGCAGGGTCTGACTGAAGTCAGGCACGGCTCTTGCCTAGTCGAGTTAGAGAACCAGGAGAATGCCAGGAGATTGCAATGAAAGAGAGCGGAGTTCGCAGGTTTGTTGACCGGGCATTGTTTTTTACGATTGTACCGCTGCTGGTTTTAATGAATTTTGTAATGGTCAAAACGGGCAAGGGCAGACATATGAAAAGTCAGAACATAGGAAAGCTGCTGGATAACCTGACAATTTATATTTTATTGCCCATCATGTTGCTTACCGTATGGACTTATACATACGCAGGAGAAGTGACCTCAGTTGCTGAAATATCTGATGTGGCCGAGAAGAAGGCCAGCGAGGCTCTGCTTCAACCTGGCATAGATCTGCGGGTGTCAGCAAAACTGGATGAAAGGGTGACAATGCCAGTATGCGATCAGGAACTCGATGCCAAAGTGCACAGCCGCTCAGCAAATGCGATTAGTGTGATGGTGCATTGCAGCGCCCCGCAGCCCTGGACATTGTATGTACCTGTTAAAGCCGAGCGCTCAGCCGAAGTGCTTGTTCTGGCATCCAGTCTGGGTGTGGGGACATTACTCACTGAAGAACATATCACTTTCAAGAAACGTGATCTTGGTTCCCTGGCCTACGGCTATCTGACTCATCCGGATGAAGTGATCGGCAAGCATCTGAAACGTCCGTTGCAGGCTGGCTGGGCCTTGTCCAACCAGGATATACAGTCCCCCCACCTGATTAAGAGGGGGGATACAGTCACATTGATAGCAAAGGCAGGGCCGGTTGAGGTTCGTGCTGTGGGAAAGGCACTCTCAAATGCCGGGGCTGATGAACGAATTCGTGTGGAAAACTTCAGCACACGCAGGGTCGTTGACGGTACTGTGACATTGAGCGGACTCGTGGAAGTCAGCCGTTGAGAATGAAATTATGATTTTTAGAAAATTAGCTCTCAAGTTTATCGGTCGTAGGCCGATATATAGGGGTGAAGCAACATTTAACCGAGGAACAGACCGTGACTCATAAAGTCGATGGAATGCCACCGCAGGGATTGAATACAGTCGGGAAATCACCGGTTGCAACCTCCAGTGGCAATAAGGACAAGCCGGTAAGTCCAGTATCTGAAGTGATGCCAGTGTCGTTATCCAACGAAGCGAAACAGATGCAGGCATTGCATGATCAGGTTTCAGGGTCACCGGAAGTAGATAGCAAGCGGGTTGATGCGATAAAGGCAGCAATCACCAATGGTCAATTCAAAGTGGATGCACAGGCTGTGGCCCAGGGTCTGCTAGGAATGGAGCAGGCTTTAAAAGCCTGATCAGAATTATGGATATCAGCCAGCAAAAATTGAGTCCGCAACAGTGGCTTGAAGAACTTGCGTCCGCCATTGCTGATGAAGCTGACGCAATGGTTGCAGCGGATGCTGAATCGCTGATGAAAGCAGTGGCTCGCAAAGAGTCAGCTGCCAGAGTGCTGGAGACCCTGCCACCGGATGTGGCAGCAGGTCTGGATCCAATGGAAGTCGTTGCATTACGTGAGGCTAATTTATCCAATGGTGCCCTTATGACTGCTGCTCAGGCACATGCAAGCTGGACATTGGAAAAACTGGGCAGAATGGAGTCCTATGCCACTTATACTGGTCACGGACAGGTGCAGCCCCAGGCAGTACCCCGATACTACGGCTCAGCCTGAATTCAGTTGAATAACGTATATATATCTGGAAAATTACGCGGCATGCGTGTCGTTCTTAACGCCTGAAATTAAAGAGTTTTCTCTGCCATACCTGATTGCATAACGTAATAATTCCGAATTCCGGTGGAGGCCCAGCGTAGAGACTATACGTGACTTATGGGTTTCAACGGTTTTAACAGCGATTTTGATAATGTCTGCAATTTCCCGAGTGCTATATCCTTCCGAGATGAGTTCGAGTATTTCATGCTGTCGCGGGGTCAGACTGGTGTGCATGGAATCGTTATCGGTCTTTCTGACCCATGCATCAACGACACTGTTTGAAACACTGGGTGACAAATAAACCTGTTCCTTAAAGACCAGATCAATTGCCATCTTAAGCTCAGCCGGCGGTGAATCCTTAACGACGAATCCGTTTGCGCCCAGACTGAGTGCAGTTTTCACGTAGGCCATGTCTGCATGCATGGAAAGCATGATGATTTTAAGCTCCGGATAAGTGTTCCGGACTGATTTCAGTAAGTGCAAGCCATTTACATGGGGCATGGAAATATCAAGCAACATGACGTCCGGACAGTTATTTTCCAGGCAGTGAAGTGCATCCTCGCCATTTGATGCCTCACCACTGACTTCATGCTGACCATCTTTTTCAATAATCTGCCTTAATCCGGCACGGACTAAATTGTGGTCGTCGACAATGAGTATTCGCATCTTCCTATTGCCTGATCTTCGCGGGTCTTCCAAACCGATTTCTCATCAGGGTACTTTAACCACTAAAACATCCAATGGATGTCAGTAAATTCCCCATATACCTGTAATCGACATACTTTATTGATTTAAAGACGATAATTGTTAATTTAAAGGTCAGAAAAGCGCCGCTAAAAATATTCAAGGCATTTTATGAGCTTGCCTGCACCGGGCTGTTTGTCTATAAATACGCCCCGCAACAACAATTAAATAATGAAGTAGTAGTTTTTCATATTTATGGTGAGAGCATAAGGCGGCTCAGGATTGAGGCAACCTTCTACAGGTTCCTGTCGCTAGCCAAATTCAGACCAGAGATGGATTGACTAGACTGAACGGACGACGTCAGGGATGAGCGCTTGTTTATTTCTGATATCTATACAGGAATTATTCTCCGGAGGAGATATGAAAACTTTTCGATTAATCAGCACCTTATTTGTGTTTGTGTGGCTCGCAGCATGCGGCAGTTCTGATGATGAATTAGGCATAACACCTGCCACAACATCAACGACATTGACGCCTGTTTCCGGCAATGGTGCCAGCCATATAGGCGATGGCAATGGGGGTGCAACTGGCACTATTGATGGTGTGGTTTACAACTACACCGGTTTGATTAGAGTGACGTCGGCCTCTTCCCGTATTTCAATTCAGGTGGAAAATCATGACGACAGTTCAGAATCCTGGAATGTGTTTTTCCTGAAGCCGGAAGTCGGTACATATGCTTGCGATGATCCTACTAAAAGTCAAAGTACTGTGCCTTTACTTTTGGCGCTGGATCGCAATTCATCACCTACAGGCAGTAATACGCTCGACGGCTCCTGTACGATTACGATTACGGTAGCCAATGATGATCAGTTAGAAGGCCATTTTGAAGCGTTATTGACTGACCCAAATGACGATACGGGCGCGACTAAACATAACGTGGCAGATGGCTTCTTCCGTGTTGTTTATGCTGATGTCGCACCTGATGCGGATGGTGATGGCGTCTTTGATGATGACGATAACTGCCCGAATGATGCAAACCCCGGTCAGGAAGATGTAGACAACGACCAGATTGGTGACGTATGCGATCCTGATTTTGGTGGTGGAGATGGTGGTGGTGGTGATGGTGGCGGAGATGGCGGTTCAGGATGTGATCCGCAAAATGACCCGGCCAGCCTTCCGAGCTGCGGGCCGGAAGATCTTGATCAATTATGCGCGGCGCCAGGGCTGGACGTTCTGATTGACGTTCTGCAGCCAGGCACCTGTGCAGGCGGCGAGGCCCCAGCGCCAGCACCATCAGGCTGTAACGAGACTGATCCAGCCACGTATCCAGTTTGTTTCGAGGCCTGTTCAAGTGGCGATGAATCATGTCCTTTGCCAACCGGGGGTGGCGGCGCACCTGAAGCGCCGGGTGGGGGTGACCCGTCCATGTGTAGTGCCTCGGGCCCGGACGATGTAAGTCCGGATAATTTTGCAAACTGTTTTGCAGCCTGTGTTCCGGCTCCGGGTGAATTCTGCCCCTTCCCTCCATAGGAGAGTCGAAGTTAATAAAAGCCCCGGTATAACCGGGGCTTTTTTATATGGGTTGAGTTTGTTTGGATATCCAGAACCATTTACCAATAGCGTGGTGCAGGAGGTAATTCCGATTTGCAGGCGCTGCAAACATGGTCAGCTTTGTGGGCATTGTTTTTCTTACCACATTCGGTACAGGCGATCATGACCGGTTTCTCTCGTACAAGCTGATAAACCCTGGAGTGCGTACCCGATGCCAGACCCTCTTTCATGAATTTTTGTACGACTTCCTGGTGTTTTGGACTGGTCAGAATGCGGTCCATATCCTCTACTGTTTCCCAGGCAGAAATTGTAAAGCCGGATGCAAAGCCGGTTTCATCCGGCCGTTTGGCGCCGATAATGCCGGTAACAAAGCCCGGGCCTGCTGCGAAATCCTCCAGCGTTTCGCGTGTAAGTGCAGCAGCGCCATCAAATTGACTTGGGTCATTGGTCTGCAACCAGGTGATACCGATGGCATTGGGCGGGTTCTGATTGCCGCGATTCAGGCGAAAATAAGCACCAAAGTCATAGTCACCCATCTGTTGTGGCATCGTGAAGCTCTGAAAGCCGATATTGTCACCGAATTCCTGCTGATCAAAATAGTTGGTTACGACCGGGTTGCCAGATGTGTTGAACTCAAAAAAGATGCTGCCATTAAGGGCGATACGTTTGCCGGTGGCAGTGACTGTGTCGAATCCGATATCACCGGGCAAGTCACCACTATTGGTTCCGTGCAGGATATAACGTGCACTCACAACACCGTCGCCGGCCGCGATGGCACTGCTGAGTTCAAATTTCATGTCGGGAAATGCCTTGATCAACATATTGGCATGTTCGCGTAATTCATCGCCTGTAACAGGGCACCCACTTAAGGGGTCACGATAACTGCCATCACCAGTCAGTTTGAGGACTGCGTCTATGTCATGACGGTTCCAGGCTTCAAGGTATTTTCCAGCCAGCGTTAACCTGCCGGGGCCTTTGATGAGAACGGCACTCAGCAATTTTCCGAATAATCTGAGTTTATCCATGTGATTTAAGCCTGACTCAGGCGGCGTGCACCCAGAAGAACCAGTGCAATCTGTATAAATACAGTGACGACTGCGATTAGAAAGAACAGGTAAGTGAGCGTATTGGGCACATTGCCGCCAAAAGACAGGCCGTGCACGCCAAATAATGTACCGATCAGGAAACCGGCACTATTGAACCAGGCCGTGATCAGCACGGAAACGATATAGAGTTTTTGCTGGCCCTCACTTAACAATATTCGTCCGGCGATAAGTGCAAACACCCAGACAGCGAGGCCATTCATGATGAGGCCCAAATGTGTTCGTAGCCATGCGCGGCTGGAACCGGGAATTTCGACTTCGGTTTTTCCGATGAGCGGCCAGATTTCAAAATGGCCGAGGAGTGAGAAAGTAAGCGCGAGTCCGGCCAGCAGGCCTCCTGCGAAAAGCAACGCGCCATGAGTAATGAGAAACGCCTGTCGTTGGTTGCCGAGTTCTGTGTACATATGCCTGCCTTTGTTTTGCTTTAACAGGAGCTTACACAAAAAAGCCGCCCTGTAGGGCGGCTTTTATACGCTCAGGATGATTTAGAACTTCTCAGCATCCAGTGCCATCAACGGATCTGAACCGGCACGGGCCTGACGAATGAGGAACGCAGTTTCCGGTAACAGGTAGCTGTAGTAAAAGCGTGCTGTCGCCAGTTTGGCTTCATAGAAGCCATCACCTGACCCTTCTTTCTCAAGAGCGATCTTCGCCATTTTCGCCCACAGGAATGAATACACCAGATGGCCGACTACACGAAGGTAGGGGAAGGCAGCCGAGCCGGCTTCGTCCGGGTTTTTCATGGCTTTCTGGCCAATCTCTGCCGTTAATTTCTGTACCTTGATGGCGATATCACCCAGTGGTTCGATGAATTCTTTCATGGCTTCATCTTCGCCATTCTCGGTAATGAAGTCCTGCACCAGTTTGCCGAATTTCATGAGTTTGGCACCCATGTCGCCCAGCACCTTGCGTCCCAGTAGGTCGAGTGACTGAATGGCGTTTGTACCTTCGTAGATCATGTTGATACGGGCGTCACGCACGTATTGCTCCATGCCCCATTCGGCGATATATCCATGGCCGCCAAATACCTGCATACCCTGGTTGGTGGTTTCGAAGGCATTTTCGGTAATGAAGGCTTTGACAATTGGGGTAAGCAGTGCAACCAGGTCTGCACATTCCTTACGTACGGCTTCATCAGGGTGACTGGTTTCCTGATCGATCATCAGACCGACCCAGTATGAGAATGCGCGTGCAGCTTCGGTGTAGGCTTTTTGCGTCAGCAGCATGCGACGTACATCCGGATGCACGATGATTGGGTCTGCGGCCTTGTCCTTGTTCTTGGGCCCGGTCAATGATCGCATCTGCAGGCGTTCTTTGGCATAGGCCAGTGAGTTCTGGTAAGCGACCTCACCCAGTCCCAGTGACTGAATACCCACGCCAAGACGGGCGCCGTTCATCATCACAAACATGGCCTGCAGGCCGCGGTTGGGTTCGCCGACCATCCAGCCCTTGGCACCGTCGAGATTGATGACGCAAGTCGCGTTTCCGTGAATGCCCATCTTGTGTTCGATAGAGCCGCATTTCACGGTATTGCGTTCGCCCGGGTTGCCGTCCGCATCCGGAATGAACTTGGGAACGATAAACAGGGAGATGCCCTTGGTGCCCTGCGGTGCATCCGGGAGGCGGGCCAGTACCAGGTGAATAATGTTCTCTGACATATCGTGCTCACCACTGGAGATGAATATCTTGCTGCCAGTGATTGCGTATGACCCATCATCGTTAGGTTCTGCTTTTGATTTCAGAATGCCAAGATCAGTACCGCAATGGGACTCGGTCAGGCACATGGTACCGGTCCAGGATCCGTCGATCAGTTTTGGCAAGTAGAGCGATTTCTGCTCGGGTTTGCCATAGGCCTCCAGTGCCGCGTAAGCACCGTGGGTAAGGCCGGGGTACATGGTCCAGGCCTGGTTGGAAGAATTCAGCATTTCCTGCAGAACATTATTAACCAGTTCCGGCAGGCCCTGACCACCGTATTCCGGGTCACAGGACAGGGATGGCCAGCCAGCTTCCACATACTGTTGGTAGGCTTCCCTGAAACCCTTGGGCGCTTTAACCACGCCGTCACCTTCATATGTACAGCCTTCCTCGTCACCACTCTGATTAAGCGGGAACACCACCTCGGAACAGAATTTGCCAGCTTCTTCGATGATCTGGTTAACAGTATCTCCGTCCAGATCGGCATGCCTGGGCATGGCTTTGAAGGCGCTGTCGATATCCAGCATTTCATGCAGTACGAACTGCATGTCGCGGGTAGGGGGGGTATATACGGGCATCGTAAAACTCCGAAGCTTGATCGCTACATTAATAAATTCTGTGATTGGCTTAGCCAGACTGGAGGGATAACATACTGTAGCGTATGTTGCTTTGGCAAGGGGTTGCGATTATTGGTTAACCGCCATTGTGAAAAAATATGGTCGATAAAGGGTGATTAGCTGTTTTTGATTGCCTGTGCGCCCAGTAAAAGCACGCGGGCAAACTGCACAGATTCTTCAATTATTAGTGGACGTCGATCAGGGTGTTCAATGAATTCCAGTGATTGATAGAAGAACTGATTAACTATCTATGTGCTCAACAGATTGATGCTAGCAACAAGGGGTTTAATAGAGCAGACTTTCTGCCGTGCTTTCTGATTACCTGAATATACGTGTGAACCAGTTTCCCTGCTTGGCTCTTTTGAGTTTCAGTCTGCGGATGGTTTCGGCGTCTGGGGTAATCGTCCAGACATCAACGGGCTCTGCCAGTCCTTTAAACTGCATCTTCTGACTTGAATGCAGCTTAATCTGGCTTTCTTCAATATCGATCAGTTCCTTTGTGCGTTCGCTGAGAAGTATTTCACCATCCTGGGCGTGATCACAAAGCCTTGATGAGAGATTTACAGCACGACCTACAGCGGCATATTCCATCGGCTGTGTGCCGACCATGCCGACACTGACTTCACCCGTAGCTATGCCAACGCCCAGACCCAGATCGGTGTCCTTCCATAAGGGATGACAGCGATCACGTATATCTGTAGCGAGTGTGAGTGCGTGCTCAGCATGATGTACATCAGGCAGGGGCGCGCCCAATAGCAGTAGCACGCCATCGCCAGCGTAGTCCTTGATTGTGGCACCATGTTCGGCAGCGACTTCACCGACGGTTTGATAATAAATATTGAGTAAGGATATAACCTGACTTGAGTCATGCTTTTCTGCATATGCGGAAAAGCCCCGGATATCACAGGCTACTGCAGTGAGCTCAATTCGTTCTTCATGCATGGCTGAATCGAGCCCACGTTCCCGGACTGCTACTGCCACCTGTGGGGACAGGAACCGTGACATGAACTGACCTCGCTGCCCCCATTGCACGTGATATTGCATGATCGCGACGAGCAGGATCATCTCGCCGGTAATTGCACAATAGGGTGCAATATCTGCGGGCATGACAAACGCAGAGGTGATAATGGGCATAGCTGCCGTAATGCCCAGAAGTCTCAGTCGCTCCGGCGGATCCGGCTGCATCCATAGTGTTTTGATTATGGAAACAAACAGTAAAACCAGCGCCATGGAGAAAGGAATGGCCAATGCATGGAAACGTGGTTCAAGGAATACATTGGGCTCATCAACAATGCGTAATAGATAACCGGCGCGCCACTCGGGAAACACAAAGCCGAAGATGCCATAGGCAATGGCCGAAATCTGGGCATTTCTGATCAGGTGTTCAACGCGACCATCTGAAGTCGTTTGTGTTGTCGTTCTGCGAATTAATCTTAGCCATTCTGCCAGGGCAATAATGGCAAGTGCGCTTGGTAGAGTGGCCCAGTTTGCCCAGGCAGGTAATGCCTCGATGGGTCTGCCGGTAATGAAGTTGGCTTCCAGTACCAGACCGAGGCCGATCATGACAAACATGAGCGCCAGCATTCGGGTACTCGAAGAACGAAAATCCGCAGCAATGGCAGCAAAGGCCAGACCAAAAGCCACGATAGCGATTAGATTCCAAGCTAGATCGGTCATCATTTGAATAGTATTACAGTGATCCTGAGATTTATTCTATGTTATTTTCGGCAAAAATGCTGCGTTGCAACAATCCGGGTTGTTATTCAGGAGATATTGAGATTGACCGCAGTAGGTGTCTGGGGTGGTTTTGTCACCCCTTTTCTGGCTTTTACATGCTGGTTCATAAGGCTATACCAGAGTTCGATCTGTGAATTAATTGTCGTTTTGTCCATCAGTACACGGCTGCAGGCCAGTCCGCACATGTACACAATCAATGCACGGAACATATCTATAGGGCTTTCACTTTCATTGCCTCGAGACTCGAAATAGTGATCGATAGGATTTTGCATCGCTTCCATAATCTGTAGATTCAGGTTTTTGGCGATATCAGCCAACTCGTCCTCATGCTGGCAGGCGATGAGTAACTCCATGAAAGCATTTGCGGAGGGCTGGCTGTAGATGATGTCCCAGGCTGCAAACACCATTTCCCTTAGTCTGTTTTCCTCATCAGAAATATTCAGTAGCACATCACCGAATTGACGATATGCCCGTTGCATCAGAAACAGGGCCGCATCCAGAATGAGCTCGTTTTTAGAAGAATAGTGATGCACCTGTGCACCGCGTGAAACTCCCGCGCGCACCACTATTTTACTCAACGTGGTGGCGGCATAGCCCTCCTCAGCCAGGCATTCCACGGTGGCCTTGATCAGGCGCTTGCGCATTTTCCTGCTGCGTTCTTCCTGAGAGCGGCGTTCAATGGGAGCGGCAGGCTTTTGATTCATACGGCTGTGATTCTTTATGGATTCAGTGACTTAATCAAGTTGTGGGTATCAGGGGCGAGTCAGGCTCATAGCATCAAACATTGACAGGGTTATACCGTTTAATTTAAAAACAGTCCAGACTGTATGTAAATATACATACGAACTACATAACCGTAAATATTCTTACTTTTACTTTCGAGGATCATATGCTTCCTAGAACCCTATTCAGTGCCGAGCACGAAGATTTCCGTGCCTCAGTCAGACGTTTTATTGCCGACGAAATTACCCCCCACCAGGAACGCTGGGAGGAACAGCAGCATGTCGACCGAGACATCTGGAAGCGTGCCGGTGAGTTGGGCATGTTGTGTATGACGGTGCCAGAGGAATATGGCGGCTCCGATGCGGATCGTCTCTACAGCGTGATCATGATGGAAGAGCTCGCCTACGCCGGTGACTCCGGCATTGGCTTCCCCTTGCATTCCGACATCGTTGCCAATTACATCAATAATTTCTCCAGCCATGAACAGAAGCTGGAATGGTTGCCAAAGATGGCCAGCGGAGAGTGCATCACTGCGATTGCGATGACCGAGCCGGGCACCGGTTCTGATTTGCAGGGTATTAAAACCACCGCCAAAGAAGATGGTGATGACTACATTATTAACGGCTCCAAAATCTTTATCACCAACGGTTATCTTTGCGATATGGCCATCGTAGCCGTCAAGACGGGTGACGATGAAAAGGGCTCAGCTAATGTCAGTTTGATCATTATCGAAGCGGATCGTGAAGGATTCACCAAGGGACAGCCACTAAAGAAAGTGGGCATGAAGGCGCAGGACACCTGTGAACTGTTCTTCAAGGACGTACGCGTACCGAAGCGTAATGTCATCGGGCAAGCGGGAATGGGCTTCATCATGCTGATGAAGGAATTGGCCTGGGAACGCATGATGATCGCAGTCATGGGCATATCAGGTGCTGAGGCTGCGCTGAAGATGACCATTGAATACACCAAGACGCGTAAAGCCTTTGGTAAGCCAATCGGTGCTTTCCAGAACACGCGTTTCAAACTTGCCGAAATGAAATCCGAAGTGGCAATTGGTCAGGTGTTTGTTGATCGTTGTCTGGAAGAGGTGCTCAAAGGCAAGCTGGGAGTTGATGCGGCAGCCGCTGCCAAGTACTGGACCTCTGATCTGCTGTCCAAAGTGATCGATGAATGCGTGCAGTTGCATGGCGGCTACGGTTTCATGATGGAATATCCGATTGCCCGTGCCTATTGTGATCATCGTGCCATGCGTATCTTCGGTGGTACGAATGAAATCATGAAAGAGCTGATTTCCAGAACCATTTAACTATTTGAAGTAGCGTCTTTTCGACCGATCGCTTTATTGCGCGAGTGGAGAAATCTCAGCTGTTGAGATTCCTCGGCGCCGCTCGGAATGACGAGCAAGGAGAAATATATGACTGAAGAATTACGTTTTGATGGCCAGGTCACCATCGTCATAGGCGCCTGTGTGGTCACCATGTACGCCAATATCTGATTTACTTTTAACTTTAACCAACGAGGAACTCCAATGAGTACAACTGATTTTCTGAACAAACTTCCCGGCGCTTTCAATGCTGATGCGGCCTCAGGTGTGGATTGCACGATACAGTTCAATGTTTCCGAGCCTGCTCATGTTGTGATCAAGGATGGCGGCTGCGATGTGGTGGCAGGCACAGCCGACAGTCCTACCCTGGGTGTAACCATGGATGACGCTGATTTGGTTGCACTGCTTACAGGTGAATTGGATGGCATGAGTGCATTCATGACTGGCAAGCTGCAAGTGGAAGGTGATTTGATGCTGGCCCAGCGAATGGGCGCATTTTTTGATCAGGCCAAACTTGCCTGAAACAGGCTGAGTGTTAACACAGAGAAAGCTGCTCCCTGACCGGGGCGGCTTTCCTGTTGAAACTCCATGACGGATTCACTCAATAATCTTCCGTCATCTTTTGACAACCCGCCATACCTGACGCCTTGGCGTTTCCAGGGACTGCAGGTAAGCTGAAAGTTTCACCGTCAGGTTTACATGACGGGAATGCAAAGTGCGAGAACAGGAAGGGATGAGATGACAAATTTCAGGGCATTTGTTTTTGGGGGCTGTCTGCTTGCGATCGCTACCGGCGTAACAGCCAAGGTCTCGCCGGAAGAAGCAGACAGACTGGGCAAAGATTTAACCCCGGTCGGAGCTGAGTTTGCAGGCAATGCAGATGGCAGCATCCCTGATTGGGTTGGCCGCGAGTCATTCGCACCTGAAATGCTGACCATCACCCGGCAATATCTTGAAGATCTCCGTGCACGTTTGATTATAGATATTCAGGCGATGATGGGCGATGCTGATGCCGTTGGCGACATCCTGATTCAGGCGCAGGCCATAATGGATGCCGAACCCTCGAAAGCAGGTCAGGTGATTGAAATTGTTCAGGCCATGCTGTCTGCGGATACCGGTCTAAAGGCAGAGTTTGACAAGGTACTGTCGACACGAGGTGGTAAGAGTGTGGATGGTCTTATCGGTCAGGTAAAGTCCCGCCAGATCAGGTTACCTGATATCAAGGATGACATCGTCGCCGTTATTGCCAAGTTCAAGGGGCAGGATGAGTGGATGTCCCGACTGGTGCAGTCTTTCAACATTGGCAATATGCTGGAGATCGTTAATATCGTTGATGATCCAAAGACCCGCGTGCAGGCCAATGATCTGCTGATGAAGTATATGCCGCCCTATGTGAAGGGCTTTTTGCAGTACAAGACGCCAGGAAAAGACGCTTCGGTACTCGAATCTCTCAAGCCTCTCTATGTGATCACTCAGGCGAATCTGGCAGAGCATAAGGACAAATTGACGGAAGGTCACCGGGCCCTGTTTGCAACTTATCCTGAATATAAAATGGTGGTCTATCCGACCTACCGCAATGCCTTTTTCCCTGATGAGATTCTCGCAGCGACGAAGGCGAATGCCACACGCGCTACGCTAAATGGCACCGATGATGTACAGGGAGCCGAGCTGGGTTTCCCATTCCCCATTCCCAAAACAGCGGCAGAACCTCTCTGGAATCACAAGCTGAAATTCCGTGGTTCAGCAGCCAAACGCTATAACAACCAGGCCGTGGTCAAGGAAGATGGCACCTACAAAATCAGCAAGCTCATTGAGGATGTTAAATTTAAATACGGCAGTCTGACCGAGCCGCCGAGTGAAGAAAAGAACAAGTTGATGGCCTATTACCTGGCCGAGGTAATTTCGCCCCCCCGTGTTGCCGGACAGATGACCCTCGTGCATGAAACGGCGGGTGGTCTGGGCAATACCCGTCGTGCATGGATTTTCAGTCCGGCTCTGGGTCGAGTAAACCGTGCCCCGGATGTCGGCTTTGATAATCCGTCCATCGGCTCGGACGGGGAGCAGTTCAATGACCAGATTGATATGTTCAATGGTTCACTGGAACGGTACAACTACAAGCTGCTCGGAAAGAAAGAAATTCTCATTCCCTATAACTCCTGGCTAATGAACAGCCCGACTTTTAAATACAAGGACATCATTCGTCCCGGCCATATCAATCAGGATCTGGCGCGTTATGAGTTGCATCGTGTTTGGGTCGTCGAGGCAACCAAGAAAGACGGTGTACGTCACCGTTTTGGCAAACGTCGTTTCTATATTGATGAAGACTCCTGGGCCATCGCAGTGGTGGATTGCTATGACGAGCGTGGCGAGTTGTGGAAAGTGCAGGAAGCACACCTGATTACCGCACCTTTTATTCCTACAGTCAGCGGTGTCCCGGAACTGCTTTATGACCTGCAGAGCAAACGTTATTTCATAACCGCATTAAGCAATGAAGATGAAATTGTAGATTTCAATATCAGTTATGAAGACAAAATGTTTATGCCCTCTAACCTGAAACGTCAGGCACGTACTAAATGAATAAATATTATTTATTACTCTGCAGTCTTTTCTGGCTGATGCCACCCGTTTCAATGGCAGAAAGTGTCAGACCGGAAGCGCCTGAGCCGGGTCCGGTGCCGGCCATGATTGCACCGAAAGCGGCAGAGTATCGATTGCTGGATATTACTGTGGCAGGAGAACGGGCAGTTGCCATTGGCCAGCATGGGGTGATCATGACTTCAGACGATGGCGAGACCTGGACTCAATCGCCAGCACCGGTCAGCACCATGCTCACCGATGTCCAGTTTACGGATAAAAACACGGGCTGGATCGTGGGCTATGACGCCAGCATCCTGAAGACGATTGATGGGGGTTTGACCTGGGTCATCAAGAATTACGACATTACTGCCAGACCTCTGTTCGACCTGCTATTTCTAGATGACAAAAGAGCGATCGCGATAGGTGGCTATGGTACGCAATATGTATCTACCGATGGCGGCGAGACCTGGGAAGAAATCGAGAATGCGCTTTCTGATGCCGGCATGCATCTGAATGAAATCCTGCGTTTGGGTGACGGTTCGCTGTTTATCGCTGGCGAACGAGGGCTGATGGCACGTTCTAATGATGAAGGTGAGACCTGGCAATTATTGCAATCACCTTATAAGGGTTCGTTCTTTGGTGCCCTCGAATGGGGTGAAGCCGGTGTCTTGCTTTATGGTATGCGTGGCAATGTATTTATTGCCCATGATGCGGCTGCCCTGAAGGTGGCCGAGACAGTTGACTGGGATATTTTTTCCCAGGAAGTGCACGTAGATCCCGATCATGTGATAGCACTTGGCTTGCAACATATAACGAATCCCTCAAATGAAAGCCTTTTTGGTGGCGAAAAAATGGGTGGCAACAGTGCGCTGTTTGTTGGTGTAAATGGCGCAATTTTAAAGTACCGGCGAGATGAGCCTGCGCTTACTGTCGTAGAGTCGTACATCGATCAAACACTGGCTGGTGTGACAGAGTTTAAAGGCCAGATTCTGACTGTCGGTCGACGTGGTATACAGCCTCTGGGAGAAAAATAATGGCTGCGCCAACCCGTTCCACAGATTTTACCCGGGCCATACTCAGGGTTATAGAACCGCCAGTATTTAACTGGCGCCGGGTCACGTTATCCATTCTGGTAATCGCGACATTGTTTTTAGGCTGGCATGCCTCGCAGCTTAAACCCAGTGCCGGCTGGCTGAAAATGGTGCCGCAGGATCACCCCTATATGCAGACCTTTATGGAGTACTACAAGGACTTCGGTGGGGCCAATACCGTATTGATTGCAGTTCATAATAAAGAGGGTGATATCTACCAGCCCGAATTTATGGAAATACTGCGTCAGGTAGCAGATGACGCCTTTTTCGTGCCGGGAGCCGACCGGTCTCGTGTGACGTCTATTTTCTCGCCGAGCATCCTGTTTATAGAAGTAGTGGAAGGCGGACTGGCAGGTGAGAATGTTATCCCGGCGGACTACCGCCCCATCCCGGAGATGATGGATCGTATTCGATCCAATGTCGCCAAGGCCAATGTGATTGGTCGACTCGTTTCGGTGGATCACAAAACTGCACTGGTGCAGTTCGAATTGCTGGAACATGACCCTCGTGCGGGTACGGTTCAGGCCGCCAAAGATGCGAAAGTGCCACTTAGTGAGCAGTTGAAAAATGCCTGGGAACTGGGGTACGCACCGGGCGATGATGCCCCCGAAGGGGAGCCCGGACTCGGGCAGCGTTTCAAGGCGGCCACCGCTGTGATGATGGCGAACAGCATGAAGAACGATAACGAGAATATGGCCAAGCTCGATTACGTTCAGGTCGGAGAGAATCTTGAGAAAATTCGGGCCAAGTACGAAACCGAGAACGTTTCAATACATATAGTCGGCTTCGCCAAGGTTGTGGATGACATGACCAAGGCAACCATGGAAGTTGCAGGCTTCTTCGTTATTGCACTGGTCATCATGGGACTGTTGCTCTGGGTCTACATTGGTTCCCTGAGATTGGCCATGCTTGTTGTAGGCACTTCACTGGTTGCCTGTATCTGGGAACTGGGCCTGCTGCATATGGTCGGTTATGGACTTGACCCTTTCGCGTTGCTGGTACCGTTCCTGATTATGGCTGTCTCGGTCAGTCATGGTGTGCAGTATGTGAATGCCTGGGCAAGTGAAATGTCCACGCGTAACATCACCAATTACCAGGCCGCATTGTCGACCTTCAGAGCACTGGCGATTCCGGGTGTGGTGGCACTGGTTACCGATATGGCCGGCTTCGGTACGATCTACATTATCGATATTCAGGTCATCCGCGAGATGTCGCTAAATGCTGTCTTCGGCATGT
The DNA here is from genome assembly GCA_041622995.1 of Nevskiales bacterium. GTDB lineage: Bacteria > Pseudomonadota > Gammaproteobacteria > Nevskiales > CAJXLF01 > CAJXLF01. The sequence goes on from JBFJXR010000013.1 coordinate 39,388, forward strand.
TGGGTGTAATCATTGTTAACAAGGCAATGCTGCCGATAGTGCTGTCGTACATCAGTCTGCCTAATCCTGAAAAATTCAGGGAAGGGCAGGACCTGCGTGACCGTATCGGTGACGCAGTATTCAAGAGAATGGCGGTTATTACGCATCGCGGACCTGCAACGGTTGTATTGCTTATTTGTGCAGTTTTAACCGGCTATGGGATTTATAAATATCCTCAGGTTCAGATCGGCGACACTACAGAAGGTGTGCCTGAGCTGCGTCCTGATTCCCGCTTCAATCAGGACGCCCGCCAGATTGCCAAATATTTCACCATGGGCGTGGATCATCTCAAGATTATTGCCGAATCTCATGACGATGGTTGTATTGATCACTCCATCATGTCCGAAATTGATCGATTCAGCTGGTACATGAAAAACCAGCCCGGGGCGCGCGATGTGCTGTCATTACTGGAACTGGCCAAGCTTGCCAACTCCGGCCTGAACGAGGGCAGGTTGGATGCCGAATGGTTGCCCAAGGCGAAAACTTCTCTTGCCCAGACTACAGCCCTGGTGCCGACCACTACCGGGTTCCTGAATGACACCTGTTCGGCTATTGCCCTGTTCATTTTTACAACAGATCACAAGGCGCCGACCATTCAGGCGCTTACTGATTCAGTAAAGCATTACAAGAAAGAACTGCAGCGGGATCAAAGGGTTAACCTGCGCCTTGCCTCGGGCAACATCGGTGTAATGGCAGCCACCAATGAGGAAGTGCATAAGAACGAACTGCCAGTGGTGTTATGGGTGTATGCCGTGATCGCCCTGTTCCTTTGGTTATCTTTCCGTACGCTCTCAGGTGTGCTCTGTGTAATCCTTCCACTAGCTCTGGTGACGTTGCTGGGTTATTCCCTGATGGTGGAGTTGGGGATTGGCCTTAAGGTTGCGACCTTGCCTGTGCTGGCACTCGCGACCGGTATCGGTGTCGACTACGGCATTTACAGCTATACCGTGATTGCTGCCGGTCTGCGTAATGGCCAGAGTCTGGAAGAGGCCTATTATCAGAAGATGCGGACGACCGGTAAGGCGACCTTGTTTACCGGTGCCGGTCTGGCAACCGGTGTGGCCCTTTGGATATTCTCGGAACTCCAGTTCCAGAGAGACATGGGTATCCTGCTGGTGTTCGCATTCACTGCCAACATGGTAGGTGCAATCGTGGTGCTACCAGCACTGGCCCATTTTCTGGCAGGTGAAGAGATGAAACACGCCGGTCATGACCTGACCGGTGGGGCGGAAGAGGCGTTGTCAGAGGAAATGAAGTCCTAATCTGATTCAGGATAGTCATCATGGCGGCATATCCATCCATAGGGTGGGGTCTGCGGCCATCCTTCGGGTGAATCTTCCCAGCTTTCTTGTCGGCCATAGGGCGTGAGGTCGAGGTAAGTCCAATGACTGCCGAGATGTTCAACGCCACGATCACAGGTGTAGTAACTACGGTAGATGTTTTCTCCGTCACTCAGGAACACGCTTACGCCATGATGCTCGCCGTTCTCATCACTGCCGCCGAGATCGTAGTTAAAGTCGCTACCCTGTGATGACACCCAGTTGACTGTGTTCCAGCCCATACGCTGCTGATACGCGTGCAGTTTATCCAGGGGCGCCAGTGAAACAAGCACGAAAGAAGTATCACGTGCCTTGAGGTGTGCCGGATGGGACATGGCATCAGTTACCCACGAACAACCTGGGCAGCCTTCGTCCCAGTCGGGGGCAAACATGAAGTGGTAGACAATCAACTGACTGCGGCCTTCAAACAGATCGAGCAGGCTGATCGATCCTTGATTGCTTTGGAATTGGTATTCCTTGTCGATTGCCATCATTGGCAGTCTGCGTCGTTCGGCGTTAATTGCATCTATCTGACGTGTGAGGGCTTTTTCTTTTTCCAATAGGGAATATCGTGATGTCTTCCACTCAGCCTCAGATACCACTTTAGGCATTGCATTTTTCTGACTCATACCATACCTCCGGATTGAAAGAAGAGGGCAACCAGAATGAATTTATGCTTCAAGCTATATTTTTAAGCCTTCCAGTGCTTTTGCCAATCGTGTGACAGCACCATCTACATCATCAAGCTTGTCCAGGCCGAATAGTCCGATCCTGAAAGTTTTATAATCTGCGGGCTCATCACACATGAGTGGTACGCCGGCAGCAGTTTGCAGGCCACGGTCAATAAATGACTTGCCGCTATGAATTGCATCATTGTCTGTATATGCGACGACAACGCCAGGTGCGGCAAAGCCTTCGGCAGCGACACTGGAAAATCCGTGCTCGGCGAGCACCTCCCTGACGCGATTACCCAGCTGCCACTGGCGTTCCTTGAGTTCATCCAGGCCTGTCGCCAGCGTTTCATTCATGGTGTCACGTAAGCGCGTCAGCGATTCTGTTGGCAATGTGGCGTGATAGGCATGCCCCCCTTTTTCGTAGGCCACCATAATATCGCGCCATTTACGCAGGTCCGCGGCAAAGCTTGTACTGGTTGTCTCGTATAGACGTCTTTCAGCTGCCTCACTCAACATAACCATGGCGGCGCCAGGAGAACTGCTCCAGCCTTTTTGTGGTGCACTGATGAGCACATCTACGCTGCAGTCAACCATATCCACCCATAGCGCACCTGAGGCCACGCAGTCGAGCACGAACAGGCCTCCGGCGTCGTGAACAGCTTTGCCGACACGCCTGATGTAATCATCAGGAAGCACGATGCCTGAAGAAGTTTCTACATGGGGTGCGAAAACCAGGTCTGGTTTCTCGCGTTCTATGGTTGCTTCCAGTTCTTCAATTGCTATGGGAGCCCAGGGGGACTGCTTGCTGTCATCAGCGGGCTGCGCTTTTAGTACGATCTCACTGGAAGGGATGTTTCCCATCTCGAAAATCTGGCTCCAGCGATAGCTGAACCAGCCATTGCGGATCACCAGGCATTTCTGGTTGGTGGCGAATTGTCGGGCCACGGCTTCCATTCCAAAACTGCCCCCACCGGGCACAATTGCGATGGCATGGGCATTATAGACATGCTTGAGTTTTTCGGAGAGGTCACGCATCACCTGCTGAAATAGCTGCGACATATGATTAATCGATCGATCCGTAAAAACCACGGAGTATTCGAGCAGCCCTTCAGGGTCGACTTTGGGAAACTGGCTGGACACATTTGCTCCTACATCAGCATAAAAGGTTGCCGCCGGTCTGGTTTAAGTAACAGCGGGAGGTCGTTTTAGCAGACAAGGCTGCTGGAAGCAATTTGGCTTGTGATATATGGGCAGTATTTCTTATGCCGCCTACGACAAGCTTTAGCTCCTGGCTTCCAGCCAGTCTGCCACCTGCGGCCAGATATATTCAGGGCCAACGCTGCCACCCAGTATACCCATATGCCCTCCGGGCACTTCAAGCATGGTTTTGTCTTTACTGCTGACAAGTTCTTCCAGTCGGGCAGCGCAGTCCTTGGTGACGATGATATCGGTTTTGCCAACTACACTGATGATGTTGGCCTTGATGTCGGACAACTTTGCATCAGTATCGCGGATCGGTAGTTTGCCTTTCGCCAAAAGGTTTTCAGCCCACAGGTACTGGATAATGTCCTGGATGACGCCACCGGGGTAAGCCACCATATCTTCCAGAAAAGCACTGTTCGTGGCATTGGTGGTGACAAACTCCCGGTCATGCAGTTTACCGACAAGTTCCACATAGCCCTTCATGGTGCCAACTGGGTTGGTGAGCTTGAACATCAGACTGTTCATCCAGCCAGGGGAGCGCCACCAGCGACGACGGGTATTATGAACACGCCAGCCGGTACGTTTCTCCATCCAGCGTAGTTGGCGAGCTATACGTTGATACTGTTTACCCAGTTCGCCATTGGCGTGGTAGTCGCAGGGTGCGCCGATGAGCGCGAGATTATTAATTTCCTTATCCAGTGCTGCCGTGCAATAGCTGAACAGGCCACCAAAACTCCAACCATGCAGGGAAAGTTTTTTCTTGCCGCTGTGCTTGCGAATGGCGGTAAGCATTTCCGGCATCAGGTCTTCGATGTAATTGGAGATATGGAAATGATTCTGTCTCCAGTCCGGGCTGCCCCAGTCGATGAGGTACAGTTCGAAGCCACGGGCACGCAGGTATTTCACCAGGCTACGGTTGGGAAACATGTCATAGAGATGCATGTTGACTGCCAGGGGCGAGACCAGCACCAGTGGGGTGGCTATCTCATCGTGATTGACGGCAATCCTATTGCCCACCATATCAATATGACTGACACGTAGGGGCGGGTAATACCGGACTTTGACGATGTCATTCTCGTGTATTACCTCATAGGGTGTTTGGCTGGCCTGAACCAGTTCATGTGAGCGCAAGAAGCGGTCACGGGCATTATTGGCAGTTTTAAGTGTGCGCCGGCTAATGGCAGCGCCCTGGCGTGCAGTATTGCGTGCGTAACGAAGCATGGATTCAATGGGTGGTTAAAATTGGACGCGTATTGTACCGATGCCGGGCACTCAGGTGTGCAAGCTAAGGTTGTTCTTGATACTAGTGAGTCAGAGCTGCTGCAATGCGAATCCCGGCATCCGTCAGGATATGGCTGATACAGGCCGGGCCTGCTTCTTTAAGTATCATCAATTCTTCATCGTTAATGGCAAATGTGGAGATCGGGGTCTGGCCACTGGTGCGCTTTATCGCTTCCAGCCGTGCATCAAAACTCGGTACAGCAACAATAATGCCCTGCAGCCCGTCCATGTCGCTGGATTCCCAGAAATTCGGGTCTTGCACGTCACCATAAATTACACGGCGTGATGCAGCCAGGTTTCTCTGGATTCTGACGGGGTCTATATCCAGACCCAATGGACGATAGCCATTTTCGGTCAGGTAGTCATAGGCTGCTTTGCCGGTTCGTCCCATGCCAAAAACCAGATGTGTTGCCCGGCCGAAATGGGTGGCCTGATCATCGGGATGTGGCAGGTTGTGGCGCTCAAGTTTGTTCAGTGAAATTTCATATCGATTGTAAATACGGTTTACGAGCGAATTGATAGGCAGATTGATCGCAAATGAGGTTGCTGTAACCAGCCCCAACACACTAAATTGCATGGCAGTAATCAGGTCAGTATTCATCGCCAGCAATCCGGCCAGTAAAGTGAATTCGCTGTAACTGGTGAGTGCGGCACCCGTCAGAAAAGCCGTACGGGAACGTAAGCCTAGCCTAGTTAACAGAATAAAAAACATTCCGGCCTTCAGCGGTAGCACGAGTAGTACCAGTGCACTGAGAGTGAGCACCTCTACCCATGCTCCGGACGGTGGGAAGCTGTGAATGCCAACGATAAAAAAGAAAGCTACGAGGAAGAATTCTTTTAAATCCCATAATCGTCGCCTCATTTCATGTGCGCGGGTGTGGTCAGCCAGCAAAGCACCTGCTGCCAATGCTCCAACCTCGCCACCAAGATGCGCCCATTGGGTGAGTGCGGCGCCGCCAAGAGCCAGCAAAATACTTAATACAAGCATTAAGTCGTCATCTTCTACACTGGCTACCAGCTTGCTGATCAGGGGGCGAATTAACAGGGCAAGCGGGATGACAGCTGCAATGACGATCCACTGTCCTCCCATAGGTGGTGAACTGTCGAGATAGATCAGAATGCCTATCGCGGCAATGTCCTGCAGAAGCAGAATGCCGATGGTTACCCGGCCGTGATAGGCGCCGAGTTCATTACGAACCTCAAGATCCTTGGCGGCTAAAACCGTACTCGAGAATGCGAGAATCAGGCCCAAAAAAACAGCTTGCTCGATCCCCCACCCCAGTAATGGTATCGAAATCAGAAAAAGAGTGGCGCTGAATAACAGGTGCAGGCTTCCACCGATGAGTACCGGTGCACTGAAAACACTTTTTACTCTGAGATGAAGCCCTACCGTAAACAGCAGGAGTATTACGCCCAGGTGGCTAAGCTCCTTGACGACTATTGTTTCTTTAAATCCGTAACTTGCGACCAACAGTCCGGCAAGCATATACCCGACAAAAATAGGCACACCGATACGGTGCGCTATCAAGCCGAAAATAAATGCCAATGTGAGCCACAGAAGTTCAATCATGCTATCGAGATTATCCTGATTCGAAAATCGATACCAATTTGGGGTGAATTATCCGAACGCCTTAACTTTTATTAACAGTGCAGGCAAGAGTGTCAGATTTGCGATCATGGCGATAATCATTGCCAGGCCTGTCAGCAATCCAAAGTAGATACTTGGAATGAAATTTGAAAGCGCAAGGATTGAGAATCCCATGCTGATGGTAATTGCCGTGTAGATCAGCGCCTGGCCCACGCTATTGTGACTTCGTAGCATCGCTGCATCATAGTCACGGTCAAATTTGAATTCTTCATGAAAACGATGAATGTAATGAATGGCATTATCAACACCAATGCCAATAGTGATCGCAGCAATGGTGATCGTCATAATATCCAGAGGGATATTTAACCAGCCCATTAAACCCAGTATGAAACAGGCAGCAAATAAGGTGGGCAGTGCGCCTACCAATGCCTGTACAGGGGACCTGAACAGTACACAGAGCATCAGGAATATCGCAACAAATACGACACCAAGTGTCAGGATTTGCGATTGAAACAGGCTTTGTAAAACATTGTTATACAGAACCAGCATGCTGGTAAGTTTGATCTGTTCAGGAGCAAGATCAAATTTTTCTCCAAGATCTTTACGTATCTTTTTCAGCAGGTCTGCCCGGTTTAAATTATCAGCAGAGTCGATGATACGCATGCTGAATCGTATCTGATTGCCATCAGCTGTCATGAACGGTGTAAACAAGGCCTCTTTAACGTGATCCGGAAGGCGGCGCATCATGACTGCAAGGCTAAAGTCGTCCAGGGGCTCGTTATTGTTCAACTGTGTGAGCATCGCCATCGTTGTGGCAAGGGAGAGTACTTTGCCGCTCTCCGGCAGGTCGTCCAGATACTGGTGAATTTTCTGAACTTCTTCGAGCTGAAAGCTATTGAACCAGTAACTGCTGCCGGTCAGGCCAATACCTTCCATCTCAAATTCATCGATTTCATCAAGATAGCCTTCCTCAGGATCGAGTATCACATCAAGGGGCGTTGTTCCACCGAGTTTACGGTCAATCAGATACATGCCCTGATAGATTTCGGTAGATGGTTTGAAGTAGTCGATGAATCTGTTTTCAACCGTCAGATTGCTAATGCCGTATGACATCATCACGACTAACAAACCGAAGGTCATAAATACAGCGGCTTTACTGTTCGCCACCAGGTTAGAAAGAATCCTGGTGAATCTGGACGTGAAATCACGTGAGGATTTAGTCGGACATCCGGCATCTAACTGACTCAGTCCAGCCGGAAACAGGAAAAATGTTACAACGAATGCGATGCCCACTCCCCAGACCATCATCAGGCCAAAATCCATGACAGGTTTGATGTCGCTGACTACGAGTGAGGCAAACGAAACCATTGTGGTGATGGCAGTATAAAAAGAGGGTAGAAACTTACTGCTTAATGTCTCCTTCAGCAGTACTAACTGGGTGGCATCCGGACTGGCAGCATGGAGTTCTCTGAAACGAACAATCAAATGGATGACCAGTGAAAGAGTGATAATCAAAGCCAGTGATATAAAGTTGGATGACACTACCGTAATAGGCCAGTCCATCAGGCCCAGTGTGCCAACCATGCCAATCGTGGCAACGATGCAGATGGCGGCAGGGATTATCACCCAGCGCCAGCGATGGAAAGCTATGGCCAGCAACAGAATAAGGAATACGCCAATACCTATACCGAATCCCCGAATATCACTCCGGACATATTGAGTCATATCGGCCGCGATGAGTGGAACGCCGCCTAGAAATATTTCGGCATCGTTTCTATAGGGTTTGAGAATGCCGCGAACCTCATTAATGAGTTCACCGGTCCTGCCCTGTAGATAACTATTTCGTGCGGTAAATGCTTCCGAGACGTTTTGTAATTCGAGTGCTTCTGCAGCTGTTAAACCCTCATTCTTGCGTTTGAGATCGAGCCGTTTTCGTTCATTGAGCAGTTCAAAATATTGTTTATCACGTGGCAGGTTGACCTGCATAACCGTCGTTTTGGCGTCAGCATCCAGAAGTAGTTGCTTATACAGAGGGCTGTTCAACAGCTCTTCGCGCGCCATCTGTAAATCCATGCCAGGCGTGAGCAAAGTACGGGTTTCTTTTTGTATTTCAGCCAGAGTGACAGGTGGACTGGCTATCAGCGGTACGTCCAGGATGCTGACGGTAGATACAATGCCGTCGAGGACGTTGAGTTCGTCACGTAACTGTTTAAGTTTGCTCAGCGTAGGAGGGCTGAATAGTTCGCCCTTGGGCGCATAGGTGACAACAAAAAATTCATTTGACCCATATTGGGCAACGGATTTTCTGAAATACTGGAGGTCATCATCGTTCTCCAGCAAAAGGGAGTCAGCAGAGGCATCAAGACGAAAGTCCTGTGCAAAATAGGCTGCACTTCCTGTGAATACGGCCAGCAACAACCCTATAATCCACGGATGAATCATGGTGACCTGTTGATACAGGTGGGCTAGTGACTTTCGCATATACAAACCAGTACTTTCTTGAATTATTCAGACCGGCCTTCAACTATTTATCTGGCCGCATGAGGTTCGAGGGCATAGTGTATCGTTTGTTGGGTTGTGCGCCTATTCGTAGTTAAATTCATGATAGTGATCTGGTCATTTTGGCGGCTTTACGTCCAATAATTTCCGCATGTAATACCGGGCCTGAGAGGGAGGGTAATTCTCAAGAGTACCAAAAACTTCATACCCGAATCTCTCATAGAACCCTCGGGCCTGGAAGCTGAATGTATCCAGGTGAGCTTGTGTGCAGCCACGTTCAATTGCGATCTGTTCGATACTGTTCAACAGGTCTGAACCCAGACCCTGATTGCGCAAAGAGTCGTCAATCCATACAAGACAGATTTGTATCCAGTTCCAGTTGATATAGGCATATATCCCCCCGACCAGACCCAGCTGTTCATTTCGTGCCCAAACTGCAATGTCATCGAATCCTCGATTGCCAATGCTATTCACTGCATGCTGGTTGAGGCCGTCGCCCAGTTTCTTAATATCATTACCCAAAGGCTGAGTATCTATTTCAATCCGGATGTTATTCATAGATAACTTAATGCCGGAATTTACCCTGTAACGTTGTTCATGGCAGCTTCATTTGGCCCTGCTTTTGTAAATTCCATAGCTCCATCATTCAGCTTGCCAAATTTAAGGGTCATGATGTCGAGTGCGTAGTTCTGATACAGACGCCAGGGGGCCTTGTTGCCCTGTTTGGGGAACGATTCAATTGAGCGTTCGACGTAACCGGATTTAAGGTCAATGAAGGGCACTGGCTCAATAGCCGGATCATTCACACGAGGCGTGCACTGATTTACATTTTGAGCGTCCATATGATTAAGAAGGCGGCAGACATACTCGCAGGTGAGGTCGCATTTAAGCGTCCACGACGCGTTGGTATATCCAAGTGTGATGGCCATATTGGGTACGTCGCTGATCATCATGCCCTTGTACCCCATCGTTTCTGGTAGTTTGACCTCATGTCCGTCTACCTTGATGCCCATGCCACCAAGTGCCAACAGGTTCAGGCCGGTCGCAGTCACAATAATATCGGCCTTGAGTTCCTGGCCAGACTTTAGTTTTATGCCATCGGCTGTGAATTGATCTACATGGTCGGTCACAACAGTCGCCTGTCCCTCGCGTATGGTTTTAAGCATGTCGCTGTCCGGAACAAAACAAAGTCGCTGATCCCATGGGTTATAGCTGGGCGTGAAATGTGTATCCAGATCGTAATCTGGCCCCAGGGCCTTCCTCAGTTGCTTGCGTAAAAACCTTTTGACGTTATTTGGGTAACGTTTGCACATCTGGAAAAAGTACATGGTGAGCAACACGTTTTTCCAGCGTGTGATGCCATAGGCGACTCGGGCGGGAAATATACACCGAAGAAAGTTTGCTATGACATCCTGGTAGGGCAGCGCCATGATGTAGCTTGGAGATCGCTGCAGCATAGTGACATGTGCTGCTTTATCAGCCATTGAAGGCACAAGTGTGACTGCCGTGGCGCCGCTGCCAATGATCACTACATTTTTGTTTGTATAGTCGAGATCTGCAGGCCACTTTTGCGGGTGGATTAACTGACCATTGAAATCATCCATTCCTTCAAATTCGGGCGTATATCCCTGCTCATAGTTGTAATAGCCACTACACATCATCAGAAAATTACAGGTGAATTGCTTTTTCTCTTTATCGGGTCCTGCTTCAACCTCAACTGTCCAGCATGCATTTTTACTCGACCAGCTTGAATTGACAGCTCGATGGTTCAGGCGAATGTGTTGATCAATACCCCCCTCTCTGGCGGTGTCGTTTATATATTGCAGTATTGAAGGTCCGTCGGCGATCGCCTTGGCATCTTTCCAGGGACGAAATGAGTAGCCTAAGGTGTACATGTCGGAATCTGAGCGAATTCCCGGGTATCGAAAAAGATCCCAGGTGCCGCCAATGGCCGCTCTGCCTTCCAGAATGACATAAGTCTTGTTGGGACATTTTTCCTGCAGGTGATGGGCTGCACCGATTCCGGACAAACCGCCACCGACAATAACAACATCAAAATGTTCGGCTGACATTATTCGTCCTCAGGAAGTATTTTTAGAATTCAGACTTTAGCAAGAATCATCGACTTGTACAGGACCAGGGAAACCTGCATTCCTGAAATCGAATAGGCAGGGCGCATTTAGGGTTCGCATAAAAGTTTTTCATCAAGCTTTTTTATTACAAAGGCGTACACTTGAACTATAGAAATCCCATAGTTGCCATTTCAGGCGCTGAAGTAGTCATCCGGAGAATATTAAGTGAGCAAGCAAGACGTGTATGTGGAAATGGCCCAGGCTAAAATTGATGAAACAATTGCCAGAATCAATCAACTTAAGGCTAAGGCAAAATTGGAAGTCGCGGATCAGAAGATATCTGCCTATGAGCAGATAGAAAAGCTGGAGGCGACACTTGAAACGGCCAAGGCACGACTTGCTGAAATCAAGGGTTCAGCAGAAGGGGCATGGGAAGCCATGACGGATCGCTTCGAAGGGCTTTATGATGATATGAGCGCCTCATTAAAGAACTTCCTGAATAAAGGATAATATGCGACTGGTAAGAGAAACGGAGCTTTGCTCCGTTTTTTTATGCCGTATTCCCCTTGGTTCAGAACGGGGGTTTAAAATGCCGCAACATTCTTATGTAGACACGCATCTCCGGGACAAAGCCATTGTTAAGCTATCGTCATTCTTTTCATGCGGGTAATTTCGCTGATGTACTCAAGCACATTGTGTTGGTTGAGATGCTCGAACACCTGACTAAAAAGGACAAGGCATTTGACTATATTGATACCCACGCTGGAGCGGGTTTATTCAGTTTGAATTCCACGCATGCCAGAAAGCTTCAAGAGCACAGCAAGGGTATTGATAAGCTGTATGCCACAGACTGGCCTGAGCTAGCCAGATACTTCGAAGCCATCAAGGCATGCAATTCTGGAGAAAAACTGGATTTTTATCCCGGCTCACCGATGATTGCCCGTCAATTCCTGCGTCATCAGGACAGGGCGTGGCTGTATGAATTGCACCCTGAGGACTTTGACTTTTTACAAAATAATATCGGGCGTGACCGGAGACTGAAAGCACGGCATGAAGATGGCATGAAAGGCCTGCTCGGCTTGCTACCACCGGCATCACGCAGGGGAATGGTATTGATTGATCCGTCTTACGAAATAAAATCAGACTATCAACACGTTTCTGACACGGTTGCGAAGGCCTACAAGAAGGCCGCTACTCTCGGCTACGCCATCTGGTATCCCGTGGTCGAGCGAGAACGTATCAAACAGTTGCAGAGAAACTTTGTCAAAAGCGGCATCAAGGATATCCAGTGTTATGAGTTGGGACTGGATGCAGACAGTAATGACATGGGCATGACGGCTTCGGGGATGATAGTCATTAACCCGCCATGGACGTTGAAAGAAAAAATGCAGAAATTATTGCCCAAGTTGGTTGAAACATTGGGCGAGGGTAAAGATGCTTTCTTCAAATGTGATGTGCTTGTAGCAGAATGAACGAGACAGTCTTTGCAGGTCTCGGAGACAAAGCGTTAGACTGCTGTTATCAGATTATCAGCGAGGGTATTCAATGAGCATTTACGACTTAAGCGCCAAAACTATCGATGGTAACGAGAAGCCATTGTCGGAATATAAAGGCAAAGTAATGCTGGTGGTCAATACAGCCAGTAAATGTGGTTTCACACCGCAATATGAAGGCCTGGAGGAACTCTACCGCCAATATGGCGATAAAGGGCTGGTCGTACTTGGTTTTCCGTGTGACCAGTTCGGTCATCAGGAGCCGGGTGATGAAGAGGAAATCAAAAACTTCTGCTCTCTGACCTACGACGTGAGCTTTCCCATGTTTGCCAAGGTGGAAGTCAATGGAGGCAACGCACATCCTGTGTACAAGTTTCTGAAAAATGAAAAAGCAGGGCTGCTTGGCAGCGAAGGCATTAAATGGAATTTCACCAAATTTCTGGTCGACAAAGATGGCAAAGTTGTTAAGCGCTATGCCCCAACTGATAAACCAGCCTCTTTGGCTAAAGATGTAGAGAAGTTGTTGGATTAATTCAGCTATAAGGCTTTAAGAAAAGTAAGTCTGAAGCCTGTTGCAATGAACTCAGCCGTCAGGTTGCTAGGCGCAACGCTCGGGATACTGATCCTGAGTGGCTGCTCTGTAATTGCTCTGCGCCCGGCTTTGAGCCATCAGTTCGTAGAAAATTTAGTATACGTCGAATACGAATCCCAGAGTCTGCCCGCAGATATCTATATACCTGAAGGGGAGGGGCCGTTTCCGGCTGTCATTGTGATTCATGGGGGCGGCTGGGTCGGGGGCGAGCGTGCCGATATGCAGGAAGC
>JBFJXR010000014.1:0-50298 GCA_041622995.1 Nevskiales bacterium
GCAGGATCCAGCGGGCTCGCCCCACCATCTGCTCCACCTGTACAGCTACTGCCAGCACCTTCCACGATGGCTGCCCCGATTTCAGGAACTGCACACAGCTGTTCAGCACAGAGTTGACCCGTGGGATCTTCGGGGAAACATAGACTGCCGCCCGAATCTCCACCGCCTGCGTCAGGACAGGTCGCCCCGGCACCTTCGGCTATGGCAGCTCCGATTTCTGGAATCGCACACAGTGCTGCAGGGTCCAGCGGACTCGCGCCGCCATCGGTGCCACCGGTACAGCTACTGCCGGCACCTTCCACAATGGCTGGTCCGATTTCAGGAACAGCACACAACTGTTCAGCACAGAGTTGACCCGTGGGATCTTCCGGGAAGCAGAGCCCCTCTCCACCGGTACCGCCACCACCATCACCATCAGCAGGCGTTGTATTACCTTGATTATCTACACTGCTTGTATCAGTAGAGCAGCCTGCCAAACCTATCGTTAACGCTAATAATCCTGTCAGGATTAATTTCTTAAACATATCCATGTCTCTCCTCCTGCCAGGTTATTGAGACAAAATCCGGAATTCAACGCGACGATTTTCTTCGCGCCCTTCCGGAGTATCGTTAGTGGCTATTGGCTGGCTTTCGCCATATCCAACTGCAGTCATGTTATCGCCATTGGCGCCCTTCTCGATCAAATAATCTCGAGTGGCATTCATGCGACGCTCAGATAGTCCCTGGTTGTACTCTTCAGGGCCATAGTTGTCGGTATGCCCGGCCAACTCAACTTTCATGGTCGGCTGACCTTTCAGTGTTTCAGCGACGGCATCCAGAATACGTTTTGCGTTGGCATCCAGAACTGCTTTATCAAATTCAAAGTTTACACCTTTGAGATCAATAGTTTGCTTGACTGCACAACCTACCTTATCCACTTTTACGCCGGCCATAGTACCCGGGCATTCATCGATTCCATCAACCACTCCGTCACCGTCAGTATCAGCGGGTGGTGCAGGGGGGGGCGGCGGTGGTGGAGGCAGTTCAACCGGCTTGGCGGTTAATGGTGTCTGGAAACCCAGCGCCACTCGCCAGTCACCCGGGCGGTCATTACCTGTGTCGTCATCATTATGATAAAGATAACGCGCCTCAGTTCTGAATGTCGTGCCATGGTCATTCAAGGCTTTCTGAATGCCCGCACCAACATTTGCAGTTAAGTGAATATGATCGTCAGGTTCGCGCTCTTCATTGGTAGCGCCTATGCCTATTAAACCAAATGGGGACCAACCGTCACGATCAAGGAACCACAACCAGTCATAACCCAACGTGAGCTGCCAATCGTGGACATCTCTTACACCAGCCCGGTCGCCTTCAAGTACGGTATAGGCCAGACTGAATTCGGTATTTATTTTTTCCGACTTCTGCGAACCGAACAACAGCATAAGGCTGTAGGCATCATCATACTGAAATGCCGGCGCACGGCTATCGTTGTCTGTTATAACATAACCACCCAATACGCCCAGATAAGAGCGATCGTCGATTTCCCCTTCTTCTGCGAATGCACTTGGCATTTGCAGAATACTCGCAGCCATTCCTGCTGCAATGAGTAATAGCTTTGTCTTTTTCATACCCAATCTTCCCTTGGATGTCCCACAATTGGTCAAATAAAACGCAGGTAAACCTGCGAATACGTACATCATCAAAAGTCTAGAGCAATATGTCAATCTAATTTGTAAGAAATATGAGTACAAGCCTTAATTGCAGCACAAATATTACTCGCGACGACTTCGAAAAATGGCCTCACCGGTGTGAGCTAAGCTGAATTTCCTGCAGTGATAATAACTGACATAAATTTTTCTGCCAGGACTTTATAATCACGATTCTCACGCACCCAGGCATTCCCTGACGCCCCCATACTGAGCCTGGACTCTTCACCAATTTCAAGCAAACTATTTATAGCCTGAGTAATGGTATCCGGCTCTCTTGAGTCACAACCTATACCAGCCCCACCTTCATCAATGGCCTCATGTGGGACATTGATGGCATAAATAATGGGTTTTGCGGCGAGCAAATAATCGTTCATCTTCGTAGGACTTACCCCAAATCTGAATATCTCCTTATGCCGCAAGCCAATATACAGTGCATCCATTCGATTCAGAAAGGTAGCAACCTGACCTTTATTCACACTTGGCAGTATAAATACTCGCTCCGCAAGTCCTAATATCGAAACTTCTTCAAGCAGTTGATCACGACTTGAGCCATTTCCTACTAAAAAGAACTTCACATTGGGCGGGAGATTTACAAGCGCATGAAGCACAATATCCAGTGCATTGGCATAACCCATATTGCCCGCGTAACCAATACAAAAATCATTTGGTGATATGGCGTCAAGAACCTTCTGGTGCAATGCAGGCAATGGCTTTTCTTCAGTCACAGAGTCCAAATCAACGCCATTAGGGATGTAATTAAACTTTTCCGGCGACATACCGCGACTTACCATGTATTTACTGGCATGCGGCAAAACCGACACCACTGCCTGAGCTTTTCTATAGGCCCGGTCTTCAGCCCATTGCAGCAACATAATGAAAGGGTTCTTTCTGGAAGTCCCTGACATTTCAATAAGTGAGAGAGGCCACAAATCCCTGACTTCGAATACAAGCCCGGCATTCAACCGTTTTGACAGCCTTTCTGCACCTAGAATTGCCAGCGGTTGATGGGAAGAGCAAATGACAACATCGGCATCTTCAATTGGCAGGCGTTTAAGCCAGGTTAATGCAACGAAACTGAAAATATTCAAAATACGCTTGAGCCATTGATGCTGCTGGTATGGCACACAACGCAGCCATAAATAGCGAATACCATCTACGACCTCTTCATTCACAATATTCGGGCAATCGGGTTCTTTGAAGCGGCTGTGGAATGGTACGCCTGCAATTATGGTCACCTCATGTCCCTGCCGCACCCATTCTCTGGCCAAATAATAGTGCCCGTATACCATTCCGTGCTGCGGAGAACCTGCCAGTTGGGCCAAGAAAACAATTTTCATAATTCAATCAAAGTCGCTCAAACAGGCTATCCACAATGATATTTGCTGCTTTACCATCTCCATAAGGGCTACCAGACTGACCCTTCGTCCCCATTGCATGCATAACGCATTCTGAAATATGCTCAGCGCTCTCAGGATGCACCAATCTGTTCCATCCGAGAGCGAGCAATTCTACCCATTCTGTTTCATCACGAAGTGTCACACATGGCACCTTGTAGAAAAATGCCTCTTTCTGTACTCCACCAGAATCTGTCACGATTAATTTTGCATTTTTTTCCAGCATGACCATATCAAGATAGCCCACTGGATCAATCACCCTTACATTTGAATTATCCGAAAAAGTAATACCCTGACGCTTAAGCACAGCTGTTGTACGCGGGTGCAAGGGCAAAATCACTGGACAGGTTTGCGAAGCAAGCCCCAGGCCTTGCATGATGGCCTCAAGCCGGACAGGGTCATCAGTATTCTCTGCCCGATGGACGGTTGAAAGAATATACTCACCGGCCTTCAATCCCAAATCATCAAGAATCCTGCTTTCTGATTCAGCCTTATGGCCAAAATACAGGGCTGCGTCATACATCACATCCCCGGACTCAATGACCTTGTCGCCCAGAATACCTTCAGTAGCAAGGTTACTCACGGCTTCATTTGTCGGTGTAAATAACCACTCGGAAAGATGATCAGCCATTACCCGATTTATTTCTTCAGGCATGTTTCGATTAAAAGAACGCAGACCTGCTTCGACGTGAGCAACAGGAATATGCAATTTAGCTGCTGCCAGAGCACCGGCGAGTGTTGAATTCGTATCACCGTAGACCAGTAGGCAATCCGGCTTATGCTTCAAAAGCTCTTTTTCAATTGCTGACAACATTTGTCCGGTTTGCTCACCATGGCCTCCCGACCCCACACCCAGGTTCACATTCGGCACCGGAATTTCGAGTTCATCGAAGAAAATCTGACTCATATTGCCGTCATAATGTTGACCCGTATGTACAAGGATTTCTTCCAGACCCTCATGCCGGGAAATCAGGCGTGAGACCGCGGCCGCTTTAATAAACTGCGGTCTGGCGCCTATTACTGTAAATATACTTTTCTTAGTCATCTCTTAATCGAATTGAACGTTATAAATTTGTGACCAACGCAGGAAATTCAGCCAACGCCAGATTCGGAAACTAAAACTCACTTTTCCACTCTTTACTTCCTGCCACGCCTTGTTTAAGGCATCAACTTCAAAAACAGGAATATCTCCAGCAGTAGACAAAGTACTTTCCACCCAGGGCGTAATGGCGCTAAGCCATTTGGATTCAGGTGTTTCAAAACCAATTTTATCGCGTCTGTCAATCAGTACATCGGGCATGATGCCGCGCATGGCTTCACGGAGTATTGCTTTACTGCGGCCTTCATTATCGATCAGATAGCTGTCTGGAAGACTATAGGCGAAATCAACAATACTTCTATTTAAAAATGGCACCCGGCTTTCGATTGAATGCGCCATCGAATTCCTGTCTTCATACCTTAACAGGCAGGGCACACTATTTGTTTCCAGCGCGTTTTGTAACGCACCTGAAAAATAATTACTGTTTGGAGCTAGCAGGGGATCACGTTTCATCTCTACCCCTTGCCGGGTTAACCAGTCATCTGAAAGCCATTTGGGTGACAGGCTCATGCCAACCAAATTTCTTGCGATACTTCTTAATGACTTCGGAAGGAAAAATGAGCCCGCCCCCCCGAGAATGAAACTGCTGGATCTACCCGGCCAACTCGTCGTGGCCTTGTAAAAGCGCCAGGCATCTATTGGCCTGCCTTCTTTGACAATCTGTGCCAGTCGCGAACATTGATAACCCTTGTACCCGGCAAATATTTCATCCGCCCCCTGCCCGTCCAGCATGACTTTCATGCCGGCTTCCTGCGCCAGATTAAACACTCGATACTGTGCGTAAATACTTGTACTTGTGAAAGGCTCACCCTGAAGCCTGATCAGGTGATCCAGATCTGCCACCAGGTCATTGATACCTGCACTCACCTTATGCATTGTTGCACCGGCATCTTTCCCGGCGATATCAGCCCATTTTTCTTCACTTAATTGAGCGTCGTCGGCGACATACGTAAATGTGTGCAAATCCGCATTCGGGTTCAGGTGTCGTATAGCACCAACTATGGCCGAGGAGTCAACGCCACCGGAAAGACAGGCGCCGACTTTGACATCACTACGCAGATGCAGCTCTACACTTTCCAGGAATAATTCACGCAGTTTTTCTGTCGCTTCGGAAAAACCAATATCCAGACTCTTATCTGTTTTTGCCTGCCAGTACCGTTTATTCTCGAGCACCGAACCACTTGTCACATCGACAATTAAATAATGGGCGGCCGGCAGTTGTTTGATATCGGCAAAAAAAGACGCGTCTCCATAGTCCACTAATCCCAATGCCAGATATTCATATGCACGCTGTGCATTAATCCGCCGAGAAACATTAGGGAAGCAGAACATTGTCGCGATATCTGAAGCAAAGGAAAACACATCTCCAGCTATAGAATAAAACAGTGGTTTAATTCCGAATGGATCCCGTGCTACGAATAATTGCTGCGTATTCACATCGAAAATCGCGAAAGCGAACATTCCAGTCAATTTATCCAATACCGCTTTGCCCCATTCACTGTAAGCAACCAATAGAACTTCGGTATCAGACTGGGTTCTGAACTGATGACCCAGGCTTTCGAGTTCCTGCCTCAGCTCCAGGTAATTATAAATTTCCCCGTTATAGGTCAGATGAAAACGCCCATCTGTTGATGACATCGGTTGGGATGCGTGAGAAGTCAGGTCAAGAATAGAAAGGCGTGTATGCACCAAAGCACCAGCAGTACAATCTGCCAAGCATTCTCGGGAAACAGCCCCTTTTGCACTTAGGTAGAGGGCGCCACGATCATCCGGCCCTCGAGACTGCATTGAATCCTGTAATTGTAATGCAAGCCCGGAATCGAATATTGAGCTATTGCCTGCCCACCCGGCTATCCCGCACATATACGACCTTCCATTAACATGAACTTACAATATTTGGGGGCGCAGGTATTCATATAATTAATTCAATTTCCACTGACCAGGGACAAGCCAGAAATCAATATTCAATCACGACGCACGAATAATTCTTTGTAATGAGTCCCGAAATATTAGTAACAACCCGGATATTCCGACGAGTGCCATTCCCAAACGCGACCACCAGGAACTTCCAAAATAAAACCCAAGCAGAAGCACTGAACTCACAACTATAACAGCAAGCAAACATCTGAAAGATTGATACGGAATGGGATAGAAGCGATTGCTAATAAATAAATATAGCGACAGCAATACAAAACCACTCCCCAGAGTCGCAGTGGCTGCCCCCCATAAACCGAACATGGGTATCAATAGATAATTCAATGTAACGTTAACCATCACGACAAACAGATTAATTAATGCGATGACGGCCGTCCGTTTGGACAATGACATTCCTGGAGCAAAAACATAGAGATTCATCAATGCCACGCTAATCGCCAGCCATGGAACCAGCCATGCTCCTGCCTGAAACTTTTCTCCTACCAGGAAGATGTATATCTCGGGAATCAAAGACCCAATCAGTAATATTCCACAACCCAACAACAGCACTGCGCCATCCAGCAAGGTAGATAGCTGATCGGGTGTCTCAGGCTCATTATGCCGACTATAAATGAGTGGCGTTAAAGCCATTTGTAAAGGCAATAGAACCAGAAATACGCCAGTGGACAATCGAAATGCAGCTGAATATACACCGAGCATATCGAATCCTAGAAAATAAAGAATCATCCAGCGGTCAATATAGTTATTGCCATATACCGCCAAAGCGGAAAGCACTAAGGGCGCAGAAAACAACAGCATGCGTTTCAAATGCTCAGCAGAAAAGCGCATACGCAATTTCAGTCCCCAGCGTCCGAGCAATAACCCGGCAACCAACCCACTAAAGTGCGCGGCTAACATAGCCCATGCATAACCAAGTATGCCTTGCCCTTGATTCACAATGAGCACAATGACTAGTATCACTGTAACTGCCACGGTAAGCAGGCTCACAAGCGCATAGGCCATAGGCCTCATATCAAATCGAAGCTGATCCGACATCAGGTACACCAGTGAATTGGCAAACATCCCACAAATGGCAACCATCACGGCCTGTTTGTGAGGCGTATTTGCAAATACAGTCTGTACTACAAAATCGATGTTTAATACAGCGAAAAGGCAAAAAGCCCCGAATACCAGGCTTGTAAACCAGAAGGCAGTAGAAAAGTACTGTTCGCGTTCATTGGAGTCGTCAGTATCTGCAAAATGGCGGACCATCCCTTGCCCAACTTCTAGTGGCAATAACAGATTGAGGAAGGCATAGGCCACCAAAAGCAATTCCAGTAACCCATATTCATCCGTACTCAGATAACGGGTATAAATTGGGATCAGGACTATGGCCATCCCACGACTAAGTATCGTCGGAATCGCATAAAGCGCTCCATCCCGAACTGTTTGCCGAATCATCCCTATACTTGCTCAGGCATTTACGTTGCGTGGGTAAAAACAACGTATAAGCAAGCGCTGCCACCATGTCCTAGCATATTCAAGTAACAATTCACGATGTTGATGAAGTGGATTGAAACGTTCAGCAGTCCCGATACAAATTTTCTCAAAATACCGAATAAAGGCTTCATCTGAATAGCGCTTTTTCCAGTATTCATGTGAGGCAATCATCAAGCCTTGACGAAATTGTACGTCGGTTACCACTTTCACTAACTGCTCGTAAAGCGCACTTGCATCAGGATTAAATTGGATAACGGGTGAATTTTCATCCATAAAGCCATAGTAATCGGCACGATTTCCACTAAATAGCACGCAACCTGCAGCGAGGGCTTCTGCCCCGAATTTACCAAACCACGGACCAGGCTGATCTATGACGATATCAGCTTTAGATACTCGCTCCAAAAGATAGTCATTACTTTGGTTCTCAATTAATTCGAATTCAAATTCAACCCCCTGAACCCGCAATTGTTCTATAGCTTCCAGAACATAATAAGTGCCCTTGGCCACCCGATCCGTAGGCGCATGAATGATCAATGGGATGTCATTTGTACGCCGAGGTTCGGAACAAATTGCAGGCTGGGGAAACCGATAAAAATATGCCGGCCTGGATTGAAATGTTGCCTGACTCCTGAAAGACACAATGGTTGCACCCATTATTTCCTCCAGTCTCTGGTGATAAAAACCCCTGATAAACCAGTTCCCGCCGGCGTCGTGTTTTTTCAAATATGCACTATCATTATCTGCATAATATCTGAGATTAAAATGCTCTCTATCAATTCTGGACTGAATTGGTCGATATCGAACGTCATCACCACAGTTAAAAACGATTACACGCTTACCTAACAGCCTGAGTAATAACATATCCAGTTTGAACGGTAAGAAACTATGACTCCAGACATACAAAAAAACATCAAACCGGGCACACAAACGCATGAAGGCAATAACTTTTCCGAAAAACAGGAAAAAATCCAGCCCGTGTTTTCTCTGCATTCCCGGTGGCGCCCAAATGCCATGGTCATAGATATTGTCAGGGTAATAAACACTTTTAATAAAACATAAAGATTCGGCATCCATACCTGACTTACGTAGTACATCTGTAAACGTGAATATATTGTTGGCAATTTCAACACCGCAGACGAGAACTCGCATGTTGCTCATAATGCCTACAGATTCAAATCTGAAAGTTTGGCATGCAAATCGGTCAGAACATCTTTTTGAAAGAACACATTTGGCTCTGACAGGGCCCCGCAAATAACCAGATTCTGTAGTCCCTGCTCTCGTATTCCCTGACGTAATGTCGCGAAAAACCTTGCGTTCTTTGACGTCATAAGAGGAAAGCCATAATTTAATACTTCGGATCTACAAAAAGTGACCTGCGCCTCATCAGGTAACACAGCCATACGGCGCAGTTCGTCCTGCGCCTTCTCATTTAATTCTTCAATAGACGGACAATTGTCCGTAAAAATCATTTCCACAGTCAGCGGGTTTTCTCCGATGGCGTCAGAATCAGCTGATAAATTCCGATAATTGGTCACTCTGAAGGTATCGAAGCCCTTCTCATAGCAATAAAAATAGTAGATATCGCTCATATTCAGCGGCCTATCCACAATCATATGTGTCAAAACAGTGGTTAACGGTGGGTCCGTATCCGGCCGACCTTCCGGCCATACTGACATCAACTTTGCCAACGGCGGCATACCACCTGCCCAAACGACAAGATCAACATCCATGCTTTCTTCAACATCAGAACCTGAAGCCTTTAGATTCACTGAACCTATTTGCCCATTTTCAGCTTTTAACTGACTGATTAAAGTGCCCAACCTCACGTCTACACCCAACGCTTCCAGATGTTTCTGCAAGCCATCAATCACGGCGCCTATCCCGCGCTCTTTAGGATAGGAAGCTCGCAAAGTCGGTTGTTTGTCTTTTGGCAATTCACGTTGTTCAGGATAGGCAATAACTGGAGGCAATAGCTGCGTTTCCAGCAGATCATCCATAAGCCGCTGATCCAGCAGTGCAATGCGTTGTAGCGGCGTCAACATGGCGCCCATGGGAAACATGTCAGGCAAATCCTGGTGGAATATTTTCTGAATGACCGGAGCGATCACTTCAGTGGTGATTTCTGAGCCATATCGGGCCGCAAAGTACTCAAATGCATTGGCATAATCACTGATTGCACCCAATTCAGGCATTTCGGCCACATGACGCATAAACGATGCGAGATATGTTGCCCACTTGGGGTTGTTTCTCAGATCAATAAACGGAGTATTAACCTGCAGGGTTCCGTAACAGTAAATACCTGAAAGATCTGTTGCATAGCCCTTCATAAAACGACGCTTATCTGAAGGGAGAGCAGCCTCATAAATTTCGTCAATCTCGGCAATGCCTGATTCCATCAGGTAATGAGTGCCGTAATCAAACTTGCCGTCTTTGCCGTAGTCAAAACTACGCAGCAGCCCCCCCAGCTCTTTCCCGGCTTCTAACAACGTAATTTGGGCAGCAGGGAATTTCTTCGCCAGTAAAGCTGCTGAGATCAAACCCGCTATACCGCCGCCGGCAACGAGAATTTTTGGCACCGTTATCCCCCGAAAAAAGTAATATCTGGCAGTTACTTATAGATAATAATATCTCGGCGAACCGAGAAAGACCGTTTGAGCTGGTTTTGTGCAAGCAACGAATAAGGTAATGATAAAGATTCCAGAAAGTCGACAAGCTCGTTCGGATCAATTGCCAGGTACTTTGATTTGCCCTGATATCTTCCAACAATCTGATCACTGATAACGAAAATCCCGCCATCATCAAGCAGTGTCAGGCAACGATCAACGACCTGCTTGAAATACTCGAAACTTGGAAAGAGGATAGACACACTTACCATATAAATCCGATCAAAAGATTTATCTTCAAATGGCAGTTCATGAGCTGCAGATACAAAAACTTCAGCCTTGCCTTTGTATTTGTCCAGCAAATTCTGACTGATATCAACGCCGACACATTTTTCACAATGGTCTTCGATTGAGCGCAAAACAAGACCAGTACCACAACCTACATCCAGCACCCTTGAATCCCGGGTTAATTGCAAATTATCTATCAGAGGTTGGCGTATGGCTTTGTCATATAACTCTTCCGTAAGAGGCTCACCTTTAAGCAAGTAGTCGAGACATGCAAATTCGTTTTCATCAGTTTTTTCATCAAAATGCTGTCGAAACTGTTCAACGACTTCGAAATCATTATTGTCCATGCTGTCACTTCCTATTTTTATCCCAGGCAAATGTATGCCTGAATTCACCTACCGCTCCATAACTTTCCTTGAAACGGAATATATTCTCACTGGCAACCATACCAACCGAGGATGTCCCAAAATCAAAGACCTGATAACCCTCTTCCTGAGCCCGGAGGATAGAGTCATATACCAACATACTTAGCGCCTGACTATCTCTGAACTCAGGATCAGAACAAAGATAGTAGGACATTATTGCTTTACTGTTGATCCTGAAATACCCGATCCCTGCGACCGGCTTACCTTCCAGGCGAGCTATATCGACAAACACCCAATCAGGTAGCACCTTCATTAAAAAATCAAATTCTTCTCGAGTATGTGTGGCACTCACCCCATGACGATTAAACGTTTTCTCCATCAAAGGCCAGTATTCATCCAGCGAAGCATTTCGCTCTACTACAACACCCTGCGCTCTGGCCTTACGTGCCATGTTCCTTGCCCGGGATGAAAAGGTCTCGGACTCCAGGTCTCCGCACAGTGGAATCACGCTGGATATATCTGCGTTTACTGCACGGAATCCCCTTTCGAGTAAGGCAAAAATAAACGTGCTACAAGGCTTTTCGTAATAGCTGATTAGTGGCGGCGTCAATCTAAGTTGTTCAACGCCCTCCTTCTCTATCAATTCGATTAAACTATCAGCGATCTGTGCCGCTTCCGAATAACCCGGTTGCTTTAGAAAGACAAAGCTGCCATAAGAAGCGCCGTAGGGTGAAACGGCACAAATCCGCTTGGCATTCTCATAGTCTTCCTCGCGAATTGCCATTGGCATCAAACCAATCAATTGTTCCCCTTTATAAACTCCCAAATGCAGTTCGCTGAATCGTTCTTTATGATAGGAAAGGAATTCTGGCGTATGAAATATTGTTGCACCATTGCAGTCACCAATTATTCTCGCCCAGGATTTGTCAACAAGCCCAGCACCAATCTTCTTAACACTTAAATTTGCCATTAGGTATAGCGTCTCATTAATATTCCTCGAATTCTAACGAGCATTTGCATCCCATATCTCATCACTAAAAGCCATTGCGGGGCTTTCGCTCAGCGCAAATTTTATAGTTTCCTGGATATTCAACCCTTGTCGTCTCGCATGAACCATCGCCTCACCTACTTTCAGACCACCAGCATGCAAATCCACCACCGGACGAGGACCGATGTCTCCAGTGGTACGTGTCATATAACCAGGTGATACTTCTTCAGGTGGGTATTTTTTTAATCCACATTTTGCGACAAGCTCGTAATTCATAGCGCCACAAAGGTGAACGATCACTGGCTTACTTGAAAGCAGACTCGGATCAATGCCTTGCAGCCCAAGTATTTCTTCATCACTCTCCTGTTCAGCAACAATAACAGCATCAAGTTGATCCCAGAAAGATGATGACATCTGCGTTGACGACAATGTCATCTTTTTGGGGTCCCAATGTTCCACGTCTGCACCCAGACTCCGCAGCATCCTGGTAGCCACCTCGCCATAATGTCCAGATGCAATTAACAGGCAGCGGCTTCTGCAAACTTCAAGTCCTGCTTCAAATAATAACTTGATAACCAACGCGCCAACATATTCGAAAATCATTAGCCGTGAATCACACTCATTCGTGCCTAACACTGGAACCCCTACTGACTTCGCCGCCCTCAGATCAACATCCTGAGGCCGAAACTCCCAAGTCTCAATCATCAGGGAAATTGCGGAGTTTGCTGGCATCTTTTCAATTAAGGCTTTATCTAGTGGCCGCACAAAATTCAAATTGGTTACGAGATCAGCACGATGTGCGAAATCGATGGCCCGACCGTTGTGGAATTCGATATTTTCTATACAGTTAAACGACCGAGCCAGGGCCGATGACACAGTGATCACGTCATTCGCAGTCGCATATTTCGAGTCACGCGTTACTGCTATAACCTTGTCTGCACCTGCCATTGCGGCTATGAGCGGCGTCGCAGCAAATGGGCCACTTGCTGCCTCGGTAAGCACTGTCATGCCGCTCAAATCCAGAGCAAGGAAATCTATAGCCCTCGAAATGAGACTTATAAGCCGCTCAGCATCAGGAAAGGAGGCACTCACGATAGGAGAGTCTATTCCGAGACATCAGGCAAAGAAGTAATGATAGCTTCACAGACCTGATCAACAGGCACTTCTCGATAACAGGGTAATGAGATAGTAGTGATCTGCAGTAACTCTGAATTGGGCTGTACGCTGTCGTACTTCTGCCGATAATAACGAGTGCCACTCAAACAATATGTTCCTAGAGTTGACTCAACGCCCTTCTCTCTCAGGGCGAAAACCAATTTGTCCCTGTTAACACCATCGGGAACTCTGAACACTAAAGACTGCACGTTGCTTTGGACCCCATCTCCAAACATTTGTGCTTGAAAACCATGCGCCTCAAGTTGATCTTTATATTGGTCACGAATCAGGTTGCGTTCGGTGACTATGCTATCCATCAATCGTAACTGCACAGAACCCATGGCGGCTTGTAATTCAGACATACGGAAATTGTATCCATAGTCAATGAACTCAAACCCACAGCCAAGAGCTTCGCCTGCGCCATGATTGAGCTTTGTCAAAAACCACTGGTTCCAATCAGCATTATTGGTAGTAATCGCACCACCTTCGCCCGTGGTGATTAACTTCCTGGGGTGAAAACTGAAACAGCCCAGATCTGCTACTGACCCACATTTATTACCATTTTCACTGCTGCCCATTGCACAGGCGGCATCTTCTATCAACGTCAGCCCTTTTTCGCGACATATTGATGCAATTTCATGAATGCCGGTAGGATTGCCGAAAGCATCCACAAAAATTACCGCACGCGTTTTACTCGTAATGACTGACAAAAGCGCCTCAGGATCCATGTTATAGGAATCAGGCAATACATCGGCGAATATCGGCATTGCACCGAGGTCCTCAACAACGTTAGCAGTGGCAGGAAATGAAAAGTCGGACACTACCACCTCATCCCCAGGGCCGATTTCCAGTAACTTTAAACAGAGCCATAGAGCTGTTGTGGCAGAAGTTGCTGGATAGGCAAAGTCGGCCCCTGTACACTTCCGCACATCCTCACAAAAAGCATCCACATACTTCCCGCGAGTTAGAATTCCAGAGCCCAGGATTTCGCGAAATTGGGATTCAACATCATCAAAACTAATTTGGGGTCTGATTAGTCGTATCATGTGGAATTCTTTTCAAATACGCTTTGGTACCAATCAAGCGTCGATTTCAAACCATCCTCGAAAGATGTTAGTTGGTAATCAATTAGTGATTTTGCTTTTTCATTACTGGCATTGTGACAGAAGACATCTGCAACACGTCCGGGTTTTTCCAGAATCTCTCCCTGATAACCATAATGCTGACAAATAAGGCTTATTAGTTCACGTACCGTGACCTGCCCATCAGTAGAGATATTCACATTTTCGCCAGATTTAAGAACCTTGAAAAGGTTAAGCGTGGCATCGACAGTATCTTTAACGTGAATAAAGTCTCGGCTTTGCAGGCCAGTACCGTGAATTTCCGGCTTTTGCCCTTGAAAAATACGCCATGCGGTGAGGGGGATTATGCCCGCAAGCTGTCCCTGATAATTCTGACGGGGACCATAATTATTAAATGGTCGAACGATGATGGCATCTAGCTCGAACATTCGCACATAACTTTCGACTGCCAAATCTGCTGCAGCCTTACCCGCTGCATACGTGGTTGTCGGATTCCGGGGATGTGCTTCGTCAATAGGCTCATAGACGGCGGTGCCGTATACCTCAGAGGTCGAGAAATGACAAAGTGACTTGAAAACGCCCTTACGTTGCAATTCCAGCAGATTTACTACGCCCGTAACATTCGTTGTAAATGCATTGCCAGGGTTTAGAAATGAATAATTAAGAGCTTTAGTCGCACAATTAAACACCACATCAATTTCATGTTTTTCAAAAATGTAGTCCAGCGAGCCTGAAAGTTCTATATCGTCCCTGTAGAACGTGACTTTACCTGACGACAGTGCCTGACTGATATTTTGCATATCACCCAGAAACATATTGTCTACGACCACTACGTGTGCAGCTCCGGATTCAATAAGTTTGTCAACCAGATGGCCACCAATAAACCCTGCGCCGCCGGTTACCAGCACAACTTTGTCAACGACAGTCCGGAGAAGATCACCCATTACTCTTACCTTGATCAATCAATTCAATTACCTCACCTTCTCGATTAATTTTCGCGTAAGGCATAGCCGGATTACCCATAACCAACGTATAGGGATCAACATCCTTGGTCACAACACTACCTGCAGCAACCATTGCATATTCTCCAATAACAACACCGCAGATAATTGTTGAATTTGACCCCAGACTGACGCCTGTACAGATCAGGGTTTTATCTATTGTCCAGTTTTCCATAAACACACGAGGCACACGATGATTGGTAAAACTCACATTCGGTCCGACAAGAATGTCATCCTCAAGTGTGACGCCTGTATATATAGAGACACCGTTTTGAATTCGGCAGTTATTACCGATCTGCACATCCTTGTCTATATACGTGTCCTTGGAAATAGAGCAATCACCACCGATCACTACACCTTCACGAATCTGGGCATTAATCCAGACCTTTGTGTCAGGCCCTATCTTTGCAGTTTTATCTACGTGTGCAGTAGGATGGATATAGACTTCAGCCATTTTTACTCTCTTCAGTTAATTGGCAAATACCATTTTCAAGAACATATCGTTCACGCCCTGATTTTGAGATTGCCATGCCATCACCTGTCAACGGTAAATCAATTCGATCTCCCAACCTGTCGATCCAGCCAACCTGTCGTGCTGGCACACCGACCATCAGCGCATAGGGTTTCACGTCTGTATTTACTACAGCACCGGCTCCAATAAAAGAATACTCACCTATTGTGACACCACAAACAACGGTGCAATTAGCGCCCAGAGTTGCACCACAACCGACGTGCGTCCTTCTGTATTCATCCTTTCTGGACACATGGCTACGGGGGTTATATACATTAGTAAAGACCATGCTTGGGCCGCAAAACACATCATCCTCAAGTACAACGGCATCGTAAACTGAAACGTTATTCTGAATTTTTACATTTCTGCCAATAACGACATCATTAGCAATAAATACATTCTGACCCAATGAACACGAAGGTCCGATTTTTGCGCCTGCACACACATGCGTCCAATGCCAAATTCGGCTCCCTTCACCAATTTGCGCGCCTTCATCGACAATTGCGGTGTCGTGAATGGAGGTTTCCATTCTTCAGTATTCCAATGGCAGTGCAATTTGCTTGCCATCCCGCGCCGACAAGTAAAGTGCTATAAGCAATTCCAGTGACTTCAAACCTTCTCGTCCATCGGTTTCCGCCTCGGCTTCGCCCCGCATCACCTGAATTATGTTCTGGTAATACTGCGGGTGTCCAAATCCGTATACAGAAGTTGTGCTGTAACTCGCATCCTCGATTGTAGAATCTTCATCCTGAGCATCTTCGAATTGCCATTGCTGGATTTCATTTACTGCCACGCCGCCAACGCGGACAGTTCCCTTTTCACCCAGGATCGTAATCGAACCTTCCAGATTCTGCGGATAAGTCAGCATAGAAACATTTAAAGCACCAAGAGCCCCGGATCGCCAGCGTATATTGGCAACAGCCGTATCTTCGACTTCGATATCTCGGGCCAGAGTTGCAGTCATCGCCTGGACATTTGCGACCGGCCCAATCATCCAGTCCATAAGGTCAATGTAATGGCTGGCCTGATTCATCAGCGCCCCGCCATCATATTCCCATGTGCCACGCCAGGCATCCTGATCGTAGTATTCCTGTGGCCTCGTCCAGAATACATTTAGTTGTACTGAATAAATCTTTCCAAACCGACCTTTATCTATAGCCTGTTTGAGTAATTGAATAGTGGCATTGCGACGATTTTGCTTGACGACAAATAGTCTGACATTGGCGTCATCGCAGGCTTTAACCATGGCAACGCCATCTTTCCAACGCGTTGCCATAGGCTTTTCTGTCACCACGTGCACACCGGCTTCAGCGGCTTCAATTGTTTGTTCTGCATGAATACCACTGGGCGTTGTCAATATAACCATATCCAGATCGACTGCTTCCAGCAGTGTGCTGTAATCAAGATACCCGGATACTCCATGCAACTGCTGTGCTTTTTCCAGTCGGTCCACCTGATTGTCACAAACTGCGACGAGCTCAATATCTTCCTTGAAATTTTTAATGGTCTCAAAGTGTTTATCCGCAATGCGCCCACAGCCAACAAGCGCAACCCGTAGTCTTCGATCAGCGATTGGTTCAAAGTGACGATGCATATCAGGCCTTAATAATCCTTGAATCTGGCTCACGGTAGACACCACGGGTATCTACTATTAATTGGGAATGCATCCGAATCATTTCAAAATCGAAACAATCATGATCGGTGGCCAGTACTACGCAATCATACTCGGATAGATTATTCGGGGTGCATTCAACAGTCGACAAATCAAAGTGATGTTCCCTCATCTTGGGAAAGACCGGTACGTGTGGATCGCAGTACGCAATGTCAGCCCCGCGATCCTGCAATAACTCCATCAATTTAACTGAAGGAGACTCTCGCATGTCATCCACATTTTTCTTATAAGCAATACCCAACAACAGTATGCGACTCCCCTTCACGGGCTTGCCCACATGGTTAAGTGCCTCCATCACTTTATTAATGACCCATTCAGGCATGCCACTGTTAACTTCACCGGCAAGCTCAATAAACCGGGTATGAACGCCAAATTCACGTGCTTTCCAGGTCAAATAAAACGGATCAATGGGAATGCAATGTCCTCCCAAACCAGGACCAGGGTAATAAGGCACAAAACCAAAAGGCTTGGTAGCAGCTGCATCAATAACCTCATGAATATCTATTCCCATTCGGTCAGATACTATTTTCAATTCGTTAACTAGCCCGATATTGACTGCGCGATGAATATTCTCCAGTAACTTGGTCATTTCAGCAGCTCTGGCAGAACTTAGTGACACAACCTGATCAATCACTGCCTCGTACAGCGCCTTACCCACTTCAAGGCAATTGGCAGTAACCCCCCCGCAAACTTTGGGTATCGTACGTGTAGTGAAGTCAGGATTGCCCGGATCTTCCCTTTCCGGTGAATACACCAGAAAAACATCCTCGCCGACTACAAGGTTTTTCTCTTCTATCCGAGGTTGCAGTTCATCTTCAGTGGTGCCTGGATAAGTTGTGCTTTCCAGTGAAACAATCTGTCCACTCCGCAAATAATCTGCAAATTTCTCTACTGTGCCTATAACAAAACTCAAGTCCGGTTCACGATGTGCATTGAGTGGCGTTGGCACGCAAATGATCAGCGCATCTACTTCCGAAGTTCTTGAAAAATCACTCGTGGGCTGAAACCGATCGCCCGCATCTGATAGCGGGGAAATATCAATGTGCTCAATATAGCTACGCCCTTCATTCAGCGCCTTAATCTTGGACTCATCAATATCAAAGCCTATTACATTAAAACCCGCCTCGACAAAACGCAGTGCGAGCGGCAAACCAACATAGCCGAGACCGTAAATCCCTACGATTGCATTCTGGTTTTGGATTTTCTCCAAAAGTGTCTGCTTTGCCTGCATTAATTATTGTTCCTTCGGAGAATTAATATAAAAAATGAGCAGCACATGTTACTACAGGCGTCACATTTACCCAATGATCCAAGGGCATATACCAGACCTGATAATCACTGAATTTATTCAAAAAAACACCCGCCGAAGCGGGTGTAATAATCAATCTATATATAACGTAGCCAAATTGAACCGCTATCTATATGCACTGCCCCGACCCCAAGGCAGGATCGCAACCCAGCGCGGGCTCTCCGCCACCATTATCGCCTTCAGCCGCTGGCTCTTCGCCGCCACCACTAGCTGCCGCATCTGCTTCGGCAATGCGGTCTTTCCGGTCTTCCTTATCCTGTTCCGCAATGTAAAGAACACCAACACCAACGGCAGCAAGGCCAACAATACTCCAATCAATAAAACTGAAGAACCCTTCTTCGCCAGAACCAAGGAAGTATTTAGGTTGTAATGCACTTACACCCGATGCCCGAAAGTCCACCACTCCATAACGTGTAAATTGCAGGTCCAGTAATGCTGGACGAGTTGAAATTTCAATTCCATTATTCAGATTGCCATTACGAAGGTTGTAGTCCATCTGCATGCTATACAACACAGGAACATGAGATTTCGCACCAAAATATTTAGTTGCGTACAAGCCAAACTGAGGCCCATTTGACTGCAAGCCATCAGCGAATGAAAACCCGCTGATACTCACCAACACTGCAAAGATGATTACCTTAATAAACTGCATAGTTCCTCCCAGAAACTCACTGTCGGCCGGGCGCTAGCCCTTGTATCTAGTTATTACTGCTGACCCAGTATAAGCAGAGCATGAGAAAGATGCCAAATGAGAAGTTAAAATATTAAAGATGAGGGTTTAGTTTTAATAATTACTAGTCTTAGACAGACCGAATTCAAGATAACAAAAACCGACAGTGTCAGTTGTGGCCAAAACATTCAGGAGAATTCTCTTTGATGGCTCAGATGCCGATACGGCTCACATTATCCCATATAAAAAAACACCCGCCGTAGCGGGTGTTTTCCAAAATGGCGTCCCCTAGGGGATTCGAACCCCTGTTGCCGCCGTGAAAGGGCGGTGTCCTAGGCCTCTAGACGAAGGGGACATTCAACAGACTTGTGGTGGAGCTAGGCGGGATCGAACCGCCGACCTCTTGCATGCCATGCAAGCGCTCTCCCAGCTGAGCTATAGCCCCACAATGAGGCGCGCATTATAGGCATCGCGCCTCATTGTCTCAAGTTCTTTTTAAGATTAATTAAATAGAACTGAAAATATTATCAGATGAAATCCAGAATTCGTCTGACAACACCCTGATTTTCCTTGACTACAGATAACGCTGACAGGCCTTTCTCTGCACGGTTCCTGGGAGAGTCAAGAAGTAATTTTACCGCATTTTCCAGACTTCTGGCATCTGAGACTTCAAGAAACGCATCCCGTTCTATCAGTAAATCTCTGAGTTGCGACTGCGATTCCGTATGCGGACCGCTAATTACACATTGCTGGAGCGCGGCAGGCTCAAGCAGATTGTGCCCACCAACTGGCACCAGGCTTCCGCCGACAAATGTCACATCGGCCATGGCCATATATTTAATCAAATCTCCGACAGTATCTGCCAGCACTACTTCTGTTTCATCATCAATACGGTCATTTTTTGTTAAGCGCGCCATTGAGACATGCGCCTGATTACAGAGTTGATTTGCCCTGTCAAACCTGTGTGGATGGCGAGGTACAAGTACAAGCAGGAGATCATGAATCTGTGCTTTTAATGATTTATAGGCTTCTAAAACCATCTGCTCTTCGCCTTCATGCGTACTGCCTGCCACCCATATTGGCCGTTCAAGTGCATGCCACTCTGAACGCAGGCACTTCGCTTCCTCAAAAATATTTTCAGGCGGCGCAAAATCAAACTTCAGATTTCCTAGTATATGAATCTGCGACTTATTCACACCAAGCCTGGCAAACCGTTCTGCATCCAGCTTTGATTGCGCCAGCACGGCGCCAACATTAATTATGGCTCTTGGCAGTATTTTATTGGCAGGAAACGCCAAATAACGATGCAAGGATTTTTCAGACAATGTAGCACTAACAAGTATGACCGGAATTTCGTACTGGCCACAGGCCATTAAAAGGTTTGGCCAGATTTCTGTTTCCACAATCAATAACTTTCTGGGCGATGCCCGGTCCAGAAATCGAAATACTGCCGTAGGCGTATCAAGGGGCAAATAACAATGGTCAACATTTTTTCCCCACTGCCGCCTGATCTTGTCTAGTACGAGTCTGGATCCGGTAGGAGTAAAAGTGGTCAACAGAATTCGAATACCCGGCTCTCGCTTTAACATCTCATCAATCAGAGGCGAAGCTGCTTGCACCTCGCCTACAGATGCCGCATGAATCCAGAGCGCGCCTTTTGTCTTAATGTTTACATTACCAAGGCGCTCAAACCAGCGATGTCTGTATTCAGGTTCGTGAATACTCCGCATAAAGAAATAGAGAAACAGCAGCAACATCAGTGCATAGACACTGAAGCTGTATAGATGCCTCATTAATTTTCCTGATTATCCCGGGATGGCTCGCTGGCAGCTTCTATAATAGATGTTGTGGAAAATCCATCATGAAAATCCAGAATGATTACCTGCCCCCCATTACTGGTAACCACCTCATAACCAACAATGTTTTCAGCCTTGTAATCCCCGCCTTTTACCAGCACATCAGGCAGTAACTTGCTGATGATGCGTGCAGGAGTATCTTCTTCAAATGGCACTACCCAATCAACGGAAGCCAAACCAGCAAGTACTTCCATACGATGATTTACGTCATTTATCGGGCGGCTATTTCCCTTAAGACGCCGAACAGAGTCATCGCTATTGACTGCCACTATCAGCCAGTCACCCAGTTCTCCAGCCGCTTTAAGATATCTGACATGACCCGGATGCAAAATATCAAAGCAGCCATTCGTCATCACCACTGTTTCTCCGTGTGCCCGGGCATCGCTGATATGCTCTAGCAGGGCGTCCTCATCCATAATGCCCCGCTCATCCTGATGACGACTATGTGCAGCCCTGCGCAGTTCTGCAGGCGACACTGTAGCCGTACCCAGTTTACCCACGACCACACCGGCTGCCAGATTAGCCAACGCTGCTGCCGAGGGCATATCAAGGTCAGCAGCAATCGCCGCTGCCAAAGTTGCAATAACCGTATCGCCAGCACCCGTCACATCGTAAACTTCACGGGCTTCCGTGGGCAGATGCAATGGCGCCTTCCCCGGTTCAATCAAGGTCATACCGTTTTCACTTCTTGTGACCAGCAGAGCATCGAGATCAAATGAAGCACGTAAATTTTCGGCACGCTCAACGAGTACGGAATCATCTGCACAGCTGCCCACAATCGCTTCAAATTCAGACAGATTAGGAGTGAGCAGGGTCGCCCCGCGATAAGGCTCGAAATCCGACCCCTTCGGGTCAACCAGTACAGGCCTTTGTTTGGCACGCGCGAGTCTGATCATGTTGCGTGTATCACCCAGCGTACCTTTAGCGTAATCAGACAACACAACTACTTTAGTGTTGTCGAGGGCTTTATCAAAAACTTCCAGCATTACCTCTGTATCAAACGCGCCTGCCATATCAAAGGCCTCTTCAAAGTCCAGTCGGATAAGTTGCTGATTCCGGCTGATGACGCGTAATTTGGTGATAGTTGGATGCGTCAGACTTTTGGCGAAGCGACACTCAACACCGGCTGCGGCCAATAACTTTTCCAGCTTCTCGCCAGGCTCATCATCTCCAGTGACACCCATCAAAACAGGTAGTCCCTGTAATGCCGCAAGGTTAAGCGCGACGTTTGCAGCGCCCCCGACCCTCTCTTCAATGTCCTGAATCCTGACTACTGGTACCGGTGCTTCTGGCGATATACGCCCGGTATTGCCATGCCAGTACCTGTCGAGCATGACATCGCCAACGATGAGTACAGCGGAATTTTCGAATGAAGGTACAATCTGCATCTATAAATCATTGATGTTGTGAGTATTACGCGCATCATACGTTGCGACGCATACGGATCAAAGCCTTAGGGCCATAATCTGAAAAACCAATATTGAGTCATCCAGCTACAGACAAGTAGAATCACGCCATGTCCAAAGAAAATTCACCGTTGTGGCTACCCCGGTTTTGGCCAACATGGCTCGCGCTTGGCCTCGCCAGACTGATCACATGGCTCCCCTATCCTGCCCAGCTATCCATTGGCCGGCGGCTTGGTGACCTGGCCTATTACCTGATTCCTTCAAGGCGACATGTAGTCGACGTAAATCTGAAAATCTGTTTCCCTGAATGGAATGATGCTCAACGCAACGCAAATGTACGCACACATTTCCGTTCCGCTGGCATGGGAATAATTGAAACCTTTATATGCTGGTGGAGCTCTGACAAACTCGTTAAAAAGCTGGCCCACTACGAAGGACTGGAAAATCTGCGGATGGCACTAGACCGCGGCAAGGGCGTCATCCTGCTTTCCGCGCATTTCACATCTCTGGAACTTGGTGTGCGAATGAGCTCAATGCAAGCCAACGTTACTGCAATGTATCGACCGCCGAGTAATCGGGTAATTGATCATGTCATGCGTAATAGCCGCGAACGTATCGTGGGTAAGGATGTGATACCCAAATCGGAAATACGCGCCCTGATCCGTTCCTTGCGTAAAGGCGAAGCCGTCTGGTATGCCCCGGATCAAAGCGCCAGAAACAAGTTAAGCGCTGAAGTGCCCTTCTTTGGTGAACCGGCAATGACCAATTTAGCCACTAGCCGGCTGGCCAAAATGAGTAAAGCACCTGTCGTTCCATTTTTTACGATGAGATGTGAAGATGGATCAGGTTATCGGATTGTAGTCTTACCCGAACTGGAGAATTTTCCTACTGACGATGACTTTGCTGATGCATTACGCATCAATCAGATTATAGAAAAACAGATTCGTGAATATCCGGCCCAGTACTTCTGGTTACACAAGCGCTTCAAGCGCCAGGATGACCATGATGTATATGCGGCTGACAATCATTGAATTGCAGACGCATAGCCTTGCAGTAGCTGCCCCCAACTGGCTTCTGAAAAATTAAGACTTACACCATTCTTTTCTACTTTATGAATGGATCGTAATAATCTGGATAAATTACCACGCTGCCATACCCCGTCTTTTCTAAAGCCCGATTTGTCAAAATCAATCAAATAAATTTTCCCGTCTTCAGACAACATAATATTGCGTATATTCAAATCGTGATGATATAGACCGGCATTATGAAATTGTCTGATTTGCTTGCCTAAGGCTACCCATTTATCTCCCGGCAATTCCGAGTCAATCATCCACTCCTGCCATGAACGCGCGCCCATAATGCGCTTTGTCACGAGATCAGCTTTATATAGCACGCCTGATTTCTTGACTCTAGCCGCCACTGGCACACAAACGGGCATTCCAGAATTATGCAAATGCATTAACAGATGCCATTCACGCCATGGACGCGTTACCGTCCAGCTACTTAAAAGATAATGATCACTGACTATATGTCCCATTGCGCCACCACGTTTGTAATGCCGCAATGCCAACTCGCCTGATTCACTGCTCACAAAATAGGTGGTGCCACGTCCGGGGGCATCACCAAGAACAGCATTATTCGACTGCCAATAATTTAATTCGAAATATTCCGGAGTAACATCATCCAGCAGGTTGGCATCATAGATAAGCACCTGGTTATCAACCGCCCGATAACCAGGTCGTACCTGCAATTGAACTTCTGTCATTGCCGATGCAATTAGACTGCTGCCGAATTAATTGACGTAAGTCAGCCACTCAGGATGCGTTTCGCGCTGACCTCGCACCTGTGCGAAATACATATCCTGCAGCTTTTCGGTCATCGGACCACGTGCGCCATTACCAATAGTGCGGCGGTCAATTTCCCGGATTGGTGTCACTTCGGCTGCTGTACCCGTGAAAAACGCCTCATCAGCGACATATAATTCATCACGTGTAACACGTTTCTCAACCACCTTGATACCCAGATCTTCCGCGTATTCCATAATAGTTGCACGAGTAATACCATCAAGTGCCGAACGCAGGTCCGGGGTGTACAACACGCCGTCATTTACAAAGAAAATGTTTTCTCCACTGCCTTCTGCCACATAGCCATCTGCATCCAGCAACAATGCTTCGTCATAACCATCAGCAGTCGCTTCCTTGAGTGCGAGCATGGAATTAAAGTAATGGCCATTGACCTTGGCCCGGCACATCGCACTGTTTACATGATGCCGTGTATAAGAAGACGTACGAATACGAATACCATTTACCAATACATCCTCGCCAAGATAGGCGCCCCAACTCCATGCCGCGACCATGACATGTACACGCAGATTATCCGCACGCAAGCCCATACCTTCCGAGCCATAAAAGCACATGGGACGTATGTAGGCTGAATCAAGTTTGTTTTCACGTACTGCAAGTATCTGTGCCTCGTTGATCGTATCCCTGTCATAGGGCATTTCCATACCCATGATTTTGGCCGACCCGAACAGCCTGTCAGTATGTGATTCAAGTCGAAATATGGCCGCACCTTTATCAGTTTCGTAGGCACGCACACCCTCAAACACGCCCATTCCGTAATGAAGCGTATGGGTAAGCACATGGACCTTGGCATCACGCCAGGGAACAAGCTCGCCATCCATCCAGATAAGACCGTCGCGGTCCGCCATCGAAGTCATGTAGTATCCTGAAAATAATCAGATTGAAGTGCGGGAATGCAATTTGAAGCGCGTATTTCACCACAAATCAGGCTGATCGCACAGCTTGAAGCACTTGTTCAGGTGAAATATTTCTCAAACAATTGTAGTGCGAAAGGGGGCATTGCCGCTCAAAACATGGGCTACATTCCAGATTTAAATAAAGAATCTGTGCCTTATCAGTGAGAGGTGGCGTGTAATCCGGCGTAGATGAGCCATATATGGAAATCAGAGCTGTTCCTGCAGCAGCAGCCACGTGCATTAATCCGGAATCATTACATACGGCCATTTTGCAGCTGGCCATCAAATCCACCACATCGGCGAGCTCAGTGCGACCGCACAAATTTACCAGCCCGGATGACTCATCCGGGCTTCCTGCCGCTGAACGAATTTCTTCCGCCAGAGCCTGCTCTTTAGCTGAACCGAAAATCCATACCTGATCACCCTGAT
This sequence comes from Nevskiales bacterium, assembly GCA_041622995.1. Classification (GTDB taxonomy): domain Bacteria; phylum Pseudomonadota; class Gammaproteobacteria; order Nevskiales; family CAJXLF01; genus CAJXLF01. Next base: position 25,689 of record JBFJXR010000014.1, read on the forward strand.
TTATCAGCTCTCGCGCTACTGCACCGTAATATTTCGACGGCCACTGTTTGGCCGGACCATATTCTGCTCCCGGCATAAAGGCAATAGCATCACGGCTCATGTCGAGACCCAGATCCTTCTGCTTTCGCTGCAGGTTTTCAGGATCAATATGTAATTTGGGCTGGTGAATGTTCGGTGGGGCGGTAGCATGTCCGCTCAGACCCAGTGCAGTAAAACGTTGTACAGTCTGGGTCAGTACCGTTTCATCCAGTCTGCGAACATCGTTAATCAGACCAAAACGAAACTCACCCCTGTATCCGGTACGTCTTGGAATACCTGCAAAGAACGGCACCAGGGCAGCCTTGAGCTTGCGAGGTAAAACAATGGCCTGATCATAATCTTCGTTCTTAAGCTCTCGACCCAACTGCCACAATTTCAACAAACCCAGCTCACCATGGCCAATGGGCAAGGCAATTCCGTTACGGACTTCAGGCATACGTTGGATGATGGGCAATGACCAGGCCGGCGCCATGACATCAATAACCACGTCAGGATTTGTTTTCTTAAGTGCAATGGCAAGGCTTTGTGCCATTACCATGTCACCCACCCAGGCAGGCCCTACAATCAATATTTTTTCTAGCATGAGACAGTCTGGATATTTTCGCTAATCACTATGCAGAATATCCAGATAATCCTTGACGCCCTCTTCTACGGACTTAAATGGTGCATCGTAGCCAGCTGCACGCAATGCCGACATATCGGCTTCAGTGAAGCTCTGGTAACTGCCTTTCAAATGCTCAGGAAAAGGTACGTATTTGAGACTGCCTTCGCCATGCCAGGCGACAACGGCATTTGCCACATCATTAAAGCTCTGGCTGCGACCGGTCCCCAGGTTATATATGCCGGATTTATCAGCGTTATCCATAAACCACAGGTTGACTGCTGCTGCATCGCCTACATAGATAAAATCACGTCTTTGCTCACCATCATCGTAGCCGTCACTGCCAGCAAACAATCGACATTCACCTGATTCACGCAGTTGCTGATCGAAATGATAAGCCACACTGGCCATGCTGCCCTTATGCTGTTCGCGCGGCCCATATACATTGAAATATCTAAGTCCAACCACCTGCGAGTTCTGAGGTCCAAGGCGTCGAACATACTGATCAAACTGAAATTTGGAATAGGCGTATACATTAATTGGCGTTTCGTTTTCCAGCCCCTCTGAGAACACTGGCCCGTAACCATAGACCGAGGCGGAAGATGCATAAACATAGGAAACCCGATGCTCAAGACACCAGTGCAACAGGTGTTTGGAGTAAGCATAATTATTAAGCATCATGTAACGACCATCCCACTCGGTTGTAGTGGAACACGCGCCTTGATGGAGAATGGCTTCGACTTCACCGAAATCCTTGCCGGACTTTATCGCGTCGAGGAACTCATCCCGGTCCATGTAATCTGCAATTTGCAAATCCGCCAGATTCCGGAATTTCACCCCATCAGATAATTCATCTACGGCAAGAATGTTGGTTTCACCACGTGCATTCAACGCTGCAACGATGTTACTACCGATAAACCCAGCTGCACCCGTCACAATAATCACGATTCACTCCTGTTCATACTCTCTGCATCCCGACTGATAACCGCAAGAAGAGCAGTAACCATTATTAAATAAAAACCGATAAAAGAGGTTAAATCGAATATTGTTTCTGTTATGCCCGCCTGAGCCACTTCAAACACAATCAGACTACCGCCTATCCCAAAAATCTTTATCTGGTCGCTTTTCACACTGAGTGCCCGATAAAAGTACCAGAGTGGAATCGCGAATATAGCCACAAGACTTAACAGACCTGCCACACCCCGGGTGGAAAGTACTGAAAAAACTTCACTATGCGGATGACGATATACCGCCACTGTATGCACCTGACCCTGATCATGTAATTTCCGGGCCGCTTCTTTGTACTGCCCTGGCCCAACACCCAGAACTGGGTTCTCCACAAAGATTTTCAATGAGGCACGCCACATATGCATACGCGTGCCAATGGATGACTGCCCTTCTTCGGCCAAATTCTCATATTCATTATACTCTGCCACGCCGACTTCAATTTTTTCGCTTACCTGTTGCCATGACGAAATTGAACAAAGGGCAGTAATTACAGCGACTAAAACTGCTTTAGTAATATTGAACTCTCCGGCTTTCATGAATAAACAGACCGCAGCTATCCCCAATACAGGCAAGGTAATCATCGCACCACGGGTATGCGAGCTGAACATCAGGAACATACCGACCGCAAAAAGACACCATGCCGCTAAAGCATGAGGCAAGCCCCTATCCGACAACTTAGGTATCATGACCGCATATAGCAGAGTAAGACAGAGAATCAGATTGCCGTACTGGATTGGGTTCAATGATGCACTCACCTGAGTTGGCCAGCACATATCTCTCGTACAGCCTTCTACGATGGCAGCATACTCAAGCAATCCCCACACACCATTAAAAAACATGGCTAAAACGATTGAAATCCCAAGCCACCTCAACGTCAGGAATCGACGCAAAAGATAATAGAGTGGGAAAACAAGTAAGAACCTTGCATAACGAGCAAGCATTTTGCTGCCATCACGCCCACCTTCCCCTGCCAAGTGAGCAACCAATGCAACCAGAAAAAATGCCAAAAACGCAGCCAGCACCCATTTCACTTCTTTTGACAGGCGCTGCTCGCGCCACGGTCGCATAAAGCAGAATCCCAGACTCCACAATAAGAGGCCGATCTGCCCAACCTTTTCCAGGGCTGGATCCAGTGTAAACCCGCACAAATAGGTCAACATCAGCAATCCACAAATTGCTGTGTGGGCTGGATGTGTACTCAAATTTTTCGCATCGCCGGAATTCATGTCAATTCAATATCTTTTCATATAGTGTCAAATAACGATTTGCCATCACCTCTGGTGCATAATCATCTGCATTTTTACGGGCAGTTTGCGAAAGCCGCTCACGTAATTCATCTGTGACCCGCAGGCGTGAAATGGCAGCAAATAAGGCTTTGGCGTCTCCGGCAGGTACGAGCAACCCATTAGACTCATGCTCAATAATTTCCGGTATACCTCCGACCCGGCTGGCGATAACCGGCAACCCGGCATGCATGGCATCCAGCATCACCGATCCCAGACCTTCAAATCTTGAAGGATAAACAAACAAATCCAGCGCCTGAAGATAGCTGCCCAACTTTTGTGTAAAGCCTTCCAAATGAACTGTGGAAAGAGACTTTGCCGCTTGTTGAATACGGGCTTCGTCCTCACCTTCACCCAACAGCAGCAGATGTATATCGGAATGGCGCTCTGCCAACTGATGCATGGCCTCAACCAGAGTCAGTTGCCCCTTGTGTCGATCTACCAACGCACCTGCGTGACCTATTAAAAACTTACCTTCGAAACGTTTTTTAATATTTTTAACAAGGTCGCTGTCAACCGGAAGTCCCGAATGTGCATCGGGAATTACCGTAGCACTTAGACTACTGAATGTATCTTCGACAATGCTGGCAATCGCCGCTGAGACAGCAACAACTGCAGCTGCATTTCTGTATAACCTGCGATTCAGCAGAGACGGACGCGGAGGCTTGTCTACACGACGCGCGATGACATATGGCATGCCATAAATGGAATGAGCCAAACAGGCCAGATGACCTGCTTTTGCTTCATGAACCTGAATAATATCCGCACCCCGACATTGATTAACCTTTAATAAAAACGGTTTACTAATCCCGACTAAATCAACGTTGGGAATATCATCCAATGATTTAATGAGTGGTTCACCCTTCCGTGCAATGAGACGCTGGTTATAGCCCATTTCAGCAAGCGCTCTCACAAGCAGTTCAGTTTGCCTCTCACCCCCCCGGTACCCTCTTGCCAGATTGATATGACAAATAAGAGGCGCAGAGTTCATGTATCACTTACGCTTTGATTTGAAGCGGTCTGATCAGAGAGTGGCCAAGGACGTTTTGTCATTATCCTGCAGTATAGAAACCAAATATAGTAGGTAAAAAACTCACGAAATTCTGAAATATTTCTGGATAGACTGTCACGAATTGCATAGCCATTATGATCCAGAGTATGTGCTATTTTCGACAGTACAACGCCTACAATCAATGTAACGATAATCAATCGGGGTGCTGCCAAAAACCTGATCCAGACAGATTTAGAATAAGGTGCAAACATCGGTAATAATAAAAACCATATTAACATCAGAACATCTGATATCTTCTTCATTTCACTGGATAGACCGCTGTTATTGTGGAAGCCTACATCTCCAGCAAAATATTTTGCATCTGTAAGCCAATCCCAATAATGAGAGCCATAATCAATTTCTTCGAGAAACACGAAGGCAATCAAAAGTATCCCTGCGACAAATCCCACACGATGCAAATTGTGTCGCGAAGCCGGATAAGCTGAAATCAGTATGAACAATGAGCACAGCAACAACAGATGCTGGGCGCTTTCCAGTAATCCTAGTTCCCTATTGCCGTATTGATTCCATGCCTCCGTGCGCGGTGTTATCCAGTCAACCATTGCATCATTGCCTGAAAAGAAAAACCCCATCAAAATCATGCAGTAAAGACTGGGAATAACCCAAAACACCAGATGGTTCTTCAAAGTTACTTCTCGGTGCTAATATTTAATTCTCGTTTCCAACATAATGCCACCTGCTCCCGTTCATCAATATAAAGTTCATCTGGAATATGTGCTGGCAATTCCTGTAGTGCAAGCCGATGTTTATGGCTTCTGTACTTTCGGTATACCTCAGATATTGTTTCAGTTTGCTCAACAGTCCAAATCTTGTTGCTACCAAGCGCTTCTAATATTCGAATATTGTCAGAATACTGGATAAGTTTGGGGTACTTACTTGCCCACCGCAAAGCATTGTATTGCACTATGAATTCAATATCAGCAATACCGCCAACCCCCTGTTTCAGATCAAATTGCCGGGGTATTTTTTTCTCAAGTGCAGTACGCATCTTCTCCCGCATTTCAATCACATCCCGCCTGAGTGTCTGTTCGTCTCTGGGTTTAACCAGTATTTGATGGCGCAATCTATTGAAGCGATCTTTTAGTACCGAACTCCCGCAAATTGCACGTGCTCTGACCAGAGCCTGATGCTCCCAGACCCAGGCTTTTTCATGTTGATAGTTTTCCAACGCATCAAAACTGGTCACCAGCAAACCCGACTGTCCACTCGGACGCAAACGCATATCAACCTCATAGGCCCGGCCCGCCGGTGTATAGGTATTTAACCAATGGATAATGCGTTGTCCCAATCGAGTAAAGAATGCTTCATGAGACACAGGCCTTTGACCGTCGCTCAAACATTCAGACTGACCATCGTGAACAAACACCAGATCCAGGTCAGAGCTATATCCCAATTCAATGCCGCCAAATTTCCCATAGGCTATAACCAGAAAACCTGCCACATTGCCGTTAGGCAATAGAGGTTGCCCATGCCGATCTATAGTCTGAGCCCAGGCCTCTTTAAGCGCATGCTCAACGACCACTTCAGCAATATCGGTTAGTCGATCACTCACCACCATTAGCGGCATCACGTCGCTCACATCAGCTGCTGCAACTCTTAATACCGAAGTTTGTTTGAATCGACGCAACAAATTCATTTTTTGCTCGATGTCATTTTCTGCAGCCTGACTTACAAACGACTGCAGTTCTTCCTGCAAGGCGTGTTTGAGCGGCGGAGAATAGAGTTGTCTTGCATCCAGCAGAGAATCAAGCAACATCGGGCTCTGGACAATCTGCTCGGTAATCCAGGGACTGGCAGCACACAATCTCACCAACTGGGACAGTGCCATTGGATTCTCGACCAGCAATGCAACATAGTTACTGCGGCCTGCGATGGCTCTCAATACACGCAGCAATCGCTCAAGGACAATATCCGGGTTCTCAGTCCCGCTGGCTGCCGCAATCAGCATGATTACACAGCGATTCAGGCGTCTATGGCTTTGCTCTCCGTCCGCCCGATATCGAATGCCGTCCCTGAACTTACTGAGCAACTCCAATATACTGTCCGGCTCACTGAATCCCTCATCCTGTAGTAATGCCTCTGCAGTTTCCTCAGGTAAGGTTTCCTGCCATAAAGCCATCAATTCAGTCTGGGGGTCTCCATCACAAGTTCTTGTTTGTGGTGCTGCAAACACCCTGTCGAACTGGTCATGAACATGAAGTCGGTGGGCATCAATCGCAGCCACAGTTTGATGCCATCCCGGAAACCCCATGGCAAGGGCTATCGCAGCGTGACCTGTATCCTTTTCGGGTAAGACATGTGTTTGCTGATCCGCATAGGCCTGTAATCTGTTTTCCAGCTTCCTGAGAAAAACATAGGCAGCATCTAACTGTTGTACCGAGTCATCCGATATAAACCCCAGTTCTGCCAGGGCGGGCAATACCTTGCGTAACTGACGGCTTCTCAGTTCGGGATGCCTTCCTCCATGAATAAGCTGAAAAACCTGGACAATAAATTCAATTTCACGAATGCCGCCGGCTCCAAGCTTGATGTTATGTGACAATCGCTTGCGTTTGATTTGCTGCTCAATGAGGTCTTTCATTTCGCGCATAGCATCAAAGGCACCGTAATCAAGGTATCGCCTGTAAATAAATGGCTGGAGTAATTTTAGTAGTGTGTTGCCTGCGGCCAGATCACCTGCGACGGGTCGGGCCTTGATCCACGCATAACGTTCCCACTCACGTCCATGCACCTGGTAATACTGTTCCAATGCAGCAAAATGCATCGCCAATGGACCGCTTGAACCAAATGGGCGTAAACGGGTGTCGACTCTGAACACAAACCCATCCGCGGTCGGCTCATTTAGCACTGAAACCAGATCCTGAATTAATCGCCGGAAATAATCCTCATTGCTCAGGCTACGCGTACCATCCGTTTCACCTGCTTCCTGATATGCAAAAATCAAATCGATATCAGATGAAAAATTCAGCTCTCTGCCACCGAGCTTTCCCATCCCGATAACAACCAGATTCTGTATATCACCGCCTGAAGTTCGGGCATGACCGTATTTTTCCACATGGCGAGCCGTCAGCCATTCCAGCGCGACCTGGAGCATCGACTCAGCCAGTGTGCTCAAGGCCTGCAGCGTATTATTCAGCTCATCCAGTCCCGCGATATCTCGCCAGGCAATGCGAAGCATTTCCTGGTTTCGAAAATCCCTGAGAACTTTCTTGATCTGCGCTTCATCTGTTAAATCTGAAACCAGACGCTGACAATCGTCTTTATAAGAATCAATACTTAATGCTGGTAGACTTCCGTCACCAAGTTGCCATTCACGCAAAAGGCACGGATAACGCAGGCAATACTGTGCAGACTGCGGACTCGCTGCCCAGACAATAACCAACTGTTCAAGCGTTACATCAGACAAGCCTTCGTGACCGCCGGCCTCGACAAAGTCTAGCCACTGGCTACTGATTTTATTGCGCAGTATTTCCGGTAGCTGTTCGATAGACTTTTGAATAAGGTCATTCATTATGTAATGTCTACAAACATGATAATCATTATGAAAGTTGCCATTAAAATTAACTTCATGGATTCATCTTACTAAACATTATCAATGAGTAACCTAGTGACAGAAGTAAAATCATAGTAGGATCAATGAAATGGGGAATGGGGTTCCATCATTCGGGCATCCATATTGATGAGAGGAAAACATGGATATTAAGCGACTTCTATTAGCGGCACTGATTTTTATACCTTTTCTACCGTTTAGCGCACAAGCAGAGCCAATGAACTTTGCTTATTTACAGGCAACAGGACTTGTGAACACGGAACTGGAATTCGGTGGCGTTTCTGCAGATGGCAACGGTTTAGGCATTCGTGGTAGCTGGATATACGGTCCCTATGTATTTTCAGATTTTCGCTTCGATGACGCAGACCTGAATCGCGGCACAAGCTCTCAATACTTTGCTGGCAGGTTAGGCCTACGCACTGCCTTAGATATCAGAAAGCCCATGCGTATGGACATCTACGCAATGATAACAGCCGAAGATATCGACCTGGAACGCAGAATTGGTGGCACCACTACAAACCTTATTGATAACACCGGCGCGGGTGTTGTTGTGGGTGGTAGATTTGGCCCATTTTATCCTATTGAAGTCGGGGCAGAATACAGTTATACCGATTTTGGGCAAAACAGCAGCCAGTTTTTCTCGGTTGAAGGCATCTGGAACGCTTCAAACTGGCTCGGCATCGTACTGGAATACAGGAATGGTACTTACGAATTAAATACCAGACCCGATATAGACAGAACCGATGTAAATCTTGGCATTCGCTTGCAATTCGGTGGCGATGATATCTAGATTTAAAATCCGTAAGTAAAAAAAAGGCCCCGCATTGCGGGGCCTTTTTTTTGAACAGCTCAGACAATACTGAGTGGTCAAGCGACATTACATCATGCCGCCCATGCCACCCATACCGCCCATACCGCCCATATCAGGCATACCACCAGCACCGCCATCATCTTTGCTTGGTGCATCTGATACAGAAGCTTCTGTAGTCAGCATCAAGCCAGAGATAGACGCAGCGTGCTGCAGCGCGGTACGTGTCACCTTGGTAGGATCAAGAATACCCATCTCGATCATGTCACCAAAGTCATTGGTACCTGCGTTATAGCCGTAGTTACCCTTCTTGCTGAGTACTTCGTTCAGTACAACAGAAGGTTCACCACCGGCATTGGCCACGATCTGGCGCAGGGGCTCTTCGATCGCACGACGCAAGATACGAATACCTGCGTCCTGCTCTTCGTTGTCACCCTTAAGTACATCCAGCACTGAACGTACACGAACCAGAGCAACACCACCGCCAGGCACTACACCTTCTTCAACGGCTGCGCGAGTTGCGTGCAGGGCGTCTTCAACGCGGGCCTTCTTCTCTTTCATTTCGATTTCAGTCGCTGCACCAACCTTGATCACTGCAACACCGCCAGCCAGCTTGGCAACGCGTTCCTGCAGTTTCTCACTGTCGTAATCCGAAGTGGATTCGGCGATCTGGGCACGAATCTGCGTAATGCGAGATTCAATATTGGAGGACTCACCAGCACCATCAATAATAGTGGTGTTTTCCTTGGTGATCTGGACCTTCTTGGCACTACCAAGCATGTCGATAGTGGTTTTTTCCAGGCTCATGCCGGTTTCTTCAGAAATCACCTGACCACCTGTCAGAATGGCGATGTCTTCGAGCATGGCCTTACGACGGTCTCCAAAGCCAGGGGCTTTCACAGCAGCAACTTTCACGATACCGCGAATGTTGTTCACAACCAGTGTTGCCAGCGCTTCGCCTTCGATATCTTCAGCAATGATCAGCAGAGGACGACCCGCTTTCGCTACGCCTTCCAGTACTGGAAGCATTTCGCGAATGTTGGAAATCTTCTTGTCATGCAGAAGAATCAAGGGGTTTTCGTGTTCGGCACTCATGCTGCCCTGATCCGTTACAAAGTAAGGAGACAGGTAACCACGATCGAACTGCATGCCTTCAACAACATCCAGTTCATTGGCAAGGCCCGAACCTTCTTCAACGGTAATCACACCTTCTTTACCGACTTTTGTCATTGCTTCAGCAATGATTTCACCGATATTGGTGTCAGAGTTGGCAGAGATCGTGCCGACCTGGGCAATCGCCTTGGTATCGTCACATGGCTTGGACAGTTTCTTAAGCTCTGCAACTGCAGCTTCAACAGCCTTGTCGATACCGCGTTTCAGATCCATCGGGTTCATGCCGGCAGATACTGATTTGATACCTTCACGCAGGATAGCCTGCGCGAGCACAGTCGCTGTGGTTGTACCGTCACCAGCCACATCAGACGTCTTGGAAGCGACTTCCTTGACCATCTGCGCGCCCATATTCTGGAACTTGTCTTCCAGCTCGATTTCCTTGGCCACGGACACACCGTCCTTGGTTACGGTTGGCGCGCCGAAGCTCTTGTCGAGCACCACGTTACGGCCTTTGGGACCCAACGTTACTTTTACAGCGTTAGCCAGCACATTAACCCCTTGCAGGAGTTGCTGACGCGCTTCTTCACCAAATTTTACTTCTTTAGCGGACATACTTTATTCCTCTATTTTAACCTTCGATGACAGCCATGATGTCGTCTTCACGCATCACAACCACTTCATCGCCGTCGACTTTGACTTCAGTGCCGGAATACTTTCCGAACAGCACTTTGTCGCCAACCTTCACGTCGAGCGCACGCTGCTCGCCGTTCTCCAGGATCTTGCCGTTACCTACAGCCAGTACTTCACCCTTGATCGGCTTTTCAGTTGCCGTGTCAGGAATTACGATACCGCCTGGTGATGTGCGCTCTTCTTCAAGGCGCTTGATGATCACTCGATCATGCAATGGACGTAGACTCATTTGAGTACACTCCTCGTTAATAAATTCATCGACTCGGGACATCCGCCCCAACCCTCCCAATCCGGCAATTCCGGCGGGATAAGGGACATATGGGGTCATTAGCACTCGATTCAAGAGACTGCTAAAAAGTTTTTTGCTTTCCGATGGAATTCACCCGAAAGCAAGTAAATATCATCCGAAAAGACTAGTGAAATCTTGAATACACCGGCCTTCTCGCCTACCCTTACGCCCATCTAATACCTAACCGGGAGCACACCCCCATGACCAAATTACGTAAAGTTGCCATCGTTGGCAGCGCCCGTATCCCTTTTTGTCGCTCAAATACGGCTTATTCCGAGCTGTCCAACCACGACATGCTCACTGCAGCCCTTAAAGGCATAGTCGACAAATACAATCTGGCAGGCGAACGCCTCGGTGAAGTCGCTGGCGGCACCGTGCTCAAACTCAAGAACGACGTCATGACCCGTGAAGCAGTACTCAGTTCCGGTCTGGCACCTGAAACACCCGCCTATGATGTCGGTCAGTACTGCGGCACATCGCTGGAAACGACTATCCTGATTGCCAATAAAATTGCGACAGGCCAGATTGATTGCGGCATCGCGGCCGGCACCGACACCACGTCCGATGCGCCCGTTGGTGTGAATGAAAAACTGCGTAAAATCTTCATGGAACTGAATCGCGCCAAAACTACCGGTGCGCGCCTGAAGGCTGCGGCCAAGATTCGTCCCAGTCATATTGTGCCAAATATCCCTGCCAACGCCGAAGCTCGAACCGGCAAGGCCATGGGGCAACACTGTGAAGATATGGCGCAGGCCTGGGGTATTCCTCGTGAAGATCAGGATATTCTGGCTTTCGAAAGTCATCAGAAAGCTGCCAAAGCCTATGACGAAGGCTTTTACGATGATCTGGTCTTCGAATACCACGGTGTAAAGCGTGATAACAACATGCGTCCTGACACCAACCTTGAAAAACTCGCCAGCCTGAAGCCTGCATTCAGCCGAAGCGAAGCAGCTACATTAACTGCAGCCAACTCCACACCGCTGACCGATGGCGCCAGTGCTGTATTACTGGCCTCTGAGGAATGGGCCAAAGAAAAAGGCCTGCCAATTCTTGCGTACTTCGTCACGGGAGAGACATCTGCTGTCGACTTCGTAAAAGCAGACAAGACTGATGACAAATTCATTCGTGGTTCTGAAGGCCTGCTGATGGCGCCTGCTCAGGCAGTGCCTCGCATGCTGGCCCGTGAAGGCCTGTCTCTGCAGGACTTCGACTTCTACGAAATCCATGAAGCCTTCGCCGCGCAGGTACTCTGCACATTGAAGGCATGGGAGGACGAGCGCTTCTGCAAGGAATATCTGGGTCTCGACAAACCATTAGGATCAATTGATCGCAAGAAGCTCAACGTCAAGGGCGGCAGCCTAGCGATGGGTCATCCCTTCGGTGCTACTGGCGGACGTATCGTCGGCGCATTGGCCAAAATTCTGGATGAAAACAAAGGTGGACGCGGTCTGATTTCTGTCTGTGCCGCTGGTGGCATGGGTGTAACAGCCATACTGGAAAAATAATTCCAGCCACATCAAGACGTGATCAGAAAGCCCCGCCATGCGGGGCTTTCTTTTATGTATAAACTGTAAGGCAGCCAATTACTACGCATTTGGATACACTAGCCGGATAACAGCACTGTATTGCCAATGAGAGGAGATGGCATGACAAGGGAAAACTGGGGCACCCGTTTTGGATTCATCATGGCCACTGCCGGCTCTGCTGTGGGTCTGGGCAATATCTGGCGCTTCCCCTACACCACAGGTCAGGAAGGTGGTGGTGCATTTCTGTTGATCTACCTTGCCTGCATTGCCGTTCTAGGTCTTGCAGTAGTCATGGCTGAACTGGTCGTGGGTCGCAGCACACAGCGTAATCCTGTCGGTGCATTCAAGAAACTCGGTGGCGGTCAATGGCCTGCTGTCGGTATGATGGGTGTGGTTGCCGGCTTCGTCATCCTGTCATTCTATATAGTCGTCGCTGGCTGGACGATTGCCTATATCTTCCTGATGGCGCGTGGTGTTTTATCCGACCCTAACGCAGTCAATCTAGAAAAAGTCTTCTCCGACTTCATTACCAATCCAGTTGAGCCCGTTCTTTATGCCTCGGTCTTCATGGGTCTTTGCATGGTCGTGGTGATGGGCGGCATAGGCGCGGGCATAGAACGCGCCTCCAAGATATTCATGCCCCTTCTACTAGTGATTCTGCTGGTACTGGTCCTCCGATCCATCACCCTGCCCGGCGCCGAGGAAGGCATCCGCTTCTTCCTCATTCCGGACTGGGGCAAAGTTACAGCTGGCACATTCACAGCAGCTCTGGGTCAAGCCTTCTTCTCTCTGTCTCTTGGCATGGGCGCTCTGATTACCTATGGCTCGTATATGCCCAAAAACCACAACCTTCCTGCGGATGCCGGCATGGTGGTATTGCTGGACACATCGGTTGCGGTATTGGCAGGGTTCATGATTCTTCCTGCTGTATTTGCAGTTGGCCTGAGCCCCGGCGCAGGCCCCGGACTGACCTTTATTACATTGCCTGCCGTATTCGCTGCCATACCCGGCGGACAGTTCTTCGGCATCCTGTTTTTCGTGCTGCTGGCCATTGCTGCACTGACCTCGGCTGTTTCCCTGCTGGAAGTGGTGGTCGCCTATTTTGTAGATGAACATAAAGTCAGTCGTAAAAAAGCTACCCTGATAGTCAGTGCGATCTGCTTGGGCCTGGCCATTCCTTCGTCCCTGTCGCTGGGTGTATGGGACTACAAAATCTGGGACAAGGGCTTCATGGACTGGATGGAATACCTGGCGGTAACCCTGATGCTACCGATCGGCGCCATGCTGACCTCACTGTTTGTCGGTTGGCGACTGGGCCCCAAGGCAGTTGCAGCGATTACCAATAACGGCGATTTAAAAATCCCGGGCACCAGCCTGTGGTTATTCATTTTGAGGTACGTTGCGCCACTCGCTATTTTGTGGATTTTGATCAGTGGCCTGAATTAAATGACAGGAATTCTCCGAGGCTGTGTATACAGTCGTTCGAGACCGATGGCCGCATGGATGGGTCCACGGCGAGTCTCGATTGCCTGTATATATAGCCTCGAACCAGCTTTAATATCTGGAAAACACAATGACTGAACTTTTCGCATTCATCGATGCCATCAACGGCATCATGCTTTCCCTGCCGGTTCTGGTAACCCTGCTCAGCATGGGTGTGCTGTTCACCTTATGGAGTGGCTTCATCCAGTACCGTTCCATGACCCATGGTATTGGCCTGCTCAGTGGCAAGTGGACCGGCAAAAAAGGGCCGGGTGTACTCACCCATTTTCAGGCATTATCCGCCGCTCTCTCAGCAACTGTCGGCCTCGGTAATATTGCCGGCGTCGCCATTGCTGTGGAAATCGGCGGTCCCGGTGCGGTGTTCTGGATGTGGGTCGTAGGATTGGCAGGCATGGCGGTCAAAAGCACCGAGGTGCTGCTCTCCATGCTGTATCGCAATACCGATGATCCGGAAAACCCGCATGGCGGGACCATGTGGGTCGCGAAAAAAGGGTTAGCAGAACTGAGTCCGAAACTGGCAGGTGTGGGTACTTTCGTAGGCGCACTGTTTGCCATCCCCCTGATCCTGTTCGCATTCACAGGCGGCAACATGTTCCAGGCATGGAGCGTAGGCGACACCACCCGCGAATACTTCGGCATCGAACCCTGGATATCCGGCCTGATCCTCGCGGTTATCGTCGCCATGGTGATTTTGGGCGGCATTAAACGCATCGGACAGATAGCCGGCACCCTGGTGCCGTTCATGTGCGTGATTTATATCGTTGCCGGTCTCTATGTTCTAGTCATTAATGCCGAACAACTGCCCGGTATATTCCGACTAATATTCACCTCCGCATTTGCACCCGCTGAGGCCAGCGGTGCCTTTGTAGGTGCAAGCGTGGGTGTTGCCTTCATGTTTGGCATGAAACGCGCCCTGTTTTCCAGCGAGGCCGGTATGGGCAGCGCGCCAATTGCCCACTCAGCCGTCAAAACCAATGAACCTGTCACAGAAGGGATTGTGGCCGGACTCGAACCACTTATAGATACTCTGGTGGTGTGCACCATTACAGCCCTGGTCATTCTTTCGAGCGGCATCTGGCAACGTGCACCGGATGCACACTGGGAGTTGCCACCTGAAATTGTCAGCACCCCGGATGGCTGGCTGATCGCGGACGATGCCCTTCCTTATCGCAGTGAGGGTGACTGGAGTCAGGGCGACAGTGTCTTTGTCGTGGTCGCGCCGCAGGATTCAGGTAATTCCGGATATGTACGTCACCGCATGCATGGCAATATTATTAGCAACGATCTGGGCCTGCGTATTGAATGGCTGCCTTTGGATGCCGAATTTGCGCCACGGATGGTTGATCGTGGCCTGTACACCACCTACACCGCCTCTACACTTACGGCAAAAGCCTTTGATTCAGCGGCTGATGGCCTCGGCATGTGGATGGTGACAATGGCCGTCTGGTTATTTGCCATTTCCACCATTATCACCTGGGGCTATTACGGCGAGCAGGGCATTGTTTACCTTGTCGGTGATAATGGTGTACTGCCTTACCGCGTGGTGTATTGCCTGATGATCGCGGTGGCTTGCATGGGCTTTATCAATACGGCCTATGAACTGGATGCCATCAGTACCATTGGAATGGGTTTCATGCTGGTAATTAATTTGTGCATCATGGCCTTACTTGGCCATAAAGCCATGGCGGCTTATAAAGATTACGCCAGACGTCTGAAAACAGGTGATATAAACCCTTGAGCAATTCACATAAAAATCAGATTGGTGTAGTACTGGTTAATCTCGGTACACCAGATGCACCGACAGCTTCAGCCATTCGCCGCTATCTTGCGGAATTCCTGCGTGACCGACGTGTCGTTGAAATACCAAGACTCATCTGGCTGCCAATACTCTATGGGCTGATCCTGCCGCTACGACCACGCAAGGTCGCACAAAAATATGCCTCCATCTGGCGTAAAGATGGCTCACCCTTGCTGGCCATTTCCCGCCGGATAACGGCAAAACTCCAATCGGAACTTGGCAGCGAATACATCGTAGACCTCGGCATGCGTTACGGCCAGCCCACCATGTCTGCAGCCATGGACAACCTGTATAGTCTGGGCTGCAAGAAGGTCATTGTTCTTCCCCTGTACCCGCAATACTCGGCCACGACCAGTGCCTCTGTGTGGGATGCGCTCAATCAACATCTGACCACGCAGCGGGAATTGCCAGACATCAATTTCATTCGCGATTATCACAATCATCCTGGCTATATCTCCGCCCTTGCAGAAAGCATTGAACAGTACTGGCATATTAAAGGACGCGGACAACGTTTACTCATGTCATTTCATGGCATTCCACAGCGCAATGCCGATCTTGGAGACCCCTATTCAAAACAATGTCATGTCACCGCCAGCGCCTTGGCTCATAAACTCGGCCTGAAAGACGACGACTGGATCATGACTTATCAAAGCCGTTTTGGTAAAGCCGCCTGGTTACAGCCCTATACAAGCAAGACTCTGGAAAGCTGGGCCCATGAAGGCATCCAGAATGTCGATGTGGTTTGTCCCGGTTTTGCTGCGGACTGCCTGGAAACGCTGGAGGAAATCCAGGAAGAGAATGCTGAAATTTTCACTGGCGCAGGTGGCAGTCAATTGAATTACATTCCCGCCCTTAATGAACGGGATGAGCACATTCAATGCCTGGCTTCACTCCTTCGCCACCACAGTCTCGGATGGACTTCGCCCTACCCAAATTAACCGTCAATGCTAGAATCGCCGGCTTGCGCGAAAACATTTGCCCCGAAATTAACCCAGAAAAACTATATATGATTGATTACCTACTACAATATGGCCTGTTTCTGGCTAAAACCACCACTCTGGTCGCCGCCATTCTGTTTGTGCTGGCAATGGTCGCCAATCTGCGACGTCATATGAAAGAACATATGGATGAGCAACTGGAGGTAAAGCACCTCAACAGGCGCTTTGAAAACATGGCATCAGCACTCAAACATGAATTGTTGACACCTGAAGCCATCAAGACAGAACAGAAACAGAAAAAAGCCGAAGCCAAGCAACAGAAGAAGGCGGCCAAACTGGGCAAGGAAGAGCAGAAAAAACGTCTGTTCGTGCTCAATTTTCATGGCGACATTCGAGCGGCGGCAGTTGATAACCTGCGTGAGGAAATCAGTGCAGTTCTGCAGGTTGCCAGACCGGAAGACGAAATACTGGTGCGACTGGAAAGCCCTGGCGGCATGGTACATGGCTACGGACTGGCGGCCTCACAGCTAAGGCGCATCCGGGATGCCGGTATCCACCTGACAGCTTCGGTCGATAAAGTCGCTGCCAGCGGAGGCTATATGATGGCCTGTGTCGCAGACCGGGTTATCGCCGCACCTTTCGCCATTATTGGTTCTATTGGTGTCGTCGCGCAGTTACCTAACTTCAACCGGCTTCTTAAACAGCACAATATAGATTTTGAGCAACATACTGCAGGTGAGTTCAAACGCACCATCACCATGTTCGGTGAAAATACCGATGGTGGCCGCGAGAAATTCCAGGAAGAACTTGAAGAGACCCACCAGCTATTTAAACGCTTTGTAAAAGATAACCGGCCACAGGTGGATATTGACAGGGTTGCTACCGGAGAACACTGGTACGGAAGCCAAGCAATAGAACTCCAACTGGTTGACGAACTCAAGACCAGTGATGATTATTTACTTGCAGCCAGTAAAGACTGCGATCTGTATGGCATACACTACAAAACTCATAAAAGTCTGCAGCAGAAAGTCATGGGCGGTCTCGGAGAGCTTACTGAACGCCTCCGTACCGGATTCTGATTAGGAAAACCGAGGGGATACTTATGCAAATTACCAGTAAAAGTTTTGAAGATAATGGCGTAATTCCCGAACGTTGTGCGTTTGGTGCCATCGACCCATCTGCCCATGTACGCCTGAGTGACAACAGCAATCCACAGTTCAGT
Organism: Nevskiales bacterium; assembly: GCA_041622995.1. Taxonomy (GTDB): domain Bacteria; phylum Pseudomonadota; class Gammaproteobacteria; order Nevskiales; family CAJXLF01; genus CAJXLF01. The sequence goes on from JBFJXR010000014.1 coordinate 43,129, forward strand.
TGGGAAGATGTGCCTGCTGGGACAAAAAGCTTCGTATTAATTTGTATTGATTCCGATGTGCCTACCAAAGCAGATGACGTAAACCAGGAAGGCCGAACAGTGCCGTCCGATTTGCCTCGAACGGATTTTTCACACTGGGTAATGGTAGATATTGCCAGTAATGTGAACTCAATTGAGGAGGCTGCCTGCTCTCGTGAAATTACGCCCCGCGGCAAAACAGATCCCAAGGGGCCTTCTGGCAGCAGACAGGGGCAGAACAACTATACCGACTGGTTCGCATCAGACCCTGACATGTCAGGCACTTATCTGGGTTACGACGGCCCTTGCCCTCCGTGGAATGACAGTATCGTTCATCATTATAAATTTACGCTTTACGCCACAGACTTGGAACGTTGCCCTGTAGAAGGCGCATTCACCGCGCAGGATGTACTGGCTGCTATTGATGGACACATTCTGGACCAGACCAGTATAACTGGCCGATATCGCCTCAATCCTGACGTACCACTCTAAGTACGGACAGATATGAGCACCAAGCAAAGCTTCACTGGGCGCTGCATCGCACTACCCGAAACGCGAGAACTTGACCTGTTTGCCGACATGCTGGAAAAACGTGGTGCAGACACTCTACGCTGCCCGCTCATTAGCATTTTTGATGCGCCTGATGCAGAACCAATAGACGCCTGGCTGCAGCAATGTATTGAAGGTCAGTTTGATGACCTCATCCTTTTAACTGGCGAGGGCCTGAGACGACTTCTTGGTTTCGCGGACCGGGCAGGCATCAAGAACGAATTTATTGACGCACTGGCAGAACCACGCAAGATCACCCGTGGACCGAAGCCCAACCGGGAATTGCGTAATCTGGGACTATCCAGTGACCTGGCAGCGACTGAACCGACAACGGCCGGCATTATTGAAGCGCTCAAACTGGAAAACATCAAGGGTCGTAAAGTTGCCGTACAGCTTTATGGAGAAAACCCGAATCGTCCGTTAATCGACTTTCTAGAACAGTCCGGTGCGCAGGCTATCCCTGTTGCCCCGTATATATATGCAGATGCCGCCGATAGTGACAAAGTCGTCGAACTTATTCTGGCCTTGAAAAATAACAGCATCGACGCCATTGCCTTTACCAGTAGCCCGCAAATTGACCGGCTCTTCAGTGTCGCCCGTAGTCGGGGCCTCACTGCTGAACTCGAAAGCGGACTTGAAAAAACCTGTGTGGCTGCAGTTGGGCCACTGGTAGCGGACAGCCTGGAAAAAGAAGGTGTGACAGTTGATCTGATGCCCGAGGACAGTTTCTTCCTTAAGCCCATGGTCAACGCCCTCGCCAAATACTGGGAACAGGAAAACTGAAAGACTGAAATCAATCAGGGGGAAACTCCTGGAGAAATTACCGGTCATATCAGCGTTCCTGAAATTCACAAAACAAGGATTACTGACAATGACCAAGACGCTTAACATAAAAGCGTTAGCCGCAGTGCTGACAGCCACCGTGATATTAATCACGCCATTTTCGGTCAATGCTGCGGTTCCACCCGGATTACTTAACGGTGATACACCTACCCTTGCCCCCATGCTGGAAAAAGCCCTCCCAGCAGTGGTGAATATTGTGGCGACGGGTGAAGTCGAAGTTCAGCAAAACCCCTTTTTCAACGACCCATTCTTCCGGCATTTCTTTGATATGCCGAACCAGCCAAGGAAACGTGAGAACCAGTCAGTCGGGTCGGGCGTCATCATTGACAGTAAAAACGGATACGTGCTGACCAACCATCATGTCATCAACAATGCCGATACGATTACTGTACGTCTAAGTGATGACCGTGAAATTGAGGCGGAACTCGTTGGCGCTGATCCGGAAACGGATATTGCCCTGATCAAGATTGAAGCGAAAAACATCACCGCCCTCACACTTTCTGACTCAGACAGCCTGCGCGTTGGTGATTTCGTGGTCGCTATCGGCAACCCGTTCGGGCTGCGCCAGACAGTAACCTCGGGCATTGTAAGTGGCCTGGGGCGTCATGGACTCGGCAAACGTTACGAAGATTTTATTCAAACTGACGCTTCAATTAATCCCGGTAACTCGGGAGGAGCTTTGGTGAATCTCCAGGGTGAACTCGTTGGCATTAATACAGCCATCCTTTCGCGTGGCGGTGGCAATATCGGGATAGGTTTTGCTATCCCAACCAACCTAATCAAGGCCGTCATGGAGCAAATCGTCAAGTTTGGCGAAGTGAAGCGCGGCCGTCTGGGCATCATTGGACAGGACCTGACTTCTGATCTGGCCAAAGCCTTCAACCTGAAACGAAATCGCGGGGTTGTCGTGGCACAAGTCGTACCCGATTCAGCGGCAGACAAGGCCGGTATCGAGCCGGGTGATGTCGTCATCAAAATTGATGATCAGGAAGTGAAAGACTTCGCACAGTTACGTAATAACATCGGTCTGCTACGTATTGGTCAAAAAGCCCGTATTGAAATTCTGCGTGACGGTAAACCACGTATTGTCAGCGCAACCATTCAGGCAGCACCAGAAGAAAAGCTTGATTCCGGTGGACTACATTCAGGCCTTGCCGGAGCAGGATTTGTCGAAATTGACGGTACTCACCCTCTGGCCGGCCGTGTGGAAGGTGTCGTTGTCAGCCGTGTGGACGCCAACAGCCCAGCTATGGCTGCCGGTCTTCAAGTGGGAGACGTAGTCACTTCGGTGAATCGCAAACCAGTAAAAAACCTGGAAGCATTCCGTGAACTGGCCAAAATTAAGGGCCGTCTGCTACTCCATATTCGTCGCGGCAACGGTGCATTGTTCATCCTGATTCGCTGATTGCGCTCTAACTTTATCTCTATAAAAGGCATTTTGACCCACCCTACTAGTCAAAAGGGGTGGGTCACTTGCTATACTGCACTTTGATTCAATACCAACAATTGACGTATCGATGGCAGATTTTGACCTTTACCAGTTTGAAGACCGTATTGACGAGCTCCTAGTATCTCTCAAGCGTCTTCAAGTAGAAAACCGGACACTGCGTTCGGAGGTAGAGGCACATATTCATCGCAACGCTGAACTCAAGCAGCGAATTTCGTCAGTTGTTGAGCGCATACGAACTTTGGAAGATACACCTGCGAAAGCGGTAGAAGCTTCCGAGTCCTGAGGTAGCGAGTCATGAGCAGCAAAAGCGTAAGCAACGTCACTATTCGCATACTTGGCCATGAATATCAGGTCGCCTGCCCTGAGGGTGAGCGCGAAACCCTGCTCGCATCGGCCGAATACCTGGATAAACGCATGAGCACTATCCAGAAAAAAGGCAAAGCCCTTGGCATGGAACGTATTGCTGTCATGACATCGCTGAATATGGCGCATGAGTTACTCGATTTCCAGAATCAACGCAAACGTTCCTCGGTAGACAAAGAGATCAACGACCGATTGCAGCAGCTTCAACTCAAAATAGATGCGGCGCTGGAAGAAGAATCCCTTGAGGAAGACCGTTAACCCGCCTACACTTCACTCTGGGCTCTCCTGCAGTGTTCGAAGATGACTTTTGAACTCCTTGAGCCTAATTTTCGACCCCGGGTCCATGACGTTGCCCTTTTGTGCATGTCCGTCTTGGTGCGGAAAGCCTTTCCGGGTTTCTGATGGTCCCACCTGACGCACTTTTGTCTCAGGGTCGTAAGTCGTTTACGGCATATGCGGGAGTAGCCTTTTATGAATTCTGATCGCCAGTCACTCAGGCAGACCCTGATTGCCAGACGATCATCACTGTCAGTAGCAGAACGCTGGCACAAGGCAGTGCTGGCCACCCAGGCCCTAAGTCAGCACCGATCCTTCAAACGTGCCAGTAATATCGCCCTGTACATGGCAGTCGATGCAGAATGCCCGACCCTGCCACTTTCACTCACGATTGAAGCTGCGGGTAAAGCATTGCATTACCCTCGCATTGATGCGCGTATCTATGGCCGTATGCAATTCATTCATACCCATGACAATACGCATTGGCAGAACAATAGATATCATATTCCCGAACCTCTGCCTTATCACCGCGAGGATATTACGCATCCCAGATCACTGGACTTGATCGTACTGCCGCTGGCAGGCTTCGATGATCAGGGCAACCGTATGGGCATGGGCGCAGGCTATTACGACCGTTGTCTGGCTTTTCGCCGTTACCGCCGGTACTGGCGCCGCCCGTTATTGATTGGTCTGGCCTACGATTGTCAGCAGACTGATAGAATTCCTGTCGAACGATGGGATGTATCGCTGGATGGCGTTGCTACAGAAAGTGGATTGCAATTCTTTAAACAAACCCCTTAAACAAACCTTATTAACTAACAATGGATAACTGATGCGTTACTGGCTAATGAAATCGGAGCCCGACTCCTTCAGTATTGATGACCTGAAGAAAAGACCGAAAAAAACCGAACCCTGGGACGGGGTGCGTAACTATCAGGCACGCAATATGATGCGGGACGATATGAAGAAAGGTGATCTGGCTTTTTTTTATCATTCTAACTGCGACGAACCCGGCATTGTCGGCATCATGGAAATCTGCAGGGAAGGCTACCCCGATTACACGGCCTTTGATCCTGAAGACCATCATTTTGACCCCAAAAGTGATCCCGAAAACCCTCGCTGGATAATGGTCGACATCAAATACAAACGGCATTTGGAACGCACAATTTCATTACGTGAACTCAAGGAACATGCAGCACAAATGCCGGACTTTCCGCTGATACGTAAGGGCAATCGCCTCTCGGTAATGCCAGTGGAGAAGGAACATTGGGACTTCATACTCGGGCTCGAGTAAGGCTCTATCCCTGTTTTTGCAAAGCAACGGTTATTGTGAGCAATGCGAAGCGGTCTCAAATACCCGACATATAGATACTCAATTCTGGGCATAAAAAAAGGGGCCTTTCGGCCCCTTCATTAGTTTCCGATACATCCCTAATCAGGATCAGTCACCGCCCCTTTGCTAGCACTGGACACCAACTCGGCAAACTTGCGCAAAGCACCACGTCTGGGCGTGTTCTTCGGTGGTGTCCACTCGGCACGGCGGCGGGTGATCTCGGCTTCATCCACATTCAGTTGCAGCAGACGCTGATGCGCATCAATAGTGATGGAATCACCTTCTTGCACCAGAGCGATAGTACCGCCGACTGCGGCTTCTGGCGCGACATGACCAACCACCATGCCGTAGGTACCCCCTGAAAAACGTCCATCGGTAATCAGGCCCACTTGATCGCCCAGACCACGACCTATGATGGCCGAGGTCGGTGATAACATCTCGCGCATTCCAGGACCACCCTTCGGACCTTCGTAGCGAATCACCACAATATCCCCTGACTGCACGCTATGATCCATGATCGCAGCCATGCATTCCTCTTCAGAATCATAAACACGGGCCGGCCCCGTCATCACCGGAACCTTAATACCACTGATCTTTGCCACAGAACCTTCTTCTGCCAGATTGCCCTTCAATACTGCCAGGTGCCCTTCTGCGTATAACGGATCGGTGATTGGACGAATAACCGTCTGCCCTGCTGGCGGCTCTGCCGGAATATCTACCAGTTGTTCTGCCAATGTCTGGCCGGTAATCGTTTTACAGTCACCATGTAACAGGCCATTCACCAGCAGAATCTTCATAACCTGGGGAATACCCCCAGCATTATGCAGGTCAACCGTGACAAATTTTCCGGAGGGCTTGAGATCACAGATGACCGGTACCTTCTTGCGAATGCGTTCGAAATCTTCAAGTTGTAAATCCACGCCAGCCGAATGCGCAATGGCGAGCAGATGCAGAACAGCATTTGTAGACCCACCCACTGCCATCATCACGGCAATCGCATTTTCAAAAGCTTCTTTAGTCAGGATGTCGCGCGGCAGAATCTGCTGTTTGATCGCCTCTACAAGCGCAGCTGCAGACTGGGCTGTGCTTTCAACTTTATCCTCGCCCTCCGCTGACATAGTCGAGGAGTGAGGCAGTGACATGCCCATGGCCTCAAAAGCAGAAGACATGCTGTTAGCAGTAAACATACCGCCACAGGAACCGGCGCCGGGACAGGCGTTACACTCAACAGCCCTGAGTTCAGCCTCGTCAATATTACCTTCACTGAACTGCCCGACCGCCTCGAAGGCGCTGACGATGGTCAGATCCTCACCTTTGTACTTGCCCGGCTTGATGGTGCCGCCATAAACGAAAATGGCTGGAATGTTCATGCGTGCAATTGCAATCATTGCGCCGGGCATGTTTTTGTCACAACCACCGATAGTGATCACACCGTCCATACTCTCGGCTTCGCAGGCGGTTTCTATTGAGTCGGCGATAACTTCACGCGACACCAGCGAGTACTTCATGCCCTGAGTGCCCATGGAAATCCCGTCACTCACGGTAATGGTGCCGAACATCTGCGGCATTGCACCGGCTTCACGCAGCGCCTTGTCAGCACGCTCAGCCAGTACATTCAGGCTCATATTGCAGGGTGTGATTGTGGAATATCCATTCGCCACACCTACGATGGGCTTATTGAAATCTTCATCCTGATAACCCATGGCACGCAACATGGCGCGGTTCGGGGCCCGTTGAACCCCTTGTGTTATAGCTTGGCTGCGACGATTGTGGGACATGATGTCTACCGATTAATAAATTCGAGCGCGCTATTATCCTCGCAGGCAAGGTCTTAGCCAAGTCGAATCCAATATTGAATCAAATATTGTTAATGCAATCCCAAGTGAATACTGCTCATAAAATAATCTTTTATACGATTTTCGCAAGAAGAATGACGCATGACCGGTCAATTCAGTATGCTTTCATTTATGGATCAGGCCGATGACATTCGCATGGTGTTTTGTACATGCCCCACAGAGGATGTGGCGCTGGCAATCGCAGCCTCACTTGTAGAAGAGCACCTTGCAGCCTGTGTAAATATCGTAAACGGTGTCCGTTCTGTCTATAGATGGAATAACAAAACCGAAGTTGAAAGTGAATGTCAGCTTATAATCAAGACCACAAACCAGAGACTGAAGGCTCTGGAGCAGGCTGTAACAGACAAACATCCATACGAACTTCCTGAACTGGTAGTAGTCCCTATCAGTGATGGCTCAACAGCCTACCTCGACTGGATTCGGAAAAATACTTGATGACGCAGAAACTTTTCATAGGCCTGATTTCATTATTCGGCTTTTTA